>NZ_JACYMG010000012.1:0-221254 GCF_020858035.1 Janthinobacterium sp. EB271-G4-3-2 | reverse complement strand
GACAAAGCGTTGTGTTTGTCAGCTGCGAAGAAGGAAGAGTATGAAGCATTTCACTACATCCGTCAACTCCTTCTTTTTCTCGCCGTACTCGGCATTTGCATGCGTCGTTCAGCGAGGGGGCGAATTATAGCCAAGGTGCGGCGGCTCCGCAAGAGCCATTTATGGCAAGACGAACGATTTCACCAAGGTCAGCTCGCCGGCGGCCCGCATCGGCACCTGGAAGCTCTGCAGCTTTTCACGCGGCGTGCCTTCATTGGTGATGATCGATATGCGCGCGACGGTCAGCATGGCGCTGTTCTCGCCGCTGCCGTAGTAATTGACGTAGGCGTGATAATTGCCCTTCAGGGGCGCCGCGCTGGAAAAGATTTCCGGGCCATAGCCGGTCGTCACGTCCACATCCAGCGCGCCGCCATCTTTCAAGACGCGGTTACCGTACCAGGCGTGGCCGCCGTCCGGCGTGACCACATGCAGATCGAGGTCGGTACCGGCGCTGTCCCACGACAGCACGATGCGCAAGCGCGCCTGCGTCTTGCCCTGGTAGCTGTCGACAAACTGGGTGCGCGCGCGACTCCTGCCATCGGGCGAGCGCACTTCCACGCTGTTCGAGCCGCTGCCGAAGCCATACGGGCGGCCGTAGCTGCCGTCTTCGCCCACTTCCATCGGCATCGCCACGCCATTGACCACCAGGGTGGCGGGCTTGCCCTTGACGGCGCCCGCGATGCGCCCCCGTATCTGCGCCGTCTCGGCCTGGCCCGGCTGCAGGTTGACCGACGCGGCGGGGTAATTGACCGCTTGCGTATAGTCCTCGCGCGCGCCGGCCGAATTGCGCCAGCCGCCCTTCGGTGCATCGATGGTGACCTGGGCCTGCGCCCACAGTGGCAACAGCATTAGCGGAATCGCGCAACGGATATAAAAACTCACAGAGCCTCCAGGTTAAGGTCGACGAGCCGGCGTGCCAGCCGCTCGACATATTCTTCGTCCTGTCCACGCGGATGACGGCGCAGGCCAAGGTGTAAATATTCATGGGCCAAGGTAATGCGGTCTTCGCGCGTGGCCAGCGACCGCATGAAGATACGGTTGCGCGACTGCTCCGAATACGGCGCACCGCTCTGCAAGGCGCAGACCAGCGGCGCTTGCGGCGGCGCCTCGTAGCCGGCCTCGCGCAGCAACACGCGCTGCCAGCGCGGCACGGACCGCGCCAGCCAATCCTCGTTCTGCGCCAGGCGACGGCAACGCGCGCCGGTATTACCAAAGGTACTCAGCGCGCCGCCGGGGTAAGCCGCCGCCAGCAATTCATCATAGTACTTGCCTTGTTTCGCCTGGCGCACCGCCTCGCTCCACGCCATCGTGCCCTCGGACGCCTGGTTACTGTGATAGCGCACGGTAACGCCATCGACGATCAGCTGGTCGGTCCACCGCGCAATCGCCAGGGCCGCCGGCGTGGCGGGGCTGGGACTGACACGCTGGGTGGCGCTGCTGTCGGCGATCTGCTGGCAACCCGCCACCGTCACCGCGTTCTGCTGCAGATACGTGCGCGCGGCAATCGCCAGCGCCTTGGCCGCTTCCGGCTCGTTGGCGTTCGCTTCGCGGTCAAGCACGCGCGCCACATATTCATTGACGCCGAAGCGGCCGCGCAATTGCGGACGGCCGCCCTTCTCTTGCAGCAGCATCAGCTCGCCGGTGCTACGCAAGGCAAGATTCTGGCCATTGTCGAATTGCACATGGTAGCGGCCATTGAGAGGCCCAGGTACGGCTACGCCACGTTCGCCGCGCACGGCGCGGATCGGATAGCGCTTGAAATAATCGACCACCACGCAGCCGCCATCGTCTGCCGCACCCACTGGCGGCAGAGTGGCAGCCAGCCTGGGCGCCCACTGCTCAAAGACATTGCTGCTGCCGCCCGCGCCGCCAAACCAGATCGGCGTGCCGTCGGCCAGCCAGCCGGCCGCGCCGCCGATACGTTGGTCTGCCCGGCGCTGCGCGTGCCAGGAATACGTTTTGACGCGCAACTGGCTGCCGAACCAGCGGGCAGTGCCGGCGCCGCGTCCATCGAGCACCACGCGCAGCAGCGCCGCTTCGGCGTCCACGCGGCCGGCGGCCGGTATGCTGCCCAGCGCGCGCAGCAAGCTATCCAACCGTACCAGCCGCCCAGGCGAAAGCTGCGCAGGGTCGGACAGCCAGGCAAAGTCGCCTGCGGGCGCCGCACCCAGGCGGCCGGTCCAGTACTGGCGCCATGAAGCCGGCGCGATCATCAGGCGCTTGGGCGAGAAAAACGGGCCGCACGATTGCGCCAGTGCCGCGCCGTGGCCGATGCTCTGGCCCGCATCGCAGCAATACACTTCTTCCGGATCGCGGCCGCCGCAGCGGTAATCCGGCATCGCCACCTTGTTATCGCTCGCGTACACATACACGAACAGTTTCCACAAGCTGGCCAGCGGCACTTGCCGCGCACCGTCGAACGGCGGTGGCGCCGCACCGCCCTGGCGCAGCTGCCGCACTTCGATTTTGCCGTCGCGCCACCAGGCCACATCCAGCGAGGCTGAAAAAGCGGGCGTCGCCAGCAGCGTGGCAAGCATCAATGCCGGACGTGCAAAGCCCATCACTCGACCTTCAGCGCGCGCGTGGTCTTGCCGCCGCCTTCGAAGGCTTTCTGCTCCGGCTGGTACATGCGGTAAAAGCGCGCCGGCGGCAGCACATAACTGCCCTTCTGCGCAAAGCGCAGCAAGTGGCGCACGGTCACGTCACCTTCCATCGGCTCGATCGGTACAGCGTAGCCGTCACGGCGCTCGGTGTGGCGCGCGCGTTCCAGCGCGGCCGGCTTGTCGCCCGCCATGACCATGCCCCAGGTCGTCGATTCGACCATGGCACCGGGCGGCAGCGCCACTTCCAGCAAGCCAAAACGGTGCTTCGCACCCGGCCCCGCTTTCAAGGTGATTTCATCGAGGTAGAGCGCGTCCGTGCTGAGCGCTTCGCCCGGCTTGACCAGCTCCGTCGTGTAGCCGCCTTTGCCCGCCTTCATGCGCAGGATGCGGCGCTCGACGGCGACCGGCAAGGTTTGCGCCTCGGCGGCGTGGCTGTCGTACTGCAGCACGGCCACCGTGCCCGCAGGCGCGGGCGCAGCAAGACGCAGTTTGTCAGGCATGCCCTTGGTGTCGCTCCAGCGCCACAGCGCCTGGCCGCTGCGGCTGTCGCGCTTTTGCCAGGCGCCGTCCAGCGCGACGGCCGGTCCCTTGCCAAACGATGCGCCACCCAGCTTCTTTTGCACCCATAGCAAGGTCATCGCGCGGTCCAGGGTCGGCATCTCGGCGCGCACGCCGGCCAGCACCGCCTCAGCCTGGGTAGCCGGCACTTCGCCGGCCAGCATCAGCAGGGCTTGCGCCACCGGCGCTTTGGACTCGCGCAGCACCTGCCACGAGCTGGCCACCTGCAGCTGCAGCGAATGCGGCAGGGCGATGCCGTTCTGGGCGGCGATCAGCGCCACCAGGCCCAGCGACATCGCTTGCGCTTCGCGGTCAGACGCTCCGCCCAGCAGCAGGCTGCTCGTGTCGCCAGGCTGGCGCGGCTTGCCGCCCAGGATGGCGATGGCGCTGTCGTCCACCAGGCCGGCCGCCAAGGTCTGCGTCGGTAACCCCATCTCGTGCGCCATCCACAGCACCAGCGCGCGGTCGCCCATCGCATCCTTCAAGCCATGTTCGCTGTAGACGGCCAGCAGTTTATTCCAGTGTTCGGGCGGCAGCTCGATGTGCAGCGCGCGTGCCGCGTACCAGTCGGCGTAATAGGCGTAGGCCGTCATCAAGGCATTGCCGGCCGTGGCGTTGCCCCACCAGCCGAAGACGGCGTTCGGGCCGGCCATCGATACCAGGCGCAAACGCTGCGCCGTCAGCAGCGTTTGCAGGGCGCCGGCGTCCGGCCCCAGGCTTTGCGTGGCCAGCGCCAGTGGAATCAAACGGCTTGCCGTCTGCTCGACGCAGCCATACGGATAGTCGATCAAATCGTCGGCGATGCGCGCGAACTGGCTGGCTGCTCCTTGAACGAACGAAACGCGGATATTGCGCGCGTCCGCCGGCAGCTTGAGCGGCATATCAGCGGTGGCGCCATCGAACGGCAGCACCAGCGAGCGCGGGCTGCTCCAGGCGGCGGGCAAGGTGTGCATGGCCGTGTCGAGCGCATCGACCACTTTGCCGTTCTGTTTCAGCTCCAGGCGCAGCGGCCCGCTACCTCCCGCCAGCGGGAATTCGACGTAGTTGACGCCCGGTTTGGCGGACAGTTTTTCCGTCTTCGGCTGCGCCCCGCCGGAGAGAACGACGTCGAGCGCCTGCTCCTTGCCCGTCTGGTTGAACACGGCCACCGAAGCGCGCGGCGCATCGCCGGCGCGCATCCAGTCGGGCGCCGTCCACTTGGCATAGAAGTTTTTATCGGAACGCAGATAGGCAGTGCGCTGGCCGACGCGCCCCTGTTCATCCATCGCGCGGCCCGTGATCCTCCAGCGGGTCAGCGCGTCGGGCATGGTGAAGCTCACGCGCGCATTGCCATTCGCGTCGGTCTTCAGCGATGGCGCCCAGTACGCCGTATCGATATTGTCGCGGCGCGGACGTTCGAGCACCTTGACGCCACGCTCGTTGTAGTTGTGGCGCGCGGGCGCGCCGGCAGTGCGGCCCTGCGCCATGTCGTAGCTGATGAAGGACAGGCTGGCCGTCGTGCGCACGTTGTTGCGGCGCGGATGGTAGAAGAAGTCACCGATATCGGGCGCGATTTCCGGCTGCAGCACATAGATCATTTCATCGACCACGCCCAGCGCCACCAGGGTGCTCAATGGCTTGCCATCGAGGGTAGCCTTCACATCGAGCGTGACCTTCTCGCCCGGCTGGTAGACCTCCTTGTCGCTCTTGAACTGCAGCGCGATGCGCGGCTCGATCACTTGCAGGCCGGCGTTCTCGAAGACGAAATCGCCATTGCGCGTGTACGCCACCGAGAACGTCATGTTCGGGCCATGCTCTTCTTTTACCGGGATGCGCACTCTCCACTGCCGCGGCGCCACGCGCTTCGCCTGGTACCAGTCAGCGGCGCCGGCCATCAAGCCATGGTGTTCCACCTTGTCACGCTCGAGCGTCAACAGCGCCTGGTCGACCTTGTCGGAGAACGTGATCAGGGCTTCGGCCGTGTCGCCCGGACGATAGCGGGCGCGGTCCAGCACGATCTCGATGCTGCCCGGCGTCGTCTGCACGCCATCGCCGGCAACCCAGTGGCTGGCGGCGGCCAGCAGGTTGCCCCGTTCGTCGCGCAGCGCCAGCTGATACGAGCCGGAGGCGGGGAATGTCACGTCCCAGCCCTTGGCGTTTGGATCGAAGGCGCCGTCGGTCTTACTCTGTTTTTCCAGCTGCACCATCTCCCAGCGCACGGGCTTGGCCGCGCCCTGGCCATCGGCCAGCAAGTCGAAATGCACGGCCTGGCCCGGATCGGAAAACTGGCGCGTCGCCTTCAGCTGGTAGCTGCTGCTCGAGCGTTCGATCATCAGCTCGCGCGTCGCCTTGACGCGGTAGGCCGCGCCATCGGTCGCCAGCACGGTCAAGATGTAGCGCGAGGGATCGGCGGCGGGCGGCAAGCTGAAGTCCACATTGCCGCTGCCGTCGCTCGTCACTTCCTCGGTCTTCAAGGCCACCGGGAACAGGCCGCTGTAACGCAGCTCCCCCTCGACCATGGTGTTTTGCTGGCCGCGCAAGGACAGGGTCATCTTCGCGTTTTTCACCGGTTTGCCATCGGGGTAGCGCAGCGCGATGCTGCCTTTGACCGCCTCGCCCGTCTTGAATTCCGGCTTCGATGGCTGGACGTTGATTTCAAAATGCGGCTTGACGTATTCGGCCACGCGGAAAGCCGCGCCATACACGCCATCCTTGTAGTTGAAGCGCAGTTCATAGCCGCCGGCCGTGGCTTCCGTGGGCAGGCGGAAGCGCGTGTCGGCACCCGTGTCGCCGGACAGCTGCAGCGTTTGCGTCAGCAGCGGCGTGCCGTTCGGATTGAGCACCGTCAGGCTGACCGGCGCCGCGCTTGCTGCCTGCGAGTTGCGCGCGGAGGTAAATTCGCGGCCCAAAAATTTGACGTTGACTTCATCGCCAGGCCGATACAAGGGCCGGTCCGTCACCGCATAGATCTTGGTGTTATAGATCTCGCTGTCATAGTAAAAATTCTCGGACACGAACACGCCGCCGGCGCCGTCCTGGCCCAGAACATATGTGTGTTCCGGGCTGCCGCGTTCGAGCGAGGCGACGCCATCAATGCCCGTCACGGCCGACTGCAGCACGCCGGTACCGTCCGTCCACGCCACATTGGCGCCCGCCACGGCGGCGCTGTTGTCGCGCCGCGCCGTCCATACCAGCATCTGGCCGGACGATACCTTGGTCACAGCCACCGTGTCCGACACGAACACCAAAGTGGTGGCGCGGTGTTCGCCGATGATCGCTTCGATCAGGTACAGGCCCGGCTTGCGCTTGCCCAGCGGGATCATCACGTTGCCGGCGCCGGCGACGATGAAGTCGCTGCTCGAGCCATCGAGCTTGACGCCTTTGGGCGGCGCGATGGCCTTGGCTTGCCAGATCGGATAGCGGAAGCTGTCGACCAGCTCCATGCCCTTGATCGGCTTGTACTGTGGGTGGTTGGCGAATACGGTGCGCCGGCGGATCGCGTCATTGGTCGCCAGCTGCGGCTGTTCTTTTGTCACCGCGAGGCGCGCCTCGCCGGAAAACAGCTTGCGCCAGGCCAGGCGCGACTGCTTCCACCAGCTATCCCACAGAAAACTCAAGGTGTTGGCCAGGCCTTCGCCCTGGTAATTGCCCTCGACCTGGATGCGGTGCAGATTGCGCTGTTTTTTGAGGAACTCCATCGGTTCGGGCACACGGTAGACGACGATGTCGGCGCCCGAATACGCTTCCAGGTTCATGCGTCCCATGTCGCGGCCCGGTACCTCGAGGCGCACGCGCGCTTCATCAAGGCTGCCGTAACTGGCGTCCGACAGCAGGAAGAACGGCTCGCCCTTGAAGGTCGTGTAATTGCTTGGTTCGCGCTGCTGCGCGGAGGCGCTGCCCAGCATGAGCAGCGCCAGAAGGCCCATGAATAACAGCTTCATGACAAAAATCGGCTTCATGATAAAAACGCCAGCCGGAACACCCCGGCGAAATTGGGATTGTTGACCACAGGTTGCCACCGCGTGTCCTTCCAGCTCGTGAGTTCTTTGATATCGACGGTCCGCAGACCATTGTCGTCGGGGGTGACGGTGCCGGTGTGGTAGGCGATGCGCGCTCCCATCCAGACCATCAAATGCTGTTCGTCTCCCTGGTCGAAAAACAGCAGGTCGCCGGGCAGCGCCTGGCTGATTTCGCGGGCGATGAAACGGCTGTTGTGCTGCACCAGCGCCAGCGCCGTGACGAAGTGGCCGACATTGCCGCCTGTCTGCACCCAACGGTTGCGCAAGGCGGCCTGAGCCGCGCTCAATTCCAGCTCGGGCGGCAGGCGCCGGTCGCTGGCGATGCCGTTCGCATGCAGCCACTTCGCGTCATGCACGGTGAGCGCCTCATTGACGGCAAAGCGCACCAGGCCGGCGCAATCGCGGTGCGTCCAGCGCGGCGACGGCCCCCGTTCGATCTGCGCGTTGACGATGCGCAGCATCCAGGCCTGGAAGGCGCGGCTTTGCGCCTGCGACAGCTGCACCTGAGGGTCGGCAGCCGCGCGCAAGGCCCAGGCGGGCATTGCCACGGCGGCGGCGCAAGCCGCCAGCCAGCGCAAGGCGGCACGGCGTCCAGGACAAAACGTCATCGCCCGGCCTCCTGCCATTCCAGCGTTTCCCACGACGTACCGCTGGCCGGCTGCCGCTTGAGCACCATGCGCAGCGGCGGATATTTTTTCAAGGCGTTCAGGCGCGGCACCAGGTGTTCGTTGGCGGCCGCGCGCAAGACCTGTTCGTTATTCGCCGGCAGGGTATCGAAGGTTTCCAGCTGAATCAGCCGGGCCAGCGAGGCCGGTGCGATCAGGCCGATCGTGCGCGCGCCATCGGGCAGCAGGTCGCTGGCGGCCGGCGCCTGCTTGCGGCGCACGGCCAGCACCTGGTCCACCAGCTTGCCGTCGGTGGAAAAGACAACGGTATTGCCGGCCACGGCCAGCGCCGGCGTGGACTGGCCCAAGGCCGTGGCGACGCTGCGTTCCCAACGCGTGGCGCCATCTTTACCTGTCGTTTTGCGCACGGGGTCCTTGCCGCCGATGGCCGCCTCGAACAGGCTGCCATACAGAGCGTCATCACCGGCCTGCGCACTGCGGGTGGCAACAAAAACTGGTGTATGCAGGCGTGAAGTGCCATACCAGCAGGCTGCGGCGGGGCCTTGCAAGTGCCCGGCCAGCGGCGCCACCGGCTCCGATGTCTTGCTGCCCAGGCGCTTGAGCACGGGCTGCAGCGCGGTCCAGTCGACCGGCACGCTGAAGCAGGCGCTCGGGTTGTGCGGCAGCACGGACCACAAGGCGCTGCTGTCATAGCCGCCGTTTTTCAGCTTGTCGGCATTGAGCAGCACCTTCGATTGCCAGGCGCCCTGTTGAAAATCGAAGCGCAGCGCTTCGAGCGCGCCAAAGAAAGGCTGGTAGCCGAAAGACAGGAAGTCCGCCTTGACGGCGATGCTGTGGCCATCGGGCGCGGCGCCGTCGAGATGGAATTGCGCATGAAAGACGTTCTGTTTCGCCGGCTCCGGCGCCAGCAGGCTGGCCACGGTGTTCTCGGCCGTGCCATCGCCATGCTTGCCGTCGCTGCCGCCATACAGCATGCCGGGATGGGACAGGATGACCAGGCGCTGGCCATGCGCAGCAAACAGCAAGGTGCGCTGGTAGGCATAGTTCAGCGCATACACGGGCACCTGGCCGCCATCGACGCGCAAGCTGCCGGCCACGCGCATCTGCGTATCTTTCAAGGCGATCTTGCCCGCTTCCTCCAGCAACCGCGTGAGCTGGCTGCGCGACACGGCGATGGCAAAATGCTTGAGCGAGCCGTCGGCGTCGCGCCACAAGGCCACTTCCGCCGGCTGGTCCAGCACCATGCGCAGCAGCTGGTCGCCCCAGCCCAATTCATGCTCATAAGCGATGCGGCGCAAGCTGCCCTTGAGCCCCAGCCGGTCTTCGCTTTGCTCGTAATAGAACAGGAAATCCTCGCGCAGCACGTCGCGCGCCAGCGGCACCGTCAGCAAGTCGCGCGGCAAGGCCGACAGGCTTTTCGTGCGGACCAGCGCGTCGGGCCGGGATAAATCGAGCTTCAGGCCGTTGACCGGACCCATCGCGCCCCAGCCAAAAACCCGGTAGCCGACCAGTGCGGCGGCTACCACGGCCACGCCGGCAAGCGTCCCGAGCAGGACTTTTTTATTGCGTACTTTTTTCGCCAGCACCTTATATCCCTTTTAGCCTGCCGTAGCATTGACAAGTTAGTAATTATTGACAAATGGTAACATGGCATTTGTTGCCGCAGCGCACAGCTGACGCGACAGCGTAAAATAGCGGTTTCGCCGTTTTCATCGCCGCCATGACCATCCTGCTCTCCACCCTGAACGCCCGCTACACCCACGCCTCGCTGGGATTGCGCTATCTGCTGGCCAATATGGGGCCGCTGCAAGCGCAGACGCGGCTGCAGGAATTCGTCATCGGCACGAAAACCACGGAACTGGTCGAACGCATCCTCATCAACAAACCGCGCATCATCGGTTTTGGCGTATACATATGGAACGTCGAGGAAACGACAAAACTGGTGGCCATGCTCAAGCGCGTGGCGCCCGAGGTCATCATCGTGCTGGGCGGGCCGGAAGTGTCGCATGAGGCGGGCGAGCAAGAGATCGTCAAGCTGGCCGATTACCTGATCACGGGCTGGGGCGACGTCACCTTCCCCAAGCTGTGCGGCGAGATACTCAACGGACCGAAGCCGCTGATGAAGATCCATGCGGGCGTGCAGGCGCCGCTGGCGGAACTGCAGCTGCCCTACTCCTTGTATACAGACGACGATATCCGCCACCGCACGATTTACGTGGAAGCGTCGCGCGGCTGTCCGTTCAAGTGCGAATTCTGCCTGTCGGCGCTGGACAAGACGGCCTGGCCCTTTGCGCTCGAGAACTTCCTGGCCGAGATGGAGTCATTGCATGCGCGCGGCGCGCGCCTGTTCAAGTTCGTCGACCGCACGTTCAACCTGAATATCAAGACCAGCTTGAAGATCATGCAGTTCTTTCTGGACAAGATCGAGGCCAATCCGGACGACCCGATCTACGCCCACTTCGAACTGGTGCCCGACCACCTGCCCGACGCCTTGAAAGAAGGCATCAGCAAATTCCCGCCTGGCGCGCTGCAGTTCGAGATCGGCATCCAGAGCTTCAATCCGGACGTGCAATCGCTGGTCAGCCGCAAGCAGGACAACCAAAAGGCGGCCGACAACATCCGCTGGCTGTGCGAGGAATCGAACGCCCACCTGCACGTGGACTTGATCGCCGGCTTGCCGGGCGAGGATGAAGCAAGTTTTGCGGCCGGCTTCAACAAGCTGGTGGCCTTGAAACCGCATGAAATCCAGTTCGGCATATTAAAACGGCTGCGCGGCACGCCCATCATCCGCCATACGGAAAACTATGGCATGGTGTTCGACCCGCACCCGCCGTACACCATCCTGGCGAACAAGCAGCTCGATTTCATGAGCATGCAGCGCCTCGTGCGCTTTGCCCGCTACTGGGACCTGGTCGCCAACTCGGGCCGCTTCGCCAATACGGTGCAATGGATGCTCGGCGATGCGCCATTTGAAAACTTCATGGATTTTTCGAACTGGCTGTATGCCCACACGGACGCCACCCACCGCATCGCCATGGAGCGCCTGGCCAAGCTGGTGGCGCAATGGCTGCAGACGCGCGGCATGAGCGCGGTCGAGGCCAACGCCCTCGTGGCCAGCGACTATGCGGGCGGCGCGCAAGCGGCCGCTCACGCCAAGCCAGCCGAAGTGAGTACTGGCAGCGCCAAGGTGCGCCCGGACGTCGCCCTGCCGCAGCGGCAGGCGCGCCACCTGGCATCCTGAGGGGCCGGCGATTGAACAGCGGTGGCGGTCTGCGCCATTCTCCCTTAAACTGGCACGATGCCGACTGTACAATCGCCGAAACTGACCCTCTCCCAGACCAGCTCCCAACAGGGAGCCCTTGTCACTGCCAGCGGCACCTGGCAGGTGCACGCGCTGGCGCATGACAATGCCATCAAGGCCATCGACGCCCAGCTCAAGCCCTTGCGGGGCGATGCCAAGACGCAATGGGACTTGTCGGCCATCGACAGCATGGACCATATCGGCGCCCAGCTGTTCTGGAATGCCTGGGGCAAACAGCGCCCCGCGCAGCTGACCCTGGCGCCGTCGCAGGAAGAGTTTTTCCGGCGCATCGAAGAAACGGGGCCGTTGACGACGCCGCCCTCGCGCGCCAACCGTCTTACGCCCGTGATGAAGCTGGGCATGGCCATCCTGCTGTTTTTCGAACATTTGAAGGGCTTTATTGCCTTGGTCGGCCAGGTGACGCAGGATATCGGCCGCTTCGCGCGCCATCCGATGCGCGGGCCATGGCGTGAAATCTCCGCCAATATCTTCCATGCGGGCTTCCAGGCGCTGGGTATCACGGCTCTCGTCGGCTTTCTGATCGGCGTCGTGCTGTCCTACCTGTCCGCGCAGCAGCTGCGCGCGTTTGGCGGCGACATCTACCTGGTCAATCTGCTGGGCATGAGCGTCATCCGCGAACTGGGGCCGTTATTGGCCGCCATCCTCGTGGCCGGGCGCTCCGGTTCGTCCATCACGGCCCAACTGGGCGTCATGCGCGTCACGGAAGAACTCGACGCCATGCTGGTGATGGGCATTTCCCACGGTTTCCGCCTGATCATGCCGAAAGTGCTGGCCCTGGCCATTTCCATGCCCCTGCTCGTCATCTGGACGGATACGGCCGCGCTGATCGGCGGCATGGTGGCGGCCAAGGTGGAACTGAACCTGTCGGCGCGCTACTTCATCCAGAAGCTGCCCGACGCCGTACCGCTGGCCAACTACATGATCGGCCTGGGCAAGGGCGTGATTTTCGGCATGCTAATCGCGCTTGTCTCGTGCCATTTCGGCCTGCGCATCAAGGCCAACACGGAAAGCCTGGGGCGCGGCACCACCACCGCCGTCGTCACGGCCATCACCGTCGTGATCCTGGCCGACGCCGTGTTCGCCATCGTCTTCAATGGAGTGGGCTACTGATGGCGGACGACACCAATATCGCCTGCGGCACCGGCAAGGAAGGCCAGTTCAACCTGCACGGCAGCGCGCCCGTGGTGGACATCACCAATCTGTGGACCAAGTTCGGCCGCACCGTCGTGCACCAGGACTTGAACCTGGAAATCGAGCGGGGAGAGATCCTTTCCATCGTGGGCGGTTCCGGCACGGGCAAGACGGTGCTGCTGCGCCAGATGCTGGGCCTGGAACATCCGGCGCGCGGCTGCGTCAAAGTCTTTGGCGAAGATATCAACAAGGCAAGTTCAGACCAGCTGCAACAGTTGCGCAACCACTGGGGCATGCTGTTCCAGCAAGGCGCCCTGTATTCGGCACTGACCGTGTTCGACAATGTGGCCCAGCCGATGCGCGAATTGCGCGTGCTGCCCGAAGCGCTGGTGCACGACGCGGTATTATTGAAGATGAATATGGTGGGCCTGGGTCCGGAACATGCGCTCAAGATGCCGTCTGACTTGTCGGGCGGCATGATCAAGCGCGTGGCCCTGGCCCGCGCCCTGGCGCTGGAACCGAAGCTGCTGTTCCTCGACGAACCGACGGCGGGCCTGGATCCGGACTTGTCGGAAAGTTTTGTCGCCCTGATCCAGTCGCTGCACCGCGAGCTGGGCTTGACGGTGGTGATGGTCACGCATGACCTCGACACCTTGTTCGCCCTGTCCACGCGCATCGCCGTGCTGGCGGAAAAACATGTGATCGCCATCGGCCCCACGCGCGAGGTGATCGAAGTCGACCACCCGTTCATCAAGCAATTTTTCCTCGGCGACCGCGGCAAGCGCGCGCTGGCCGTCCTCGATGAGAAACAGGCGGCGGCAGGCAATGCGGCGCAGCCAGGCGACGACGCCGGCACAGACACGAAAGCGGAGAAGTAATGGAAAACAGATCACATGCCCTGATGACGGGATTTTTTACACTGACCTTGCTGGTGGCCGCCATCCTGTTCGGCGTCTGGTTCAACCGCGACCGCGTGGAACGGGTGCCGTATCTGCTCGCCACCACCCTGTCCGTGCCGGGCCTGAACCCGCAGGCGACCGTGCGCTACCGGGGCCTGGAAGTGGGCAAGGTCGACGCCATCGACTTCGACACGCAAAAGGCGGGGCAAATCCTCGTGCACATCAGCGTGGCGCCCGATACGCCCGTCACGAATACCACGTTTGCCACCCTCGGCTACCAGGGCGTGACGGGCATTGCCTACATCCAGCTTGACGATGAGCACGTCGGCTCCAAGTTGCTGGGCACCAGCAAGGACAAACCGTCGCTGATTCCCCTGCGCGCCGGCTTGCTCGATCAGCTGGAAAAACGGGGCAAGCGCATCCTCGACCAGGCCGAGCAGATCACCAACAAGGTCAATAATCTGCTCAGCCCCGACAATCAGGCGGCCATGCTGGGCGCCTTCACGGAAGTGGGCAAGGCAGCCAAGGCCTTTGGCGCCATTCCGCAGCAGCTGGAACCGACCCTGACGCAATTGCCGCAACTGACGGAACAGACGCGCCAGACCCTGACGGCTGTCAGTACGGCCAGCAAGAACGTATCGGACCTGACGGCCACGTGGAAAAAACTGGGCAACGACATCCAAGCGCCCGGCGGCGTGCTCGACAAGGTCAATGGCACGGTCGACCGGGTCGGCAGCTCGGTGGAAACGGTGGCCAATGGGGTGTCGCTGGAAGTCTTGCCACAGGTAATCGAACTGAGCGGCGAAGCGCGTTCCTCGATGCGCGCCCTGAAAACCACCATGAGCACGCTCAATGAACAGCCGCAAAGCATCTTGTTCGGCGCCCCAGACATCCCGCCCGGCCCGGGCGAGCCCGGTTTTTCGGCACCGGGCAAATAAGGAGAACATCGCATGCCTATCCCACGCAATCTCACCGCAGTCATCCTGGCCGGCGCCGTCCTGCTGGGCGGCTGCGCCAGCCGCGGCCCCGTCCCCACTTTCTATGATTTCGGCCTGGCCGCACCGCTGACAGCCGCGCAGCCGGCCGCGCCAGCCGTGCCCGTGCTGGTGATCGCCGACGCCAACGGCCCGTCCTGGCTCGACAGCCAGCGCATGTATTACCGCCTGCTGTACGCCGATGCGCAGCAATCGCGTCCGTACGCCTACAACCGCTGGAACACGCCGCCGCTGCAACTGCTGAGCCAGCGCCTGAAAACGCGCGTGGCGCAAAGCGGCGTGAAAGTGCTGTCGACCACGGACGCGGCCGCCGGCATCCCGCTGCTGCGCATCGACGTCGATGATTTTTCGCAAGCGTTTGACACGCAGACGCAAAGCAGCGGCCATGTGTCGCTGCGCGCCTCGCTGTTCCGCGGCCACCGCCTGATCGACCAGAAAACCTTCAGCCGCAGCGGTCCGGCCGGCAGCGCCGATGCGCAAGGCGGCGCGCAGGCGCTGGCGGCGGCATCGGACGCCATCGCCGCCGACCTGCTCACCTGGCTGGGCACGCTGAATATTCCGAAAGAATGACCGACCCCGCATCCCCAGCCAGCCCGGCGGCGCCGCTGCCGCCCGTCCGTTCCTCGCCCGTGTCGCGCGCGACCTTGCTCGCCTACGTCTTCCTGATCGTGTACGCAAGCTGGTTCCCGTTCACGGGCTGGCACAGCAATGGTTTGTCGCCGCTGACGTTCCTGGAAAACACGCGCATGCCCCGCTACTGGACGGGCTTTGACGTGGGCATCAACGTCGTCGGCTACATTCCGCTCGGCGCGCTGATCGTGTATTCGCTGTTTCCGAGGATCACCGGTTTCTTTGCCGTCGTCGTCGCCAGCCTGTGCGGCATGTTGATTTCAGGCGGCATGGAAGCCGTGCAAACCTATTTGCCCAGCCGTGTATCGTCGAACCTGGACTTTTATACGAATGCGGCGGGCTGCTGCATCGGTTCCATCATCGGCGCCCTGACGGCGCGCAAGCTGCTCGACCAAAGTCATTTGTTCCGCTTGCGCCAGCGCTGGTTTGCCCAGCACGCCAGTCAGGGTCTGGTGCTGGTGGCCCTGTGGCCGCTGGCGCAAATCTATCCGCAAGGCTATCTGTTCGGCCTGGGCCAGCTGCTGCCCATCCTGTCGGACTGGCTGTCGCAGCTGGCGGGCATCGACATCGACCTGGCCACGTATCTGCGTCCCGACGTCGTATTGACGGTCGAGCAATATTGGCTTTCGGAAACCATCATCACGGCTTGCGGCATGACGGGCGCCGTGCTGACCTTGCTGTGCCTGCTACGCCGCGCCGCGCCGCGCACCATCTTGATGCTGGCCCTGATCGCCGCCGCCTTGATCGTGCGCTCGATGGCCAGCGCGCTGCTGTTTTCGCCGGAAAACGCCTTCGTCTGGATCACGCCGGGCGCCCAGGGCGGCTTTTTGATCGGCCTGATCATGCTGGGCGGCCTGGCGTTCGCGCCGCACGTGGCGCAGCGCCGCATCGCGGCCGCCACCTTGCTGCTGAGCCTGGTAATGGTGAATACGACACCGATCAACCCGTATTTCATGTCAACCTTGCAAGGCTGGTTTCAAGGCAAGTTCCTCAACTTCAATGGCGCGGCGCAATTTTTGGCCTTGCTGTGGCCCTTCATGGCCCTGTGGTTCCTGTGCCTGCCCTCGCACCGCCTGAACCGGCAGGAAGATGTGCAGCGCCAGCGTCGCGAAGACCACCCATAAGCGTTATCATGGCGCATTGATGATTCCGCAGGAGCATAGTATGAGCGACGCACCGTATTTTGAACGCCACGTTTTTTTCTGCATGAACAAACGTGAAGACGGCCGCAACAGCTGCGGCGACCATGGCGCGGAAGCGGCGCAAAAGCATTGCAAGCGCCGCATCAAGGAACTCGACATGAATGGCGCGGGCAAGATCCGCATCAACCAGGCCGGCTGCATGGACCGCTGCGAGGAAGGCCCGCTGCTGGTGATCTACCCGGAAGCGACCTGGTACACCTACGTCGACACCAGCGATATCGATGAAATCATCGATACGCACCTGGTGGGCGGCAAGGTCGTCGAACGCCTGAAAATCTGAGCCGCATATTTAATTTCAACGTTTTAACTTCAAATTAAGCCTACGCCACCAGTATGAGCATCATGAACAGAAACTCGGAAAAATTTACCCTCGCCGGCCATGCAGGCAGCATGGAAGGCTTGCTCGATTTCCCGGCAGACACTCCGCGCGGCATCGCCCTCGTTGCCCATCCGCATCCGCTGTACGGCGGCACGATGGATAACAAGGTCACGCAAACCCTGGCGCGCGCGTTTGTCGCGCTCGGTTACGTGGTGGCGCGCATCAATTTCCGCGGCGTCGGTGCGTCCGAAGGCGTGCACGACCATGGCGTGGGCGAGACGGACGACATGCAGTTGCTGTATGAACACATGCGCGGCCTGTATCCGGGCTTGCCCGTGGCCTTGTCCGGTTTCTCGTTCGGCACCTTCGTGCAGTCGAAACTGCAGGAACGCCTGGCCGCCGCAGGCACGCCCGTCGAGCGCCTGGCGCTGATCGGCAGCGCGGCCGGCAAGTGGGCCATGGCCGACATTCCCTCCGACACCATCTTGATCCACGGCGAACTGGACGACACGATCCCCCTGTCCGCCGTCTTCGACTGGGCCCGTCCACAAGACATACCCGTGATCGTGATCCCCGGCGCCGACCACTTTTTCCACCGCAAGCTCAATCACATCAAGAACCTCGTGATTGCCCTGTGGCATGGTGACAAACCCGCAATTGCAGCAGATGATCATTGAAGTGTGGGCTTACTAGCGCCTCCACGGCTATAATTGATCCGTTTTTTCCACGCGGCCATGCAAGCAGCAACAGCATGGCCCTCAGCCTTCATCTTTTTCTCGCAGACCAGCCTCCATGAAAAAACTTTTAGCGGCACTGGCCTCCAGTGTATTTTTCTTTTCCGCCGCCTACGCCCAGAGCGTTCCAGCCCCGACCATCGCCGCCAAGTCCTGGCTGTTGCTTGACGCCACCAGTGGCCAGATCATTGCTTCGCAAGATCCGGACGCGCGCATCGAGCCGGCTTCGTTGACCAAGATCATGACGGCTTACCTGACGTTTGCCGCCATCCGCGAAAAGAAACTGGCGCTGGACCAGAAAGTGAACGTGTCCGTGCGCGCATGGAAAGTCGATTCGAGCAGCTCGAAGATGTTCATCGACCCCGCTACCCCTGTCTCGATCGACGACTTGCTGCACGGCCTGATGATTCAATCGGGTAACGACGCCGCCGTGGCGCTGGCGGAAGCCGTTGCCGGCGATGAAGGCACGTTCGTCGTGCTGATGAACCGCGAAGCCCAGCGCATGGGTCTGAAAAACACGCGTTTTGCCAATCCGCATGGCTTGCCTAGCCCAGACAACTATTCCACGGCGCAAGACCTGTCCGTGCTGGCCAAGCGCGTGATCGCCGACTACCCGGAATTCTACAAAATCGATTCCATCAAGAGCTTTACGTACAACAAGATCACCCAGCCTAACCGCAACCGCCTGCTGTGGCTGGACCCTACCGTCGATGGCATGAAAACGGGCCACACGGAAGCGGCCGGCTATTGCATGATCGCGTCGGCCCGCCGTCCAGGCGGCACCGGCGAGCGTCGTTTGATCTCCGTGGTGCTGGGCACCTCGTCGGACCAGGCCCGCACGCAGGAAAGCCAGAAGCTGCTGAACTGGGGCTTCCAGAACTTCGATACGGTCAAGCTGTACTCGAAGGGCCAGGCCGTGGCCACGCCGGAAGTGTGGAAAGGTTCGAAAGGCACCGTGAAAATCGGTTTCGCCCGCGATGTGCTCGTCACCGTACCGAAAGGCACGGCTGCCAAGATGAAACCTGTGCTGGAACGCAAGGACCCGCTGGTCGCGCCATTGGCTGAAAACGCCCCTGTCGGCAAGCTGAAAATGATGGTCGACGACAAGGTCCTGCTGGAACTGCCTGTCGTGGCGCTGGAAACCATCAACCAGGCAACGATCTTCGGCCGCGCCTGGGATTCGATGCGCCTGTGGATGAAATAAGTCTTTAGCGTTTCCCCATAAAAAATGCCCGCAGATGCTGCGGGCATTTTTTTCGTCCGTCCCGCCGCCGCTTTCTCCACAACATGCTGTAGCGTAGCTGGCTATAATCGTGGCGTCACCTTCGTCTCCACCATCAGAAAGCCAGCCCATGAGCCATGTATTTCCCGCCAGCCTGCAAGCGCCGCGCAGCCGTTTGAGCAGCAACGGTCCCGAACTGTCGCGCATCGTCGCCGGCATGTGGCGCATCGGCGAGTGGAATATGTCGGCGCAGCAGCGCCTGGCTTTCATCGAGCAATGCCTGGCGCTGGGCGTGTCGAGCTTCGATCATGCCGACATCTATGGCGATTACAGCGCCGAAGGTTTATTTGGCGAAGCGCTGGCCCTGCAGCCGGGCTTGCGCGACAAGATGGAGCTGGTCAGCAAGTGCGGCATCAAGCTGCTGTCGCCGCACCGTCCCGGCCATGCCATCCAGCATTACGACACGAGCGCGGCGCACATCACCAGTTCCGTGGAGCACACTTTGCGCCAGTTGCAGACGGACCGCCTGGACTTGCTGCTGATCCACCGTCCCGACCCGCTGATGGATTTCGACGAGATCGCCGGCGCCTTCACCCAGCTGCAACAGGCGGGCAAGGTGCTGCACTTTGGCGTGTCGAACTTCAGCCGCCACCAGTTCGAGTGCTTGCACCGGCGCTTCCCGCTGGTGACGAACCAGGTGGAATTTTCGCCGCTGCACGTGGCGCCCCTGTTCGATGAAACCTTCGACGGCTTGCAGGATCTGAAAGTGGCGCCGATGATCTGGTCGCCGCTGGCGGGCGGCCGGCTGTTCCAGGGCGGCGATGCGAATGTGGAGAACTTGCGCAATGTCATCAAGCAGATCGCCGACCAGCTGCAGCGTCCGTTTGCCAGCGTCGTGTTTGCCTGGATCATGCAATTGCCTTGCCGCCCCCTGCCGCTGACGGGCACGGGCCGTATCGAGGCCGTGGGCGTGGCCGTGGAAGGCACGCAGTTTACGCTCAGCCGCAGCGACTGGTTCGCCATCCTGCGCGCCGCGCGCGGGCACGAGGTGGCTTAGTCTATTTCATCCACATCGTTAAATACCTGGGGCAGCGCAATGCCGCGCCAGCCCAGGTACCACGCCAGGTTGAGCAGCAGGGTGGCGGCGATGTAGACGGCGAAGAACAGCGCGAAGAAGCTCGTCTTGAGCCACACGAGCAGGGCGATGGCCACGATGAGCACCAGCAGCGCGGCCAGGCTTTTCTTTTGCTTGGAGCTGGGGAACCGCAAGGTCGACACCATCAGGCTGCCCACGCCCACGAGCAGCAGCATCAGCAGATAGCTGTGCAGCATGGAATCGATGGGCGCCGGCCAGGCCACCACCACGGCCGCCACGCAAGCGGCCCCGGCCGTGATCGGCATGCCGACGAAATACAGGGGATCGGTACGTCCCACGTTCACATTGAAGCGCGCCAGGCGCATCGCGCCGCACGCGACAAAGAAGAAGCTGGCCATGCCGCCAAAGCGCAGCAGCAGCGGATCGTGCACGCCCATCTGCACGAAGCCGTAGCAGTACAGCAGGACGGCCGGAGCGCAGCCGAAATTCATCACGTCGGCGATGGAATCGAGCTGCACGCCGAACTGCGAACTGGTGTTCGTCAGGCGCGCGACATAGCCGTCGAGCGCATCGAACACGCCGGCCAGCACCAGCAGCGCCGCCGCCAGGCGGTAGGCATCCGCGTCGCCCACGGCGGCGTTATCGACGGAAATGACGATGCTGGCAAAACCGCATGCTATCGAAAGCAAAGTCACCATGCTGGGCAAGGCGTATTTGGCGCGCTGCAGGCGCGACTTGGGCAATGTATTCAAATGTATGGGCAATCAAAGTAGCGGAAATAAGGCAATGCAGCGGCAAACGCTGCGCTACGCTCATTCTACCCTGCGCCGCTGCGGCACCGTCCGCGCACAAGCGCGACATATCTTTTCATGGATGCGCTACGCGGTATCAAAATACCTTAGAATCGTTTTACAGGACAGCACGCTGGCCCCACCGCTGTCCGCCTACCTATACAGGAGCCGACTTGATTGCCTCGTCACTGCGTTGGAAATACTGGATACCCACCCTGCTGAGCGCAGCACTGCTGAGCGCCTGCGGCGGCGGCGATAGCGGCAGCAATACGTCGCTGAGCACCTCGACCCCGGCCGGACAGCTGACACAGGAGCCGGGCGCTCCCGTCCTCAGCAACAATATTGCCACCGATGGCTTTAACTGGTTCAACTACCGGCGCAGCCAGATCGGCCTGTCGCCTATGGTGCGCAATAGCCTGATCGACAGCGCGGCCCTGGGCCATTCCAGCTATCTCAATCTCAACAGTACGGTGGCGCACGAGCAGGTGCAGGGCAAGCCCGGCTTTACGGGCGTCAAACTGGGCGACCGCCTGGCCAAGGCCGGCTACGTCGTCACCTCGCTGCAGGGCGAAGTCATCGCCGGCGCGGGCAACACATCCGGCTTTTACCTGGCCGAAGAGCTGGTCACGGCCATCTATCACCGCTTCGTCATTTTCGAGCCGCTGTTCAAGGAAGGTGGCGCGGGCGCGGCCGTGAGCGGCGCCGGCTATGCGTATTTCACCACCGACATGGCCGGCAACCGCAACTATGGCCCCGGGCTGGCGGCGGGACAGATCGTCACCTATCCTTTCGGCGGACAGCAGAAGGTGGCCGTCAGTTTTTCCAGCGATAACGAATCGCCCGATCCCGTGCCGAACCAGGACGTGGTCGGCTACCCGATCAGCGTGCATGCCAACTACGGCACGCCCGTCAGCGTGACGGCGTTCAGCGTGCGCCAGCGCGGTGCCGCCACGGACCTGGCGGTGCGCCTGCTCACCAGCGGCAACGATGTGCATACGCCGGTCTCGGCCGCATCCATCATCCCGCTGGCGACCTTGAACGCGAACACCAGCTATGACGTGAGTTTCATCGGCAAAGTCAATGGCGCGGACGTCACGCACAGCTGGTCATTCACGACGCGCTAGCCATGCCAAGCGGGCGCGGCGTCGAAGATGACTGGATGTAGAATAGCTGTTCCTGCTTTACGGCAATTGAGAAGTTTTGGGGCGCTCTGTACAGCATGCTGAAACCACACGCCACTTGCGATGATGACGCCGCCGTTGCGGCATCCGACATGGTCCGTATTCTCGATGTCGAGAACGGACTGGGCCGCATCATGGGCGACCGCATCCTGTACCTGAAAATCCTGCGCCGCTTCCTGCACGACCACGGCACCACGCCGTGCCAGATCCGCGCCGAATTCGACACGGGCAACTACGCTTCCGCGCGCCTGAAGGCGCATACCCTGAAAGGCGCCGCCGGCATGATCGGCGCGCGCCACGTGCACAGCCTGGCGGAAACCCTGGAATCGGCACTGCGTGCGCAGGCGCCCGACCTGGCCCAGCAGATGCTGCAGCTGGAACTGGCGCAGGATCAATTGCTCGGCGCGGTCAGCAGCATGCTGGGCACGCCGGAAGCGGCCCATACGGCGGCGCAGGACGTGGCGCCCGACCCGGCCGCACCGGCCATCCAGCTGCTGCTGGCGCGCCTGGCCAGCCACCTGCGCGAAGGCGACGGTGCGGCCATCGATATCCTGGAAAACTCGGCCAGCCTGCTCGCGGCCAGCCTGGGCGTCAACGTCTACCAGGAAGTGGCCGCCGCCGCGCACGAGTTCGATTTCGAAGGCGCCCTGGCGGCACTGCTGCGGCGCCGCTAGCGCTCAGCTGTTGTACTGCGCCTCTTCCGCATACGCCACGCAACAACTCTTGCAACAGAAACGGCGCACGGCATCGAGCGGCTTGTCGCAGTACCAGCATGCGCCTTTTGGCGGCAGCGCTGCGATCAATTGCGGCAGGGAAGGCAATGGCGGCGCCACCATTGCCCTGCATTCCACGACTTCCGGCTGTTCGCTGTCCATGGCGCTTCCTTTCCTAGCGGCACTTCAAGGCCGCTCAGCAAGATTACGTCAGCGTCGTTTGAAGCCCATGACATTTCTCAACCGGGGCCACGCTTGCCCCATCGGCCCCTTGAAATTTCCAAACGACAACGTTGTCACTTCACACTACAATCAGTGTTACGTTCACTTGCACGCTCGCCATGAAACACATTCCCCTGCTGCTGCTCTCCTGCTTGCTGCTCAGCGCCTGCGCCACGCGCGCGCCCACCGCCTACACCCTCAATTCAGGCGCCGAACGCACGCCGGAACAATTGGCGGTGGTGTTCGAACACGCCGACCTGACCCTGCGCATCGACCCTGCCAGCCGCAGCATTGCCGGCGATGCGCGCCTGACTTTCCTGGCCACGCAGCCGATCTCGCGTTTCGCGCTGGACCTGGACCGCAACCTGCCCGTCGATGCCATTGAAATCGACGGCAAGGCGCTGCGGCCGCAAGACTATGCCAACCCGGACGGGCGCCTGAGCATGACCTTGCCTGCCACACTCGCGGCAGGCGCGCGCACCACCATCCGCATCGTCTACCACGGCGTGCCGCACGTCGCCGTGAAAGCGCCGTGGGATGGCGGCATGGTCTGGTCGAGCACGGCCGATGGCACGCCGTGGATCGCCAGCGCCGTGCAAGGCGAAGGCTGCGACCTGTTCTGGCCGTGCATCGACCACCCGATGGGCAAGGCCCGGCTGATCGACCAGCACATCATCGTGCCGGCGCCGCTGGTGGCGGCCGGCAATGGCATTGCGCTCGGCATGGACGAGGCCGATGGCTGGCGCACCTGGCACTGGCGCGCCAAGCATCCGAGCACCTACGGCATCGCCCTCAACGTGGCGCCCTACCGCGGCATGCAGAGCGAGTATGTGAGCCGCTACGGCAACCGCATCCCCCTGCAATTCTGGTATCTGCCGGAAAGCGAGGCCAAGGCGGGCGCCCTGTTCGCGGAATTGCCGCCCATGCTCAACTTTTTTGAAAGCGTCATCGGCCCCTACCCGTTTGCCGATGAAAAGGTCGGTATCGCCGAAACCCCGCACAAGGGCATGGAACACCAGACCATCAATGCCTATGGCAACAAATTCGCCAAGACCAGCTATGGCTACGATGAATTGCTGCAGCATGAGTTTGCCCATGAATGGTTCGGCAACCAGCTGACCAACAGCAACTGGGACGATATGTGGCTGCACGAAGGCTTCGGCACGTATATGCAACCGCTGTACATGCAATATCTGCGGGGCGAGCAAGAGTATTTTGCTTCGCTGCAGCAAATGCGCGCCGGCATCGTCAACAAGGCGCCCATGGTCTCGGGCAAGCCGAAAAGCGAGGAAGAAGTCTACGACCTGAAAAAGGGCGGCCCGGGCGGCGACCTGTATGTGAAAGGGGCGCTGGTGCTGCACACCTTGCGCGGCCTGATCGGCGACGACGCCTTCTTCCGCGCCGTGCGCCTGCTCGTCTACGGCACGGAACAGCCGCAGCCGGGCCAGTTCCAGCCGCGCTATGGCAGCACGACGGAATTCATGGCCATCGTCAACAAAGTCACGGGCAGCAATTACGACTGGTTCTTCCAGGTCTATCTGTACCAGGCGGCATTGCCCGAGCTGTCCGCCGTGCGCGACGGCGACACCTTGCGCCTGCTATGGAAGACGCCGGCCGACATCGCCTTCCCGATGCCGGTGGAAGTGCGTATCGGCAAAGAAATCCATACCGTTCCCATGTCGCTGGGTTTTGGCGAACTGTCCCTGCCGGCTGGCGCCACATACACGCTCGACCCGCACTCGCGCGTGCTGCGCCGGGCCGAGCATATCGAGACGTTCCAGAAATTCAAGGAAGAGCAGGCGAAGGGGAAGAAGGGCTGAACCGCCGCAAACCAGCAGCTATTTCCGGAAACTGCGCACCGCGTCATTGGCATTGTCAGCAATGACTTTTTGCAGCTTCGGCTGTCGCGCATACTTGGCGGCCAGCCGCTTCCACTGCCGCTGCGCCTGGCCGCAAGCATCGTCCACGGCAGCGATGATCTCGCGCTGGCGCGCCTTGTCGTTGTCATCCCACTCGCCGGCAAAGTGCTCGCACACCTGGGCGTTCTCGACGAACCGCGCCACGTCTTGCGGCAACTTTTCCTGCGCGCCAGCCAGCATGGGCAGGCCACTGAACAGCAGAACAAGCAGCAGCTTCATCGAGCCTCCTTATTTGCCGATGCAGAAACGGCTGAAGATCACGCCCAGCAGATCGTCAGGCGAAAACTCGCCCGTGATGCTCGACAGCTGCACCTGCGCCAGGCGCAGCTCTTCGGCGAACAGGTCCAGCGACTGGTCGTCCTGCGCCGCGTGCGCGGCCGCGATATCGAGATGCTTGCCGGCCGATTTCAAGGCGATCAGATGGCGTTCGCGCGCCAGGTACAGCGATTCGCCCGTCTGCTGCCAGCCGGCGATGCGCAGGAGTTCGGCGCGCAGCAAGTCGATGCCGATGTGCTCGTGCGCCGACAGATACACGTGGGTAGCGTCCGGCATGCTGTCGACGCCGGGCTTGTGGCCAGAGAGATCAATCTTGTTCCACACGCGCACCACGGGCACGCCTTCGGGGAAGGCGGCGACGATGGTTTCATCGGCCAGTGTCGGGCCGTGGTCGGCATCGAGCAGGTGCAGGATCACGTCCGCCTTGCCAATTTCTCCCCAGGTGCGTTCGATGCCGATGCGCTCGACGGCGTCGATGGTGTCGCCCGCGCTGCGGATGCCGGCCGTGTCGATGATGTTGAGCGGAATGCCTTCGATCTGGATGGTTTCGCTGACCTTGTCGCGTGTGGTGCCGGCGATCGGCGTGACGATGGCCACGTCGGCGCCCGCCAGCGCGTTCAACAGCGACGATTTACCCACGTTCGGCTGGCCGGCCAGCACCACGTTCAGCCCTTCGCGCAGCAGCGCGCCCTGCGCCGCCTGGGCAAACACTTTGTTCAAGGCTTCGATGACGGCTTTCAATTGGCCGCGCGCATTCGATTTTTCCAGGAAGTCGATTTCCTCTTCCGGGAAATCCAGTGTCGCTTCGACCAGCATGCGCAAGCCCGTCACCTGTTCCACCAGCGCGTGTATCGTATTCGAGAACGCGCCCGACAGCGATTGCGAAGCGGACTTGGCCGCCGCTTCCGTGGACGCGTCGATCAGGTCGGCCACGGCTTCCGCTTGCGCCAGGTCCAGCTTGTCATTGAGAAAAGCGCGGCGCGTGAATTCGCCCGGTTCGGCCAGGCGCAAGCCGCTGTCCCTGCCCGCTTCGAGCACGCGCGCCAGCAGCAACTGCAGCACGATGGGGCCGCCGTGGCCCTGCAATTCCAGCACGTCTTCGCCCGTGTACGAATGCGGACCCTTGAAGTGGATGGCGATGCCCTGGTCGATGATGCCGCCATCGGCTTCCGTGAATGGCAGGTAGGTGGCGTGGCGCGGCTTCAGTTGCTGCGCGCCGAACAGGGCCGTCATTAAAGGAGCGAGGTTTTTGCCGGAGGCGCGTACCACGCCGATGCCGCCGCGACCGGGAGCGGTGGCAATGGCGGCGATAGGGGAAGAGTCGAGTTTCATGGGGATATTGTAATAGGTACGGCAAGGGAAGTGCAGCAACGTAGGTCGGCTTGGCGCGCAGCGCGTAAGCCGACGCAGCACACGCTGGCGATAGTGTCGGCTTACGCGTGGTCTTGCCACGCTAATCCGACCTGCAAGAATTAAAAAGCCCGCACGAGGCGGGCTTTCGATTCGCTGGCCGGACTTACTTGACGGCAGGCGCGTATTTCTTGGTGATCACCCATTGCTGGCCGATCGACAGGACGTTGTTGACGACCCAGTAGAGTACCAGGCCCGACGGGAAGAAGAAGAACATCACCGAGAATGCCAGTGGCATGAACAGCATCATCTTCGCTTGCATCGGATCGGCAGGAGCCGGGTTCAGCTTGGTCGTGATGTACATCGAGATCGCGTACAGCACCGGCAGGATGCACCATGGGTCATGCTGGGCCAGGTCGGTGATCCAGCCGATCCATGGCGCGCCGCGGATTTCCACGGACGCGTTCAATACCCAGTACAGGGCGATAAAGACGGGCATCTGGATCAGGATCGGCAGGCAGCCGCCCAGCGGATTGATCTTTTCCGTCTTGTACAGCTCCATCGTGGCCTGGTTCATCTTTTGCGGATCGCCCTTGTAGCGCTCGCGGATCGCCTGCATCTTCGGCGTGACCAGTTTCATCTTGGCCATGCTGCGGTAGCCGGCGGCCGACAGCGGGAAGAACGCCAGCTTGATCAGGATCGTGAAGGCGATGATGGTCCAGCCCCAGTTGCCCAGCACGCTGTGGATCTGTTCCATGACCCAGAACATCGGCTTGGCGATGATGGTCAGCCAGCCGTAATCCTTGACCAGTTCCAGGCCAGGCGAGACCGGCTCGAGCAGGTGGGCGATTTGCGGACCCGAATACAGCTTGCTGTCCATGCTGGCCGAGGCGCCTGGCGCCAGGGTAGGCAGTGGCAGCACGTTGCCGATGGCGTACAAGTTGGTGCCGACCTTCTTCGTGAAGATGTCGCGCTTGGCGTTTTCAGGCGGAACGAAAGCCGAGACGAAGAAGTGCTGCGAAATCGCAAACCAGCCGCCATTCGCCGTGGCCGGATGCAGGCCCTTCATGGCGTTGTCGTTGCCCTTCTTCTCGTCTTCCACGGCCGCTTTTTCGATTTTCTCGAACGTCAGTTTCTGGTACTTGTCTTGCGGCGTGTACAGGGTCGGACCCGTGAAGCTGCTGTTGAAGAAGGAGTCGCCGACCGGCTTGTTGCCGTCATGCGTCAGTTGCAGATACAGCTGCGGCGTGACTGGGGCTGCGCCCACGTTGGCCACGTCGTGGCGCACGTCGATCACGTAGTCGCCGCGCTTGAAGGTAAACGTCTTGGTCAGCTTGACGCCGCCTTCGACCGCTTCCATCACCAGTTGCACTTGCTTGCCGTCGCCGAGGGTGCGCACGCCAGGCTGCACGGTAAAACCGCTCGCATGGGTGGGGAATGGACCGCCGACCAGGCCCGACTGCGCCAGATAAGTACGGTTCGCGCCTTCGTCGAACAGCACTTCGTTTTGCTTGCCATCGTCAGGCTGGCACCATTTGAACAGGCCGAAGCAGCCGCCGAACCAGCCCGGATTGCCCGCGCCCTTGAACTTCAGCAATTCCAGACGCTTGACCTGGCCGCCCAGGGTGTCGATGTCGACCTTGATGACGTCGGTGGTGATGGTAATCACTTCGCGCTTGAACGCGGCGGGATCGGTCGCTTCGCCAGGCACGGCGGCGGCGCCGGCAGCCGCGGCAGCCAGGGCATCCGTCTTGGCCGGGGTGACAGGCGCCTTGGCGGTTTGTTCCGTGTTCGCGGAGAACATCGACGGCTTGCCGTTCGAGATCATCCATTCGTTCCAGAGAATTACCAGCGAGACGGAAAACACGATCCACAGGATGGTACGTTTATTGATATCCATTAGGGTATTTGTCAGGAGTGGTTGCAACCGCAAGCGGTCGTTGAAGATTGTTTACCGTCGGCCGGCGGCACCGGGTCGACGCCCCCTTCATTCCAGGGGTGGCAACGGCACAGGCGCTTGGCAGCCAGCAGGCTGCCCTTGGCCGTACCGTGCACGCGCAGCGCTTCCATCGCGTAATGCGAACAGCTCGGATAGAAACGGCAATTCTGTCCCAGCATGGGGCTGATCAGCAACTGATAAGCGCGCAGCAGGAACAGCAGCAGGGTTTTCATGGCGCGGATGGTGGTGGCGCAGCAACAGAACGGGCCTGGGCGGCGATTTGCGCCGCGAACAGGCGGCTCAATTCTTCACGCAGCTCGGCTTTGAGCTTGGTCGTGGTGGCCGGGCCATCCTTGCTGTTGACGGCGCGCGACAAACGCACCACGCAGTCGACCGGCGGCATCGCGCTGTTGCGAAACAGCTCGCGCGTGACGCGCTTGATCGTGTTGCGGGTCGCCGCGCGCGGCGCGAAACGCTTCGCCACAACGACGCCCAGCCGCGCATGCGGCAATTGATTGTGTCGGGTGTACAGCACAAAATGCGCTGTTTTTTGCGAAGGGCGCAAACGAAAAACGGATGAAAATTCATCCGTTTTAACGATACGCCGAACGCGCGCGAAGTCGTGTGAACCTTCGCGTTGATTGCCGACTGGAGTACAGCTAGCCACGCGATCAGCTGTCAACGACAAGCCTAGACGGCCAGACGTTTGCGGCCCTTTGCGCGACGTGCGTTGAGCACATCACGGCCACCACGGGTAGCCATACGAGCGCGGAAGCCGTGCGTACGCTTGCGGCGAACGACGGAAGGTTGGTAAGTACGTTTCATGTTGGTCTCGCTAAAAACAAAAAAAATGCAAAATCGGGTCTGACGTCCCGTCAGTTTTTGGTGCCAATGACAATCGCGCACTTATGCCAAGGCACAAGCTGGCCAATCTCATCGCCCGCTTAATCCACGCTTAGTCCATATTGTCGTTCCAAATGAATAAACACGGAATACGGGCGGGGAACCCTGAATTATTCAGCATATGCCCCCCTCTTGTCAAGGATTGCCGTGATCGCCTGGAAATTTGCGCGCCGGCCCCCATCTGCTTGCAAGGCCCCGCCACAGGCCGCGCCAGCACTGCTTGTGACGGGATAACCGGGGGATAAGTCGCCTCTTATGCACATGGCGCCCCACCCCGCCACAGAAAAATAAGCGTCGTGCCTGTGGATAACTTTCTCAGTCGGGAGTAGAATAGCGCGTTACGTGTGGCGAGCCCTCGCGCGACGCCGGCCTTGCAACACGGTGAACGCAGGGCAGAATCGATACGCCCTCCCACACCTTTTCACATAGACATACATGGATAATTTCTGGCAGGCCTGTTCCGCGCAGTTGGAACTGGAGCTGACACCGCAACAATTCAGTGCGTGGATCAAACCGCTTATCCCTCTCGATTACGAAGAGGGCAAGCTGCGCATTGCTGCGCCCAATCGCTTCAAGCTCGATTGGGTCAAGACCCAGTTCGCCAGCCGCATCACTGCCCTGGCCATTCAGTACTTCGAAGCGCCGACGGAGGTGCAGTTCGTGCTCGACCCGCGCCTGGCCTTGCCGAAAAAGCCAGTCACCGCCAGCACCCCGGCCAGCGATCCGAATGGCGGCGCGCCCAGCGCGCGCCCGGCGGAACCGCAGCCCAGCGTGCCGGAACTGAGCATCGGCGCGGCGCCGCGCCGCGAACAGAGCCGCATCAACACCGACCTGACCTTCGACAGCTTTGTGACCGGCAAGGCCAACCAGCTGGCGCGCGCCGCCGCCATCCAGGTGGCGAACAATCCGGGCGTGTCGTATAACCCGCTGTTCTTCTACGGCGGCGTCGGCCTCGGTAAAACCCACTTGATCCACGCCATCGGCAACCAGGTGATGGCCGACAATCCGGGCGCAAAAATTCGCTACATCCACGCGGAACAGTATGTTCGCGACGTAGTGACCGCTTACCAGCGCAAGGGTTTCGACGATTTCAAGCACTACTATCACTCGCTCGACATGCTGCTGATCGATGATATCCAGTTCTTTGGCGGCAAAAGCCGCACGCAGGAAGAGTTCTTCTATGCGTTCGAGGCATTAATTGCAGCGAAGAAACAGATCATCATCACCTCGGATACGTATCCGAAGGAAATCACGGGCATGGACGACCGCCTGATCTCGCGCTTCGACTCGGGCCTGACGGTGGCCATCGAACCGCCGGAACTGGAAATGCGCGTGGCGATTCTGTTGAAAAAAGCCAAGCAGGAAGGCGTGACCTTCTCCGACGACGTGGCCTTCTTTGTCGCCAAGCACTTGCGCTCGAACGTGCGCGAGCTCGAAGGGGCGCTGCGCAAGATCCTGGCGTACTCGCGTTTCCATGGCAAGGACATCACCATCGATATCGTCAAGGAAGCCCTGAAGGACTTGCTGTCGGTGCAGAACCGCCAGATTTCCGTGGAAAACATCCAGAAAACGGTGGCCGACTTCTTCAATATCAAGGTTGCCGACATGTATTCGAAACGCCGCCCCGCGAATATCGCCCGGCCGCGCCAGATCGCCATGTACCTGGCCAAGGAATTGACACAGAAGAGCCTGCCGGAGATCGGCGAGCTGTTCGGCGGCCGCGACCACACCACGGTGCTGCATGCCGTGCGCAAGATCGCGCTGGACCGCACCAAGAATCCGGAATGCAACCATGAATTGCATGTGCTGGAGCAAACATTAAAAGGCTAAGCGCCGCTTGAGCAAGACTGGCTCAAAACGTGCTTTACCCTTATCATCTGGGAGGGCACCGCAGCCGGTCTGTCGGGGCTCCCTATGGTAACAATTGTTAAATTAATACGTTAAACGTCGTACTGTTCAACCTATACATTGAGGATAAATATGCAATTGGTCAAAACCACCCGAGATACCCTTCTCCGGCCACTGCAGATCGTGAGCGGTATTGTCGAGCGTCGGCACACTATGCCGATTCTGGCCAATATCCTCATCCGCAAAGACGGTGAAAATGTCTCCTTCCTGTCGACCGACACCGAAGTGCAGATCACCACGCACGCGGAAATCGGTTCCGGCGCGGACGTCACCGGCACCACCGTGGCCGCGCGCAAGCTGCTCGACATCCTGCGCGCCCTGCCCGAATCGGGCGACGTCACGATGACCTTGCTGAACAAGCGCCTGACCGTACAAACGGGCAAGTCGCGTTTCGCCCTGCAAACCCTGGCGGCGGAAGAGTTTCCAACCGTGCAACAGGCGGAAAGCTACAACGCGTCCGTCACCCTGCCCCAGAAAACGCTGAAGCACCTGTTCAACATGGTGCATTTCTCGATGGCGCAGCAAGACATCCGCTATTACCTGAACGGCTTGCTGCTGGTTCTGGATGGCAATAATGTGATCGCCGTGGCCACCGACGGCCATCGCCTGGCGTTTTGCCAGGTCGCCACCGAGCAGACCTTCGCGCGCCAGGAAGTCATTATTCCGCGCAAGACCATCATCGAACTGCAGCGCTTGCTGGAAGAGAACGATGAGCCGGTGCAATTGGATATCGCCGCCAACCAGGTGAAACTGACCTTCGCCGACATCGAGCTGATCTCGAAGCTGGTGGAAGGCAAGTTCCCCGACTACACGCGCGTGATTCCAAAAGGCTACAAAAACGACTTCACCATCGGCCGCGATGAATTGCTGCGCTCGCTGCAACGCGCCGCCATCATGACCAGCGACAAGTTCAAGGGCGTGCGCTGCATCATCACCCCGGGCAGCATGAAGATCAGCTCGACCAATGCGGACCAGGAAGAAGCCGTCGAAGAGCTGGAAATCGACTACGGCGGCGACTCCGTCGACATCGGTTTCAACGTGACGTATCTGCTGGATGTACTGAACAACCTGAAATGCGAATACGTCAACATCGCGCTCGGTGATTCGAACTCGTCCGCCCTGATCTCCATCCCCGACAATGCCGACTTCAAGTATGTCGTCATGCCGATGCGCATCTAAAGACCACAGCAGTGACGTAGGTCGGATGAGCGCAGCGTAATCCGACATGCTGAAACGCCGCCTGTCGGGTTACGCCGTTCCGGCTAACCCGACCTGCGGTCATCAGCCAGCAGCCCCGAATCAATCAGCAATCGTTATTTGAGAAAGCAGTCCATGTCCGAGAATCCACAAGACACCCCGATCCAGGCCAAAACGGAAGAATACGGCGCCTCCTCCATCCAGATCCTGGAAGGCCTGGAAGCCGTGCGCAAACGCCCGGGCATGTACATTGGCGACACCTCGGACGGCACCGGCTTGCACCATCTGGTATTCGAAGTGCTGGACAACTCCATCGATGAATCGCTGGCCGGCCACTGCACGGAAATCCACGTCACCATCCACAGCGATAATTCGATCTCGATCACCGACAATGGCCGCGGCGTGCCGACCGGCCTGAAAATGGACGACAAGCACGATCCGAAGCGTTCGGCGGCGGAAATCGTCATGACCGAATTGCACGCCGGCGGCAAGTTCGACCAGAACTCGTATAAAGTATCGGGCGGTTTGCACGGCGTGGGCGTGTCCTGCGTGAATGGCCTGTCGAAACTGCTGAAACTGACCATCCGCCGCGATGGCAAGATTCACCACATGGAATTCGTGCGCGGCGTGCCGCAAGACCGCCAGATCGTCATGGTCGGCGACATCGCCACCTCCCCGATCAAGGTCATCGGCGAAACGGACAAGCGCGGTACCGACGTGCATTTCTGGGCCGACGAAGAGATTTTCACGCACGTCGAATTCCACTATGAAATCCTGGCCAAGCGCATCCGCGAACTGTCCTTCCTGAACAATGGCGTCAACATCAAGTTGTCCGACCAGCGCACGGGCAAGGAAGAAGTGTTCGCCTTCGAAGGCGGCACGCGCGGCTTCGTCGAATACATCAACAAGGCCAAATCGGTCTTGCACCCGACCATTTTCCAGGCCACGGGCGAGCGCATGTCGGACCAGAACACGAACATCTCGGTCGACGTGTCGATGCAGTGGAACGATGCCTACAATGAACAGGTGCTGTGCTTCACGAACAACATCCCGCAACGCGACGGCGGCACCCACCTGACGGGCTTGCGCGCGGCGATGACGCGCGTGATCAACAAATACATCGATGAACACGAGTTCGCCAAGAAGGCGAAAGTGGAAATCAACGGCGACGACATGCGCGAAGGCTTGACCTGCGTCTTGTCCGTGAAAGTGCCGGAGCCGAAATTCTCGTCGCAGACGAAAGACAAGCTGGTATCGAGCGAAGTGCGCGGCCCCGTCGAAGAAATCGTCGCCAAGACCCTGGCAGACTACCTGCAAGAAAAACCAAACGACGCCAAGATCATTTGCGGCAAGATCGTCGAAGCGGCGCGCGCCCGTGAAGCGGCCCGCAAGGCCCGCGATTTGACCCGCCGCAAAGGCATCATGGATGGCCTGGGCCTGTCGGCCAAGCTGGCCGATTGCCAGGAAAAAGACCCCGCCCTGTGCGAACTGTACATCGTCGAGGGTGACTCGGCAGGCGGCTCGGCAAAACAAGGGCGCGACCGCAAGTTCCAGGCGATCCTGCCGCTGCGCGGTAAAGTGCTGAACGTGGAAAAAGCCCGTTTCGAAAAAATGCTGTCGTCGGAGCAGATCACCACCCTGATCGCTACCCTCGGCACCTCGATCGGACCGGACGAATTCAACGTCGAAAAACTGCGCTACCACCGCATCATCATCATGACCGATGCGGACGTCGACGGCGCCCACATCCGCACCCTGCTGCTGACCCTGTTCTACCGCCAGATGCCGCAACTGGTCGAGCGCGGCCACATCTACATCGCGCAACCGCCGCTGTACAAGGTGAAAGCGGGCCGCGACGAGCGCTATCTGAAAGATGACGCGGAAGAAGCAAGCTACATGATGACGGTGGCGCTGAACACGGCCGTGCTGGTGCCGCGCGAAGGCGCGGAAGGCATTTCCGGCGAGACCCTGACGGAACTGGTGCGCAAGTTCAACCTGTCGAACACCATCATGACCCGTCTGACGCGCGTCATCGACCGCGCCGCCCTGACGGCCATCATGACGGGCGTGCAGCTGGACCTGTCGACCCTGGACCTGGCGGAAACCTCCGCCCTGGCCCTGCAGACGGCCATCAACGACAGCGCCGTGAAAGTGCACGTGCGTTCCGACGACTTGTCGGAAAAACACAAGCTGCACATCGAGCGCATGTACCACGGTAACGTCAAAGTGACGGCCATCGACGCCGACTTCGTGCAAGGCCCGGACTACGCCGTGCTGAGCAGCGGCGCCGCCACCTTCGAAGGCCTGATCGGCGAAGGCGCGTTCGTACGCCGCGGCGAAGGCGAGCGCATGAAGGAAATCGCCGTGGTCGACTTCCACCAGGCCATGCAATGGCTGCGCGACGAAGCCGAACGCACGGTCTCGAAACAGCGCTACAAAGGTCTGGGCGAAATGAACCCGGATCAATTGTGGGAAACGACGATGGACCCGACCGTACGCCGCCTGTTAAAAGTGCAGATCGAAGACGCCATTGCGGCGGATCAAATCTTCACGACCTTGATGGGTGACGACGTGGAACCACGCAGGGCGTTCATCGAAAACAACGCGCTGAGGGCCGGGAATATCGACGTCTAAAAGTACAGTTAATGACCGTATGCTAATTAGATGAAAAGATATCTTTCTAGCGTTTCCTAAGATAGAAAAAGCCCAAGCACTCTTGGGCTTTTTCTTTTTTCACGTAGTAATAACAAAATCCAGCATTAGATTCCCAGCGAACTTTTCTTTTTTCTTAGACGAATTATTCGCCAATCGTTCAAGTAGTTTAGATGCTGGTTCATCTTTGTATCTTGCCGTACGAATTCCGAAGCGCCATAGGATTGCTTTTCGTCCCTGCACGCTCGACACAATGTGGCGGCAACAGAACAGTGACTGCTACTTTCTCTGCCAGCATCCCCACTCCCCCCAAGAAACCAGTACACTAGTTCCTGAGCGCAACTAATTTTGTACGCGCGCCATGCCGCCTGCCGTTGCCGGGAGGCGTCCCTGCCGCAAGGCGTGTTGTCTGCCTGGACGAATGGAATGTTCACTTCGCGCAGCCTGTCTCCTGCCTTCTATTACCTGTTCTTTTCAGGAGAACGGGAGCAGCAGCAGCGCTTTTTCAAGGAACTGCATTTCATTTCGATAGCCATCCTGACGTTTGGCCTGGCTTGCTGGCTGGTCACGTTCAGCCTGACCTTGTCGCGCGCCTCGCTCGATCATGCGCAGGCGGCGCTGGGCGTGACGGGCATGCTGGTCGGGCTGCTGCTGACCATGTATGCGAAGTCGCTGCAGGCCATCATCGTCAGCGGCGCCATCAGCGTGCTGTTCATCAGCTTCGGCTTTCGCGTGCTGATGCTTGGCACGGAAGACCCCGCTTTTTGGGTATTGCCGCTGGGCGTGATGATCACCCTGACGACGGCGCCCATCTTCAGCGGCATCGCGTATTACCTGGGCGTGTCGCTGTGCGTGTGGGCCATGCTGGGGCTGGGCCAGTTTCCCGTGCATGCGGGCCAGGCCGACCAGTATTGGCCCGTGCTGGCCGTCACCATCAGCGTGATCATCGGCCTGGCGCTGAATATCTATTTCCTCGTCTTGCGCATCCACAACTACCGCTCCCAGCGCGAACTGGCGACGATGGCCTACAAGGATGGCTTGACCGGGCTTAACAATCGCCGCATGTTCACGCAAAGCGCCCGCACCTTGCAGCGCACGGCGCGCACGCCCGCGTATTTCCTGATGATCGATATCGACGACTTCAAGCAGATCAACGACATGCATGGCCATGACGCGGGCGACGAAGTGCTGAAAAGGATCGCCGAGGTGATCGCGGGACTGTCGGGCGAGCACCTGTGCGGCCGCCTGGGCGGCGAGGAGTTTGCCGTGATTTACCTGGGCGAAAAGAACGCGGCCTGCGCCTTTGCCGCGCAGCTGGTCGATGCCGTCGAGGCGGCTTTCGTGCCGGAACGCAAGGTGTCCGTCAGCATCGGCATGGCGGAACTGATCAAGGAAGCGGACTTGTCGCACAGCTATCGGCGCGCCGATGAATCCTTGTACCAGGCCAAGAAAAGCGGCAAGAACCGCTACGTGCTCAACGCCGCTTGAAAAGCGTACTGTACGCATGCAATGCTAAGATCGCGGCCCGCGCATGCCGGCAACCGCTCCGGCATGGCGTCTCGACAAGGATGTCCATTGAACACCCCAGGAAACATCACTTTTCGCATGCTGTCGCTGTGCGCGGCGCTGTGCCTGCCGCTTTCAGCCGTGGCACAAGCCGTTTCCGCCGAAGATGCCGCCTTCGTGGCCGCCACTGTGCCCGTCTCCGTGCCGTCGCCGCCGCTCAGCCTGAACGAGCATCCGCAAATCCGCGCCGACGTCTTCAGGCTGCTCGGCTATGCGCGCGGCAACTATACGCAGGGCGATACCCTGATCGCGCTCCAGGTGCTCGACAGCATGCGCTCACTGGAACACATCCAGCGCACCATGTTGCCCGACGGGCGTTCGGTGCTGGCATCCATCAACCCCGGCACACACGGTGCGCAGCGGGCCGCCATGCTGTTCGACCCGCAACGCAAGCTGTTGGCGCTGGCCTTGGTCAACGGCCATTGCCAGGCCGCCATCGGCGACGCCGTGCCCGCCTGCCTGCCGTCCACCCACGCCGTGCTGACGGTGTTTGTACCGCCGGGCGCGGACGACGAGATGGCCGCGCCGCTGCTCGTGTGGGCGCGGCAACTGCCGCCCATGCTGGCGCAGGCTGCGCCGGAACAGCGGCAAAGCATTGCTGCGATGGAATACATCACCACGCGTCCCGGCCAGCCCGGCTGGGAGCCGCGCGACGTGCCGCCCGGCTTTCCTTCCAGCTTGCTGCACCTGCTGCTGCCGAACGCGGAACTGAACAGCAGCGCCAGCGGCGGCAAGCTCATCGCACAGGCCGGCCTGACCGGCTTGCCCATGCGTACACCCACGGAAGCGGCCGAGGCGGGCGACGAACCCATGCCCGATGCCAGCATCACCCTGCGCAGCTATGCCGATTTCCACTGGGTGCTCAACACCTATGCCAAGCTGGCCAAGGGAGCGCAAGTGCAGGGCCATGACGACAAGGTCGTGTTCACGGGCAGCGACACGAGCGGCCGCTACACTGTGACCCTGCGCGAACCGGGCAAGAAAGACAGCGTGCTCATCACCGTGGCCAGCTGGCGCACAAAATAAGGAAGGCGATCAAGGAAAGCATTGCCATTACGCACAAGAACATGGCATTTTGGCATTTTGCGGTATGATTTCCGGCCGTGCGGCGCGGCCCCATCCCTGCCTTGCCCACCCTGCCCTTCAAGCCAGCCACGCTTGCGTCGCATCCTGCCCCTAAGGAATTCATATGTTCGGTTTTAACTTGCGCGTTGCCAAGATGGTGTGGACGGCTTTCCTCATCGCCTTCCTGCTGTTCCTCACCTACAAGGTGTCGTCGACCCTGATCGTCGTGGTATTTGCGATTTTCTTCAGCTACCTCGTGTATCCGCTGATCGGCCTGCTGGAGCGGTACGGGCCGAAGCGCTTGCCGCGCACGGCCGCCATCGGCATCGTCTTCCTCGTGGTGATCTTGCTGGTGGCGATACTGGGCTCCATCTTCGGCGCGCGCATCGAGGAGGAAGCGATCAAGCTCAGTAATCAGTTGCCGACCCTGCTCAAGGGCAACAACTTTGCCGAGCGCATCCCTTTGCCGGAATTCATGGAACCGTTGCGTGCGCGCCTGCTGTCGTTCATGCAGACGCAGCTGAGCAGCGGTACGGGACAAGCGATGCCGTTGGCGAAAGAACTGGGCCTGACCGTCATGCATGCGGCCAGCAACCTGATCTATCTGGTGCTGGTGCCCGTGCTGAGCTTTTTGCTGATCAAGGAAGGCCCGGACATGCGCGACGGCTTGCTGTCCCTGCTGAACCGCCCGAACAAGAAGCTCTGGGGCGCCATCATCGATGACCTCGACATCCTGCTGTCGCGCTATGTGCGCGCCCTGCTGCTGTTGTCGATCGCCACGTTTGTGTCCTACAGCATTGCCTTTTCCCTGATGGGCGTGCCGTACAGCCTGCTGTTGGCCGGTGCGGCCGCCTTGCTGGAATTCATCCCGTTTGCGGGCCCGCTGGCGGCGGCCGTCATCGCCGTGGTCGTGGCCGGTTTCAGCGGTTTCGAGCACGTGTTCTGGCTGATCGGCTTTATCGCCGCCTACCGTTTGTTCCAGGATTACGTGGTCAACCCGTATTTGATGAGCGAAGGCGTGGAAGTGAGTCCGCTGATGGTGATCGTCGGCCTGCTGGCCGGCGACCAGCTCGGTGGCGTGGTCGGCATCTTCCTGTCCGTGCCCGTGATGGCGGCCATCAAGATCGTCTTCGTGCGCGCCCGGGCAGCCTTGCAGGCGCGCCATGATGCGCTGGAGAAAGCGGAACAGGCCGCGGAAGAAGCGCGCGCCCAGGCCCTGGCCGAGGCGGCGATGCTGCAGGAACAGGGCGGCAAGGCCACCCTGGAAGCGCGGTAACTTAAGCAGTAACTTAGAACTCTTCCCACTCGCCGCTGTTATCGGCGGCCGGTTTCGCTGGACGCGGCTTGGCGGCGGCAACCGATGCCGGCGCCAGGCGCAACGCCGGGCGTTTCAAGGCCGTGCTGGCGGCGGCCACGACAGGCTTGCGCAAGGCGGGCTTGGCGGGGGCCGGGCCGCTGTGGGCGGCGTCGAGTTTGAAAATGCTGACCATTTCGGCCAGTGCCGCCGCCTGTTCCTGCATGGATTCCGAGGCGGCTGCCGCTTCTTCCACCAGGGCCGCATTCTGTTGCGTCACGGTATCCATTTCCGCCACGGCCTGGTTGATCTGGCCGATGCCCAGTTCCTGCTCGCGGCCGGCGGCACTGATTTCGCCCATGATGTCCGTCACGCGGCGGATGCTGGCCACGATCTCGTCCATCGTCGTGCCCGTTTGGCTGACCAGCGCGCTGCCCGCGCCCACGTTCTGCACCGACGCTTCGATCAGCAGCTTGATGTCCTTGGCGGCGGAAGCCGAGCGGTGCGCCAGGTTGCGCACTTCCGTGGCGACGACGGCAAAGCCGCGGCCCTGCTCGCCGGCACGCGCCGCTTCCACGGCCGCGTTCAGGGCCAGGATGTTCGTCTGGAAGGCGATGCCGTCGATCACGCCGATGATGTCGGCAATCTTCTTCGACGATTCGCTGATGGTGCCCATGGTATCGACCACTTGCGCCACCAATGCGCCACCTTTCACCGCCACGTCCGATGCGGACACGGCCAGCTGGTTCGCCTGGCGCGCATTGTCGGAATTCTGCTTGACGGTCGAGGTCAGCTCTTCCAGCGAGGATGCCGTTTCTTCCAGGCTCGACGCTTGCTGCTCCGTGCGGCTGGACAGATCCAGGTTGCCCGAGGCGATTTCATTGCTGGCCGTGGCGATGGCGCCGCTACCGTCGCGCACGCCGCGCACGGTGGTCGACAGGCGTTCCTGCATTTTCTGCAAGCCCGTCAGCAAGGCGCCCATCTCGTCGTGGCGCGTGATGACGATGTCGTTGGCCAGATTGCCGTCGGAAATGGCGCCGAAATGGCGCAGGGCCTGGTCCAGCGGGCCGAAGATGGCGCGCAGCAGCAAGATGCTGGAGATAATCGTCAGCAAGGCGCCGACAATCATGCCGCCGATGGCCATGGCCACCTGAGTACGGTAGCTGGACTGGCTTTCCGCATACATGCGGGCGGCCGAAGTGGTCTGGTATTGCGTCAATGTTTCGGCGGCCTGGTCCAGACTGCGGTACAGCGGCGTCAGCCCCGTCATCATCAAACCGTCCGCTTGTGCGACGTTACCTTCACGCAAAGCCTTGCTCATGACCAGCAAGCCGTTGCTCATGTACTCGCTGCGCTTCTTGTCCATGTCGTCGGACAGGCGCTTTTCGTCAGTGCTTTGCGGCAAGCCCAGGTAGACCTTCCAGAACTTGTTGGACGCTTCCATGAATTGTTCGGCACGGGCCAAGGTATCCTTGGCGTCGGCCGCTTCCGGGTGCACCATCACGCGGTCCATCGTGAACCGGGCGCGGCCCAGGGCAATTTGCGATTCGCCGATCGCTTGCGTCGATGCCAGCTGATTACTGTAGACCTCGTTAAGGCTGTTGTTGGCCGATTTCAGGCTGATGATACTCATGACGCCCAGCACGGCGATCAGCACACCCAGCACACTCATGGTGGCAATCAGGCGCATTTTTATTGTTATGTTAGACAGCATGCAGTTTTCCTTGGTAGGGGCGCAACCATGCCTGCGCCCGCCAAACGGGATAGCAGCAAACGCCTGATGGGCGGGTCACGTGAATTGTTCAGGACAGATCGATACGGCGTGTGCGGCGGCAGGGGGAAGGCGGCCCGCGCGTATCGTCAGGAGTGCAAGACAGGGCAACGAGGTCGAGGTTTCCTGTACTTTTATTTCCTGACTGCAAGATACAGGGAAAGATTACTAGTAGCAACATCCAGCATGGATTTTCACGCTTTGTAACAAGTGGATGATGTTTTTTGCGCAGAACTGGCATTCCGCAATCGTGCGCGCTCGCGTGGGAATGCCAGTTATGTTAATAGACGGTTTCTGCAATCAAGCATGGTCAGCATTTGCCAGCCACCGTCCGGCGTCGCCTTTTACGGCTCCTGTTTCACGTCATCGACATACAGGCCGCCACCGCCAAGTTCCACCCACTGGCCCTGCTTCTTGCCGTTGACATAGTTGCCCTGCCATTGCACCACACCGTCGATGCGGCGTTCGCTGGGGCCGTTCAAGCGGTCCTTCACAAACGTGTCGTAGCCGGTGAAACTGTGCATGTCCACTTCGCGCCATTCGTCCACGCCAGTGCTCACTTCCCAGCGGCCCGTGCGCTGGCCACGCTGCATCATGCCCGTCGTCGTTTCATCGCCGCTTTCATACGTCCACGGCCCTTCGGCCTTGTCATCGACAAAGGCGCCAAACGAGCGGATGGTGTTCGGCTCCTCGTAGTGCCACTGCCCCGTGCGCTTGCCCTGTGCATACTGGCCGCGGGCATACACGCTGCCCACGCAGCAATTCACGTTGTACTCGATGAATAGCCCATCCTGGCTGGCGGCAAAGCGCTGCGGCTGCGTTTCCCATGTGATCCACTTGATGTGATAGCTGGGTGCGCGGTTCCCTTTCCAGCCCTTGCCCAGCAGATACGTGACCGTGAGGAAATGGCCATCCTTTTCCACGAAGGTTTTTTTATAGGCAAACGCCGGCGCATCGGCTGGCTTGCCGGGCAATAAATCGCCATCGATATTGAAATAGCCGACCAGCTTGCCATGGCCATGCTCGATGGCATCGAACTCGGCCACGCCCGTGGGTGCGTAGGCTATGCTGTGGTCGATCTGCGGCACATGGGCCAGCGCCGTGCGCACCTGCGCCTCGTCCATGGTTTTCGCGCCGCGCTCGACGGTGCTGGCGGTGGCCATCGGTTCACCGTCGTAGAACCGCGCCGCCTGCGCTGGCGCCAGAGTGCCCAGCGCCAGCAGCGCCACCATCGTGCTCATCCAGAATATTTGCCGCATGCCCACTCCACTGCCGAAAACCGCCATTATGCATGGCCATTCAGGCAAGACCCGACACCCCAGCACGCCGGCCAAACAGGGGCCGCTGCACCGTCTGCGCCAGCAGCACGCCCAGCAGCGAAATGCCGCCGCCGACCAGGTGGTACACATGCATGCTTTCGTGCAGCCAGACGATGGCCAGCAAGGCCGTCAGCAGGGGCAGCAGGTTGACGTAGATGCTGCAACGGTTCGGCCCCAGCAGTTTGACGCCTTCGATCCACAGATAGGACAGCACGATGGACGAGCCGATACCCGCATAGCCGATCAGGGGCAAGGTGGTGGCATCGAGCCTGGCGCTGCCGGGCGGCAGCAGCAGGAACAGCGGCAGCATGCACGCCAGGGCCGCCAGCGCCTGGCAATAGATGGCTTGCCAGGCGGGAATGGACAGGCGCCAGCGACGCAGCAGCACGCCGTACAGGGCAAAGCTCAGGCAGGCCAGCAGCATCAGCGCATCGCCCGCATGCACGCCCTGCTGCAGCAAGGCCAGCACGTCGCCGCGCCCCACCAGGTACAGCAGGCCGCCGAACGACAGCACGCCGCCGGCCGCCATGCCGACCGTCAGGCGCTCGCCCAGCAGCAGCACGCTGAGCAGGGCCGTCATCAGGGGCGCGAGCGCCGTGACGATGGCCATGTTCGTCGCCGTGGTGCTTTCCGCGGCGCGGTAGGACAAACTCTGGAACAGGGCCATCGACATCAGGCCGCACAGGGCCAGTTGCCACCACTGGCGGCGGATGGCGGCGCGGTTGCGCCACAGGGGACGGGCGATAAACGGTGTCATCACCAGCAAGACCAGCACCAGGCGGTAAAAGGTGATGGCCGTGGGGGCGATGCTGGACGCGGCCAGCTTGGACACGACGACGTTGCCGGCCCACAGCAACATGGCCAGAAACGGATACAGATAGGCGCGCACAGGCATGCGAAACTCCGGGAATAGTTACGGGAATCCATCATGCCGCAGGCGCGTCGCGCCTTCTCGCGCTAAGATGTCCGAACCTATCGCAAAACTGACCTTATTTGATGGATTGTTCCTCTCCGGCCTTTCAGGAATTGCTGCCCGTCACGGCGCGCGCCATGGCGCTGGCCGTCGACTATGCGCACGGCCACGTGATTTCCGCGCACCGCCACACGCATGCGCAACTGCTGTATGCCATCGAGGGCGTGATGACCATCGAGGCGCAGGGCGGGCGCTGGGTGGTGCCGCCCACGCGCGGCGTGTGGCTGCAGCCCGGCATCGCGCACCAGGTGCGCATGAGCGGCGCCGTCAAGATGCGCACGGTGTTCGTCAACTGCGCCAATTCGCCATTGCTGCCTGGTCACAGCTGCGTGCTCGACATCAGTCCTTTGCTGCGGCAATTGATCGTGGCGGCCGTCGACATCGCGCCCGATTTCACGGAGGGCAGCCGCGACTGGCATCTGCTGCAATTGCTGTTGCATGAGCTCGACAGCCTGCCCGTGCTGCCCCTGTATCTGCCGCTGCCCATGGATGCGCGCCTGCGCGGCATTTGCGCGCGGCTGATGGAACAACCGGGCGAACAGCAGACGGTGGCGCACTGGGCGCAGGAACTGGCGATCACCGAGCGCAGCCTGCACCGTTTGTTCCAGAAGCAGACGGGCATGCGCTTTGGCCAGTGGCGCCAGCAGGCGCGATTGCTGCGGGCGCTCGAGCAATTGGCGCAAGGCGTCAAGGTCATCGACGTGGCCATGGACAACGGCTACATGAGCCAGAGCGCGTTTACGGCCATGTTCAAAAAGCACTTCGGCACGACGCCGACCGCGTTTTACCAGGCTAAAGTCATCGCCGCGTAAAAAAAATGCTGCTATGCATCAATAATCATGGGCGATTGGGAGCAGGCTTGTTATCATCGCAAGCCTTATCGCACCGCGCCCATCCTGGCAGCGGTGTTGACCTCAGCCCACGCCACCATGACACAGAATTTCTTCCAGACTTTTATCCTGCTTTTGCTCGTCACCGATCCGTTCGGCAACGTTTCCCTGTTCGTCAATGCCCTGAAACGGGTGCCCATCGAGCGGCGCTGGAAAGTCGTGGTGCGCGAGTGCATGATCGCCTTTGGCATCTTGCTGCTGTTTATGTTCTTCGGCCGCCATTTCCTGAACGCCTTGCAATTGTCGGAAGTGGCGCTGCGCATCGGCGGCGGCGTGATTTTGTTCCTGATCGCCATGCGCATGGTGTTTCCGCAGCCAAACGCGGGCAATAGCGACCACGAGATGGGCGGCGAACCGTTCATCGTGCCGCTGGCCATCCCCGCGCTGGCCGGCCCGTCCGCGCTGGCCACCGTGCTGCTGTTTTCCTCGCATGAAATGAATGAAGTGATCGCCCACGTGGCGGGGCTGACGGCCGTGGCCGTCGTCTGGCTGGCCGTCTTCCTGTGCGCCGAACGCTTGCAGCGGGCGCTCGGTCCAAGGGTCATGACGGCGTTCGAGCGCCTGATGGGCTTGATCCTGACGGCCATGGCCATTGAGATGCTGCTCGCCGGCATACGCGCGTTCCTGAAATCCGTTTAACATCAGCATTCATCCACTGAAGGAGTCCAGCATGAGCCGTTGCGCCCACATTTGTCTGATGGCCGATTACAACCAGTGGATGAATGCCAAGGTCTATGCGGCGGCGGCCGGCCTGCCGCCCGGCGAGCTGGAGCGCGAGCGGGGCGCCTTTTTCGGCTCCCTGCTGGCCACCTTGAATCACGTGATGGTGGGCGACACCCTGTGGCTGCAGCGCTATGCGAAGCACCCGGCCGGTTTCCCCCTGCTCGACCCCATCCGCGCCATCACGCCGCCCGCGTCGCTCACGCACCCGCTGTTCGCGGCCGACGATTTTGCCGCCATGCACGCGCACCGGCAATGGCTGGACCGGCTCATCGTCGACTGGGCCGCCTCGATCACGGAAGCGGACCTCGACCATTTGCTCGACTACCGCAACAGCAAGGGGCCGAACCGGCGCGAGTTTTTCAGCCTGCTCATGCATTTCTTCAACCACCAGACCCATCACCGGGGCCAGGCCAGCACCCTGCTGTCGCAAGCGGGCGTGGACATCGGCGACACGGATTTACTGTTTCGCATCCCCAACCATCTTGCCGACTGACGGCGCACGGTACAGCCACGCTTTCCCGGCAATCGCCGCCAGCGCCAGTGCCCCCAACAGCGCGCCGCAAGCCAGCGCCCCCTGCATGCCGTAGTGGGCAATCGCCATGCCGCCGGCCAGCGCGCCCACCGTCACGCCCAGGTTGATGGCGGCGATATACACGCCGATGGCAAAGGCCGGCGCCTCGCGCGCTTCGCTGCTGAGCCACACTTGCGTGACGATCAGCCCGCTCGTATGCGCCGCGCCCCAGAACAGCAACAGCAACGCCATGGGCGCCCAGCCGATACCAGTGCCCGCATAGCGGTACAGCAAGCAATACGCCAGCCCCAGCAGCACGGGCTGCAGCAACACCGTGCGCAGCACGTGCGTGCCCAGCTGGCGCCCCGCGAACAGATTGCCCGCCACGCCACCGGTACCAAACACCACCAGCGCCAGCCCCGTCTGGCGCGCCGACAAGCCCGCCTGATGCTGCAGATACGCGGCCGCATACGCATACACGGCAAACATGGCGGCAAACACCAGCACGGCGGCGGCAATGGTCAGCCACAGGGCGGCTTTGCGCAGCACGGCCAGCTGGCGGCCGTAGGCCATCGGCGCTTCCTGCGGCGTGTCCGGCAGGAACAGGTATAGTCCCAGCGCCGCCAGCGCGTTGACGAGGGCGCAGGCAAGGAACGATGCCTCATAACCATATTGTGCGGCAATCCAGGTGGTCAGCGGGATGCCCAGCACCATGCCCATGCTGGTGCCCGTGAACGCATGCGCGCCGGCCCGCGCCGCATCCTGTGGCGGATACAGGGCGGCGGCGGCCACCATGGCCAGCGAGAAATACACAGGATGAAACAGGGCCGGCACGATGCGCAGCGCCAGCAGCAACCCGAAGCGGGGCGCATACGCCGACACCACGCTGCCCAGCGCGAACACGAGCAGAGAAACGATCAGCACGCGCTTGCGGCGCCAGCGCGTGGCCAGCAGCACGAGGAAGGGGCCGCCCACGGCGATCACGAGGGCGAACAGGCTCACCAATGACCCAGCCTGCGCGGCCGTCACGCCGTAGCGCTGCATGATCATCGGCAAGATGCCGACCACGCCAAACTCGATGCAGTACACGCCGAACAGGCCCAGCGCGAGGAAGACGATCGGGTGCGGGCGGGTCATGGCGTTTCCTTGGCGCCATACACTGCCTGGCACAATTCCGCCACGAACGGCCCCGCCATGCCTTCCAGTGCCGTATTCGTAAACGCCACTACGGACAATTCTTGCGCAGGGTCGACAAACCACGAATGGCCATACGTGCCGCCCATGCGCCACGTGCCCACGGACTCCGGCGTGGCGGCGGCAAGCGGGTCCGTCAACACGGTAAAGCCGAGGCCAAAGCCCCGCCCCGGCCAGAACGGCAAATCGAAAGCCCCCGTCTGGCTCGTGCCCATCTGCTGCGCCAGATCGGCTGGCAGCAGAGGCGCGCCGCCCTGGCGCAGTGTTTCCAGCAAACGCATGAAATCGGGCGCCGAGCCGACCATGCCCGCGCCGCCGGACGGATAGACGTGCGCGTCGCGGGCGCGGGCCGGAGAGAGCACAAACCCTGCCATGCCATCGAGAAACGGCAGATGGTCGTCCCCCGCATCGAGCAAGCGGCGCGGCCGGGCTTCTCCCGCGGCCCGGTCCGCATACGCGACGGCCAGGCGCGCCGCGTCGGTGCTGATAAAGCCCGTGTCGCGCATGGCCAGCGGCGCCGTCACCAGCTGTGCCACGGCATGCGCCAGCGGCAGATCAGTCACCGCTTCGATCACGGCGCCCAGCACGTCGGTGGCGATCGAATACGCCCAGCGCTCGCCCGGCGCAGTCGCCAGCGGCACCGTGGCCAGGCGGCGCAGGTTGTCCTCGAGGGAAATGCGGGACGCATCCATGCCGTCGGACACCCCGGCCTGCGCATACGCGCCGCCCGGCGGCTGGAAAAAGCCATAGTCGAGCCCAGCCGTATGCGTAAGCAAGTGGCGCACGGTGATCGCCGCCACGGCGCCGTCCGGCTGGCGCGGTGCAAAATACGGCAGCCAGCGCGCCACCAGGTCGTCCAGTCCCAGGCGGTTCTGTCCCACCAGCGCCAGCGCGGCCACCGAGACGATGGGTTTGCTGACGGACGCCAGGCGGAACAGGGCGTCTTCAATCATGGGCGTGCCCGCCTCGCGGTCCAGGTGGCCGGCCGCGCGGCGGTACACGTCCTTGCCGCGCTGGCGTACCAGCACGACGGCGCCCGCCATGCGCTGCTGCTGCAAAACGGCGTCCAGCAAGGGATCAATGCGGGCGGACAGGGCCGCGGGAGAGAAGTTGTACATCATGGCGTAGCCTTTCAAATGATCAGGCTGCCAAGGTAAGGCAGGCGCGATCAAAGAAAAACAGGCTATAGTTTCTGTCTGTGCGGACGTTGGCATCCGCAATCAATGAGGATCGACATGGATAACCTGGCGGGATTCACGGCCTTCGTGCAGGCGGCGGAAATGCGCAGTTTCGTGGCGGCGGGGCGGGTGCTCGGGATTTCCGCCTCGGCCGTGGGCAAAAGCATCGCGCGGTTGGAAGAGCGGCTCGGCGTGCGCTTGTTTCACCGCAGCACGCGCAGCATCGCGCTCACCAGCGAGGGTACCGTGTTCCTGGAACGCTGCCGGCGCATCCTCGGCGAGATCGAAGCTGCCGAACTGGAGTTATCGAACAGCAAGAGCGCGCCGCAAGGCCGGCTGCGCGTCAGCTTGCCGCAAGTTGGCAGCCTGCTCAATCCCGTGCTGGCCGCGTTCGCGCGCGCCTATCCGCTGGTGGAGCTCGATCTCGACTTCAGCGACCGCCGGGTCGACGTGATCGAGGAAGGCTACGACGCCGTCGTGCGCGCGGGAGAGAGCGCCGACAGCCGTTTGATGAGCCGCCAGCTGGGCCAGTTCCAGCTGCAACTGGTGGCCGCGTCCGATTATTTGATCCAGCACGGCACGCCGCTGCTGCCGGCCGATCTGGCGCAGCACACTTGCCTGCTGTACAAATTTCCCAGCAGCGGCAAGGTCGAGGCGTGGCCCCTGCCCGAATGGCCCGCCCTGCACGCGGCCGGCTTGCCGGCCCTGCTCCACTGCAACAATGTGGAGACCCTGCTGCACTTTGCCGAAAGCGGCCTGGGCATCGCCGCCCTGCCCGACTTTGCCGTGCGCGCGGCGCTGGCCGCAGGCCGCTTGCAGAGCTTGCTAGAAGGCCACCGCCAGCACGACGGCGCCTTTCGCATCCTGTGGCCCAGCAGCCGCCACCTGACACCGAAACTGCGCGCCTTCATCGATTTCCTCGCCACCCGCGTATTTCCGGAAAACTGAGCCGCATCCAGCGCCGCGCTCGTTGTTTCCACACGACAACTTAGTTAAGTTGCTACCAGTTTTTCAGCTTTTCACGGACTTGATACAAGTTTTTGTATTGCAGTGCGGAATTTTGAGGAACAATTACAGGCTGGCCGCCGCTACGTATAAACCCGTAGCCCCGGTCTGTCCGATGTTTTCCCTCACTTCCGCAACACGAAAGCAATCATGTCACTCACACAATTCAAAATCGGCACCCGGCTCGGGATCGGGTTTGCTGTCGTCCTCGGCCTGCTGGTCGCCGTCTTGCTCGTCGGCTTGTATTCCATGGGACAACTGAGCGCGCGCACGCACGACATCGTGGCCGACAAGAACGTCAAAATGGCGGCCGCCAATACCATGAGCGACAACGTGCGCAACATTACCCTGGCGATCACGAGCATTGTGGTGGCGCCGACGGAAGCGCTGGTGCAGGCGGAACTGGCAAAAATTGGCGAAGCGCGCAAGAAATACGGCGCCGCCAAGGAAACCTTGCAAAAGAAAATCTCGACGGACAAGGAAACGGCCTTGATGGCCGAGCTGGACGCGGCCCTGAAATCGGGCGCACCGCTGAACAACAAGGTCATCGAGCTGCGCAATGCGGGCCAGACGGAAGAAGCGATCGCTTTCCTGACGCAGCAGGCGGCGCCGAGCCTGAAACGCGTGCTGGGCGCGCTCGACAGCCTGGTCGCGTATGAAGGCGAGCAGGCGGCGCAAGCGGCAACGGAAGCCGAAACGCTGAGCAACAGCGCGCGCGCCTCCATGATTACCTTGGGCAGCCTGGCCGTGCTGCTGGGCGCTTTTGTTGCGTGGATCATCACGCGCTCGATCACCCAGCCCATCAATACGGCCGTCAGCGTAGCCGAAACCGTGGCCTCGGGCGACTTGTCATCGCACATCGTCGTCAATTCCACCGATGAAACGGGCCGCCTGCTGGGCGCCTTGAAAGCCATGAACACCAGCCTGCTGGGCGTGGTGGCGCAAGTGCGCAACGGCACGGATGCGATCTCCACGGCATCGAGCGAAATTGCCGCCGGCAACCTCGACTTGTCCTCACGCACGGAAGAACAAGCCAGCTCGCTGGAAGAAACGGCGTCGGCCATGGAAGAGCTGACCTCGACCGTGAAGCAGAACGCGGACAATGCGCGCCAGGCGAACCAGCTGGCGAAAAGCGCGTCGGAAGTAGCCGTGCGCGGCGGCAGCATCGTTTCGCAAGTGGTCGACACCATGGGCACGATCAACGCCTCGTCGCGCAAGATCGTCGACATCATCGGCGTCATCGACGGCATCGCTTTCCAGACCAACATCCTGGCCTTGAACGCGGCCGTCGAAGCGGCGCGCGCGGGTGAACAAGGACGCGGTTTTGCCGTCGTGGCGTCGGAAGTGCGCAATCTGGCCCAACGATCGGCTGGCGCAGCGAAGGAAATCAAGGAATTGATCGCCGCCTCCGTCGCCAACGTGGACACGGGTTCGCGCCTCGTCAATGAAGCAGGCCAGACCATGGGCGACATCGTCGACAGCATCGTCCGCGTGACCGACATCATGGGCGAAATCACGTCCGCCACGCACGAGCAGACCATCGGCATCGAACAGATCAACATGGCCATTGCCCAGATGGATGAAGTAACGCAGCAAAACGCGGCCCTCGTGGAAGAAGCGGCGGCCGCCTCGCAAAGCATGCAGGACCAGGCGGGCGAACTGGCGCATGTGGTCGGCTTCTTTAAAACCGGCAACCATGTCGCCAGCGCAGCCAAGCTGGCGCCTGTACGCACGGCACCGGCAGCGCACGCCATCGCACGCCCCGCGGCCAAGCCAGCGCCAGTGCGCAAGGCCGTCGCGGCCGCGCCGGCACGCCGCAGCAATGCGGCGGCAGAGAGCGAATGGGAAGAGTTTTAATGCACGAGTTTTAACCCTCAGCAACATCGCAACGGGGGAAGGCCAGGCAGGAAGTTGCTGCCTGGCTTTTTTTCGTCTGCCAATACCACTTTTTTTGCCGTAAAGCCCGCGCAATAGACAAAAGTGCAAAACGTGCGCCGCGCATACGCTTTACAATCCTCGCTCGCTTTACAAAATATTGGTCATCATGAATCAGGCAGAACAGCAGCGCCTCCTGGCTATCCTGGAGTATTGGCACAAGATCGAATTCTTTATCCCGTTTGACCTGAATCAAATCACGGACGTTGAAGACCAGTCCACCGTGCGTCTCCTGCACCGCGAACAGCTGGCGCAATTGCCGCCGCAGTTCGCCACACAATGGCAAGTAGCGTCCGACCGCGAGATCGACGGCTTCTCATTGTTCCTTGGCGTGTTCGACAAGGCTGAAATCAACAAGGCTTGTCCGCCAGCCACGGGCCCGGAAAACATTACCGAAACAGAAAAAACAGAGTTGCTGGGACGCTCGTGCTTTGCCCGCCTGAACCTCAATGCGCTGGGCGAGCCGCAGTTCGACCCCGTGTCCGTGTCGACCTTGCCATGGGCGCTCGGCCGCGCACGCACGCCGGACTGGTCAGGCCTGAGCCTGGACGCCTTCAGCGACAGCCAGCTGGCGCTGCAAGACAGCCTGCGCAACTTCGCGGCAAGCCGCACGCCACAGCAAGTGACGGACGAGGCCGGCAATGTCTCGTCTCCCCTGTCCGGCATGGAAATCGCGGCCCTGGCCGACCTGCTGCGCGACTGGGCCGGTTTCCACCCGTCCGCCGGCCAGCCGCTGGCCGTGCTGGAATTGCGCACGCGCAAGAAACGCGCAACGGCGACGGAAACCGATGCGCTTGACTCCAGCCAGAACCGCAGCCTGGACTTTGGCGACGCGGCGGAGCCATCGATCGATATCCTCAACAGTTTTTACCTCGATGACCTGGAACAGATCATTCGCGCCTTGCGTGGCGGCAAGTTGCCGGCGACGGTCGCCGCCTACCTGACGCCGCTGGCACAGGATGAGCGCATCGACCTGTACAGCCCGGCAGGACGCCAGGCGCTGGCCGCCATGCTCAATCCCGGCAATATGAACCGGGGACACTGGCTGGAAGACGCCAGCTACGCCATGAGCCTGATGCAGCAGTTCGCCATCCACGGCGCGCGCACGGGCTTGCACGAACGGGGCATCTTTTCCGTCAATGGCCCGCCGGGCACGGGCAAGACAACCTTGTTGCGCGAACTGTTCGCCGACAACATCGTGCGCCGCGCCAGCGTGCTGTCCTGCCTGGACCGCGCGGGCGACGCCTTCATCGGCAAGGTGGCCGTGGCCTTCGAAGGCGTGCGCGACCCGATTACCATCGCCCGCTTGCGTCCGGAACTGACGGGCTTTGAAATGGTCGTCGCCTCGTCGAATAACGCGGCGGTGGAAAACATTTCCGGCGACCTGCCAAAACCGAAGCAGCTGGGCAAGGAATGGGCGCGCACGCGCTACTTTGAAAGCGTGGCGCGCCGGGTCGTGGCCGACGGCAATGGCGCCAACCGCGCCCTGGGCGAAGCGGAAGCGCCATGGGGCTTGATGTCCTGCGCGCTGGGCAATAGCGCGAACCGGCGCCGCTTCGTCAGCAATTTCTATGACGACGACCGGGACAAGACCACGGCGCGCAAGACGCCGAATGCGCAGAATATCCGCCAGTGGCTGGCCAGCCACCAGGGTGTGAGCTTCGCGCAGGCGGCGCGCGAATTCCGCGAGACGGAACACGTGGTGGAAAAGGCGCTGGCCGAGCACGCCCAGTACGCGGCCCTGTGGCAAGCCGTGGGCACGTGCTCGGAAGCCGACTTCATCCACAGCAGCCAGCAAGCGCTGATCGCTGCCGAGCAAGAGATGGACGCGGCGCATGGCGCCCTGTCCGATGCGCTGGCGCAGCAGGACACCCTGCTCGCCAGCAAGAAGGAGTTGCTGGAAGAGGAACGCCTGGTGGCGCTGACGCAGCCCGGTTTCTTTGCCCGCTTGTTCCGCACGGCACCGGCACGCGCCTACAAGGATGCCGTCGTGGCCAACGCCGAAGCGCAGCGCCAGGCCGCGCGCGACGTCTCCGCCATCAAGCTGCTGCTGAAGGGCGAGCTGGAGCCGCGCTGCGAGCGTGCCCGCAACAGCCTGCACATCGCCCTGCGCACGGCGCAATCGCGCCAGCGCGAATGGGATGACAGCACGGAACTGCTGCGCCGCGCGCGCATGCGCTTCCCCACCATCGCCGCGCCGGCCACCCTGGACGAGCTCGATGGCGACGCCTTGCAAATTGGCGGCCTGTGGCATGAACCGGCCCTGGCGCGCCTGCGCTCGCGCCTGTTCGCCAAGGCCCTGGCCCTGCACGAGGCATGGCTGGCGGAAGTGGCAAAAAAAGGTGGCCCCGGCTTTGGCGGCAACTTGCTGGCCGTGTCCAAATTGCTGAAAAACAAGCGCGCCTACGACCAGTCGCACATCGCCATGGTCTGGCACAGCCTGTTCATGGTGGTGCCCGTCGTGTCGACGACGTTTGCCTCGTTCGCGCGCCAGTTCCAGGGCATGGGTCCCGAATCGCTGGGCTGGCTGTTCATCGACGAGGCGGGCCAGGCCGTGCCGCAAGCGGCGCTGGGCAGCCTGTGGCGCGCCAAGCGCGCCGTCGTCGTGGGCGATCCGCTGCAGATCGAGCCCGTGTTCACGGTGCCGGGCCGCCTCGTGCAAACCCTGTCCGCCCTGTCGCCGCACACGCAGGATGGCAGTTATGCGCCGACAAGCGTGTCCGTACAGACATTGGCGGACAAGGCCAACCGCTATGGCGCCGTCGTCGGCGCCGGCAGCGCACAGCCCTTGTGGATAGGCAGCCCCTTGCGCGTACACCGCCGTTGCGTCGAACCGATGTTCTCGCTGGCCAACAGCATCGCCTACGAAGACAAGATGGTCTATGGCTTGAGCGAGCGCACACCGCCGGCCGGCGCGCGGGGACTCACGAAAGGCCCCAGCCGCTGGATCGACGCCATCGGCGCCGTCAGCTACAAGCAGGTCGTGCCCGTGCAGCTCGATTTTGTGCTGGAAGTGCTGCTGAAACTGTACCGCCGCGACGGCAAGCTGCCCGACATGTATGTGATCACGCCGTTCAAGGCCGTGCGCAACGAATTGCGTTCGCGCATCGTCGACATGGACTGGGACCGCCGCCTCGGCTACGGCAAGGCGCCGACGGCGCGCGAATTGCGCCAGTGGAGCAGCCAGATGGTGGGCACCGTGCATACCTTCCAGGGCAAGGAGCAAAGCGTGGTGATGCTGGTCCTCGGCGCCGACGACAGCACGGTGGGCGCCGCGCAGTGGGCGGCGGCCACGCCGAACTTGCTCAACGTCGCCCTGACGCGCGCGCAGCATTATGTGTACATCGTCGGCAACCCGCTGCTGTGGGGCCAATTGCCGCATTTCGCGCCCGCGTGCGCGCAATTGCCGCATACGGGCATGCATGAGTTCTTGGTGGAGATGGGCTAATTGGCAGGCGTAGATACTGTTATCCCCGTCAAGCGGCGTGCAAGGCCGGATCAAATATTTTTCCCGACCTGAGCACGCCGAATGCCACGTGCACCAGCTTGCGCATCATGGCGCCGATGATCAGCTTGGGCGCCTTGCCTGCGTCACGCAGGCGCTGACCGAAGCGCCGGCCCCAGGGCGTCTTATGCACCGCCACCATGGCCGGCATGTACAGTGCCTTGCGCAGGAAGCCATGGCCGACCTTCGACATGCGTGGCTTGCCACGCACGCTGGAACCCGACTCGTGCTGGCGCGGATCGAGGCCCGCAAACGCCACCGCCTGCTTGGCGCTGTCGAAGCGCCCCGGATTGGCGTAGTAGGACAGCAGCACGGGAATCGTGCGCTCGCCCAGGCCAGGAATGCTATCGAGCAGCTCGCGCTTGCCGCGTAAATCCGGGTCGTCATCGATATGGCGGCGGATCGCCAGGATCAGCGCCTTGATCTCGGCGTCGAGCCAGGCAATATGATCCTCGATCCCCTGGCGTACCGCCTCGCGCGCCACCTCAAGCCGGTTGCTTTCCTGCTGGCGCATGGCTTGCAATGCATCCAGGCGCAGCACCAGCGCGCGCAGCGATTGCTCTGCAGGCGATGGCGCCAGCCAGGGCTCCGGCTGGCGTTCATGGGCGAAGTCGGCGATCAGTTGTGCGTCGACCTTGTCGGTCTTGGTGCGCACCAGGCGCGAAGCGCCGAAGGCCTTGATCTGGGCCGGATTGATGACACTGACCACCATGCCAAGTCCGGCGAGATATTCGGCAACCCCTTCCCAATAGGTGCCCGTCGCTTCCATGCACACCCTGGGGCTGCCGGCAGCGTGCTTCAGCAGCCATGCGTGGAGCGCGGTGAATCCTTGGTGGTTGTTCTCGACAACCTTGTTACGATGCTTGCCGTTGGGCAGGCGCAGCGCGCAGTCGAGCTTGGCCTTGGCAACGTCGATTCCTAAATTAAACATGCTGTGGTCCTCTTGCGATCTACCTTGCAAATACGGGCTAACCGGCATGCCGGTGCCAAAGATACTGTCCGATCTTGACATGGAGGATGGGTAACTGGAGCGAGATCTACGGCGCTGGCTCGGGGCCTAAGGGCGGATACGGCATCCAGTTACCCGGTCTTGATATGCCTACCAAGATTTTGACAGCGGTCGATACCGTTCGCAATACCACGAACGGCATGAGGGGAATAATACAAGGTCGGATTAGCGCGGCAACGCCGCGCGTAATCCGACATCTGCGCTACCGCCAACCCTACGTCGGATTACGGCCCTTGGCCTAATCCGACCTACGCTGCTGGAACGGGAACATCAGGGTAAACGTCGTGGCGGCCGCGTCGGACGCGACCGTCGCGCTGCCGCCATGCAACTGCATGATGGCTGCGACGATGGCCAACCCTAATCCTGTCGAAGCGGCCGAGTCGCTGCGGGCCGGGTCGGCGCGGTAGAAGCGCTCGAACAGGTGCGGCAAGTGGCGCGCGGGGATGGCGGGGCCGAGGTTGCTCACGCTCAATTCCACACCTGCGTTCGTCGCATGCGAACGCAGCAGTATCGTGCTGCCCGGCGCCGCGTGGCGGATGGCGTTCGACAGCAAATTGCCCAGCGCGCGGCGCAGCAGTTGCGGCTCGGCCGTCACATTGCCGCTGCCGTGGCAAGCCAGCGCCAGCTCGCGCTCTTCGGCCAAGCCTTCAAAGAAATCGGCCAGGCGCAAGAATTCGTCCTGCACGGGTAGGACGTGCTTGACGAGCACCATTTCATCCTGCTGCGCGCGCGCCAGAAACAGCATGCTGTCGATCATGCGCGACAGCCGTTCCAGCTCTTCCACATTCGACGACACCAGCTGTTCATACTCGTGCGCGCTGCGCGGGCGGGCCAGCATGACCTGGCTTTGTCCCAGCAGATTGGTGACGGGCGTGCGGAATTCATGCGCCAGGTCGGCGGAAAACTGCGACAGCCGCGCATAGCCTTCCTGCAGCCGCGCCAGCATGGCGTTCAGGGCGTGGATCAGCGGCAAGAGTTCCGTGGGCGCGCCGCGCGCATCGAGTTGCTGCTCCAGCTTGCCCGGCCGCACGAGGGCCGCATGGGCGGCGATATTGCGCAGCGGCCGCAGTCCCCGCAGCAGCATCAGGCTCGCCAACAGTGCCGCCACCAGCGCGCTGACGGCCACCGAGACGACGATTTGCCAACGGTAGGCGGCGAACATGGCCGTGCGGTCGCCGTAGACCCTGGCGACGGCAATATCGGCCATCTGCGCCGGGTCGCCGATGCGCGCGCTGGCTGCCACCACGCGTGCGGGATAACCGTCGCGGCTGGTCCAGCTGACGATGTCGTTGTTTGTCACGGGCGCATCGACGGCCACGGGAACAGGATGCGCCACCGCCTCGCCGTTCGGGTTGACATCGATCAAACGCGTGCCATCGGCGCGCACGATGCGCACCAGGGAATTTTCTTGCCCGCTCATGGTGTCGCGGAAATACTGGGGCCGCTCGCGGATGATGTCGAGGGTGCCCGCATTGCCCAGCAGCTGCTGGATCTGCCGCAGTTTTCCCAGCAATAAAATATCGTCGCGGCGCTCGATTTCCGCCACGAACGAGCGGTACAGATGCATGCCCAGCCCGGCCGATACGAGCGCCACGATCAGCACGAAGACGAGCGTGACGCGCAGGGTCAGCGAGCGGCGAAGTTGCGCCAGCTTCATGCGGCCGCGCCGCTGTCAGCCACTGTGGGCGCGCGCAATTCGCAGACATAGCCCATGCCCCGCAAAGTGTGGATCAGCTTGGGTTCGAACGGGTCGTCGAGCTTGCTGCGCAGGCGGCGGATGGCCGCGTCGATGACGTTGGTGTCGCTCTCGAAATTGATGTCCCACACTTGCGAGGCGATGATGGAGCGCGACAGCACCTCGCCCTGGCGCCGCGCCAATAAATGCAGCAAGCCGAATTCCTTGGCCGTCAGGGTGATGCGCTGGCCTTGCCGGCTCACCTTGCGCTTCATCACATCGATTTCCATGTCGCCGATGCGGATGACGTCGTCTTCACGCGGCGGCCCGCGCCGCAGCAAAGTGCGGATGCGCGCCACGAGTTCCGCAAACGCGAACGGTTTCACCAGATAATCATCGGCGCCCAGTTCCAGCCCCTTGACCCGGTCCTGCACTTCGTCGCGCGCCGTGAGGAAAATCACGGGCACGTCGGCGCCGCCCTCCTGCAGCCGCAGCGCGCGCAAGACTTGCCAGCCGTCCATGATGGGCAGCATGACGTCGAGCACGATGAGATCGGGTGACTCCGTACTTGCCATGTGCAAGCCGTCGCGGCCATTGCGCGCCAGGCTCACCGTAAAGCCGGACTCGGCCAGGCCACGCAGCAGATAGTCGCCCGTCTTCGGTTCGTCTTCGATGACCAGGATACGCATGGCAGCTTTCTAAGGAGAATATAAAACCATTCTACGCCGCGCGCCGGGCGCCGCGGATGATAAAAATGTCATGCGGCGATCATCTTCTCGTAGGGCAAGCCTGGCCATACTGGCGCCACCTTATCAACGGACAGCCACATGAAAACCCTGTTACTCGGCAGTACCCTGCTGTGCCTGCTGGCCGGTCCAACCCATGCCCAGCTGCGCAAGGTCGATGATCTTTCTCTGGCAATGGCCAACAAGCTGGCGAATGCCGCCATGGCCGCGTGCCAGGCGCAAGGACGGCACATCGTCGTCAGCGTGCTCGACCGTGGCGGCAATGTCGTGGCCGTGCAGCGCGCCGATGGCGTCGGGCCGCACAACACGGAGGCCAGCCGGCGCAAGGCCTACACGGCCCTGTCGACGAAAAACGATACCCAGGCGCTGGCCGTGGCCGCGCGCGGCAATCCCGACATGGCCAATTTGACGACCGTGCCGGAACTGTTGCTGCTGGGCGGCGGCCTGCCCTTGCGCGCCAAGGGCGAAGTGGTCGGCGCCATCGGCGTGGCCGGCGGCGGCGGCGCGCAGCAAGACCGCGCCTGCGCCCTGGCCGCCCTGGCCGCCATCCCTGAACTCGATTCCCCTACCCTTTAAACTGAAAGATACGACGATGAGCACACTGAAACAAATCACCGCCGCCCTGGCCTTCGCCAGCCTGTCCGGCATGGCCCTGGCCGCCGCCAATCCCTTGAGCGTGCACATTCTCGACTTGCAGAGCGGACAGCCGACGGCGGGCGTAACGGTCACCCTGGAGCAAAAGAACGGTGAAGGCTGGCAACAACTGGGCAGTGCCGTGACGAATGCGCAGGGGCGCATCGCGGCCATGTATCCGGTGGATGCGCCCATGCAGGCGGGCGACTACCGCATCGTGTTCAAGACAGGCGAGCACTATGCGCGCCTGAAACAGGAAACCTTCTTCCCGGAAATTCCCGTGCAATTCCACGTGGAAAAGACTGAGCAGCACTATCACATTCCCTTGCTGCTCAGCCCTTTCGGCTTTTCCACGTACCGGGGAAATTAAGCTTGGCCGATGGTCTTGGCCGTCTGCCCGAACAGCACGCTTTTCGCGTCGCCGCTGACGGTCGGCTGCACATTGATTTCCGCCGCCCGCGCATACGCGCGCACGGTGGCGGGACGGGCGGCAATGGCCGCGAACCAGCGCGCCAGATGCGGGAAATCTTCCAGCTTCTGGCGCTGGCGTTCGTGCGGCACGATCCACGGATAGATCGCCATGTCGGCGATGGAGTAGCTGTCGCCGGCCACGAATGCACGGTCCGCCAGGCGCTTGTTCAGCACGCCGTATAGCCGGTTCGTTTCGTTGACGTAGCGCGTGATGGCGTAGTCGATCGGTTCGGGCGCGTATTGCACGAAATGGTGATTTTGCCCCGCCATGGGGCCAAGGCCGCCCATTTGCCAGAACAGCCATTGCATGACTTCGGCGCGTCCGCGCACGTCGGCCGGCAGGAATTGCCCGCTTTTCTCGGCCAGGTATTGCAAAATCGCGCCCGACTCGAACAGCGACAGCGGCGCGCCGCCATCTTCCGGCGCCTGGTCGACGATGGCGGGGATGCGGTTATTCGGCGCGATGGCGAGAAACTCGGGCTTGAACTGCTCACCCTTGCCGATATGCACGGGAATGAGGTTGTAGGGGATGCCCGCTTCTTCCAGGAACATCGTCACTTTGTGCCCGTTGGGCGTGGTCCAGTAATACAGGTCGATCATCGTGGTCTTTCCAGGTAGATAAGTAGGGGCCGGCGAACTTGGCATAACTATTGTCGCGCCGCAACTGATATGCATGGATATAATGCCACGTAAGCGAAAAACAAGGCGGCGCAAGCACCCACTAGCGCCGTCACGCAGGCATCCCGACATTCCCGAGCACAAACAAAGAAAGCCGACCATGCGCAAACTCCTGATCGTCACGCTGTCCGTCCTGCTGTCAGGCTGTGTCCAGGACTTCGCCATCTACATGTTCGATGGGCAAGACCATTCCCTGACCGTGCGCCGCCAGCAACGTTATTTTTGGCAAGATACTGTGGAAGTGCAGCTGATGGCGACGAATCTGCCGCAATGCCAGCGCCTGCATACCCTGTCGACGGATGCGCCGGCCGACATCACGGTCGAGCTGTTCGCGGCCGGCGATGGTATCTGGAATATCCGCATGGGCAAGCAGTTGTGGCAGGCGGAAACGAATACCTGCAATGAGCTGACGGAAATGGAAAACGACCCGAAAGCCGACCTGGGCCAGCCGGTCGGGCAATTCGTGGTCGTCGATGACAAGCTGGAATTCGAACCGGCGCCGCCAGCGGCGGCACCGGCCCGGTAAATCAGCGCGCCGCCAGGCTGCGCAACGGCTTTTTCGCCACGGCGCGTGGCGCGCCAGCCGAAGTGGCCGCCAGGCGCGGCGCCGTGCCCGATTCCTGCGCCGACAGTTTGAAGCGCGCCACCAGTTGCGCCAGCACGGCCGCCTGGTCCTGCATGCTCGACGCCGCCGCCGCCGCCTCCTCCACCAGCGCCGCATTTTGTTGCGTCACGCTATCCATTTCCGTGATCGCCTGGTTGACGTGGCCGATGCCCGTGCTTTGCTCGTGCGAGGCGGCCGTGATGTCGGCCATGATGTCGGTCACGCGCGAAACGGAAGCGACCACCTGATCCATGGTTGTGCCCGCCTGTGCGACGAGCGTGCTGCCGGCCGCGATGCTGTCGACGGAAGCGCCGATCAGCTCCTTGATTTCCTTCGCGGCACCGGCCGAGCGTTGCGCCAGATTACGCACTTCCGACGCCACGACGGCAAAGCCGCGGCCCTGTTCTCCGGCGCGCGCCGCTTCCACGGCCGCGTTCAAGGCCAGGATGTTCGTCTGGAAGGCGATGCCATCGATGACGCCGATGATGTCGACGATCTTGCGCGACGAGGCGTTGATGGTGTCCATGGTGCCGATCACTTGCGCCACCACGGCGCCGCCCTGGCGCGCCACGGCGGAAGCGGACTGCGCCAGCTCATTGGCCTGCACGGCGTTGCCCGCGTTTTGCGTCACGGTCGAGGTCAATTCCTCCATCGAGGCCGCCGTTTCTTCCAGAGAACTGGCTTGCATTTCCGTGCGCGCCGACAAGTCCATATTGCCGCTGGCAATCTCGCTTGAGGCCGTGGCGATCGTCTCGGCGCTATGGCGGATTTCACTGATTGCATCGACCAGGTTGGTTTGCATGGTTTTCATCGCGTACAGCACGCTGTGGCGGTCGTTGGCATGCGTGCGCACGACGCCGCTCAAATCGTTATTCGCGATCTTTTCCGCCACGTCGGCCGCATACTCGGGATCGCCGCCCAGCGCATGGCGCAAGCTGCGGTTGATCACCACGACGACGGCGGCCAGCAGGCCGCATACCAGCACCAGCACGCCCAGCGAGGTCAGCAGTGACTGGCGGAAGGCCGCGTCGATATCGTCCATGTACACGCCCGTCACGATGGTCCAACTCCACGGCTTGTAGGCCACCACGCGGCTCATCTTCGGTTCGGGGGTCTTCTGGCCGGGACGGGGGAAATAATAGTGGACGAAGCCCTTGCCCGTTTCACTCTTGCCGACAGCCACGATGTCGCGGTACAGATAGGTGCCGTTGGCATCCTTAAAATCCGACATGTTCTTGCCATCGGTTTGCGGCGCGGCAGGATTCATCACGACGACGGCGTCGAGGTTGATGATGGACAAATAACCGGTCTCGCCGAAACGCATGCTCTTGATGACGGCCGTGGCCTGCTTTTGCGCTTCTTCCTTCGTCAAGGCGCCGCTGGCGGCCAGGTCGCCGAACATCTTGACGGCACCCAGGCCCAGGTCGGCGGCATTGCTCAGGTCGGCACTGCGTTCTTCGATGCGGATCTTGCGCACTTCCAGGGCGTTATAGACAAAAATAACGGTGATGCACAACAGACTGCAAATCAGGGGAATCCATAACTTCTGCTGGAACGTCAATTTCTTCATGCTGTGTCTCCAACTATCTATATGCGGCGAAAGGCGTGGCCCGCTTCCAGCTCGGCAGGCCAGGAATGCGGCGGCGACGGTGCTCGGACGGCACCGTTCAGACGACACCAGCATACGCTTGAAATACCGATATTTACAATGCTGGGAAGCAATGATTTTTGCCGGGTGTTGTTAATGCGTTGCGACAATTGATGAGAATTGATGCTGCATTGCAGTAAAAAAGCATGCAGATAGGGGGTGGCAAGACAGGCGGGGGGCGCGTGCCTGTGTCAAAATGCACGCCGGATATACGATGAATCACGAAAGCACAGCATGACCAAGAATGAAGCCATGAAACGCATCAACGACCGCCTGGGCAAACCCACCTTGACGGACAAGAACACGCATTTTGCCAGCGTCGCCAGCTATGGCACGGACGAAGGCTGGTGGCTGAAGATCCCCTTCCTGACCTTCAAGCAGGAATTGCATTTCATTCTCAACAATGAAAAAACGAAAAGCTTCCAGCACTTGAAAATCGGCGCCAACCAGATCCTCAGCCCCGGCATGAAATTTCGCAGCACGGGCGGCGCCGCCGACGCCTTCATGTCGGCCTCGGCGCCGAAGCGCCTGGTCGACTTGCTCGACGGCGGCAGCAAGTACAATTTCACCAAGCATCTGGTCAGCGAATACCGCTACTGATGCGCGGCCGTGCCGCCGTCGGCTGGCGGCAGCCACGCCTTGATCAAATGCTGGGCGATGTCGAGCGCGTCGTCGCGGCTGGTGCCGAAATGCAGGGGATAACCCCAGAACTTGCCGAACATCACGGCAAAGGCCTTGCCGGCCAGGCGCTTGGCGGCGCTCGGTTCGACCAGCACCATGCCCTGGATATACGCGCGGATGGCCGCCTTGTTCTGCTTCATCCAGAGTGACGCCCGCTTGCGCTCTTCCTGCGGGTGTTCATGCCCATCCTCGTCAAAGCCTTCCTCGCTGAGAATGACAAACGCCTGGCGGCGCGCCAGCAGCGCGTCAAACTGGGCAAACAGAATATCGGGCTGGGCAGGCGCTGCCTCGCGGCGCATCCAGACAAGGGGAAAAGCGGATAGATCAAGCTGCATGATGATGACTCCTTCAAGGGGTTGCCGTTCCTCCTTACCTTCATCAGAACACTGGCGGCGGCGGTTGCCGTTGAAGCGGGGCTGCGGATGCCCATACGATAGCGCTGGCGGTGCTACGCGTCATTGCATAAAATAGCCACAATATTATTCAATCCAGCCAAAGTGTTCCCATGCCCCATCCCCTCTTGCCCAGTGCGCTGACGGCCCAGTTGGGCCTGGACCCTGGCGCCTCCCTCATGGATTTCGACATCGATGGCGTGTTGCGTCCGCTGCTGGCCGTGGGCCTGGCCAGCGTGTCCGAGGAGGCGGAGCAGGCGCCGCACCAGCACCGCAAGGGGCAGTTGCTGTATGCGACGCGCGGCGTGATTCATTGCGAGGTGGACAGCGGCGTGTGGATCGTGCCGCCCCAGTGCGCCGTGTGGATACCGGGCGGCCTGATGCATTCCGCGCAGGGCGTGGGCGAGGCCCAATGTTATTGCCTGTTTGTCGAGCCGGCCATGGCGCCGGCCTTGCCGGCCGTCTGCTGTACCGTGGCCGTTTCCCCCCTGCTGCGCGAACTGATCGCCAAGGCGGCCGCTTTTCCCACCCTGGCCACGCTGCATGGCGCGCAGGAACGCCTGGTGCTCACCCTGCTCGATGAACTAGCGGCCGCGCCCGTGGAAGACTTGCACTTGCCGATGCCGCGCGATGCGCGTTTGCGCCGCCTGGCCGCCCTGCTGCTGGCGCAGCCAGCCGACAAAAAGACCCTGGCCGAGTGTGCCAGCCACATCGGCATGAGCGAGCGCAGCATGACCCGGCAGTCATTGGAGGAAATGGGCATGAGCGTGGGGCGCTGGCGCCGGCAATTGCACGTCATCCTGGCCTTGCGGCGCATGGCGCAAGGCCACAGCGTGAAGGCGGTGGCGCTGGAACTCGGTTATGAAAACACCAGCGGTTTCGTCACCATGTTCCGCAAGGCCGTGGGCAAGCCGCCGGCACGCTACCTGGCGGAACGGGAATCGGAAAGAATATGAAAAAAGGCGGCATCTGCCGCCTTCGTCACGCATCGCCGCCGAAAAATCAGCTTTCGCGTGCCAAGGCCAAAAACTCCGTGCGCAGCGCCAGGTTCGGCTGCATCTCGCCCAGCATGGCCGAGGTGATGGTTTCTTCGCCCGGCGTACGGATGCCGCGGCTTTCCATGCACAGGTGGCGGCAGCGTACGACCACGCCCACCGATTTCGGTTCCAGCACTTCCATCAGGGCATTGGCGATCTGCATCGTCATGCGTTCCTGCACTTGCAGGCGCTTGGAGAAGCAATCGACGAGGCGCGTCAATTTCGACAGGCCGACGATCTTGCCGTTGGGCACGTAGCCGATGGTGGCCTTGCCGAAAAACGGCGCCAGATGGTGTTCGCAATGACTGTAGACGGGAATCCCGCGCACGACGATCAACTCGTTGTACTGTTCCGCGCCATCTTCAAACGCTTTCAGCAAGTCCACCGGATCCTGACCATAGCCGGACGTCCAGTGCTTCCACGCCTTGGCCACGCGCGCCGGCGTTTCCAGCAAGCCGGGACGCTGCGGATCTTCACCAAAGCTGCTGATCAGCCGGCGCCAGTCGTTTTCGGAGAATTCTTCTTGAGACATGCTACACCACCCTAAAATTTTCAATTGCCGCCAGTATATAGAAAATGCGGCAGGCTGCCCGAGCAACCCCGGCTTTCTATGCCGTTGACGGACGGTGCGCGGCGACCAGCAACGCGGAAATCGACACGCTCGAACTCGCTTCCGGCCACGTATCGCCGGGACCGAACCAGCGCGCTTCGGCAATCTCGTTCTCGTCGAGGCGGATCTCGCCATCGAGGTAATCGGCTGTAAACGCGATCATCAGCGAATGGGGAAACGGCCAGGACTGGCTCATGAAGTACTGCAGCTTATGCACGCGCAAGCCCACCTCTTCCATCACCTCGCGGTGCACGGCTTCCTCGATCGATTCGCCCGCTTCCAGGAAACCGGCCAGCGGGCTGAAACGCTGCGATGGCGAGTGCTTGTGCATGGCCAGCAACACCTGCTCGCCCTTGCGGATGAGTACCATCATGGCCGGCGAAATGCGCGGGTACGCGAGCATGCCGCAAGCGGCGCACGTGAAACAGCGTTCGCCGCGCGTGCGTTGCATGGGCGTGGCGCACACGCCGCAATGGCGGTGCGTGCGCGCCCACTCGGCCAGTTGCACGGCGCGGCTGGCCAGGCCCAAGAAAGCGTCGTCGACGGCATTGAACAGCGAGCGCATGCCGTGCCAGGCCAGGCCGGCACCGACGGGCAGCTCCTCGTCGGTCCAGACCGTCTGGCAATAGCGGCCCTGCCACAAGCCCACGGGCTGTGCGCGGCTCAGGTCGATATCGAACGCGGCCGCCTCGGCGGCCGTGGGCAGGGATAACTCGGGCGTACGCAACAACAAACGCCCGCGGTGAAAGACAAACGTCAGCGTATCTGTGGCGGCCGGGGCCGGTTCGGGCGCATCGATCAGGGGGACAAAGGCATCGGGAGTCTGCAGCATGCTTGGCGGAAATTTGTAAAGGTTGCTCATCATACTCCCGCCGGCGAACGCTTGCGCGCATAGCAGCGGCCGGGCCGCAAAGCAAGCATTCATGGGCCATGACAGTGTTTTTTTTGCGGCACGCCCAATCCGTTGCGTAAATGATACTGATAACGATTCTCATTTACGAAATAGCGCCCAGTTATTACAATATGGCCTATTCCGTCTCCATCGCCAGCCACTTGCCCGCGTGCCCAAGCACTGCGGCGCAGAGCCAGCCAGGAACCACTACCCTGACCTTTTCGAAAGAGCAAGATGGCAATCAAGAGCCGCAAACACGCCCCCACCCGTTTCAACCAGCACATCGGCGCCGCCCTGGCCGTGATGCTGCTGCCCGTCGCCGCCCAGGCGGCCGACCCGGCCGGCCAAAGTGCCCCGGCATCGCAGCAAATGCTGAACGAAGTCAAGGTCATTGGTTCCAAGGAAAATGATTTCAAGGCCGAAAAAGCCTCGTCGCCGAAATACACGGAAGAGCTGGTCAATACGCCGCAAACCATCGTCGTGATCAAGAAAGAATTGATCGAGCAGCAAGGTGCGCTGACCCTGACGGACGCGCTGCGCAACACGCCAGGCGTAGGTACTTTTTTCCTCGGTGAAAACGGCAACACGAACACGGGCGACGCCGTCTACATGCGCGGTTTCGATTCGTCGGGCAGCATCTATGTCGATGGCGTGCGCGACGTGGGCTCCATCTCGCGCGACGTCTTCAACATCGAACAGATCGACGTGCTGAAGGGCCCGGCGGGCACGGACAGCGGCCGCGGTTCGCCGACCGGCTCAATCAACCTGGTCAGCAAGACGGCCACCATGGAAAACAAATTCAATTCGCTGCTGACGGCGGGCAGCGGCAAGCAGAAACGCGCCACGGCCGACTGGAACCGCGTCCTCGACAGCGACTCGGGCACGGCATTGCGCCTGAACCTGATGACGCAGGACAGCGGCAACGCGGCGCGCGATGAAGTCAAGAACAAGCGCTGGGCCTTCGCGCCCACCATCACCTTCGGTATCGGCAAGCCGACGCGCATCACGGCCAGCTACCTGCATGTAGACCAGGACAACGTGCCCGACGGCGGCGTGCCGACCATCGGCTTGCCAGGCTACTCGACACCGGACGTCCCCACGAAGGAGCAACCGGTCATCCGCACCTTCCTGAACAGCGCAGCCAAGGTCGATCCGAAGAATTTCTACGGTTCCACTGCGGACTACGACAAGATCAAGGCCGACATGGGCACCTTGCGCATCGACCATGATTTCTCGCCAACCGTGCAGATCCAGAACACCACGCGCTACGGCAAGACCAAGCAGGACTACCTGCTGACGGCCTTCATGGGCAGCATGGCCAACCTGAAGACGCCGGTCACCACCGATCCGTCGACCTGGACCCTGGCGCGCTCGCTGCGCACCGTAAAGGACCAGGAAAACACGATTCTGACCAACCAGACCGTGGTCAGCGCGCAATTCGACACGGGCGTGCTGAAGCACTCCCTGGTGGCAGGCGCCGAGTTCACCAGCGAAAAACAGACCAACTACAGCTATGTGCCCGCCACCCTGGGCACCTTGCCGGCAGCGAACCTGTACAACCCGAATCCGCGTGACACCGTCACCGGTCGTAACCCCGTGCGTAGCGGCGCCTTCACCGAAGGCGAAGTCAACACGCAAAGCCTGTATGTGTTCGACACCATCAAGTTCGGCGACAAGTGGCTGTTCAACGGCGGCGTGCGTTTCGACCATTTCAACACCACGTATGACGCCGTCGCCCTGCAAACGGCCGTGACCGCGCCCGCGGTACAGCCATTGCCAGTGGGCACGCCGATTCCGACCCATCTGACCCTGAGCGACACCTTGGTCAACGGCAAGATCTCGGCCATGTACAAGCCGACGCCGGACAGCAGCGTGTACGCCTTGCTGGCCACGTCGAAAGCGCCACCTGGCGTCAACTTCGCCCTGAGCGCCTCCGCCAACAGCGCGCAAAACCCGAACTATGACCCACAGGAAACTATCACCAAGGAAATCGGCACCAAGTGGGACTTCCTGAAGCAAAAACTGTCGCTGTCGGCCGCCGTCTACCAGACCACGGTCAAGAATGAAGTGGAACAGGATCCCGTGATCGCGACCCTTTATTACCAGACCGGCAAAAAACGCGTGCAAGGCCTGGAACTGGGCGTGGTGGGCGAGATCATGCCGAACTGGCTGGTCAGCGCCGGCTACACCCGCATGAATACCAAGGTCGAGTCGAACAAGGTATTCACGGCCAGCGGCGACAAGAACCTCACTTACACGCCAAAACAGGCGTTCACCAGCTGGACCTCGTACACCCTGCCATTCGGCCTGAAGATCGGCGGCGGCGCGCGTTACGTGGGTGAAATGCTGCGCGGCACCGACGGCGCCGTCGGCACGCCGGCACGCGTGGATGCCTACTGGGTCTTCGACGCCATGGCAACGTATCCGGTCAACAAGAACCTCGACTTGCAGCTGAATGCCTACAACCTGGCCGACAAAACCTATGTGGCGGCCATCAACAAGTCCGGCTTCCGCTACACGCCAAGCCAGCCCCGTTCGTTCAGCCTGACGGCCAATATCAAGTTCTAACGTCAAGAAAACAGGTATTGCAATATCAAGCCCCTCTTCGGAGGGGCTTTTTTATTGTCCTGATAATCTTGTCTTTTTGGCGCAGCGCCGCCCTGCCGCGACTAGCGTATGAAAAGTCATACAGCGATGGCCCGCCGCGTCCAATATTTCGCGCAAGCGTCCAAAGTTGCAACATCTAAGCAACAAAAAAGCTTCCTCAAATCAACAACTTAAGAAGTTCGGTTCCAAATTCCCATTTCAGGCATATCCTTTGCTATGTACAGGTTTTGCTGCAAATAATCGCTGGCACGCAAGGGCTTGTTTTTGAGAAATATTGACTCCAAGCTTGAGTTGCTCGCAATCAATAATCCGCTCACAGCGGCGTTTCACCGGAGGAGTCATAATGAAAAAGAAACGGCCATTAACCCTGTACATCCTGATTGCCATGATCCTCGGCATTGCCGTCGGTTATGGATGCCATTCCGCTTTCCCCGATGCGGACATGAGCAAGCAAATCGCTGGCAATATTTCCATCGTCACCGACGTCTTCCTGCGCCTGATCAAGATGATCATTGCGCTGCTGGTGTTCTCCACCCTGACGGTCGGCATCGCCCACATGGGCGACGGCAAGACGGCCGGCCGCATCGGCCTGAAAGCCATGTGCTGGTTCGTCGTTGCCTCGCTGGTTTCGCTGGCGCTGGGCATGGTGCTGTCGAACCTGATGCAGCTCGGTACCAACCTGGGCTTGCCATTGCCGGACGTACACGCTTCGACGAATTTGAAAACGGCCGCCTTCACCTTGAAAGACTTCTTCACGCACCTGGTGCCGAAGTCGCCGATCGAGGCCATGGCCAACAATGAAATCCTGCAAGTGCTGGTGTTCTCGATCTTCTTCGGCGGCGCACTGGCCGGCCTGGGCGAATCGGGCAAGACCCTGACGGCCGTCGTCGATCAGCTGGCGCAAGTCATGCTGCGCATCACCGGCACCATCATGAACCTGGCCCCGCTGGCCGTGTTCGCCGCGATGGCGTCCGTCATCACCACGCATGGCCTGGGCGTGCTGGTCACGTTTGCCAAGTTCATGGGCGGCTTCTACCTGGGCCTGATGTGCCTGTGGGCACTGCTGATCGGCGCCGGCTTCGTCGTCATCGGCCCGCGCGTCTTCAAACTGGTCGGCCTGATCCGCGAACCATTCCTGCTGGCATTCTCGACGGCCAGCTCGGAAGCGGCCTATCCAAAACTGCTGACGGCGCTCGACCAGTTCGGCGTGGACCGCAAGATTTCCAGCTTCGTGTTGCCGATGGGCTACTCCTTCAACCTCGATGGCTCGATGATGTACTGCACCTTTGCCGTGCTGTTCATCGCGCAAGCCTACGGTATCGACCTGTCGATCGGCACGCAGATCACCATGCTGCTGCTGCTGATGCTGACCTCGAAAGGCATGGCCGGCGTGCCGCGCGCCTCGCTGGTGGTGATTGCCGCTACCCTGAACCAGTTCAATATTCCGGAAGCGGGCCTGCTGCTGCTGATGGGCGTCGACCAATTCCTCGACATGGGCCGTTCGGCCACCAACGCGGTCGGCAATGCCGTCGCCACGGCTGTCGTCGCCAAGTGGGAAGGTGGCCTGGCCACCGAGGAAGAAGCAGCCGCGGCCAACGCGGCCAGCCAGAACACGGAAAGCCATTGGGGCGAAGCGGATCACGCTAGCAAAGCCTGATAGCGCCATGGCCCGCCACAAGCGGGCCATTTATTTGTTGTCGATGTTGAGTAACAAGCAGTCAGGTAGTGCGATCAGTAGTCATTCCAACTTATTAGAGAGATTTTCATGAAAAAAGTCCTGTTTACCCTGCTGACCCTCGGCGCGGCCTCCACCGGCGCCCTGGCCCAATCGAGCGTGACCATGTATGGCGTGGCTGACGCCGGCCTGGTGTTCGACAAGGATGCGGCCGGAGACCGCCTGAACCGCGTCGCTTCCGGCGTCGCCTCGGGCTCGCGCATCGGCTTCAAAGGCAAGGAAGACCTGGGTGGCGGCCTGGCCGCTACCTTCGTGCTGGAAAGCGGTTTCAATATCGATACCGGTACCTCGGGCCAGGGCGGCCGGCTGTTCGGCCGCCAGGCATATGTCGGCCTGACCGGCAGCGCCGGTGCCCTCACCCTGGGCCGCCAATATACGCCGTACTACCTGGCCCTGCGCGACGTGGCCGATCCGTTTGTCATCGGCCTGGCCGGCACGGCATCGAACATTATGGCGACGAATTATCGCATCGACAATATGGTGCAATACACCACGCCGACCTGGAGCAAGCTGTCGGCCGACCTGGCGTATGGCTTTGGCGAAGTGGCCGGCGACAATGCGAAAAACCGCAGCATGGGCGGCGCCGTGCACTACATCGACGGTCCGCTGAACGTGACCCTGACACACCACCGCCAGGAAAATGCGCTGGCGACCCAGCAAACGCGCAACACCTTGCTGGCCACGCGCTACGACTTTGGCGTGCTGCAAGGCAACTTCGGCTACGCCGACAACCGCGCCCTCGACGACAGCAAGAGCAATGACATCCTCGTTGGCTTCAGCGCCCCGTTCGGCGCCACCAAGCTGGTCGCGTCGTACATCCGCCACAACGACAAGAGCAATGCCAACCGTGACGCCCATCAGTGGGCCATCGGCGCCTTCTATGCGCTGTCCAAGCGCAGCGACCTGTACACAGGTTACGGCCACATCAGCAACAAGAACGGCGCTACCTACAAGGTTGGCAATGCCACGGACGATGGCACCGGTAACAGCGGCTTTAACCTCGGCATGCGCCATACGTTCTAAGGACGTCGGCCAAAATCTACTGCGCGGCGCGCTTTGCGGCCGGCGATGCTCACCGGCTCGGCGCCCCCGTACTAAAGTACGGTTGCGCTTCTCGGCCACAAATCACTGCCGCTCGCTACGATTTTGTCGGACGTTGAGATGTCCGTAAAATAGAAGTGTGGGCCGCCGGATGCACATCCGGCGGCTTTTTTATTTCCGCGATTACTTAAATGCGATACTGTGGGTTCTTGCAAGTTGGCAGCTGATTTTATGAATAGCAGTAGTAAACCCTCCCTTTCCTGGCGCCAGCGCCTGTCGCAACGGTCGGGCCGCGAAACGCTGGCCTGGGGCGTGGTGCTGGCCGCCTGCCTGGCCACCGTCTGGCTCGTGTATTTCTGGACTGAACGCATCGCCATCGGCAAGCTGCAGGCCAGCGGCGCACAGCGCCTCGAGGTGTATGTCAGCAGCCTGGAAAATGCGCTGGAAAAATACGACTTCCTGCCCAAGACCCTGGAGCTGAACCGCGACGTGATCCGCCTGCTGCAGCATCCCGAAGACCCTGTGCTGGTCGATACGGTCAACCATTACCTCGAGCAGATGAATGCCCAGGCGAAATCGTCGACCATTTTCATCAGCAACCTCGATGGCAACACGCGGGCCGCCAGCAACTGGCAGCAGCCCGACAGCTTTATTGGCGACAATATCTCGTTCCGCCCCTACGCCCAGGACGCGCTGCGCGGCACGCCGGGCCGCTTCTATGGCGTCGGCACGACACGGCTGGAACCCGGTTACTTCTTTGCCCACGGCATCTACCAGAATGGCCACATGTTGGGCCTGGCCACGGTGAAGGTGAACTTGGAAACCCTGGAAAAACGCTGGGTGCAGGGCGCCGACAAGGTCATGCTGGCCGACGAGCACGGCGTGATCTTTCTCAGTTCCATGGCGGACTGGAAGTACAAGACCCTGGCGCCGCTGTCGCCCGCCATCGTCGAAGAACTCAACCGCACGCGCCAGTACTATTCGAAGCAGCTCGCTGCCATCCCTTTCGTTTCCGACCGCCAACTCGGCAATGGCGCCCGCGTGATCAGCGTGCGCGAGCAGGAACACGCCGACACGCCGCCGAAGATCAGCTCCAGCGTGATGACGCAGATCAAGCTCAAGTCGCCGCAAGGCTGGACTTTTATTTACCTGTCCGACCTGGCCCAGGCCAAGGCCAGCGCGCGCGCGGCCGCCGCCTTCTCGTGCGTGCTGCTGGGCTTTTTCATGCTGCTGTTCTTTTACCTGCGCCAGCGCCGCGCGGCCGTGGCGCAAAAATTGCGCGCCCGCGAAGACTTGCAGCATGCCTATGACAATCTGGAAGCCATGGTCGAGGAACGCACGTCGGAACTCAATGCCATGACGCAAAGCCTGAGCCAGGAAATCGACGTGCGCAGCAAGGCCGAGCAAAAGCTGCACATCACGCAAAATGAACTGTTTCAGGCCGGCAAGATGGCCGTGCTGGGGCAAATGTCGGCCAGCATCACGCATGAACTGAACCAGCCGCTGACGGCGCTGCGCACCATGTCCGACAACGCCGTCATCCTGCTCGAACGGGGACGGCTCGACGATGCGCGGCGCAACCTGGCGAAGATATCGCAAATTGCGGCCAGGATGGGGACCATTACGGGCCAATTGAAGATCTTTGCGCGCAAGTCGACGACCAGCCTGACCTCCGTGTCGATCCCCACGGCGATCAGCAATGCCCTGTTCCTCGTCGAACGGCGGCTGCAGGTGGAAAATGTGCGTTTTACTTTGCAACTGCCGCCCGAAGACATCTTCGCCATGTGTGAAAGCAACCGCCTGGAACAGGTGCTGGTGAATCTGTACGCCAATGCGCTTGACGCCATGAATGGCAGCGAGGTGCGCAGCCTGCGCGTGGCCGTCGAATGCACGCCCGAACACGTACTGATCCATGTGGCCGACACGGGCCCGGGCCTGTCGACGGAAGTGTATGAGCACCTGTTCGAACCGTTCTTCACGACAAAACCGCAAGGACTGGGACTGGGCCTGGGACTGGCCATTTCCGAACAGATCACGCGCCAGTTCGGCGGCGTGCTGCGCGCCGAAAACGCCCCCGGCGGCGGCGCCATCTTCACCATCGAACTACAGATTGCAACGCAGGAGGAAAAACATGTTTGACGGCTTGAAGGTCTTGCTGGTCGAGGACGACCCCACCGTACGCGAAGGCAGCGAGCAGGCATTGCAACTGGCCGGCCTGGACGTGCTGGCCTTTCACTCGGCCGAGCTGGCCTATAAACTGCTGACGCCCGATTTCCCCGGCATCGTCGTGAGCGACGTGCGCCTGCCCGGCATGAGCGGCCTGGAATTGCTGCAAGCGGTCAAGACGCTCGATGCCAACCTGCCCGTGATCCTCGTCACGGGCCACGGCGACATCACCATGGCCGTGCACGCCATGCGCACGGGCGCCTACGATTTCATCGAAAAACCGTATTCGTCCGACCAGCTGGTCGACGTCATCCTGCGCGCGCTGGAAACCCGGCGCCTGACGCTGGAAGTGCACAGCCTGCGCCGCCAGCTCGAGGACGGCGGCGGCATCGAAGCGCGCCTATTGGGCAATTCCGTGGCGATGCGCGACATACGGCGCTTGATACTCGACGTAGCCGACGAACCGGCCGATGTGCTGATCTATGGCGACACGGGCACGGGCAAGGAAATGGTGGCCCGCTGCCTGCACGACTTCAGCCACCGCCGCAAGCACAACTTTGTCGCCGTCAACTGCGGCGCGATTCCTGAAAGCATATTCGAAAGCGAAGTCTTCGGCCACGAACCGGGCGCGTTTACGGGCGCGGCCAAGCGGCAGGTGGGCAAGATCGAGCACGCGGACCAGGGTACTTTTTTCCTCGACGAAATCGAAAGCCTGCCCCTGTCGCTGCAAGTGAAATTGCTGCGCGTGCTGCAGGAACGCTATATCGAGCGGCTCGGTTCGAACGTGGCCACGCCCGTCGACGTGCGCGTCATCGCGGCGGCCAAGCTGGATCTGGAAGACCTGTCGCAGCAACAGAAATTCCGCAGCGACCTGTACTACCGCTTGAATCTGATCGTGCTGCACCTGCCGCCGCTGCGCGAACGGCGCGAGGATATTCCCATCCTGTTCGAACACTTCGTGCTGGCCGCCGCCGCCCGCTACAACCGCGCCGCGCCCGTCGTCTCGAGTGCGCAGATGCGCAACCTGATGGCCCATTCGTGGCCAGGCAATGTGCGCGAACTGCGCAATATCGCCGACCGCTTCGTGCTCGGCATCGCCGGTGGCGCCTCGAGCCTGCTGGCGAGCGGCCAGGCCAGCCCGCTGTCGCTGGCGGAGCAGGTGAACGGCTTCGAACGCTCGCTGATCGAGCAGGAACTGCGCGCCTATGCGGGCAACGTCAGCGAAGTGAGTGCGGTGCTCGGCTTGCCGAAACAGACCTTGTACCACAAGATGCAGAAGTACAACCTGGTGGCGGAAGGGTTCCGCTAGGGAGCGGCATGCTGGCAGGCTTGTCAAAAAGAGCAGCAATATATTGCCGCATGGCATATATTGTTTCTTTTGATAATTTAAAATTCATAATGAAAAACCTTGCCGTCCTGTTTTCCCTGCTACTCAGTGCCTCCGGTTTTGCCCAGAATGCCGCCACCACCGAAGCACCCGCAGCTGCCGCTACCGAAGCGGCCAGCGCGCCAGCTGCGCCGGCAACATCGACCATCAGCCGCCTGCGCCTGTTCGGCCAGAATGGCGCCACGGCCTTCCTGTACCGCGACAGCAGCTGCATCCGCGGCATGTTCAGCGATGGCGTGGAAAAGGCCAGCGGCGGCATGGGTTCCGCCTTCGGCTCCCTGATCGGCAGTGTCAGCAATGCCAGCCTGGGCATCGCGGAGACGGAAACGTCGAAAAACCTGTCGCGCAAGGATGGGATTTTCTCGAAAGCCTATTTCCGCGAATATGAAGTTCCCGCCGACAAGCCCAGCAGCCTGAGTATCGGCTTCCGGGACGTTTCGCCATTTTATGTGGTCAACGGCATCAACTATGAAACGGTGTCGCCCAGCTGCAGTGGCGACATCACCTTCACGCCGCGCGCCGGCGAAGATTACGAAGCGGCGTTCTCGTGGGAAGGCAAGCGCTGCAGCATCAGCATCAACCGGATAGTCGCCAAGGACGGCAAGACGGAACTGGTGCCCGTGCCCGTCACGCGCGCCCCAAGCTGCTAAAGCGCTCAGGCGGCGCCGACGAATCCCGTGCGCAAGGGCGTGACCCAGTCGGGCCGGCCGTTGGCCAGCGCCAGCCGGGCCGCCTTTTCCCAGTCATATTCCACGGCGTATAACTGCGCCGTCCAGCGGCCATCGGTTTCTTGTTCGGCAATCGCATAGCGTGCGTGCGGCGTGCCGTTTTCCATCACGTGCGGATAGCCATGATCGTCGTCGTAGGCCTGCAAGCCGACGCTGCCCGGGTTGACGATCAGCCGCCCATCATCCAGGCGTACCTGGCGCGGCATGTGCGTGTGGCCGCACAGGATCAAGGCCGCGTCGGCCTCACCGGCGCGTTCGGCCACTTCTTGCGGCGTGGCGGCGCGGCTGCCTTGCGGCGTGACGCTGTCGAGAAAATACACGAGGTCGCTGGCGGGCGTGCCATGCACGAGCAGCACATCGTGCCGCAGGCGCAAGGTGGCGGGCAGCGCCGCTATCCACGCGAGTTGTTCCGGCAGCAGTTGCGCGCGCGCATAGGCGTCCGACACGCCCATGCGGGCCGGATCGCCCAACAGCTGGCGCTCGTGGTTGCCGCGGATGGTGGGCAGGCCGAGCGCCATCAGGCGCGCCGCCGTGGCGCGCGGCTGCAGATGGCCCGAGACGATATCGCCAAGGTTGACGGTCACATCCACGCCACGCCGGGCGATGTCGGCCAGCACGGCGTCAAGCGCGTCGAGGTTGCCGTGGATATCGGATATGGCGGCGATTCTCATGCGGTGTCTCCTCCTTGTGTAGACCATTCTGCCCGCATCTGCCGTTGCAGGCAATGCTGGTGTGCGTACCAGCTGTTACACGCGGTAGGACAAGTCCGACGGCAATTTGCGCCGTGCGGCTACGTAAGTTAAAAGTAACAATTGCTACCATTTCCTCATTGCACTGCCGCCCAAAGCGTCGCGACAGTTTTCACTTTATTTTGAGGAGTTGCCCCATGTCTGCCATGTCCGTGTCCACCCGCCTGTCCCCACCACGCCCGCACCACCTCGCCTTGCGCGGCGCCATGATGCTGGGCGTGCTGGGCATCGCTACGGCGGCCGCCACTGCACGGGCCGAGCCATCGCCCACCCTGGATCGTGTCAGCATTTCAGTAGGCGCCTTTGCCGCCGATCCGCGCATCAATATCGGCGCCGACACGCAATTTGGCCGCATCGACGCGCCCGAATCGAAGCCTGGACACACCACAATTCCCCGCGTAAAAGCGGACTTGCTGATCGGCGACCGCCATGGCCTGGCGTTCGATTACTACCGCTACGACAAATCCTACACGCCCACCTTGACGGGCGAAACCATCATCAATGGCCAGCCCGTCACGGGCACGGCCACGGCGAATGCCGATCTGAAGCTGGACCTGGCCAAGCTGGCGTATAAATGGTGGCTCGGCAGCGGCAACGACACCTTTGGCATCGGCCTGGGCGCCGCCTACTACCATGCCAACCTGAAAGGCACGGCCACCGGCGTCGTCAATGGCGAAACGGCCACGGCGCGCGATTCCATCGGCGAGCACGCGTTTGCACCGCTGCTGGAAGTGGGCTGGCGCCATGCCTTCACGCCGGACTTGCGCATGTACGCGGAAGCGTCGGGCATCAAGAAAAACGGCGGACGCATCAACGGTCACATCTACGGCGGGAATGTCGGCGTGGAATGGTTCCCGTTCAAAAATATCGGTTTCGTGGCCGATTACGGCATCTCGAAAATCAAGCTGCACCGCGACAGCGAACGCGATGCCGACCTGAACATCCGCCTGACGGGACCGTCGGCGTATGTGAAAGTACGCTTCTAATCCAGCTCAGGCCGCCGGTTTCAGCAAAGTCAGCTGAAACTGCGACAAGTCCGGATCGTCCCACGCCTCGACCCTGGCAAACGGCAGGCGCGCAAACGCCTGCCGCCAGAACGCGCAGGCGGCGGCATCGGCGCGGAACGTCGCCACCATCCACGTTTGCTCGCTGCCCAGCAGCACGCGCCGCACCACTTCCAGCGCCAAGCCCCGGCGCCGGTACTTATTCAAAATAAAGAAATCGCTGAACTCCTGCACCGGCAGCTTGCCCGCCATGCCGGGCTCGGTGATGAAAAAGCCGGCCAGCGCACCGTCGACCTCGATCCAGACGGCCGCATGTCCGGGCGCATGCACATACTCGGCCAGCCCGGCATCGCACACGTCGTAGCGGCCATCGGCCAGCACGTCTTCGCCGCTCCAGGCGGCGTTGTCGTAACAGTACAGCTGGAACAGCTGCGCCAGCGCCCTTTCTTCGCCGGGGGCAACGGCGCGCAATGTCATGTTCTGGGCTATCGGCATGGTCCGTCTTTCCGACGCATGGCGTCGCTGAAATGGCGAGTGTAGCACCACGTCTCTCCTCCCTCCTCCCCGCCGAGGAAGCCCAGAAGAGGACCCTGAAACGCTATCTGCAGGGCAAGAACGGCCCGCTGCATCCCCGTTCATGGCATCAACGGTACACCAATCCCCCATCGATCAGCGGCGCCTGCCCCGTCATGTAATCGGCATCGGGCCCGGCCAGGAAGGAGACGAGCCCTGCCACGTCGTCCGGCGTCTCGGCGCGTCCCAGCGCGATGCCATCCACATATTTTTTATACGTCGCGCCCAGCTCTGCACCCGTCACTTCGGCCATGCGCTTGTCGATCTCGGTCCACATGTCCGTGCCGACGACGCCAGGGCAATACGCGTTGACGGTGATGCCGTCGGCCGCCAGTTCCTTGGCCGCCGCCTGCGTCAGCGCGCGCACGGCAAACTTGGTGGCCGAGTACACGCCCAGCAAGGCAAAGCCGTCATGCCCGGCGATGGAGCAGGCATTGATGATCTTGCCCTTCTGCTTGCGCTTTTTGAAGGTCTTGGCGGCCGCCTGGATGCCCCAGAGCGTCCCTTGCACATTGATGCGCATGATGCGGTCGACCTCTTCCGGCGTGACGTCGAGCAGCGGCTGCACTTGCGCGATGCCGGCATTGTTGACGATGATGTCGAAGCCGCCCAGTTCCTGCTCGGCAAACGCGACCGCTTCGGTGACCTGAGCGAGCTGCGACACGTCGGCAATAAAGGTGACGGCGCGGCGGCCCAGCGCGCGCACTTCGGCGGCGGCCGTGTCCAGCTTTTCCTGGTTCAAATCCACCAGCGCGATATCGGCACCATCCTTGGCCAGGCGCAAGGCGATGGCCTTGCCGATACCTTGCGCGGCCCCCGTGACGAGCGCGACTTTTCCGGAAATACCCATGCTGCGTTCCTTTCAGAGTAGTGAGAAGAGACGCTTCAGCCTACCTGAATTTCGTCTTTTTCCGCGCCTTGAAACGTGCGCGCCCGGAAAAAGCACACAGGTCAAGAAAGGAGAAAAGAAATGCACCGGCACACGCTATGCGAGCGCTGCCGTACTGGCCAATGGCGGCACCTGGGGTAACATGGACAGCATCGCCGGCGAGCGTGCTGGCACCACTTCAAAGGACGTCCCCATGCCGCATCGCCACCTGCCCATCCGCGCCAGCCTGCTGCTGGCGGCCCTCGTTTTCACCACGCCCGCCTGGAGCGCCGACCCGGTCCACAAGGAAACAGTGGAACTGACGGCAGGAAAAACCGTGCACAGCGTGAAAGGCAAGATCAAGGGCTACGCCACAGCCGAATACAAGGTGACAGGCAAGGCCGGCCAAACCCTCAGCGTCAAGCTCAAGACCAATCAACCGTCGAATTACTTCAACATCCGCCAGCCAGGCCAGGATGAAGCCCTGTTCATCGGTTCATCCGGCGGCAATAGCTACCAGGCAAAACTGCCGGCCGATGGCGAGTACACGGTACAGGTTTACCTGATGCGCAACGCGGCGCGCAGGAATGCCGTGGCCAGCTACAGTCTGGAGATGGGCTTGCGCGATTAAGCAAGAGAGCAGCCGACGCGGTCGATACGGCCCGCATAACAGCCCCGCTTGGCATTGTGAACATGAATATAACTGACGTCCGCATTGGCGAATAGCCGTGCAATGAGGGCTTCCATGGCAGTGCCGTCCACCACGTCGGCATCGAGCATCATGCCATCGGCAGCATAGGCGCGCAGCGACAACAGGCGCAGCCGCATCGATTCCGGCACCTGGTTGACGGCATCGTACGCTTGCGTGGCGCCCTCGCGGACAAAAATGGCGTGGCAAGCCCGGTAAGGCGTCATGGCGGGCTGGCACACATGATTCAATAACAGCACGGTCTCGCCCAGCTCGGCGTCCATCAGCGTTACACGGTCCGGAAATCCGGGGTGTTGGTCGACCACCTGGCGCCGCATGCCGAGCGCCGTTAACTCGGCATCGGACAAGGAAAAAAAGGGCAGAAAAGGTTCGGGCGACAAGCCCGTAATACGAAAATCCATGCTGTTCTCCGGCGTCGTCAAAACCACCATCAGACCAGCATCGGGACGGCGCCGCCATCCGCTTCTTGCTATGGAATGTGACCATGCGTCACGGATCGCCTTCTAGCGCCCGTGCGCATAAAAAAAGCCTGCTTCACGGCGGAAGCAGGCTCTTGTCGACAGTGTCTGACGGCAGGCGTCAGAACGGCGTATTTAGAACGGAATGTCGTCATCCATATCCGAGAAGTTCGGAGCTGGCTTCGGTGCCGGGCGTGGCGCCGGTGCCGGAGCTGGACGCGGGGCTGGCGCCTGGCGCGGGGCCGGGGCGTCGTAACCGCCGCCACCGCCACCACCGTAGCTGTCATCGCCACCGCCGGCGTCGCCGCCCATGCCGGAACGGCCGCCCAGCATTTGCATCTGTTCCGCGATGATGTCGGTTGCGTACTTCTCGACGCCGTCCTTGTCCGTGTATTTACGGGTTTGCAGACGGCCTTCGACGTAGACGGACGAGCCTTTTTTCAGGTATTGGCCGACGATTTCCGCCAGGCGGCCGAAGAACGAGATACGGTGCCACTCTGTCAATTCTTTTTGTTCGCCCGTGTTGCGGTCCTTCGATTTGTACGAAGTGGCCACGGCGATGTTGGCGATCGCGTCGCCGCTAGGCATGTAGCGGATTTCCGGGTCACGGCCCAGATTGCCGACGATGATGACTTTGTTGACTGATGCCATGAATAACTCCTGATGAACTGCAGCGGGAGCCGGTGTCCCGCGCGTTAGTTTAGTGTACTAAACGAGGATTATAAGCGACCACGCGACGCAAAGCACCCGCTTTCTGGCGGACGCCTTCTCCCGTGCGGCAGCACGTTTTTTTCACGGCAGAGGAAAACAAGAAACTTGAATACTGGTATTATATACAGTATTCAAACGTCAGTACGCATCTGCATCAAACTTTGTCAGGGCACGTTCGCCCGGCGGCGCAATCCGCCCATGGACGCCTCAGGCATGCAGAGCAAAACCCGGCTATAGTTACAGGTTGACCCGTTGTGGCTCCTCATCCGCACCCAGGCACAATGCGCCGGCCGCACCACTCACTGAAAGCAAGGCAATCACATGGAACAGATCCGCATTCGCGGCGCTCGCACGCATAACCTCAAGAATATCAATCTCGATTTGCCGCGCAATAAGCTGATCGTGATTACCGGCTTGTCCGGCTCCGGCAAGTCGTCGCTGGCCTTCGACACCTTGTATGCGGAAGGCCAGCGCCGCTATGTCGAGTCGCTGTCGGCCTATGCGCGCCAGTTTTTGCAATTGATGGAAAAGCCCGACGTCGACCTGATCGAAGGCTTATCGCCGGCCATCTCCATCGAACAGAAGGCAACGTCTCACAATCCGCGCTCGACCGTGGGCACCGTGACGGAAATCCACGATTATCTGCGCCTGCTGTATGCGCGCGTGGGCACGCCCTACTGCCCCGACCATCCGGAAAACGCGCTGGCCGCGCAATCCGTGTCGCAAATGGTCGATGCCGTGCTGGCCATGCCGGAAGACACCAAGCTGATGATACTCGCGCCCGTCGTCGCCAACCGCAAGGGCGAGCACGTGGATCTGTTCGAGCAGATGCAGGCGCAGGGCTTCGTGCGCTTTCGCGTACAGAGCGGCACGCATGCGGCCAAGATCTATGAAGTCGATGACCTCCCGAAACTGAAGAAAACGGAAAAACACACGATCGACGTCGTCATCGACCGGGTCAAGGTGAACCAGGAGATCAAGCAGCGCCTGGCGGAAAGTTTCGAGACGGCCCTGCGCCTGGCCGATGGCCGCGCCATTGCCTACGAAATGGATACCGCCCAGGAGCACGTGTATTCCAACAAGTTCGCCTGCAATGTGTGTGGCTATTCCCTGCAGGAACTGGAACCGCGTCTGTTCTCGTTCAACAACCCCATGGGCGCCTGCCCGGAATGCGACGGCCTGGGACACATTGAATTCTTTGACCCGAAACGCATCGTCGCGTTCCCGAACCTGTCGCTCGCTTCGGGTGCCGTCAAGGGCTGGGACCGCCGCAACCAGTTTTACTTCCAGATGCTGTCGAACCTGGCCGCGTATTACGAGTTCGACCTGGACATGCCGTTCGAGCAGCTGGACTTGAATGCACAGCAAGCCGTGTTGTATGGTTCCGGCAAGCAAGTGATTCCGTTTACCTATGTCAACGAACGGGGCCGCACCGTCATCAAGGAACACACGTTCGAAGGCGTGGTCAACAATCTGCAGCGCCGCTACCGCGAAACGGATTCGATGGCTGTCAAGGAAGAACTGGCCAAGTTCATCAATGAAAAATGCTGCCCCTCATGCGATGGCGCGCGCCTGCGCGTGGAAGCGCGCTTCGTCAAGGTCGGCACGGGCAAGCAGCAGCGCGCCATCTATGAAGTGGCGGGAAAACCGCTGCGCGAGACCCTGGAATTCTTTGAAAAGCTGAAACTGACGGGTGCCAAGAAAGAGATCGCCGACCGCGTGGTCAAGGAAATCATTTCGCGCCTGAAATTCCTCAACAATGTGGGCCTCGACTACCTGTCGCTGGACCGCAGCGCCGACACGCTCTCCGGCGGCGAAGCACAACGCATCCGCCTCGCGTCGCAAATCGGCTCCGGTTTGACGGGCGTCATGTATGTGCTCGATGAACCGTCGATCGGCTTGCACCAGCGCGATAATGACCGCCTGATCGAAACCTTGAAACACTTGCGCGACATCGGCAACAGCGTGCTGGTGGTCGAGCATGACGAAGACGCCATCCGCACGGCCGACTACATCGTCGACATGGGCATCGGCGCGGGCGTGCACGGCGGCGAGATCATCGCCGAAGGTACCTTGCAAGATATTCTCAAAAACAAGAAATCGCTGACGGCGCAATACCTGAACGGCAAGCTGAAAATCGCCGTGCCAGCCAAGCGCCACGCCAGCAATCCGGAAAAGCAGCTGGTCATTACTGGCGCGACGGGCAACAATCTGAAAAAGGTATCGCTGAGCTTGCCGGTGGGCTTGATGACGTGCGTGACGGGCGTGTCCGGTTCGGGCAAGTCGTCGCTCGTCAACGATACCCTGTATCCGGCCCTGTCGCGCCATTTGTATGGTTCGCAGACGGAACCGGCGCCGCACGAGTCGATCAGCGGCCTGGAACACTTCGACAAGGTCATCTCCGTCGACCAGGCGCCGATCGGCCGCACGCCACGCTCGAATCCCGCCACGTACACGGGCTTGTTTACGCCGATCCGCGACTTGTTCTCCACTGTGCCGACGGCCAAGGAACGCGGCTACAGCGCTGGCCGCTTCTCGTTCAACGTCAAGGGCGGACGCTGCGAAGCGTGCCAGGGCGATGGCGTGATCAAGGTCGAAATGCATTTCTTGCCCGACGTCTACGTCCCGTGCGATGTGTGCCACGGCAAGCGCTACAACCGCGAAACCCTGGAAGTGCAATACAAGGGCAAGAACATCACGGAAGTGCTGGGCATGACGGTGGAGGAAGCGCATGAATTCTTCAAGCCCGTCCCCTTGATCGCGCGCAAGCTGCAAACCCTGCTCGACGTGGGCCTCGGCTACATCAAGCTGGGCCAGAGCGCCACCACCCTGTCCGGCGGCGAGGCGCAGCGCGTGAAACTGTCGCTGGAACTGTCCAAGCGCGACACGGGCCGCACCCTGTATATCCTCGATGAACCGACGACGGGCTTGCACTTCCACGACATCGACTTGCTGCTGAAAGTCATCCACCGCCTGCGCGACCAAGGCAACACTCTGGTGATCATCGAGCACAACCTCGACGTCATCAAGACGGCCGACTGGATCGTCGACCTCGGTCCGGAAGGCGGCGCCGGCGGCGGCCAGATCATCGCCACGGGCACGCCGGAAGACGTGGCCGTCAATCCGGCCAGCGTGACGGGTAAATACCTGGGGCCGCTGCTGAAGCAATAAGCTGCAGCACTTAAAAAAACGGCGCGGATTGCTCATGCAATCCGCGCCGTTTCTCTTTTTACTAGCACCCCAGTCATTGCCGGCGTGTCATTTATCGCACGCCAGTCTTTGCCGGCGTGTTCTCCCCCACTACAACTCTCAACACCTGACAAGCTACTGCGCGGCGCGCTTTGCGGCATGCGATGCTCACCGTGCTTCAGCACGGTTGCGCTTCTTAGCCACAAATCACTGCCGCTCGCTACGCTTGTCAGATGCCGCTTTACGCTAACTTAATTACGCACTCAGCCGCTTTTCCAGCGCAGCCTTGTTATCCGCCAATTCCTGCGGCAGATGATACGCGAGTTTTTCAAACAACTCCGTATGCAATTTCAACTCTTCCACCCACGCGGCCTTGTCAATCGAGGTGATGGTGTCGAACTGTTCTTGCGTGAATGGCAAGCCATCCCAGTTCAGGTCGCCATACTGCGGTGTCGTGCCGAACAGGTTTTCCACACCGCCCGCCTTGCCTTCGATGCGGTCCAGCATCCATTTGAGCACGCGCATGTTGTCGCCAAAGCCAGGCCAGACGAACTTGCCAGCCTCGTCCGTACGGAACCAGTTGACGCAATAGATCTTCGGCAGGGCAGCCGGGTTCACTTTGCCCACCTTGACGCCCATGTCCAGCCAGTGCTGGAAGTAATCGCTCATGTTATAGCCGATAAATGGCAACATGGCAAATGGATCGCGGCGCACGACGCCCATCTGGCCCACGGCAGCGGCCGTCGTTTCCGAGCCCATGGTGGCGGCCATGTAGACGCCTTCGATCCAGTTGCGCGCTTCCGTGACCAGCGGCACAGTGGTCGAGCGGCGGCCGCCGAAGATGAAGGCCGAGATCGGCACGCCGGCCGGATCGTCCCAGGCCGAGTCGATGACAGGGTTTTGCGTTGCCGCCACAGTGAAGCGGGCGTTCGGGTGCGCCGCCTTGGTACCGGACGCCGGCGTCCAGTCCTTGCCCTGCCAGTCGATCAAATGGCTAGGTGCTTCCTTGGTCAAGCCTTCCCACCAGACATCGCCGTCGTCCGTCAGCGCCACGTTGGTGAAAATCGTGTTGTCGCGCATGGACGCCATGCAGTTGTAATTGGTTTTTTCGTTGGTACCCGGCGCCACGCCGAAGTAACCCGCTTCCGGGTTGATCGCATACAAACGGCCATCGGCACCTGGCTTGATCCAGGCGATATCGTCGCCGATGGTGGTCACTTTCCAGCCATTAAAACTTGCCGGCGGGATCAGCATGGCGAAGTTGGTCTTGCCGCAAGCCGATGGGAATGCTGCCGCGACATAATGCTTCTTGCCTTCCGGCGATTCCACGCCGAGGATCAGCATATGTTCGGCCAGCCAGCCCGGGTTGTTGTCCGATGCTTGCGCTTCCTGGTAGCCCATGTTCGAGGCGATGCGCAGGGCGAAACATTTCTTGCCCAGCAAGGCGTTGCCGCCGTAGCCGGAACCGAAGGACCAGATTTCGCGCGTTTCCGGGAAATGCACGATGTACTTGGTGCTGTTGCACGGCCATTTCACGTCGGCCTGGCCGGCAGCCAGCGGTGCGCCCACGCTGTGCACGCATGGAACGAATGCGCCATCGGTGCCCAGCACGTCGTACACGGCACGGCCCATGCGGGTCATGATTTTCATGTTGACGGCGACGTAAGGCGAGTCGGACAGTTCCACGCCGATGTGCGCGATTGGCGAGCCCAGCGGGCCCATCGAGAATGGCACGACGTACATGGTGCGGCCGCGCATGCAGCCATCGAACAGGCCGTTCAGGGTGTGGCGCATTTCGCCAGGCTCGGTCCAGTTATTCGTCGGGCCGGCCGCTTCTTTCGTTGCCGAGCAGATATACGTGCGGTCTTCGACACGGGCCACGTCGCTCGGGTCGGAGCAGGCCAGGTAGGAATTCGGGCGCTTGTCGGCATTGAGCTTTTTCATGGTGCCGCTGGCAACCATTTCGGCGCACAGGCGCTCGTACTCTTCTTGCGAACCATCGCACCAGTAAATGCGGTCCGGCTTGGTGAGCGCGGCAATGTCGGCCACCCAGTTGATCAGTTTCTGTTGTTTAATATAAGCTGGAACGTTGAGTGCGGCGACGCCACCCATGACGGGCTGATTCATATTACCTCCAATACCAATAAAAGAAATTCTGGTCGTTCCGGCAAGACAGGCAGCATCGTTGAGAGGTGGCTGCGGCTCACTGCGGGCGGCGTGCTCACGCGGGCAGGGCTCTGGTGTCGTGTCCGCCGCGGCGCTCGCGCCGGCGGCATTTACCTGGATCATGCTCCCGGACTGCAGGAACAGTTTTGCGCTATCACTATAATCAGGAAGCTGCAAAAGTGCCGGCGATTGTACACCCGCGTAACGGCTATTCTCGCAAAAATGTAGGAGAATAGCTTGACTAATGTAGTAGGCTATTCGGCATTTCCCGTATCCTGTTATTTCCCTACCAAATCCTCACTAAAATCGGCCATCCACCATGAAAATTGCCATACTCGATGATTACCAGGATGCCGTGCGCGGCCTCGATTGTTTCCAGTTGCTCGACGGCCACGAGGTCAAAGTGTTCAGCAATACGGCGCGTGGCCTGGGCCAGCTGGCGATCCGCCTGGCGCCGTTCGACGCGCTGGTACTGATCCGCGAACGCAGCAGTTTCAACCGGGCCTTGCTGTCGAAACTGCCGAATCTGAAACTGATTTCACAAACGGGCAAGGTCAGCGGACACATCGATGTGGCGGCCGCCACCGAGCTGGGCATCGCCATCGCGGAAGGCATCGGCTCGCCCACGGCGCCAGCCGAACTGACATGGGCGCTGATCATGGCGGCGCAGCGCAAGATCGTGCCGTACGCACAACATTTACAAGAAGGACTGTGGCAGACGTCGTCGCTGGAACCGGCACGCAACACGCTCGGTACGGTATTGAAAGGGCGCACCCTGGCGATCTGGGGCTACGGCAAGATCGGGCAATTGCTCGCCGGCTATGGCCGCGCCTTCGGCATGACCATCCTCGTCTGGGGCAGCGAAGCGAGCCGTGCGGCGGCCGTGGCGGCCGGCGATACGGCCGCCACATCGCGCGAGGCCTTCTTCGAGCAGGCTGACGTGCTGAGCCTGCATTTGCGCCTGTCCGACAAGACACGTGGCCTGGTAACAGCCGAGGACCTGGCGCGCATGAAACCAAACTCGCTTTTCGTCAACACCAGCCGCGCCGAACTGGTGGCCGAAGGCGCGCTGGAAGCGGCCCTGCCGCAGGGGCGCCCGGGCGCCGCCGCGCTGGACGTGTTTACGGACGAGCCGCTGCCGCCAGGCTCGCCATTACTGCAGCTGCCGAACGTGCTGGCCACGCCCCATCTGGGCTACGTCGAGCGTGACAGCTATGAACTGTATTTCCGCTACGCCTTGCAAAACATCGTCGATTTTGCGCAGGGTCAATGCACGCGCCTGCTCAATCCCGAGGTGTTGCAGCACGCGCGGCAAGTTCCTCAGGAACGCTGAAAGCCTTTCAGCAAGTCCGGCTCGCCCGTGATGCGAATGGCGGGCGCCGGCAGCACGTGTCGGCCACGCCACAGCCCGGCCCAGCCGGGCGGCCAGGCGATCTGAGGGCCTGCATATGGCGCCACGCCGGCGCGCACGGCCACGACCGGCACGGGCGGCATGTCTTGCAGGGGCTCGCCTGCGGTGCGCTGCATATCCAGGCTGTACATGTAATTGGGCAATAAAGCGTCGCAGACGCGGCCAAACCACTCGCTATGGTCGTCGTCGCGACCCAGCGCCTGCGCCAGCCCTTGCGGGTCGAAGCGGGCCAGCGCATCGATCAGCTCGCCAGTGGTGGCGCCCGGGGAATCGCCCCAGCCCATCACGGGGTTGACGTTGTAGTCGGCACCCGAGCCATACCAGCCTTCGCGCCAGGGCCGCTGCATCCAGTCGCGCGGCCCCGTAAACAAATGCCAGCGCCAGTGCAGGCCGGACGGCTTGGGCCAGGAATACAGATACAGTTTTTGATAGCCTGCCTGGTGCAGTTCGCGCACCATGGCCATCAGGCGCGCGTGCGGCATGCGGTCCGGCGGCGCGCGGCGAAACAGGATCGCTTCGCCATCGGCAAACTGCACGTCGTCGGTCGACAGGTTCAGGTCCAGGGTACGCGCTTCGCTGCCGAAACGGGCGGCGATCCAGCCGGTCAACAGATTGACGGACGTGATCACCCCGTAACCGCGGTGGCGGTGAAAAATGACGGTGCCGGGAGCGAGCGCTTTCATACGGAGTCGGGGGTGGCAGGCAAACAAAGAAACCAGTGTACTCACAGATGGCCAAATTTTCCAGATGCGATCTGCAACGGCCCGCAGCGGGCCCGCCATTCACGCAACGCTGCCAATCCACGCTATCATGCGCGTCATTCTCCACTGACATCGTGACCACATCATGACATTGCGCATACTCGCCACCGGCGGCACTTTCGACAAGCACTACAACGAATTGAACGGCACCCTGGGCTTTTCCGACAGTCATTTGCCGGCAGCGATCGCCCGCGCGCGCATGACGGCGCCCGTGGCGCTGGAGCAATTGCCACTGCTCGATTCGCTCGACATGCAGGATGCGGACCGCCAGCGCGTGCTGGCCTCGTGCCGCGCGGCGCACGAGAAAGCCATCGTCATCATCCACGGCACCGACACCATGCGCGAAACGGCCCAAGTGCTGGGCGCGGCGAACCTGCAGCAAACGGTGATTTTGACGGGCGCCATGATTCCCTATGAAATCGACAACTCCGATGCCCTGTTCAATCTGGGCTTTGCCTGCGGCGTGGCGCAAACCTTGCCAGCCGGCGTGTACGTGGCCATGAATGGCCAGATCTTCGCCTGGGACAATGTGCAAAAGAATCGCGCCGCCGGCGTGTTCCAGCCCTTGTAAGCCGATGGCGGGGCGCAAAAGCCGAGCGGCCAACGCTCTGACTGACACTCTGTCACAATTCGACCAGCCCGCTTTCAGCGGGCTTTTTTACGTTTTTTCGCTTTGCATAAATTCCGCAATACAACCTTTTTCATCTAATTATTGCTGGCAAAACATCAAATTGCCAATACAGTAATTTTATGTTGCAAAAAAACGCCATCGATCATTTTTAAAAACGTAGATATTTATAAATATAAAATCCATATTTAACATTTAAATCAAATATTCTTCAGTATCTCGAATTTATTGCCAAATCCGACACGGTTGAGGTGCATTTTTTCTTGCTGAGACGACATAATGTTTGCCTCGACAAGTTAAAAGTGCATTTATAACAATATTGCGCTAAGTAGTCTTCCACCTCCCACCGACGTGGTTCCGCCTACCGTACACGAGCACCGCAGACCATCTACCCGATGGCTATATCGGTGCTCGTGTGCCGCTTGTCGTTATTAAAACTACTACGGAGTAATTGTTACAATGGCATTTAAAGAAAAAATTGGCGTACGCAGCGTACGTCTGGCCCTGACCGTCCTGGCAGGTAGCGTCTTGTTCTCCGGCCAATCCATGGCGGACGAAGCAATCCAAAAAGTTGAAATTACCGGTTCGAGCATCAAGCGTATCGCCGTCGAAGGCGCCTTGCCTGTGCAGCGCCTGTCGCAAGAAGCGATCGCCCGTACTGGCGCCACCACCGTTGCTGATCTGGTACAAAGCCTGCCAGCAATGCAAGGTTTCACCATCGGCGCCGTTGCCGCCGGTTCCAACTCGGGTGGCCGCACCAGCGCGTCGATCCATGACATCGGCGAAAGCTACACCCTGGTTCTGCTGAACGGCCGCCGTATCGCGCCACAAGGCTCGGGCACCTCCGTCAACCTGAACGCCATCCCAATGAGCGCCGTTGAGCGCGTCGAGATCCTGACCGACGGCGCTTCGGCCCTGTACGGCTCGGACGCCATTGCCGGCGTGATCAACTTCATCCTGAAGAAAAACGTCCAAGGCGGCACCCTGGAAGCCACCTACGGCGGCCCGGAAGATAAAGGCGGCAACGCCTGGAACACCAACGTCACCTACGGCTTCGGCGATCTGGACGAAGACCGCTTCAACGTGCTGGTATCGTACCGCCACGATGAGCAATCGAAGCTGAAGGCAACGGACCGCAAGTTCGCCCGTTCGTCGTACATTCCTGTCAGCTACGGCGGCAAGAACTACATCTACGACCGTACCAGCTCCTCGACGGCACCGGCCAATGCCACGGTTGCGTTCAACGACAAGAACACGCTGCCAATCACGTTCAGCCCGTACCTGGCGGCCAACAAGGGTTGCGCGCCAAACAACTACGTCATGGCAAACAATGACCAGGCTTGCGGCTTCGACGGCGGTTCGACCGTTGAAATCGTTCCAGAATCGAAACGCGACAGCCTGTTCGCACGCGGCACCTACAAACTGACGGAAAACCTGAATGCGTTTGCCGAAGTTGCCCTGTCGCGCTACGACCTGACCGCACGTATCGCCGCCAACCCGGTGCCGATCAGCATCGCCAAGGGCAGCGCGCTGTACAACCAATACGTCCGGCCTAACCTGACGCCAGCGCAGCAAGCGGACGTCAAAACCGTCACCGCCAACTACCGCATGGTCGACTGGGGCACCCGCGCCAGCAACACCATCACCGACACCAAGCACTTCGTGGTCGGCGTGGAAGGCGAAGTAGGCGAGTGGAACGTGGAATCGGCCCTGACGTGGTCGCAGAACGCGATCGACGAGCGCTATGTGGGTGGCTACGCCAAGAACGCCGAGTTCAAGGCCATGCAAAGCAATCCATTGTTCAACCCGTTCCTGCCAGCCGGCAACGCAACGCCAGCACTGCAGAACCTGATCGACAATTCGCAATTCAACGGCTCGATCCGTACGGCATCGACCACCATGCGCGGTATCGACGCGCACGGTTCGCGTGAACTGTTCACCCTGCCAGGCGGCAAGGCGAATATCGGTATCGGCGGCGACTACCGCGAGTACAAGTACGAGCAATCGCCAAGCGCCGGCGCCGACACCAGCACGATCTACAACTTCAACACCTCGGCTCGCTACGACCTGAGCCGCGAGACCTATGGTGTGTTTGCCGAATTGCTGGCACCCGTCACCAAAACGATCGAAGTAAGCCTGGCCGGCCGTTACGATACCGTGACGAAGATCGACAACGGTGTCGTGAACAAGTCCATCGGTAAAGACCAAAGCGCCAGCACCTACAAAGTGACGGCACGCTGGCAGCCAGTCCAGCAATTGCTGGTACGCGGTTCGTACGGCACGGGCTTCAAGGCACCAAGCATGCTGGACATCGGCCAGCCGCTGGTCAACAACGGCTTCACCGCAAAACCATGGAACTGCCCGTTCCCAGGCGATGCCATGTGCCGTCCACCAGCAACCCAGTACAACCAATTGGCTGGTGGTAACGAAAACCTGAAACCGGAAAAATCGAAGCAGTACACCGTCGGTTTCCGTATCGAGCCAAGCTCGGCGTTCTCGTTCGGCGCCGACCTGTGGGATGTGAAGATCACCGACGCGGTTTCGGCCGTAAGCGAATCCCAGGCCTTCAACAACCCAAGCCTGTACCGCGACCTGTTCGGCACCTACACCGAACCATCGACCGGCAATACCTACTATGCATTCAAGTCGCTGTCGCTGAACATCGGCCAGACGCATAACCGCGGTATCGACTGGGACATGACGGCACGCAAGAAGTTCGACTTCGGTAACTTCACGGCGAACCTGAGCGGCACCCACATGCTCAAGGCCGACTACACCGTGCCAGGCACCAAGGACCAGTGGACGACCAACATGAACTACTTCGGCATCACCGATGCAGTCACGTTCCGTAACCTGGCCAAGCTGAACCTGAGCCTGGAAACAGGCAAGCTGACCAACAGCGTCGTCGTCAGCTACCGTAACGGCTATACCGACGCTTCGGCCGAGGTAATGGATGCAGCGACCAAGAAACTGGAGAAGATCCGCCTGGCCGTGCCTTCGTACACCACCATCGACTGGCAAGGTCGTTATGTGTTCGACAGCAAGAAGTCGATCCGCGCCGGTATCAAGAACCTGTTTGACCGCGCACCGCCATTGTCCCTGCGCACGTCGTCGGGCCACCAGGTTGGCTTCGACCCACGCTACGCCGATCCAATGATGCGTTCGTTCTACATCACGGGCCAAATCAAGTTCTAAGTTGACTCCGTCAATCTGAACTGAATGGCAAAGGGCCTTGCAACTGCAAGGCCCTTTTTCTTATGCCGCGCCTGCGGCCTGCGCAGGCAAAAAAAAAGGAGCCGCAGCTCCTTTTTTCGTACCGGCATGACGGCTGTTACGCCGTCGCTTCGCCGCCCAAGGCTTCGACCACGTCGGCCATCAGCTTGGAGAGCTCGCCCGTCATCAGCATCACGTCGCCGTCGAAACGCTCTTCGTCGTTCTTCGTGCTCGATTCCGTTTCCTTGATCACGTCGAGCGGCTTGACGCTCTTGATGGCCAGCGACTCCGTCAGCACGAACGAGATCTTGTCGTTCCACGTCATGGCCAGGCGCGTGCACTGTTTGCCGGCCGCGATGTGGCGGCGCACGTCGTCCGCTTCCAGGGTGTGGCGCACGTAGCGCACGGTGGCCTTGCTTTCGCCCGTGGCGCGCAATTCCGTATCCATGTCGACCGTGAAGCCGGCAGGCGCATCGTCGGCCTGCAGCCATTCCGTCATCACCGCCACGGGCGAGCGCTGCACGCGCAGGCTTTCCAGCGGCAGTTTGTCGACGGCTTTCAACAGCAGCTTGATGACTTCATCGGCTTTCGCCGGGCTGGCGGCATCGACCACCAGCCAGCCATTGACGGGGTCGATCCACGTCCAGACGTTGCTGCGGATGCTGAAGGCGCGCGGCAGCAGTTCGTCGGCCACGCGTTCCTTCAATTCCTTCATGGCTTTCTTGCCTGGGGCAAAGCCTTGCGCTTCTTCCATCTCGGCGGCGCGGGCCTTGGCGACCTGGTTGATGACGGTCGCCGGCAGCAGTTTCTTTTCCGTGCCCAGCAAGATCAGCATCTGTTTGTTGACCACGTGGACCAGGCCGCCGTTCGGGCGTGGCGTATCCCAGCCCTGGCGCATCAGATCCATGCTGGTCGCCGGCGTAAATTTGTTCGAGGACAGCGCCTCTTCCAGTTGTTCTGGCGTGTAAGCCCACGGTGCGGGCAGGCGGTAAATCTGAAGATTCTTGAACCACATAGTTTTTGTCTTCCGTTTGTTTCAGTAGTGCCAGGGGAACGCCATTCTACACTTTCGACACGGGAATGCCGTCAAAAGCGCGGACTGGCGCGGTGTTGTTGCTGCGTGGGGAATACCGCTACAGGGCGGGAAACAGCTCCGCCTGGGCCGGCGCCTGCCGCGTCACGAGGGCCGGGTCGGACAAGGTCGAGATGCGCACGCCCAGCAGGCGGATTTTCTTGTCAAACGGCACGCGCCGCAGGCAGTCGCGGCTGGCGCGCAGGATGGCGGCGGCATCCGCCGTGGCACTGGGCAGGGTGATGTCGCGCGTGACGGTGCTGAAATCCTCGAAACGCAGCTTGATGCCCACCGTGCGCCCCGCCAGCGACTGTTTATCGAGGTCGCCCGCCACGCGCGTGCACAGGCTTTCCAGCTTTTCCGACAGGGTGGCGCGGTCGCGCACCACCTGCAAGTCGCGCTCGAACGTCGTTTCGCGGCTGACGGACTTGGTTTCCCGGCTCGTCTGCACGGGCCGCTCGTCGATGCCCAGCGCCGCCTGGCGCAGCCAGCCCGTGTACAGGTCGCCGAACTGCGTGCGCAGCATGGCCATGTCGGCCCGGGCCAGCTCGCCGATGGTGAAAATACCTAGCGCTTCCAGCTTGGCCGTCGCTTTCGGACCGATGCCATTGATCTTTTTCGCCGGCAAGGGCCACACGCGCGTTTCAATATCCTCCGGGTTCAGGATGGTCAGGCCGTCCGGTTTTTCCAGGTCGGAACAGATTTTCGCCAGCAATTTGTTGGGTGCCAGGCCGATCGAGCACGACAGGCCCGTCGCTTCGAACATGGCCGCCTTCAGGCGCGCCGCCATGGCCGGCGCCTGCTCGCCGTATTCGGTGAGATCGACATAGATTTCATCGATGCCCACGTTCTGGATGATGGGGCACAACTGGGCCACGGCCTGCTTGAAGCGGGCCGAATACTCGCGGTAGGCTTCGAAATCGGCCGGCAGCAGGATGCTGTCGGGCGCCAGCTTGGCCGCCTTCATGATGCCCATGGCGGAAAACACGCCGAACACGCGCGCCGCATAGGTCGACGTGGTAACGACGCCGCGCCCAACGTAGTCGCGCATGCGCGCAAACTGCCGCGTGCCGTCTTCCTGCAGCACGGGCTGCTGCAAGCGTCCGCCGCCGATGACGACGGCTTCGCCACGCAGTTCCGGATATTTCAACAGTTCCACGGAGGCAAAGAAGGCGTCCATGTCCAGATGGGCTATCCAGCGGCGCGCGGTGGGTGGCTCGGGAACGGGGGAGGCAGATGTGGTCAAGGACACCTCGCGGCGGGATACTGTAATTATATACAGTATCGCTGGAAATGCCCATGGATGCAAGTTGAAACGCACGCGCAAGGCGGTTGCTTTTCCCAATAGCAAGATTACAATCCTGACACAACTATTCAAAGGAGTCGCCTTGTCTATCGCCCATCACGCTGCGCGCCGCCGGTCCGCCTGGTTATCCATCCTGCCGGTCCTGCTGCTGTCCTCGCTGGCGCCATCCGCGCTGGCCGCCGACGCCGCCACTGTCGCTACCGCCACCGCACCTGTCGCCGCCAAGACGGCCTGGCAGGAAACGCGCCACGGCACGGTCGTCACGGACGACTACCGCTGGCTGCAAAAGAAGACCGATCCTGCCGTGATCGACTATCTGAATGCGGAAAATGCCTACACGGCCGCCGTCACGGCCCCGATCCAGCCGCTGGCCGACAAGGTGACGGCGGAAGTGAAGGGGCGCATGCAGGAAGTGGACTTGTCCGTGCCTGCGCGCCAGGGCAATTTCTACTATTACACGCGCACGGAAGCGGGCAAGCAATACCCGATTCACTGCCGCCGTCCTGTCGGCAAGAACGGCGCCTACGATGCGCAAGCGGTTGAAGAAATCCTGCTGGACCAGAATCAATTGGCAGAAGGCCACAAATTCTTTGCCGTACGCGCGTTTGCCATCAGTCCGAATGAACAGTTGCTGGCCTACACCACCGACACGACGGGTTTTCGCCAGTACGAACTGCATGTCAAGGATTTGAAGACGGGCAAGCTGCTCACGGACACCATGCCGCGCGTGACCTCGCTGGCCTGGGCGGCCAATAACGCCACCCTGATGCTGACGCAGGAAGACGCCACCACCAAGCGCGCGGACCGCTTGTTCCGCCTGCCTCTGGGCGGCACCTTGCAGCAGGTCTACCACGAGCCAGTGGAACAGTTCGCCATCGGCGTGAGCCGCACGCGCGACCATCGCTACTTCGTGCTCACTGCGCGCAGCACGGATACGAGCGAAGTGCTGCTGCTGCCAACGAGCAAGCCGGAAGGCAGTTTCCAGTCCGTGCTGAAACGGGAAAAAGGCCACCGCTACGGCATCGAGCACCGCGACGGCCAGCTGTATATTCTGACCAACAAGGAGGCGAAGAATTTCCGCGTCGTCAGCGCGCCGGTGACCGCCCCGCAGCCGAAGAACTGGAAGAGCGTCGTGCCGCACAACAAGGATGCCGTGATCCAGTCCATCGACGTCTTCCAGGGCTACCTGGTGGTGATGGAAAAGGCCCGTGCCCTGAACCGCGCGCGCATCCATGATTTCGCGCGGCATAACTGGAAGACGGTGCAGTTCGACGATCCCGTCTACCTGGCCACGGCGGCCGGTACGCCGGAGTTTTCCGCCACACAATTTCGCATGTCCTACCAGTCGCCCGTCACGCCGCCCACCGTCATCGACGTCGGCATGCAAGACGGCAAGCGCACGGTGCTCAAGCAGCAGGAAATCGTCGGCGGTTTTGACGGCAGCCGCTACACCACGCAGCGTCTGTGGGTGACAGCGCGCGATGGCGTGCAAGTGCCGCTGTGGGTCGTCTACAAGAAGGGCGTCAAGCTCGACGGTTCCGCGCCGCTGCTGCTGTACTCGTATGGCTCGTACGGCATTTCCACGGAAGCCAGTTTTGCCATCAGCCGCATCAGCCTGCTGGAACGGGGCGTCATCTATGCGCAAGCGCATATCCGCGGCGGCACGGACATGGGCGAAGCGTGGCATGAAGACGGCATGCTGATGAAGAAGAAAAACACCTTCAATGACTTCATCGACAGCGCCGACTACCTGGTGCGCGAAAAATGGACCAGCCCGAACCGCCTGATCATCCAGGGCGGCAGCGCCGGCGGCCTCTTGATGGGCGCCGTCGTCAACATGCGCCCCGAGCTGTTCCACGCCGTGCACGCGGCCGTGCCCTTCGTCGACGTGATGAACACCATGATGGACGCCAGCCTGCCGCTGACCACGGGCGAATACCTGGAATGGGGCGACCCGAACCAGAAGGCGGCCTACGACTACATGCTCAGCTACTCGCCCTACGACAACATTGCGCGCAAGAATTACCCGGCCATGCTGGTGACGACGGGCCTGAACGACAGCCAGGTCATGTACTGGGAACCGGCGAAATACGTGGCCAAGCTGCGCGCGTATAAGACGGACGGCAATCCCCTGCTGCTGAAAACGAATATGGGCGCCGGCCACGGCGGCGCTTCGGGCCGCTATAACGCCATCGCCGAGAATGCGTTCAATATGGCGTGGATGCTGTCGCAGTGGGGTATTACAGAGTAAAGTAAAAAAAGCGCTTGCAGAAGGATTTTGTCCGTCCTATAATAGCGCCTCTTCCAGACGTGGTGACAAACGTCGGGATGGTTTTCTGAGACAAGCAACGGGTGCTTAGCTCAGTTGGTAGAGCGGCGCCCTTACAAGGCGTAGGTCGGGAGTTCGAGCCTCTCAGCACCCACCAAATCAGAAAACTGTCCAGTGCTTCATGGATCAGCAATACAGATCATACGAGCTTGGAGTGGTAGTTCAGTTGGTTAGAATACCGGCCTGTCACGTCGGGGGTCGCGGGTTCGAGTCCCGTCCGCTCCGCCAATAAAAGAAAAGCCCTTTGGTTCTCTGAACCGAAGGGCTTTTCCCATTTCAGAAGCAGAAAACACGTCAGCTCCCCCCTTCCCTGAATATTTTTGCGCTTTTCAGCAAAAAAACTGCTGTTCACCCTCAAGAATAGTTGCACAAGCACGAAAGCGCCCCCTATAATAGTGCCTCTTCCAGACGTGGTGACAAACGTCGGGATAGTTTTCTGGGTATGCGGGTGCTTAGCTCAGTTGGTAGAGCGGCGCCCTTACAAGGCGTAGGTCGGGAGTTCGAGCCTCTCAGCACCCACCACCAATACAGAAAATTATCCAGTGCTTCATGGATCAGCAACACAGATCATACGAGCTTGGAGTGGTAGTTCAGTTGGTTAGAATACCGGCCTGTCACGTCGGGGGTCGCGGGTTCGAGTCCCGTCCGCTCCGCCAATAAAAGAAAAGCCCTTTGGTTCTCTGAACCGAAGGGCTTTTCCCATTGTGGGACCGCAAATGCTCTAGAATCAGCGCTACCCCGATTCTGCCCCTGCCCCGCAGCTTTTCCCCCTACCTCATCCTGCGCCTGGCCCCGTATCCGGGCAGCGACCAGTCCCTGCTGAACGACGACCTGAGCACGTTTGCCATGACGTCCGCCTTGCAGCAAAGCATCACCGCCCTCTCGCTGGGCCAGCACAAAAAGCTGCAACTGGCGCTGGCCTTGCTCGTGCCCTTGGCAGCGACGGTGCAATTGTGAAATAGGACTTTGCAGATCCGACAAGAAACGCTTAGGATGCCGTGTTGCAAAAACCGGCGATCCCGGTGCAGCCACAACGACAACACGGCGCGGCCACTCGCTGCGCCAGGCTTATTCTTGGAGATGACTATGTTGAACACCCACCGCAGCGCCCTGGCGATTCTGTGCGCCGCTTTTGCCACCCTTGCCGCCTCGGCCATCGCCGCCGGCCCCACGGGCACGGCCGCCGACTACGGCAGCAGCGCCCCGCACGCGGCCGCCCAGCGCAGCATCGAGCTGCAACCCGATACCCGCCACATCAACGTCACGCGCGGCGAAACCGTCACCATCGCGCGCGCCGGCCAGCGTTTTACCTGGCACGTGCAAACCTTCAGCAACAAGACCGTCTTCGCCCTGGCCGAGATCGCGCCGAAGGACATGCCCGTCGACGGCGTGCAAGTGTATGTGGCCGCCAATCCCCAGTACGCGGGCAGCTAAGTTTCTTCTACGCATAAAAAAACCGGAACCACCTCGCGGCCGTTCCGGTTTTTTGCAGCGTAAAGATTTACGCCGTCAATGCTTCTTTCGATGCGGACTCTTCCACCACTTCCTCGTCGTCCGAGCGGATCAGGTGGTCAAAGGCGGACAAAGCCGCCTTGGCGCCTTCGCCGGTGGCGATGATGATCTGCTTGTACGGCACCGTGGTGACGTCGCCTGCCGCGAACACACCGGGGATCGAGGTCTGGCCGCGGGCGTCCACTTCGATTTCGCCGTGGCGCGACAAGGCTACCGTGCCTTTGAGCCACTCCGTGTTCGGCACCAGGCCAATTTGCACGAAGACGCCTTCCAGCTCGACCTTGTTCGACTCGCCGCCGACCCGGTCCGTGTAGCTCAGGCCATTGACGATCTTGCCGTCGCCGTGGATCTCGGTCGTTTGCGCCGAGGTGATCACGGTCACGTTAGGCAGGCTGTGCAGCTTGCGTTGCAGCACCGCATCGGCGCGCAGTTCCGCGCCGAACTCGATCAGGGTCACGTGTTTCACGAGACCGGCCAGGTCGATCGCCGCTTCCACGCCCGAGTTGCCGCCGCCGATCACGGCCACGCGCTTGCCCTTGAACAGCGGGCCATCGCAGTGCGGGCAGTAGGCGACACCGTGGTTGCGGTATTCCTTCTCGCCCGGCACGTTGATTTCGCGCCAGCGGGCGCCGGTGGCCAGGATGACGGTCTTGGCTTTCAGCACGGCGCCATTCGCCGTTTCAATCTCGATCAGCTTGCCCGGCGTCAATTTCGCGGCGCGCTGGGTGTTCATGATGTCGACGTCGTATTCCTTGACGTGCTGTTCCAGCGCCATGGCGAACTTCGGACCATCGGTTTCCTTGACGGAAATAAAGTTTTCGATGGCGAGAGTGTCGAGCACCTGGCCGCCGAAACGCTCGGCCAAGACGCCCGTCTTGATACCCTTGCGGGCCGCGTAGATGGCCGCTGCCGCACCGGCTGGGCCGCCGCCGACGATCAGCACATCAAACACGTCTTTCTTGTTCAGCGCTTCGGCCTGGCGGGCGCCGGCGTTGGTGTCGAGCTTGGCGAGGATTTCCTCGACATTCGTGCGGCCCTGGCCGAAGTGTTCACCATTGAGGAACATCATCGGCACGGCCATGATCTGGCGCTCTTCCACTTCTTGCGGGAACACGCCGCCATCGATGGTAGTGACCTTGATGCGCGGGTTGATCACGGCCATGGCATTCAATGCCTGCACCACTTCCGGGCAGTTATGGCAGGAAAGCGAAATAAACGTTTCAAACTCATAATCGCCGTCGAGGTTGCGGATCTGTTCGATCACGGCCTCGTCGAACTTGATGGTGTGGCCGCCCACTTGCAGCAGCGCCAGCACCAGGGAGGTAAATTCGTGGCCCAGCGGCACACCGGCGAAACGCACGCCGATGTCGGAGCCTGCACGGTTGATGCTGAACGACGGGGCCCGTACGCCAGCGTCAAGGCGCTCGACCAGCGTGATCTTGTCGCTCAACAGGACTATCTCCTGGAGCAATTCCTTCATCTCGCGGGCTTTTGCGCTGTCATCGAGAGAAGCGACCAGCTCAAGCGGATACACCACTTTTTCCAGGTAGGATTTCAGTTGGGTTTTGAGGGTGGCGTCTAACATGATTTTTTCCTTTTCTACAAATATTTAGGCGAATGCCGGGCCGGACACCCGGTCCGGCATCGCGGTAACTACTTGTTTGCTGCTGTGTACTTCAAGGCGTCAAGACTTAGATCTTGCCAACCAGGTCCAGCGATGGGGTCAGGGTTGCTGCGCCTTCCGTCCATTTGGCTGGGCACACTTCGCCTGGGTGAGCGGCAACGTATTGAGCGGCCTTAACTTTGCGCAACAGTTCCGATGCGTCACGGCCGATGCCGTTGTCATGCACTTCCAGCACTTTGATGAAGCCGTCCGGATTGATGACGAAGGTACCGCGCAGTGCCATGCCTTCTTCTTCGATCATGACTTCGAAATTGCGCGACAGGGTACCGGTTGGGTCGCCGATCAGTGCGTATTGCACTTTCTTGATCGCGTCCGAGGTGTCGTGCCATGCTTTGTGCGCGAAGTGCGAATCGGTCGAGATGCCGTAGACATCAACGCCCAGCTTCTGGAATTCAGCGTGGTGATCGGCCAGATCTTCCAGTTCGGTTGGGCAAACGAAGGTAAAGTCGGCTGGGTAGAAGACGAATACCGACCACTTGCCTTTCAGCGACGCTTCCGTCAGATCGACGAATTTGCCATTGTGGTATGCGGTTGCCTTGAATGGTTTAACTTGGGTATTGATCAGCGACATTTCATTTCCTCTCGTGTGGTGAATCAGTAAGACTCTAGTGTAAGGGGTTTTAACCCATATGCAAAATTGATTGTCACAATAGTTTCAATTGGTTTTAGCTATCATGACACTATGGGAACTCCATGATAGGCAGTTCCCACGCGATTGGATAGCGGTGACAGTGGATACCCCTGCCGCCGCCAGGTGTTTAGTTCTTGAGTTCTTCCGGTACCTTGCCGCCGTTTTCGGCCAGCTTGATCATCACCTGGCGGTGCAGCCAGATATTCATGCTGGCCGAATCGTTGGTGTCGCCCGTGAAGTGCAGCTCTTGCGCCAGTTCCTTGCGCGCGGCCAGGCTGCTGTCGAGTTGAAGCAGTTTCATCAGGTCGACGATGGACGTGCGCCAATTGAGTTTTTCCGCGTTCTTGCTGGCCAGGTCGACCAGCACCACTTCCACGTCCACGACGGGCGCGGCGGCAGCAGGAGCGGCAGCAGGAGCGGCAGGTGCCGCTGCCGGTGCCGTCGCGGCGGCGGCCGGCGTGGCAGCCGGTGCTGCATCGGACGAATGGTGGAAGATCTTGTTGTAGATATTGCTGAAAATGCCCATGAGGTCACCTCGAGTTGAGTGAATGGAAGAATATTGCCTGCGCACCCGGTGTAGGTACCGGTGACAGCAAAGCCGGGCGCAGGCGCCAGCCCATCGAGTATAAGCCCGTTCAAGCCGGGAGCCCCGTCCCGCAGGCCCGGATGAAATCTGGTGGCAGGCTGGGCCTGTTTCAAGGGCGCAAGGGCCGCCGGGCGTGCAGCAGCGCGTCGAACGCTTCGATGGCCAGCGCTGGCGCAAACAGCTCGCCTTGCGCGAAATCGCAGCCGATCTCCAGCAGCCGCGCGCGCTGCTCTTCGGTCTCCACCCCTTCGGCAATGACCTGCAAGCCCAGCTTGTGGGCCATGGTGACGATGGCTTCGCACAGCACCAGTTCGCTGGCGCCGGCCGCCAGTTTGCGCACCAGCACGCCGTCGAGCTTCAGGTAATCGATGCCGCATTGCTGCAGCTGCGTCAGCGAGGCATGGCCGCTGCCGAAGTCGTCGAGGGCGATCTGCAGGCCCGCTTCGCGCATGTGCTGCAGGCGTGGCGCCATGCTATTGCCGTTGGGTAAAAGTACATCTTCGCGCATGTCGAGCACAATGGCCGAGGCCGGCACATCGAGCGCCATCAGCTGGCGCAGCCAGGTGCCGGGCGCCTCCACTTCGCGCTGCAATTCCAGCGGCGACTGGTTCAGGCACAGTTGCAGTCCCGGTAAACCGATGGCCTGGCCCTGCGCGCGCCAGTGCAGCAGTTGCGTGGCCGCCGTACGCAGCACCCAGTCGCCGATCTCCACGATCAGGCCGCTGCTTTCGGCCAGCGCGAGGAAATCGGGCGGATACACGATGCCACGTTGCGGATGGTGCCAGCGCAGCAAGGCTTCCGCTTTGGCAATATTACCGCTGTGCAGTTCGACGATGGGCTGGAAATACAGCTGCATCTGCTGTTCGCGCAGGGCCGTGCGCAAGTCCGCTCCCATGCGCATGCGGTTGACGGCCGCCACCTGCATGGCCGGCGTAAAGTAGCTGTAGCGGTTGCGCCCCGCGCCTTTCGACACATACATGGCCTGGTCCGCCTGCTTGAGCAAGTCCTCGATCGTGCCCGCATCATCGGGATACAGGGTGATGCCGATCGAGGCCGAGACGAAGGCCTGCTCCTGTCCCAGCAGGAATGGCGCCAGCAAGCCGTCGAGTATCTGCCGCGCGATGCGGTCGACTTGCTGCAGGTCGTCGATGTCGGACAGGATCACCGTGAATTCATCGCCGCCCAGGCGCGCCACCGTGTCCGTCTCGCGCACGCCCACGCGGATGCGCCGCGCCGCCTCGATCAGCAAGATATCGCCCTGGTGGTGGCCGAGGGTGTCGTTGACTTCCTTGAAATGGTCGAGATCGATGAACAGGATGGCCACGCGGCTCGCATCGCGCCGCCCCTGGGCCAGCGCCAGGCGCAAACGCTCGTGGAACATGCGGCGGTTCGGCAATTGCGTCAGGGTATCGAAATTGGCTTGCTGCCAGATCAGCGCTTCCGTTTGCCGCTTGTCCGTCACGTCTTCCAGCATGCACAAGTGGTGCGGTCCGCCATGGCGCGCCGTGGCGATGGCCGTCACCGAGGCATCGACCCACACCACGCCGCCATCGGGACGCACGATGCGCTTGGCGTGGCGGAATCCCTGCAAACGCCGCGCCAGCAACTGCGCCACGTGCGCCTGCTCGCCGGCCACATCGTCGGGATGGCTGATCTCCATCCAGCTCGTTTGCTTCATGTGTTCCAGCGTGCGTCCGGCGATGGCCAGATAGCGCGGATTGATATCGAGAAACTGTCCGCTCACGGTATCGATCAGGGCGATGCCCATGGGCGCTTCCTCGAACATGGTGCGAAAGCGCAATTCCCCCTGGCGGATGGTTTCCTCCGTGCGGCGGCGCTCGCGCGCTAGGTTGTTGAAGTGGAAGCCGGCAGACACGGCCAGCAAACTGCCCGCCAGGCCCAGCGACAAATACAGCCAGCCCAGGTCGGCGCCCGGCACGGGGCGGTACAGGAAGCCCTTGTAGGCGCGGCTGTCCGTGGCCTTGGGCGGCAGCACGCCCATGGCCGCATACGTGTCGGCAATATGCTGCCAACGCTGGGGATTCATGTAGCCGAGCTCCACCAGCACGGGCTGCAGCAGCAATTCCATCTGCTGCGCCTCGTACAGCAGGTGCGCGCGGTCGTGGCGCTGGCTGTATTTGACGTGGATCAGTTGCGCCATTTCCTCGCGATGCGCCATCGCGTATTGCCAGCCGCGCAGGCTAGCCGCGCGGAACGCTTTGACACGCTCGGGATGGCGGCGCAGTTCCTGCTCGCTGGTAAACAGGTTGTCGCCGTAGAAATCGATGCCGGCCGTGCGCGGCGTAAACTGGTAATAGGAAAATCCCGCCCGGTCCAGGTAGTCCGGTTCGTTGGTGGAGTACGCGGCAATCGCATCGACCTTGCCATCGATCAAATCCTCGATCCGGTAGCTGGGCGGCAAGTGACGCATCTGCTGCGGCGCGACGCCCATTTTCCCCAGGAATAGCGACACTTCATCGGAGGCGGCCGCCACATTGACGGCCGCACCGATCATCACGGGCGCCCCCACTAGCTTGCGCACGTCGGGCGCGCCGCCCTGCTGGCGCATCAGCAGCACGCTGGGCGAATGCTGGAACACCACGGCCAGCACCACCACCGGCTTGCCCGCCAGGCGGCTGAGCAACAAGGTGCTGTTGCCCACGCCATATTCGGCCTGGCCCGCCAGCACGGCCGCCTCGGCAGGCGGCACGCCGCTGCCTTCGACCAATGTCACCTCCAGCCCCGCCTCGCGGTAATAGCCTTGCTCGATGGCCGCGTAATAGCCGGCGAACTGGAATTGATGCGTGAAATTGAGGTGCAGGGAGACGGCTTCCAGCGCCCGGACGGGCGTGGCCAGGCACAGCAGCAGAATGAAACAGCAGCGGAAAGCGTCGGATGCTTTCATCGGCATGGCGGAACACCACAGGAAGCTGCCGAGCTGGCAGGGGTAAGGCTATTGTAGCCGCCCCTTTTGCCGATGGATAATTATTTCAGTGTGGACAATAGCGTTGATGTTTTTGGCAAACAATCGCGCCATTGTTTGCGCTAGAACACGACGCCAGCCACCAGAACGATGTTGGCGTACGGACTGCACTCGCCCGTGCGCACGATGGCGCGCGCGCCCTTCGACAATTGCTTGAACTCGTCGTGCGTCACCTGACGCGCATCGGGCAAGGCCAGGGCCGCCACCTGCGCCGCCATGGCCGGATTATGCTGCGGCAACTCGCTGGCGAGCAAATGGTATTCCACCTGCATTTCGCTCAGCACGGTGTTGACGGTATCGATGAAGCCGGGGATGCCGCGCGTCAGGGCCAGGTCGATCAGGGGCACGCCCGGCTGCGACGGCAAGCCCGCGTCGCCGATGACGAGCATGTCGCCATGGCCCAGCGACGCGATCAGTTGCGACAGTGCGATATTAAGCAGCGGTGATTTTTTCATGGTCTCAGAACAGCTCGTGCAAGTGGGGGATCGACGTTTGCGCGCCGGGCTTGGTCACGCTCCAGGCGGCCGCGCGCTGGCCTTGCTGGATCGCTTCCGCCTCGTCCATGCCGGACGCCAGGCCCGCCACAAAACCGCCGATAAACGTGTCGCCGGCGGCCGTCGTGTCGACGGCTTGCACCGCTTCGGCCGGGAACGTGAAATCGCCGCCATACAGGGCCGCGTGCGCGCCCTTGGAACCCAAGGTGATGATGACGTTGTCGCTGCCCAGCTTTTGCAGCGCGCCGGCCAGCGCCTTGACGTCCGCGCATTCCGGGCTGACGCCGGCCAGCATGGCCGCCTCGATTTCATTCGGAATCAGGTAGTCGACCAGTTCCAGCACGCCTTCCGGCAAGCTGGCCGCCGGAGCCGGGTTCAGCACCACGGTCTTGCCCAGCGAACGGGCCAATTTGATCGCGTGCACGACGGTGGCCATCGGGGTTTCCAGCTGCAGCACGACGATGTCGGCCTGCTCAATTAACCCTTGCGCCGCGTCGATGTGCGCGGGGCTCAATAAATCGTTGGCGCCGCCGGCGATCACGATACTGTTCTGGCCGTTGTCGTCGACGAGGATCGAGGCGATGCCGGACGCGACACCGGGCAAGGTCGTGATGTGGCTGTCGATGATGCCGTCGCCGACGAGCGCCGCGCGCAGGGTCGCGCCAAACGCATCGTCGCCCACGCAAGCGACCATGGCCACTTGCTGGGCACCGGCCACTTTGCCGCTCAGGCGCGCGCAGGCCACGGCCTGGTTGGCGCCCTTGCCGCCAGGAATGGTTCTAAACGCGCCGCCCGTCAGGGTTTCGCCGGGGAGGGGCATGCGCGGCACGCGCAAGACCAGGTCCATATTGATGCTGCCGATAACCACGATCATGATGTCATTCCCATCAGTTCAGTTGCAGGTGAAGAAGTAGGTGCGGTGGAAGTTGCAGCGGCGGCGATGCTGGAACCGCGCACGTGCAGTGCCGGCGCGATACTGCGCTGCTGGCGCGGCAAGGCGGGGTCGGCGATGCGCGCCAGCAGGCAGGCGGCCGTGATGTGGCCCAGCTCGCGCGTATTTTGCGCCACGCTGGTCAAGGCCGGATGCACGAAGCTGGCCAGGTCGATATCGTCGAAGCCGACGACGGCCAGTTCGCCCGGCACGGCAATACCCCGCTCGGCGGCGGCGCGCAGGGCGCCAAAGGCCATCAAGTCATTGCAGCAGAACAAGGCATCGGGGCGCTGGCCTGGCGGCAGCGCCAGCACGTCCAGCGCGGCCGCATAGCCGCCCGCGCTCGTAAAATCGCTATGGCGGCACAGCGCGTCGTCCAGGGCCACGCCCGCGTCCGCCATGGCGCTGCGCACGCCGTCGATGCGCTCGTTGGAAATGCTCACTTCACGGGGACCGGCGATGCAGGCGAAACGCCGGCGCCCCAGGCCCAGCAAGTGGCGTGCGGCCAGCTCACCGCCGGCGCGGTTGTCGACGGCCACGGCATCGATGGACAGGTCGCTGGGCGCGCGGTCGAGCAGCACGGCCGGCACCTTCATCTTGCGCAGCAATTCGCCGTCGCTGTCGGCCAGCGCGGACAAAATCAGACCGTCGCAGCGCTTGGTCAAGAGCACGTTCAGATAGTCGCGCTGCTTGACGGGGTCGTCATCGGAATTGCATAAAATCACGCTGTAGCCGGCCGCGTAGCAGCTGTCCTCGATGCCGCGCGCCACTTCCGAAAAATACGGGTTCGTATTGTTGGGGATGATCAGGCCGATGGTGCCCGTGCTGCGGCTGCGCAAGGAGCGCGCCAGCGCGCTGGGCACGTAATGCAATTGTTCCACGGCCGCCAGCACGGCGCGGCGCGCCTCGTCGCTGACGGGACGGGTATTGTTGAGGACGTGCGACACGGTGGTAAACGACACCCCCGCCGCCTGCGCCACTTGTTTGATGGTTGCCATGGGCCAGTATTATGAACGCTCGCCGCGGCGGCGGTAGGTGTCGAGCACCACGGCCGCAACGATCACCAGGCCCGTGACGATGCGTTTCACGGGTTCGGACACGCCCACTTGCGCCAGGCCCGCTTCCAGCACGGAAATGATCAACACGCCGATAAAGGTGCTGATGACGGAACCGCGTCCGCCCATCAGGCTCGTGCCGCCGATCACGACGGCGGCGATCACCTGCAATTCCATGCCCACGCCGCCGTTCGGGTCGGCCGCTTCCAGGCGCGACACCTGGAACAGCGCGCCCACGCCGGCAAGAAAGCCCATCAGTGCAAACACCAGCACCTTCGACGGTTTTGTGTTGATGCCGGACAAACGCACGGCTTCTTCATTCGTGCCGATGCCGATCCAATGGCGGCCCAGCACCGTGCGCGTGAGCACCAAATGGCCGATGACGACAATGGCGATCGAGGCGATGAAAGCGGGCGACAGGCCGAACGCGATCGGCGAGCTGATGCCGTCAACGGCGCTGCCGATGTATTCCGTGCGCGAGTTCGTCACCTGATACGCCATGCCGCGCGCCATTTCCAGCACCCCCAAGGACACAATGAACGAGGGGATGCGCCAGCCGACGGAAATGAGGCCCGTCGTGGCGCCGCACAGGGCGGCGACGAACATGCCCAGCAGGGCCGCACTCCACACGGGCCAGCCCCAGTGCACGACGGCCAGCGACAGCACGGAAGCGGCCAGCGCCATCACGGAACCGACCGATAAATCGATGCCGCCGATGATCAGCACGAACGTCATGCCGACGGCCATCACGACGAGGGTCGGGATATTGTTCGACAAGGTGCTGAGGGTAGCCAAAGTAAAAAAGTTTTCGCTGGCAAACGAGAACAGCACGCACATGGCGAGCAAAGCGCCGATCAGGCCCGCATAGTTTTTCAGGTCGGCCAGGCTGCGCTGCAGATACGAAGGAGAGGAGTGGGTGGTCATGGGAATCTTTCCGGCGGATCAGGCCGCAGCTGGAGTGGAAGTGGGGGTCAAATAGCCGGAGAAGGCGGCCGACAGCAGCGCGTCCTGGCTCCAGGCGCCGCGCTCGAAGGTGTCGACGATGCTGCCCGCGCTCATGACGGCGATGCGGTCGCAGATCAGCATCAGTTCGCGCAAGTCGCTCGAGACGATGACGAGGCCCTTGCCCTGGCGCGCCTGTTCGGCCAGCACCTGATAAATATCAAACTTGGCGCCGATATCGATGCCGCGCGTGGGCTCGTCGAACAGCATCACGGGGCAATCGCGGTACAGCCAGCGGGCGATCACGACCTTTTGCTGGTTGCCGCCGGACAGCTCGGCCACCGTTTGCGCGCTGTTGCGCGAACGGATGCCCAGGCGCTGAATATAGTCGTCGGCCACCGATGCTTCGGCCGCATCGTTGAGCCAGCCAGCGCCGCTGACGGTGTCGAGCGAGGCCAGGGTCGTATTGACGGCGATGGACTGGCGCAACAACAAGCCTTGTCCCTTGCGGTCTTCCGTGATCATGGCGATGCCCGCTTTCACGGCTGCCTGCGGCGAGGCCAGGGCGGCAGGTGTTTCGCTGTCGCCAAGGAACACGTCACCGGCGTCGGCGCGGTCGGCGCCGAAGATCAGGCGCAGCAATTCCGTGCGGCCCGAGCCGATCAGGCCGGCGATGCCGAGGATTTCGCCCGCGCGCAAGTCGAACGAGGTCGGATTGACGACCTTGCCGCGCGCCAGGCCGCGCACGCGCAGCAACGGCGCGCCGATGGTGCGTCCGCTCAGGTCGACGGCGTCATCGGCCGAGCGGCCCACCATCAGACTGACCAGATCGGCGGCCGAGTGGCCCGCGATATCGTCGTCGCACACGAGCTGGCCGTCGCGCAGCACGGCGATGCGGTCGGCCACGCGCTTGAGTTCTTCCAGGCGGTGGGAAATATAGATGATGCACACGCCTTCGGCTTTCAGGCGCTCGATTTGCAGGAACAGCAATTCCACTTCGCGGTGCGTCAGCATGGCCGTCGGCTCGTCGAGCACCAGCAGGCGGCAGGCGCCGATCAAATTGCGCGCGATCTCGATCATTTGCTGGTGGCCGATGCCCAGCTCGCCCACGAGGGTCCACGGGTCGAGTCCGCCCAAGCCCACTTTTTCCATCTGTTCGCGCGCGTCGCGTTCGAGGCGGCCGCGGTCGATGAAGCCGAAACGCTGCGGCAGATTTTTCAGGTACAGGTTTTCCGCGATCGACAGGGTGGGAATCAAATTGAGTTCCTGCATCACCATGCGGATGCCCAGCGCCTCGGCGGCGCCGCGCGAGGCGGGCTGGTAAGGCTTGCCGTCGAGCAGCATCGTGCCCGTGGTGGCTGGCTCCAGGCCGCAGATGATCTTCGACAGGGTGCTCTTGCCCGCGCCGTTTTCGCCCGTCAGCGCCAGCACCTGGCCGGGGGCAAAGCGCAAGCCCACGCCGCCCAGCACGGGGCCGACATAGGACTTGCCGATGTTATCCAGGGTCAATAGAGGGGTGGCGGCTGATGGCGCCGGGGGGATGTCGGTAGGCATGATAAAACTCCGCGGAATAAGACGGCGGGGCCGGCGCCAGCAATGTTGCTATGGCGCTGGCCCCGGCGGGATCAAACGATCAGGACTTGGCGCCCTTGGCGACCAGTTCGACCTTGGTTTCGATGACGCCACCCAACTCGGCCTGTTTCTTCTTCTGCGCCAGGGCTTTCAGCACGGTGTCGATGCCGAACACGGCTTGCTGCGAACCGAACTGGTCGGCGGTAGCCAGCACGCGGCCATCGGCCAGCATCGGCTTGATGGCGTTGATGTTGTCGTAGCCGACGACGATGACTTTGCCCGTCTTGCCTGCCGCCTTGATGGCGGACACGGCGCCGATGGCCATGTTGTCGTTACCGCACAGCAAAGCCTTGATGTTCGGGTTGGCGTTCAGCATGGCGGCCGCCACCGTGTTGGCAGGAGCGATTTCCCACTGGCCCGACTGCACGCTGACAACCTTGGCACCGGCCGCGTTCATCGCGTCCTGGAAGCCCAGGGTGCGCTGCTGCGCGTTGTAGGTGGTGGACACGCCCTCGATGATGCCGACCGGGTCGCCCTTCTTGATCTGCTTGGCCAGGAAGTCGCCGACGACCTTGGCGCCCTTGCGGTTGTCCGGGCCGACGAACGGCACGCTGATGCCCTTCTCTTTCAGCGCGCCCTCGTCGAGCTTGTTGTCGATATTGACGACGATGATGCCCGCGTCAATGGCTTTTTTCAGCACCGGCACCAGCGCCTTCGAGTCGGCCGGGGCGATCACCAGCGCGTTGACGCGCGAGACGATCATTTGCTCGACCAGCTTGATCTGGCTCGACGTATCCGTTTCATCCTTGATGCCGTTCGACAGCAGGTCGTACTTGGCGGCATTGGCCTTCTGATGCGCCTTGGCGCCATTTTCCATGGTCAGGAAAAATTCATTGGCGAGCGACTTCATCACCAGCGCCACCTTCGGTTTGGCAGGCGTCTGCGCCATGGCCGGCACGGCGGGCAAGGCACACGCCAGGACAGCGGCGGCAATCATTTTCAGGCGAATACGGGATGTCATGAGCGTCTCCAGAGTTGTTGGTCAAGCACGTGTACTGCATGCTTTTTAGGAAATTCGTTGCGCGCAAACGTTTGCGCGAAGCGAATAGTGCCTCAATGCCCTATTACAGTGCAAGCAAAACTGTATGTGCGGTGCAGCAAAAAGGGAGCGCCCAGAGGGAAACGGTCAGGCCGATGCAATCAGCCTGCCGAGGAGAAATGCGTAGCAATCAGACGTTTGTTGCGGGACGGGCACTGGCCCACTGCACCGCCAGCACGCTGGCCAGCACCAGCAGCAAGCCCAGCATCGACCAGCCCGTCATGGCCTGGCCCAGCAAGACCCAGCCCAGCACCACGGCCATCAGGGGACTGAGCAAGCCCAGCGAGGAGACGGCCACGGGCGACAGCCTGGCGATGCCGCGGAACCACAAGGCGTACGCCAGCAGGGCACCGGCCAGGCACAGGTAGGCGTAGGCCAGGACTTGCTGCCAGGACAGCGCCGGCAAGGGCGCATCGGCCAGCCAGGCGACGGGCGCCAGCATCAGGCCGCCGAGCAGCAATTGCCAGCCCGTCAGCGCCAGCACGGGCAAGTCCGGCTTCCAGCGCCGCGTCAGATAGGTGCCGGCCGCCATGCAGGCCGTGCCGCCCAGCGCGGCGGCGATGCCGATCGGTTCCCACACCGTGCGCGGCGACAACAACAAAACGGCCATGCCGGCCACGCCCAGCACGCTGGCAAGCAAGGCCAGGCGGGCCGGACGGCGCCCTTCCACGCCCCAGGCCAGGCCCATCACCAGCAGCGGCTGGATGGCGCCCACCACGGCCGCCAGGCCGCCGGGCAGGCGGTAGGCCGCCACGAACAGCAGCGCCTGGAACACGCCGATATTCAGTGCCGACAGGATCAGCACGCGGGCCCAGTCGCGCCGCGCGGGCAGGCGCCGCATGACAAGCAGCAACAGCAGGCCGGCCGGCAGCACGCGGATCAGGGCAGCAGTGAAGGGCCGGTCCGGCGGCAGCAATTCGGACGTGACGATATACGTGGAACCCCAGATCAGGGGCGCCAGCGCCGTGAGCACGATATCGCCCCAGGCGGGACGGGCAGGAGAGGCTGACATGCACTATCTCGACATGAAGATAAAAATGGAGTGTGGACGCGAACTATCTTTACGTCAAGATAAATGCTGTGCTGTAGCGTGGTATCCATGAAAAAAGCCCGGCATGGCCGGGCTCTGGGAATAATACAAGGCGGCAAGCTGCGCCGCCTGGAGACAGGGCTAATCCCGTACGCGCTGCAGCACCGCGACCGGCATGCCGCCGACGGTGAGCGTGGCCGTGTTGCTGCTGTTGCTCAGGCTGATCTGCATGGCCATACCGCCCCCCTCTTCCGAGGCGATGGTCACGACATTGCCTTCCGTTGCAAAGGTGGCCTTGCTTGCATTGCCGTTCTCGATAATGCTGTCCTTGGTAAATTCCAGGACGCTACCCGTCGAGCCCTTCCATTTGCCCACCAGCGGGTGGCCGCCAAAGCTGAACAGGCCTTTCAGCTTGTCCAGCATGCCCGGTCCTTGCGCGCCGGACGCATGGCGCGCGGCGCCCGCCATGGCCATGGCGGCCTGGTGCATTTGCGCGCGGCCGGTGGTGACTTGCCATTGCTTGTCGACCAGCGCCAGCGGCAGTTGCACTTCCAGGTCGTCGCCCGGCAAGCGTTGCAGGATCAGCGCGCGGTCCGGCGATTTGGCCAGCCACGCCGCTTCATCGGTCAGCGCCAGCGTCGCTGTCGCCATCGCCACCTGCTGCCCGCCCATGTCGCGCACCTGCTCGTAGCCGTTGACACTGGCCACTTTCACGCCCTTGGCCACGCACAGCTTGTCGCCGCGCAAAGCTGCCTTGCCGGGCGCGGCCAGTGCGTAGACAAATTGCGATTGCGCAATCCAGCCACCGCTGCTTTGCTCGACGGGAGCGTTGTACAGGCCGCCACGCACGAGGATATCGAGCCATTGCCGAGTGGAGCTGTCGTACGACGCCACGCGGATTTCTTCCTTCTGGTACGGCAAGTTGGTGAAGCACAGCAGCTTGTCGCGCGCCGCCTCGTCGGCCGCCAGATGGGCGTCGATGGCGCGGCTGAAACTGCTGGCCGATGCCGCCTCGGGCGCCAGCAGCCACGCCAGCGCGCCACCTGCCACGATGACCACCGCCAGCACGCCGCCGGCGATCATCACGTGGCGCCGCTTCACACCGGGCAGCGCCGGAGTCGCGGCCGGCGCGGGTGATGGGGCTGGCGCGGCATTGACGGCCTTGCCGCACTCGTCGCAAAAGCGCGCGTCGGGCGCGTGGGCGGTGCCGCACTGTTTACAGAATTGCGCCATGGTCTGCCTTACTTGAGTTTATGCGCGCATTCGCCGCAGAACACGTCGTCGGACGCGACCGGGGCCTTGCAGCTCGGGCAGTGCAGGCTGTCAGCCGGCGCAGCGGCCGGTGCGGCCGGCGCTGCAGGTGCCGAAGGCGCGGCTGGTGCAGTCGCCTGTTCAGCCAGAGCACGCGCGCGTTCACGCGCTTCCTCGGCTTTTTTCTTGACGGTGGCCAGGCCGTCGTTCAGGCTCGCTTCCGAGGCGCTGAAATCGACATTGCGCGTGGCGTTCAGGTAAATGATGCACACGCCCTTGGTGAAGATCAGGCCCGGCACCACGGCCGCGGCCGCCAGCAACAAGCCGCCACCCAGACCGGCTGCGATGATGTAGCCGGAACCGCCGCTCAGGCCCGAAGCGAAGGAATACATGTTCATCTGGCCGCCCAGGCCCAGGATGCCAGCCGACATGCCGCTGGTCAGCGACACGCCGGTACCGATCACGCCAAAGATCAGCAGCGCGACAAACGAGGTGATCAGGAACAGCAGCACTTCCAGCAGAATCACCGAGACCAGCTTGGTGCGCACGATCAGGTTCAGGCGGGCAATGATCTGGAACACGGTGGCGCCCGACCAGGCGGCAGGGCCGGCCAGTGGCAGCATCACGTAGAACAGCGCAAACACCAGCACGCCCAGCACGATGGCCGACAGCGGGAAGACGACCGTATACAGCACGGGACCGAGCACGGGGATCTTGCAGACGAACAAGATGATGGCGATGGCGAGCATGGCCGCCAGCACGATCAGAAATTCCAGGAAGACGACCGCGATCAGGCGGTGGCTCGTGTACAGCGAGACGAGCACGGCATCAACCAGGCTCATGCCAGGCTGGCCTTGTACATCGCGCATCAGCAAAATGCCCACGGCGTTGGAACCGTAAAACATCACGAGGAAGGCCATCAGACCGCCCAGGAAGCCCAGCAGCACGCTGCTCATGCTGCCGGCGAGCATCGTCAGTACGCCACCGACGAGCACGGCGCCGATAAAGGTCAGGGCCAGCAGGGCAATCGCGCGGAAGTTCTTGATGGCGTCGGTCGCTTCGATCAGCGAACCGAGCGCGGAGGAAAAGGGAAGAGATTTAGGTACTTCTGTGGAAATGGTCATGTCTAGCCTGGAAGGGGGAAATCGGAAGGGGACGGCCTGCCTGGCCGCCCCGTGGTCATGCTGTGTTAGTAGGCCAGCGCCAGTTGCAGGTCGGACGCAGGCGCCTGGCGCTGGACGATCTGCAGCTTGACGTCCTGGCCACCGACGCGCTTGCTATTCAGGTACAGCGCCGTGCGTACCGGGTAAATGCCTTGCGGCACGCCTTCGGGCATGGGAATCGAGAAGCCACCCTTGTAGGCGCCGCTGCCGTTGTTGCTGCTGACCACCTTGCGCACGGTTTTGATCAAGTCGCCATTGGGCTTGTACAGGCTCAATTCTTCTTCCACCAGCGGGTTCGGATCGCGCGTGCCGGCCGCCACTTCGATATACGAATTGGTCTGCGCCTTCTGGCCCGGACGCACGGACGACGGCGTAAAGCCCGTCTCGTATTTCACCAGGGTCGACTGCTCGGGCAGCTTGCCCTTGTTGGCCACCTTGTAGTCGGCCTGTACCTGCTGCGACGTCTTGACTTGCTGGCTTTGATAATTCAAGGCCACGCAGGCGAGCGCGCCCAGGCTGGCGCCCAAGGCCGCACCGCGCACGGTGTTGTTGCCGCCGCCCAGCAAGCCGCCCACGACGGCGCCGATGCCGGCCAGCATGGCCGTATTGCATTCGCCGCTGGCCGCGTCCGTGCCTGCGGTGGTGGTATTACCCGTGGCGCCAGGCCCGCCCGGGGCGGCGCAGCCGGCCAGCATCGAAGACACGACCAGCAGCGCCACCATGGGCTTGGCAATTTGTTTCAAGTTTTTCACGTTATTCTCCGAAAGGAACAAAATAGGAATAGAGGCAAGCTACGGCTTACTCGATCTGGATCTGCGACAGCGCCTTGTCTTGCGCTTCTTTCGCCTTGCGCTTGATGTCGAGCGCATGACGGTTGCCCGTGTCCATGCGGAGCACGGCATTCGCATTGGCAATGGCACAGTCGTATTTGCGCTGGCTCATGCAGTGGCTCGCTTCCGACAGGCTCTCCGTGATCACGCTTTCCAGGCCGGTCGTCTGTTTGACGGGCGCCGGCGGCGGTGTCACCTTGGCGGGCTTGACCGGCTTTTCCGCGACGGGGGCCGGGGCGGGTGCCGGCTCCGGTGGTGGAGCAGGAACGGCGGCCGGCACTGGCGCCGGTTCGGCTGCGGCCGCCGCAGATGCCGTGGCAGACTCGGTCGCCGTGGCGCCATCGAGCACAGGGTCGCTGATGGCCAGCGGCTGCTCGGCGGCAGGCGCAGGGTCCGCCTGCGCGGGCACGGCTGGCGCGGCTTCTGCCACCGCTGCAGCCGGCTTGCTTGACATGAAATAGTAAGCGCCCGCACCGCCCAGCAGCAGCACCGCTGCGACGGCGGCGGCGATCAGTTTCGTGCGGTTGCCAGCCGGTGGACTGTCCGTCTGCACATCGGGGGCGGGAGCTGGCTCGGGTGCAGGCTCGGGTGAAGCTTCGGGCACGGGCTCGGCACGGCGCTTTTCCAGTACGGGCGGTGGCGGCGGTGGGGCGACCGGTTCCGGCCCCGGCCCCGGCGCCGGGGCAGGCTCAACAACAAGCTCAACTGCGGACTCAGTCACTGGCTCGATAGCGGGCGCAATGACGGGTTCCGGCAGCGGCGGCGGCACCGGCACGGCAACGGGCGCCACGGCAAAGCTGAACGCGCACTTGGGGCAGAACTTGGCGTCAGGCTTGCAATCATGGCCGCACTGGCCACAGGCTTTGCCTGGTACGGGAGCGGCTGCGGCAGGAGCAACGGCAAACGTCGTGCCGCAGGAAGAACAGAATTTGGCGCCCGGCTTATTCTCGGCCTGGCAGGAAAGGCATTTCAATTGGCATCTCTTTTCATATCAACGCTGGGAGTCGCGTACGCTGGCGCTTGCCAGAATGGCAGCTTTGTTGCTGTACGGCTAAATATTCAACGAGTATATTTTCAAACCCCAAGTTGCCACAAGGGAAAATTGCCTTTTGCTCTATCCAATTTTTAAATATTGGTAAAAATCCCGCCGTCACGGCAGTCCGCCGCCCCATCCTGGTGCGCAGATAGCAAAAAACCCGGCAACGCTGTACGCATTGCCGGGTTTCAGTCGATGCCCAAGGGCACAGGGTCGTTTACTTGCGCCCGCCCCGTGCTGGCGCCCCATGGCCGCCCTTGGCTGGCGGCTTGCTGCCGCGGCCCATCGGCGCGGCGGCCGGCTTGGCCTTGGTCTTGATGGTCGACAGGATCGATGGACGCACCTTCGACTCGGCGGCCGACGCTTTGGGCGCCGCTGCCGTACCGCCCAGGGCGATGCGGTTCTTGCCCGGCGTGACCTTGAACTTGTCCGGCGTGCCGGCCCCATGCGTCTGGCGGCTGCGTTCGCCTGCTGCCAGGCCGCCCGACTCCGACGACGTCCAGGCGGGGATCAAATGCTTGTCGCCATTGCCGATCAAGTCGCCACGGCCCATGTTGACCAGCGCTTCGCGCAGGATCGGCCAGTTGGCCGGATCCTGGTAGCGCAGGAACGCTTTGTGCGTGCGGCGGATCTTGCCGCTGCGCGCCGTTTCCACCACTTCCGAATCCGCTGTCACCTTGCGCAAAGGATTCTTGCGGGTGTGATACATCGTCGTGGCCATGGCCATCGGCGTGGGCATGAAGGTTTGCACCTGGTCCAGCTTGAAATTGTTTTTCTTCAGCCACAGGGCCAGGTTCAGCATGTCCAGGTCCGTCGTGCCAGGATGGGCGGCGATGAAATACGGGATCAGATACTGCTTCTTGCCCGCTTCCAGCGAGAAGCGGTCGAACATTTCCTTGAACTCGTCATACGCGCCGATGCCGGGCTTCATCATCTTCGACAAGGTGCCCTCTTCCGTGTGCTCAGGGGCAATCTTCAAGAGGCCGCCGACGTGGTGCGTGACCAGCTCTTTCACATACTCGGGCGAACGCACGGCCAAGTCATAGCGCAAGCCCGAGCTGATCAAGACTTTCTTGATGCCAGGAATGGCGCGCGCCTTGCGGTACAGCGAGATGAGCTTGCTGTGATCGGTGCCCAGGTTGACGCAGATGGACGGGTACACGCAGGACAGGCGGCGGCACGACACTTCGATCTCTTTTTCCTTGCAGGCCAGGCGGTACATATTCGCCGTCGGGCCGCCCATATCGGAAATGGTACCCGTAAAACCTTTGGTTTTATCGCGGATATGCTCGATTTCACGCAGGATCGACGGTTCCGAGCGGCTCTGGATGATGCGGCCTTCATGCTCGGTAATCGAGCAGAAGGTGCAGCCGCCGAAGCAGCCGCGCATGATGTTGACGGAAAAGCGGATCATTTCCCAGGCAGGGATATGCGCCTTGCCATAGCTCGGATGCGGGGCGCGCGCGTAATTCATGTCGTACACGCCATCCATCTCGTCCATGGCCAGCGGCAGCGGCGGCGGGTTGAGCCACACGTCGCGTTCGCCGTGCGCCTGTACCATGGCGCGCGCATTGCCGGGATTCGATTCCAGGTGGAACACGCGCGATGCGTGCGCATACATGACGGGGTCATCCTTGACGACGTCGTAGGCGGGCAGGCGCACGACCGTCTTGTCGTGCTTTTCCTTGGCCATGGCCAGGCGCTCTTCGCGGCTCATGATGCGGATCGGCTTGATGACTTCGGCCGATTTCGACGCATTTTCCGTGGCGCAGGCGGTCTTGTCTTCCTGCACCATCTCGTAGGGGCTGTAGTGCGGATCGATCTTGCCGGGCACGTCGACGCGGGTGGAATTGTGCACGCCCCAGTCGTCGCCGGGCAGCCAGCCGGACGGCACCATGAAGGCCGTGCCGCGCAAGTCGCGGATATCCTTGATCGATTCGCCGGCGGCCAGGCGGTGGGTCAGGTCGACCAGCGCCCGTTCGGCATTACCGAAGATCAGCAGATCGGCCTTGGAATCGGGCAAGACGGAACGGCGGACCTTGTCCGACCAGTAATCGTAATGGGCGATGCGGCGCAGCGATGCCTCGATGCTGCCGATGACGATGGGCACGTCGGGATACGCTTCGCGCGCGCGCTGCGCATACACGGTGACGGCGCGGTCAGGGCGCTTGTTCGGTTCCGCATTCGCCGTGTAGGCGTCGTCGGAGCGGATCTTGCGGTCGGCCGTGTACTGGTTGACCATGGAATCCATGTTGCCGGCGGTAATGCCGTAATACAAACGGGGCTTGCCGAGGATGCGGAACGCTTCGGCCGACAGCCAGTCCGGCTGGCTGATGATGCCGACGCGGTAGCCTTGCGCTTCAAGCAGGCGGCCAACGAGGGCCATGCCGAAACTCGGATGGTCGATGTAGGCGTCGCCCGTGACGAGGATGACGTCGCACTGGTCCCAGCCCAGCGCGTCCATCTCGGCACGCGACATCGGCAGGAAAGGCGCCACGGCAGCGCGGGCAGACCGCTTGGGAACGGTCGCAAATAAATTGGTAGGGGAGCTCATAGGGTACGGATTGTACCGGAATTGGCCATTTCCAACCTGACGGCCTGCTTTTTACTGTTGGATTTCAGTACAAAAAACGTTTATTTTTCAATCACTTGGGGAAATGTGGCCCTTGGGGTCAAACCCTTCAGGGGTCTGACCCCAGCTTTTCCCCGGGTTACATCAGATTCCCATATTCGCCAGAATCTCACCAAGCTCCCGCAGCGCCGGCTCCAGTTTCGGATGCTTGACGGCAAACTTGGCCGACAATTCCTGGCTGCGCTCGGCCAGGCCATAGGTGGTCGACTCTTCTTCCTGTTCCTGCGCGGCGCGCTTTTCCATCAGCAACTTGATGTCGACATCGAGTTTTTGCAGCAAACCATGCAGTTCTTCATCGACGGGGCCGCTGGTTTCCAGTGTCGAATGCAGTTGTTGCAACGATTCCTTGAGTTTGCTATCCATGTTTTTTCCTGTCAGTCAGTAAATTGCGTGTCCAGGAACAATTGTTCCACCTTGCTCCTGGCCCACGGGGTCTTGCGCAAAAACTTCAGGCTCGACTTGATGCTGGGATCGCTGATGAAGCAATTGATATCGATGTGCTTGGCCAGGCCGTCCCAGCCGTAGTGGGCTTGCAGGCGCGTCACGATACCTTCCAGGGTGATGCCATTCAAATCTTGCTGACTCATATACTCTTTCGACTGCCTTCTTGTTTACATCTTACTCAATTCTACGCCGCCGGCACGGAAAGCTTGCGTGCGCCATGTCAACGCAACGCAAGCTTCTGATGAGGACGGCTTACTTCGCGTTCAAGCCGCGGCGTTCCAGCAGCGGTTCCACGGTGGCATCGCGGCCGCGGAAGTCGCGGAACAGTTGCAGCGCATCGACGCTGCCGCCGCGCGACAGCAATTTGCTGCGGAACCAGTCGCCATTCTTGCGCGTCAGGCCGCCGTTTTCCTTGAACCAGTTGACCGATTCCGCATCCAGCTTTTCCGACCACAGGTAAGCGTAATACGCGGCCGAGTAGCCGCCCGAGAAGCTGTGCGAGAAGTAGCTGGTGCGGTAGCGTGGCGGCACGGGCGCGTAATCGACACCCGCGTCTTTCAGCGACGCCGCTTCAAAGGCCAGCACGTCGGTCGGGATCTGGCTCGGCGTCAGCTGGTGCCAGCGCTGGTCCAGCAGGGCCGCCGACAGGTATTCCGTCGTCATGAAACCCTGGTTGAATTTCTTGGCCGCCGTCACCTTGTCGAGCAATTCCTGCGGCATGGCCGCGCCGCTCTGGTAGTGCTTGGCATAGTTTTGCAGCACTTCCGGCCAGACGGCCCACATTTCATTGACTTGCGATGGATACTCGACGAAGTCGCTCGGCACGCTGGTGCCGGCAAAGCGCGGGTATTTCACGTTCGAAAACATGCCGTGCAGCGCATGGCCGAATTCGTGGAACATGGTCGTCACTTCATCGAACGTCAATAGCGTCGGCTGGCCGGCAGGCGGCTTCGGAATGTTCAACTGGTTGGCCACCACCGGATGGGTGCCCATCAGCATTGACTGCGACACGTATTCATTCATCCACGCGCCGCCATGCTTGTTGCCGCGCGCATAGAAGTCGGCAATGAACAGGGCCAGCGGCTTGCCGTTGGCGTCCGTCACGTCGTAGACGCGCACGTCCGGGTTGTACACCGGTAGATCTTTACGTTCCTTGAAACTGATGCCGTACAGTTTATTGGCGGCAAAGAAGACGCCGTTGTTCAGCACGCTGTTCAATTCCAAGTATGGCTTCAGCTCGTTTTCATCGAAATTGAAACGCTGCTTGCGCAGCTTGTCCGTGTAGATGGCCCAGTCGGCCGCCGCCACCTGGAAACCGCCTTTTTCCGCATCGACCACTTGCTGCAGGTCGGCCGCTTCGCGGCGCGCGTTGGCGACGGCAGGTTTCGCCAGTTCCGACAGCAGCGTATTGACGGCCGTCGTGGTCTTGGCCGTCTGGTCTTCCAGCGAGTACGCGGCGTAGTTGGCGTAACCGAGCAAGGTAGCCCGTTCGGCGCGCAGTTTCGCCAGTTTCAATACGATGGCGCGATTGTCGAACTCGCCGCCCTGGCTACCCCGGTTCAGCGACGCATCCATCAGGCGCTGGCGTGTCTTGCGATCCGTCAATACGGCCAGCGGCGGCTGGCCGCTGGTGTTCACGAGAGCGATGACGAACTTGCCCGTCAAGCCGCGTTCCTTGGCGGCGGCGGCAGCCGTATCGATATCGCTGTCCGTCATGCCGGCCAGTTCGGCGCGCGTGTCGACGACGATGCTCTTGGCATTCGTTTCCTTCAGCACGTTTTGCGCGAAGGCCGTTTCCAGGCCCGCCTGCTCGGCGTTGTAGGCTTTCAATTTTTCCTTGTCCGCATCGGACAGCTTGGCGCCGGCGCGCACGAAATCCGTGTGATAGCGGGTCAAGAGGCGCAGGGATTCGGCATCGAGACCCAGCTTGTCGCGCTTGGCGTACAGGGTGTCGATGCGGGTAAACAGTTTTGGATTGAGGGTAATCGCATCACCATGCGCGGCCAGTTTTGGCGACACGTCCACTTCCACCGCTTCCAGCACGGCATTGGTATTGGTCGATGTCATGTTGCTGAAGATGCTATTCACGCGGTGCAGCAGCTGCCCCGTGCGCTCGAGGGCCACGATGGTGTTCTCGAACGTAGGCGCCTGGCGGTTATTGGCGATCGCATTGACTTCGGCCAGCTGGCGTTTCATGCCTTCGGCAAACGCCGGCGCGTAGTGCGCATCCTTGATCAGGCCGAACTGCGGCATCTGGAATGGCAGCGGGCTCGCTTTCAGCAGAGGGTTCTGGGCGCTGACGGCGGCGGCGGGCGCGGATTTTGCAGTGGCGGCAGCCATGGCGGATGGAGCGGCGTGGGCCAGCATGACGCTGGCGGCGATGACGAGCAGTTGTGGACGGATCATGACATCTTTCTGAAAGCGCGGGGAAGAGCCGCGATCGCGTCGCGGGCCAGTGGCAGATCATAGCAGCCTGTCACACAGGCGTCATCCAACATGGGCGATCCTGTGGTGCATCGCGCCAACTGCGCGGTTTACCACGGTTTGCGTGGCGATTCGCCAAATAAAAATGGCCGCCCATTGCATGGCGGCCACTGATGTTCATCACCGGCCAGGCCGGTGACGGGTACGAGGATTACTTGCCGTTCAAGCCGCGGCGTTCCAGCAGCGGCTCGATCTTCGCATCGCGGCCGCGGAAGTTGCGGTAGATGTCGAGCGCATCGGCGCTGCCGCCGCGCGACAGCAGTTTATTGCGGAACCAGTCGCCGTTCTTGCGCGTCAGGCCGCCGTTTTCCTTGAACCACTCGACCGTGTCGGCGTCGAGCTTTTCCGACCACAGATACGCGTAGTAGCCGGCCGAATAGCCGCCCGCGAACGCGTGCGAAAAGTAGGTGGTGCGGTAGCGCGGCGGCGCCGGGGCGAAATCGACGCCAGCATCCGTCAAGGCGGCCTTTTCAAAGGCCAGCACGTCGGTCGGGATTTGCGCCGGGGTCAGCTGGTGCCAGCGTTGGTCCAGCAGGGCCGATGCCAGGTATTCCGTAGTTTTATAGCCCTGGTTGAAATTGTCGGCCGCCGTCACTTTCGCCAGCAGCTCGGCGGGAATAGCCGCGCCCGTCTGATAGTGCTTGGCATAGTTTTGCAGCACTTCCGGCCACAGCGCCCACATTTCATTGACTTGCGACGGGTATTCGACGAAGTCGCGCGGCACGCTGGTGCCGGCGAAGCGCGGGTATGTCACGTTCGAGAACATACCGTGCAGCGCATGGCCGAATTCGTGGAACATGGTGTTGACTTCGTCAAACGTCATCAGGGTCGGCTGGCCCGCTTCCGGCTTTGGAATGTTGAGGTTATTCGCGATCACCGGCTTGCGGTTCAGCAAGGTCGATTGGCCCACGTAGGCATTCGCCCAGGCGCCGCCGCGCTTGTTGCTGCGCGCGTAAGGGTCAAGCGTAAAGATGGCCAGCTGCGTGCCGTCTTCATTGAAAACGTCGTAGACCAGCATGTCGGACGTATAGACGGGCAAGTCGGTGCGCTGCTTGAACGTGAGACCGTACAACTTGCCTGCAGCAAAGAACACGCCCTTGGTCAGCACGCTGTGCATTTCAAAGTACGGTTTCAACTGCGTCTCGTCGAAATTGTAGCGTTCGGCGCGTACCTTGTCGCTATAGAAGGCCCAGTCGGCGGCACCCACCTTGAAGCCGCCTTTGCCCGCATCGATGACCTTCTGGATATCGTCCGCTTCGCGGCGTGCATTGACGACGGCCGGCTTCGCCAATTCGCCCAGCAGGGCGTTCACGGCGGTCGTGTCGTGCGCCGTCTGGTCTTCCAGCGAATACGCCGCGTAGTTCGGGTAGCCCATCAGCGCGGCACGTTCGGCGCGCAGTTTCGCCAGCTCCAGCACTTCCTGGGTGTTGTCGAACTCGCCGCCACGGCTGCCGCGCGCCTGCGAGGCGGCCATGATGCGTTCGCGCAAGGCGCGGTTGGTCAGCAGCGACAGCGGCGCCTGGCCCGTCGTGTTGACGAGGGCGATCACGTATTTTCCGTCCAGGCCGCGCTTCTTGGCCAGGCCGGCGGCCACTTCGATGGCGGCCGGCGACAGGCCGTCCAGTTCCTCGCGCGTATCGACGACGACGGCCGACGCGTTCAATTCCTTCAGCACGTTCTGCGCGAACTTGGTCGACAGGGCGGCGAGCTGGCCGTTGTAGGCGCGCAGCTTTTCCTTGTCAGCCGCCGACAGCTTGGCGCCGGCGCGCACGAAGTCCGTGTGGTAACGCTCGAGCAAGCGTTTCGATTCGGCATCGAGGCCCAGCTTGTCGCGCTTGGCGTACAAGGTGTCGATACGCTTGAACAATTTGTCGTTGAGCATGATCGCGTCGCTGTGGGCCGCCATTTTCGGCGCCAGTTCGCGTTCCAGGCCCTGGATCGTGTCATTCGTATTCGAGCCGGACATCACGGAAAACACGGTGCGTACACGGCTCAGCAACTGGCCCGAGCGCTCCATGGCCACGATGGTGTTGTCGAACGTGGCAGGTTTCTTGTTATTCGCAATCGCACTGATTTCCGCCAGGTTGGCGGCCATGCCTGCCGTAAAGGCGGGCGCGTAGTCGGCGTCCCGCACCTTGTCGAACGGCGGATAGTTGAATGGCAGGCTGCTCGCTTGCGCAAACGGGTTCGAGGCGGGCAGGGTTGCCGCCGCGGTAGCGGCAGTGGCAGGCGCGGTGGCGGCGGTGGCAGCAAAGGCGGCGGCTGGCGCCAGCATCAGGCTGGCGGCGATGACGAGCATTGTAGGACGGGTCATGTCTTCTTTCAAGAAACGCAAGAGAGCCGCGATTGTGTCGCGGGCCAGCCTGAAATAATAACAGCCTGAAACACTTGCGTCACCAGCAAAACCGATGGTAGCGCACCCGCCTTTGATGAACGGTTTTCATGTGTCCCACGTCACGATGCCGATTTAATAATGCGGCGGACGCTCGTTGACCAGCCCGCCATTCGCCTGCTGTGCCCCATCGCGCACGTGTTCGCCCAGCTTGTGCAGCATCGCCTCGAGCTGGTCGATGCGCTTGCCTTGCTGGTACACCATCTGGTTCAGCGATTCGACCAGGTCCTCCTGCTGCGCCAGCTTGATTTCGATATCGACGAAACGTACTTCCATCTGTTCTGCATTGTCCATGGTGCTCACGGTGACTCCTGACTGAAAGGGGCATTTTACCGCCACAGCGGCGTGAGCCAGGACAAACAAGCGGCATTCTTCCCGGACGGGTACCGATTTCTGCCTATTCTCTCCATATGGCTGAATCAAACCGCTTGACGAATGAGAACAAACGATTACAACGGACGTATCCACTTTGCCTGACCTGATCGACACGCGCAAGACCGACACGCGCAAGACGGCTGAATACCGTCGCTGGGAAGACTCGCTGCACGACGATGGCGGCGGCCGCCATCGATGCGCGCATCCAGCATTTGCAGCGCGGTAAAAAGGGCGACTGGCGGCCCGTGGGCGAAGGCGTGTGCGAGCTGCGTTTTTTACAGACGGGGCCCGGCTGGCGCGTGTATTTTCACGAGACCAATCTAGGCCCCCTGATCTTGCTGCTGCTCGGTGGCGACAAGTCGAGCCAGCGGCGCGACATCAAGCACGCGCAGGCGATACTGCAAACACTGAAGGCCCAACAGGCGGCCATCCGGAAGCAAAAAGCGGCGGCCAGCCCATCGACAGGAGCACGAAAAAAATGAACGACCCTACTGACGCTGACGGCTTCGACCTCGACGGCCTCGACGCACTGGGATTGAGCAAATTTGATCCGACGCAACACCTGACCAGCAAGGAAGCCGTGGCCGCCTACATGAGCGAAATCGTCGCCACCGGCAATGCCGAGCTGTTCCAGTCCGCCATGAATGACGTGGTACGCGCCTACGGCATGGGCAAGGTGGCGGCCCGGGCCGACATCACGCGCGAAGGCGCATATAAAGCCTTGCGCGAAGGCAGCAAGCCGCGCTTTGAAACCATTTTAAAATGCTCGATGCGCTAGGCATGCAGCTGGCCATCGTACCGAAAACCACGCCCGACGGCGCCGTGGAAGCGTGAACGCCGCTTAGCCCTTCGGCGCGGCCAGCAAGGCCTTCATGCGCGCCAGGCGTTCCTTGGGCGAAATCACTTCCGCCTCCGTCGGCACGGCGTCGCCCACGTCGAGTTGCATTTCCTTGATGAAGCGCGACGGGTCGCAATGGACTTGCTCACCAGCCCGCTTGCGCTTCTTGCACCACGTGATGTGCAAGGTGCGCTGCGCCCGCGTGATGCCCACGTACATCAAGCGCCGCTCTTCCTGGATGCGCGCGGCGATGGTTTCGGCCGGCGCGTCAGGATCGCCCTTGTGCGGCAAGATGCCCTCTTCCACACCCACCAGAAACACGTGCGGAAACTCGAGGCCTTTCGACGCGTGCAGGGTGGACATGCGCACGGCATCCTGCTCCTCGTCCTTGCCTTCGAGCATGGTCATCAGGGCCACCATCTGCGTCAGTTCCAGCACGTTCTTTTCTTCGCCGTCGCGGTCCTTGCCGCCCCTGCCCCGTTCCTTGAGCCAGTTGACGAATTCCAGCACGTTCTGCCACTTGCTTTGCGCTTGGCGTTCCTCGAAAGCATCGTACAGATACGATTCGTAGTGGATTTCCTTCATCATGTCGTCGAGCACTTCGGCCGCGTTGTCGCCGCTGCCGGCCGCGCCGGGACGGCTGGCGCGCGATTCGAGGTCGTTGATGAAGTTGCAGAAGTCGCGCAGCGGCCCCAGCTGGCGGTCCGTCAGCTTGGCCTCGATGCCGCCCTTGAACACGGCCTGGAACAGCGAGCACTGCCACTGCCCCGAAAACGCACCGAGCACCTCCAAAGTCGATTGCCCCACGCCACGGCGCGGCGTCGTCACGGCGCGGATGAAAGCAGGGTCGTCGTCTTCATTCGCCAGCAAACGCAGATAGCTGATGATGTCCTTGATTTCGGCCTTGTCGAAGAAACTCTGGCCGCCTGAAATCGTGTACGGGATGCGTTCCTTGCGCAAACATTGCTCGATGATGCGCGCCTGGTGGTTGCCGCGGTACAGAATCGCGTAGTCGGAAAATTTGTTCTTGCGCTCGAAATGGTCGGCCGAGATCATGATGGCGACCTGCTCCGCCTCCTGCTCGTCCGTCTGCATGCCCAGCACCTTGATCGGCTCGCCCAGGCCGTGCTCGGACCACAGCGACTTTTCAAACAGTTTCGGGTTGTTGCCGATGACGGCATTGGCCGCGTTCAGCACGCGCATGGTGGAGCGGTAATTCTGCTCGAGCTTGATCACGCGCAGATCGGGGAAGTCCGTTTCCAGGGTCTTCAGGTTTTCCACGGTGGCGCCGCGCCACGCGTAAATGGCCTGGTCGTCGTCGCCCACGGCCGTAAACATCGGCTTCTTGCCGATGCCCGTCACCATCAGTTTCACCAGTTCGTACTGGCAGGTGTTCGTGTCCTGGTATTCGTCGACGAGCAGATAGCGCAGGCGCCGCTGCCACTTGTCGCGCACGGGGCCGTTGTTGCGGAACAGTTCCACCGGCAAACGGATCAGATCGTCGAAATCGACGGCCTGGTAGGCGGAGAGCGTGGCCACATAGCTGCGGTAGATGCGCGCCGCGTTCGCCTCGTCTTCATCCTTGGCTTGCGCCAGGGCCATGTCCGGATCGATCAGGCCATTTTTCCACAGGGACATGGCGTTCTGGATGCCACGAATGACCTGTTTATCGGTGGTAATGGCGAGGTCTTGCACGAGGGAAAAGCAGTCGTCGCTGTCCATGATGGAAAAGCGGTCCTTCAAGCCCACGCCATTGGCTTCCTGGCGCAGGATTTTCACGCCCAGCGAGTGAAAAGTCGACACCGTCAACTGCTTGGCCTGACGCGGCTGTTTCAACAGCTTGGCGATACGCTCCTGCATTTCCAGCGCCGCCTTGTTGGTGAAGGTCAACGCGGCGATGGTGCGCGGGTCATAGCCGCGGTCTTCGATCAGGTGGGCGATCTTTTGCGTGATCACGCGCGTCTTGCCCGAACCGGCGCCCGCCAGCACAAGGCAAGGGCCGTCGAGGTAGGTAACCGCTTCGCTTTGGGGCGCATTCAGACCGAACTGTGGTGCTTTGGACATCAGGGTATTTCCGCAGGGAACAGCAGCCCATTGTAACAGCGTCGCGTGGGCTATTTGCATGGCGGACCATGCCTGAAAAACAGGCATTGGCATTGATATATCGCCATATGCCGCCATCTTGGCCGATTCAATGCGTGCGGCGATGCCACGCCTGGAGTACCATTCCGCCTATATCGCCCGTGCGCGCCCACTTACCGAATGGCAGTCCCATGAAATTTGAACACCTGATTGAAATCAACGATCCCTTGAACCCGCTGATCGACACCTTGACTCTGGAACAGGTCTGGCGCGGCCTGGTCTTGCGCGCCGAGTCGCCGAAGCTGTTCGTGCCGCACCTCGACGAATGCCAGATCAGCGAGCGCAGCGATGCCGGTTTCGCGCGCAGCCTGCGCTATGGCGAGCTGGTCATCAACGACAAGGTGGTGCTGATACCGCAACTGCAGGTGCGCTACGAAGTGCCGGCACAACAGGATATCAGCGCCTCCTCATTGGTGATGACCATCGAGATGCCCGACGAAGCGAGCATGTGGGTGCGCTTCCAGTACGACGACGGCCACGACGCGGCCACCGATGCGGCCAACGCCCTGTACGACGACTTCCGCCGTTCCGCCTACAAGGAGTCCGATATCGACACGGTGCGCATCATGCGCGAGCTGGCGCTCGAAGGACGGCTCGATGCTGGTCTGCTGAATTAAGCTCTTAACGTAGAGAGTGTCTGGAAGACGTTCAGGGCTAGGCGCATTGCCGAAGGCAGTACGAAAGTACGACTAGGCAATGCAACAACGCCATGGGCGTCTTTCCAGGCGCTCTACACTCTTGCGCTGCGGCCCCATAGCTGGTCGGGGCGAAATTGCAGTCCAGCCTGCTCCGCGCTGAGCACTTCGCGAATCGCATGCAAGTCCACGCGCGTATCGCGCCGCAGCGGCACGTCCAGGCGCGCGCCGCGAGGGCCGATCAGCGACTGCACGTGCGGCGTGGTGGCATTCAAGCCCTTGCGCGTGACAACGCCGATTTCCCCATTCAACAGTTTGACGAAAGTGCCGACCGGGTAGATGCCCAGTTCGCGCACCAGCAAGGATGCCAGCGGCGCATCGAGGGTGGCCTTGTCGGCCATCAGCATTTCGCGCAGGGCCACGTTCGGCAGCAAGGGCTGGCGGTAGCTGCGCTTCGATACGCGCGCGCAATAGCGGTCGGCCAGCATGATCAGGCGCGCGCCGATGCCGATCGCCTCGCCTTGCGTGCCCAGCGGATAGCCGCTGCCATCGATATTTTCATGGTGCTGCAGCACGGCTTGCAGCCAGACGGCGTCCGTGAGACCCGCCGCGCGCAGCAAGTCGACACCGGCTTGCGGATGAGCGCGCAAATAGGCGCGTTCCTGCGCGTCCAGCGGCCCCGCCTTGTGCTGGAAATGCGCATGGCGTTCCAGCATGCCCACATTCATGCTCAGCGCGGCCAGCACCACGCTGCGCATCACGCCATCATCGAGTTTCAGGGCACGCGCCAGCAGGGCCGTGATGACGGCCGTATCGACACTGTGGCGCACGGCAAAGTCGCCCGCGCCCTGGTTGTGCAGGATGCAGGCCAGCGCCACGTCGGCGTCCAGTACAACGGCCTCTTCCACCAGCTGCGCCAGCGGCGCGAGGGATAGGTGGCTGCCCGCCTGCCCGGCGGCAATGGCCGGCAAGACGAGGGCCAGGCCGGCCGTGACGAGGTTGAGCATGCGCAGGGCCGACGGCGCTTCCGTGGCCGTGCGCGGCACGTCGGCGCTGGTATCGGCGATGACGCCGCGCGCCAGCAGTAATGCGATCTGGTTCTCGCTACTGATGACATGGCCCAGCCTGGCCAGCAAGCCGCCCGTTTCGCCGTGCACGTCCCAGGGCAGGGCCACGCCCAGGGCGAGTTCTCCCGCGTAAATGCGCCGAATTTTCACATCGTCTCCGTGTCATCGCCAGCCGCTCCTTTTTACCATTGCGGCATGGGCGGCATATACCAATTGAAATATTTTTTGCTTTTAATCAATATTTCAATGTGGCAGCGATGATCGCGCAATCATGTGAGCTTGTCTACAAAATTATGTAAATCATAAAGTTGCCTTCAAGGTCCCGGTGTGCAGTCGGCGCAGCCGGGCGCGTGTTCCGGGTCTTTTTCCAGGTGCAGCGCCAGTTCGCGCAAGGCCGTGCGCACGCCTTCCTCGATGACAGGGTGATAGAACGGCATGTCGAGCATGGCCGGCACCGTCAGCTGGGCTTGGCAAGCCCAGGCGAGCAGATGGCCCAGGTGTTCCGCCCGTGGGCCGATCAGTTCGGCGCCGAGAAAGCGCTTGCTGCCGAACTCCGCATATACGCGCAGCAAGCCCTGGTTTTGCAGCATCACGCGGCTGCGGCCCTGGTTGCCGAACGACACGGCGCCGACGGCGAAGCGGCCCGCGTGGCTCACGCACAATTGCCGGTACGTGGCACCCAGGGTGGCGATCTGCGGTTCCGTGAAGGCGATCGTCAACGGCGTGCGGCGCAAGCCCGGTTTGACGTCAGGAAAGCGCGCCGCGTTGTCGCCCGCGATGCGGCCCTCGTCGGCCGCTTCGGGCAGCAGCGGTAACTCGTTGTCGGCGTCGCCGGCGATGAAGATGGCGCTCTTGCCGCATTGCATGGTGTGCGGATCGTGCAAGGGAATACCGTGACGGTCGAGCTCGATTTGCGCCGTTTCCAGGCCGATCTTGTCCACGTTCGGCGCGCGGCCGATGGCGGCCAGCACATACTCGAACTGCTCGCTTTTTTCCACGCCGGCGGTATCGCGACTGGTCAGCACGATACCGCTGCCGTCCGGCGTTTTTGCCATGTGCGCGACCTGGGTCATGAAACGGATATCGAGTTCGCGCGCCAGCACGGCGTCCGCCTCGCGCAGCACCAGCGGGTCCGTCAGCTGCGCGACTTTATTGCCGCGCGCAAACAAGGTCACGCGCACGCCCAAGCGGGCCAGCGCCTGGCCCAGCTCCAGGCCGATGACGCCGCTGCCAACCACGGCCACCGAGCTGGGCAAATCCGTCCACTCGAACACGGCGTCGCTGGTGATGAGGCGCTCGCCCGCCGCCTGCCACTCGGGCGGCACGATGGGCGTGGAACCGGTGGCGATCACCACGCTGGCGGCCTCGACGATCGTATGCTCATCCACCTGCAGCTTGCCTGGGCCGATGAAGCGCGCATGGCCGCGCAGTTTTTCTTCGTCGGGAATCGCATTGACGCCGTCGAGCACGAAGCCGACAAAGCGGTCGCGCTCGCTGCGCACCCTGGCCATCACTTGCCGGCCATCGATGCGCACGGGGCCCGGATGCACGCCAAAAGCCGGCGCGGCGGCCACGGCATGGGCCGCCTCGGCCGCCGCGATCAGGAGTTTGCTGGGCATGCAGCCCACGCGTGCACAGGTCGTACCGTATGGTCCGCTTTCGATCATCAGCACGCGCTTGTCATGCATGCGCGCCGCCCTGTGCGCCGTCATGCCGGCCGTGCCGCTGCCGATCACGGCCACATCCACTTGTATCGTCTTCATGGTGCTATCCATCCACTGAGGTTGCTCACAGCGTTCGATACTACCCGTTTGCTGAAAATAAGGTTTTACTTTGCAGCAATATATGCATTAGTATAACTAATCATTTTCAAAATTTATAAGCTGAGCTAATGGGATCACTCGATTATCGCGCGCTGGCCGTACTGGACGCCGTGGCCAGCCATGGCAGTTTCGACAAGGCCGCCCTGGCGCTGGGCATCACCCAGTCAGCCGTCTCGCAGCGCATCAAGGCGCTGGAAGACGCCAGCGGGCGCTTGCTGATCATCCGTGGCCAGCCGGCCGTGCCGACGGGCCTGGGCCAGCGCCTGATCGTGCATCACCGCAACGTCAAGCTGATGGAAGCGTCGCTCGACATCGACCTGGGCAACAGCGTCAGCATGCCGGAAATCGCCATCGCCATCGATGCCGACAGCCTGGCCACGTGGTTTCCCGACACCTTGCCGGCCCTGCTGGCGCCCCCGCGCTGCCAGCTCGACGTACGGCTGGCCGACAGCGACAGCGCCCTGCAAATGGTGCGCGACGGCTCCGTGTTTGGCTGCGTGGCAGCCGAGTCCGGCACGGCGATCGACGCGGCGGCCGCCACCAGCGTCACGCCGCTGGGTACCTTGCGCTATGTCTGCGTGGCGACACCCGTGTTTGCCGGGCACTGGTTCGGCGATGGTTTTATTGCCGAAGCGGTGCAACTGGCGCCGGCCGTCGTGGGCCAGCACGGCTTGCTGGCGCGTTTCCTCGCCGAACAATTGAGCATGCGTGAACCCTTCCCCCACCACACCTTGCCCGTGGAAGCGGCGCGCCGCGGCTGCGTCCAGGATGGCCTGGCCTACGGCCTGATGCCGCAGCGCCTGGCCGCGCAGGCGCTGGCGACGGACAGGCTCGTCGATCTGCTGCCGGGCAGCACCCTGGACGTAGCACTGAGCTGGCACTCCTGGACCCTGGACACGCCGTTTACCAAGCTGCTGTCGGAACAGATCGTCAAGTCGGCGCGCGATTACCTGCAGTAATTCAGATATCGAGCGGGTCCACTTCCAGCGACCATTTCACGCGCGTCTTCATGGCGCGCAGCTCGGCTAACCATTCCTTCAAGAACGCCTGCAGCGCGGGCCGCGAGGGCGATTCCAGCAGCAGCTGGGCGCGGTCCACGTTGTAGACGCGCGTCATGCTCATGGGAATCGGGTCATTGATGGTCACCTGCGGGTGTTGCATGCACTCTTTCGCCGCCTGCAGGAATTCGATCGCCGTGGCCAGCTCGGGCGCCTCGGCGCGCAGCAGGGCCTGGAACAGATACGGCGGCAGCGCCGCCTGCGCCCGCTCTTCCAGCAAGGTCGTGGCGAAATGGTCGTAATCGTGGTTGACGACGGCGTCGTACAGCGGATGGCGCGCATAGCGCGTCTGGATCAGCACTTCACTGACGCTGCCCCCTTGCGTCTGCGCGGCCCGCCCGGCGCGGCCCGCCACCTGCATCAGCTGGGCGAACAGCCGTTCGCTGGCGCGGTAATCCTGCGAAAACAGGGCCGTGTCCGGATTCAAGATGCCGACCAGGGTCAGCTTTTTGAAATCGTGGCCCTTGGCCACCATCTGCGTGCCGATCAGAATATCGACTTCGCCCCGGTGCACGGTGTCGAACGCTTCCTGCGCGCTGCCCTTCTTGCGCGTGGAATCGGCGTCGATGCGCAAAATACGCGCCTCGGGAAACAATTGCTGCAAGCCCTCTTCCACGCGCTGCGTGCCGCGTCCCAGCGGCTGCAAGTCGACGTTGCCGCACGTGGGGCAATGGCGGGGGATGCGCAGTTCCAGACTGCAATGGTGGCAGCGCAGGCGGTGTTCGGGCTTGTGCAGCACCATGAACGAGGTGCAGCGCGTGCAATTGCTGATCCAGCCGCACGATTCGCAACAGATCACGGGCGAATAGCCGCGCCGGTTCAGGAACAGCAGCGACTGCTCCCCGCGTTCCATGCGCAGTTTCAAGGCGGCTACCAGATGCGAAGTCAGGCCATCTTTCGGCTTGTCGCGCTCCATGTCCAGGATCTTAACCCGCGGCAACACCGCATTCCTGACGGCCCGTTCGCGCAATTCCAGCTTGCGGTAGCGCCCCGTCTGTGCGTGGTGCCAGCTTTCCAGCGAGGGCGTGGCCGAACCGAGCACGATGGGAATCTGCAATTGCCAGGCGCGCCACACGGCCAGGTCGCGCGCCGAATAGCGCAAGCCTTCCTGCTGCTTGTAGGAAGGGTCGTGTTCCTCGTCGATGACGATGAGTTTGAGCTTCGGCAAGGACGCCAGGATGGCCAGCCGCGTGCCGAGCACGATGCGCGCCTGGCCCTGGTGGGCGGCCAGCCAGTGCAGCATGCGCTCGCCTTCGGACAGGCTGCTGTGCAAGGTCGCCAGCATGACGCCGGGAAAGCGCGCGCGGATATTGCCTTCCAGCTGGGGCGTGAGGTTGATTTCCGGCACCAGAATCAGGATTTGCGCATCGTCCTCGCGCGCCAGCACCTGGGCGCAAGCTTGCAGATACACTTCCGTCTTGCCGCTGCCCGTCACGCCGTACAGCAGGGTCGGCTTGAAACCCTGGGCGCCGCCGATGGCGTCCGCCGCTTCCTGCTGGGCGGCATTCAGCGCCGGCATGTTCAGCGGCGTGCCGTCGTGCGCGTCGGCCAGCTTGCCCAGCTTCTTGATGGCGCGGTCGAGCGCCACGGTGGTGAGCACGCGCAAATTTTTCGGCAAACCGGGCAGCGCCACTTCACCGAGCGGGCGCTGGTAGTAATCGGCGGCAAAGGCAGCCAGCGCCAGCCACTGTTCCGACAAGGGCGACAGCTGGCCGCGCACGGCCAGCACGTCCTTCAATTTCGCGGCGGGCACGTCGGTGCTGTCGGAGACGCCGACGATCAGCCCCATCACTTCGCGCCGGCCGAACGGCACCAGCGCCAGCTGTCCCACTTGCGGCAGCGGTGCGGCAGCGTCCGCGCCAGCATCCGCATCCACCGCCGCGTTCCAGCGGTAGTCGAACAGGGCGTTCAAGGGCGTGTCGAGCGCGATTTTCAGGATGCACGACGTCAAAATGCACTGCGACATGGGAGGTGGGCCTATCTCAATAAAAAAGCGCGCCGCAGGGTCGATGGCGCGCGGGATGTCCGGCATCAAGCCAGCGGGCCATGATACTTGTTTCGCCCATCAAACACCTAACGGCAGGCAGGACAGCGTGTCATCGTGCCTGAAGTAAATTCTGTGGATAACTTTGTGGACAAAGCAAAATTAACTTTCAGAAAAATGTGGACAGAAAATTTCGATCGCCGTCAAGAGCGGCACGCAAGAAAAATTAATCTTTTAAAATCAACGGCTTAAAAATTGATGCCCGGGAAGCTACAAATCCACAGGGCATTTCCGCCGCTGTGCATAACTGAACCATTTGTAATGTATTTATACAGAAATCAGCACCATTTTGAGGCGTCCGAGCGGGAAAAACGGGGCCGGCATGGAGCAAAGTTGACAATTGCCGGGCAAGCGTTCGTTTTTAGCTGACGAGCGGCGAAACATTGTTCAATTATCATGCACTGCAACATGCACTTCAGGTGAAACCTGAACATCGGCGCTAAGTATCGGTTAACAAAATACTTTTCAATTTTATCCACAGAATCTGTTGATAACTTTGTGGACAATGAAGGAACAAGGCAGGCGAACGACAGAATAACCTTATCAATAGCAACAAAGTCCGCCGAACAATGGATTTTTTATGTCTTAATAATCAAGCACTTGCAGAACATCCCCGGGCATGGCTTTTATAGTGCCTCTTATTTCCGCAGCAAAAAAAATTGTGCATAAGTCGGTATTTCTTGCTACGGCGCAGCAAAGAAAAAGGCAGGCTTCCGCTGGAAAGCCTGCCTTGACCGCCCCTGAACCAGGGGGAAGCGAATACTTACTGGCCGCTGCGCATGGCGCGGCTCATGTTGTGCACGGCGTCCACCATGGCTGCCACGGATTCCGGCGGCGTGAACTGGGAAATGCCATGGCCCAGGTTGAACACGTGGCCCGTGCCTGCCGATGGCGCGCCAAACGCGTTGAGCACTTTCGCCACTTCGGCGCGGATCTGCTCGGGGCTGGCGAACAGGATGGCCGGGTCGAGGTTGCCCTGCAAGCCTACTTTATGACCGACCAGCTGGCGCGCGCGCGTCAGGTTGACGGTCCAGTCCAGGCCCACGGCATCGGCGCCGATGTCGGCGATCTGCTCGACCCACTGGCCGCCGCCCTTGGTAAACACGATGGCGGGAATTTTGACGCCATCCTTGTCGCGTTTCAGCTGCGCCACCACTTGCTGCATGTAGGCCAGCGAGAATTCCTGGTAGGCGCCGTCGGCCAGCGCACCACCCCACGAGTCGAAAATCATCACGGCTTGCGCGCCGGCATCGATTTGCGCATTCAGGTATTGCGCCACGGAGGTGGCGTTGATCGCCAGGATGTGGTGCATCAGGTCCGGGCGGTTGTACAGCATCTTTTTGATGGTATGGAACTCTTTCGAGCCGCCGCCTTCCACCATGTAGCACGCCAGGGTCCACGGGCTACCGGAAAAACCGATCAGCGGCACGCGGCCATTGAGTTCCGTGCGGATTTGCGTGACGGCCTTGAAAACGTAGTCGAGCGACTCCAGGTCCGGCACGTGCAGCGCCTTCACGTCCTGTTCCGTGCGCAGCGGGCGCTCGAACTTCGGTCCTTCGCCATCGGCGAAGTACAGGCCCAGGCCCATGGCGTCAGGCACCGTCAGGATGTCGGAAAACAGGATGGCCGCGTCGAGCGGGAAGCGCTCCAGGGGCTGCAAGGTCACTTCGGTGGCGTAATCGGGATTCTTTGCCAGGCCCAGGAAAGAGCCGGCCCGCTCGCGCGTGGCGCGGTATTCGGGCAAATAGCGGCCCGCCTGGCGCATCAGCCAGACAGGGGTGTGCTCGGTCGGCTGGCGCAGCAGGGCGCGCAGGAAAGTATCGTTCTGGAGCGGAGCAAATTGTGGCATGGCAGGCAATCGGGCTTGGAGAAGCGGTATTATCGCATCCAATCGCTGCCATTTCATTGATTCCGGTGCCGCTTTGCAGCATTTGCCACGCACAGCGATGACTTTCGTTGTGCCTGCCCTTCCATTATGATGATGCACGCCGCCGCGCGCCCTGACCCTGCCTGGCGGCCCTTGATTCCCTCACTACACGGAGCCCGCATGACCTCGACCGCATCCAGCACCCCTTATGGCATCTGGCCATCGCCGATCAGCGCGGCCATCGTCGCCGCCGGCGCTTCGCCGCTGACGCAGCTGGCCTTGGGGGGGACGGATGGCGCCGACGTGTTCTGGCTGGCCGGGCGCGCCAGCGAAGCGGGCCGCAATACCCTGCTGCGCCAGCGCGGCGCCAAGGTTGATGAATTGACGCCGGCACCGTTCAATGTGCGCACCCGCGTGCATGAATACGGCGGCGGCGCGTATGCCGTGGCCGGCGATACCGTATATTTTTCGCATTTCGCCGACAATTGCCTGTACCGCGTGGCCGGCGATGGCGTTCCCGAAGCGTTCACCACGGGCGGCAACACGCGCCACGCGGACTTCGTTGTCGATGCGGCCCGCGCCCGCCTGATCGCCGTACGCGAGCAGCACCCGGCGGAAGGCCATGCGCACCCGGAAAACAGCCTGGCGGCCGTCGGCTTCGACGGGCGCGAAACGGTGCTGGCACGGGGCCACGATTTTTATGCGGCGCCGCGTTTGTCGCCGGACGGCAGCCAGCTGGCCTGGATCAGCTGGGACCACCCGCGCCTGCCGTGGCAAGGTACGGAACTGTGGCTGGCCGACGTGCAGGCGGACGGCAGCCTCGGTTCGCCGCGCCTGATCGCCGGCGGCGCGCGCGAGTCGATTTGCCAGCCGGAATGGTCGCCGAACGGCTTGCTGCACTTCGTTTCCGACAGCAGCGGCTGGTGGAATCTGTACCGCCTGCATGGCGCCGACATCGAGGCGCTGTGCCCGATGGAAGCGGAATTTGCCACGCCGCACTGGACCTTCGGCGGCAGCATGTACGGTTTCCTTTCCGGCGACGAAATCGTCTGCACGTATATCCAGGCCGGCGTCAGTTACCTGGCGCAATTGAACGTGGCGGCGGCCAAGCTCGAGCCGATACCGCATCCGTACCAGGAAATCCGCGAACTGCGCGTGGGGCCCGGCTTCGTCGCGCTGCTCGGCGGCAGTCCCACCATCGCGCTGGAACTGGCGCGCATCGATTTGTCCAACCATGAGCTGGAAGTACTGGCCCAGTCGATCGCACAATTGCCCGCGCTCGAGTATTTGTCCGTGCCGCGCAGCTTGAGTTTCCCTAGCAGCAATGGCCGCACGGCGTATGCCTTCTTTTATGCGCCGACCAATGGCGACGTGCAGGCGCCGGCGGGAACGTTACCGCCCGTCATCGTCATCAGCCATGGCGGCCCCACCAGCATGGCCAGCAATACCTTGAAACTGGCGACGCAGTACTGGACCAGCCGCGGCATCGGCGTGCTCGACGTCAACTACGGCGGCAGCAGCGGCTTCGGCCGCGAATACCGCGACGCGCTGCGCGGACAATGGGGCATCGTCGACGTGGAAGACTGCATCGCCGGCGCGCGCTACCTGGCCGCCAACGGCCTGGCCGACCCGGAACGCCTGATCATCCGCGGCGGCAGCGCGGGCGGACTGACGACCCTGTGCGCACTGACCTTCCACGACGTCTTCAAGGCGGGCGCCAGCTACTATGGCGTATCCGACCTGAAGGGCCTGGACGACGATTCGCACAAGTTCGAATCGCGCTACACCGATTACCTGATCGCTTCGCAGCCGCAAGCCGAGGCGCTGTACCGCGAGCGCTCGCCCATCCACCACACGGATAAACTGTCGCGCCCGATGATTTTCTTCCAGGGCCTCGACGACAAAGTCGTGCCGCCGCAGCAATCGCAGCTGATGGTCGACGCCCTGCAGGCGCGCGGCGTGCCCGTCGCATATGTGCCGCTCGAAGGCGAGGGCCACGGCTTCCGCAAGGCGGAAAACATCGTGCGCACCCTGGACGCGGAACTGTATTTCTACCAGCGCGTGTTCGGCCTGCCCGTGGCGGCCGGCACAGCCCCTGTTCACATCGCCAATTTGCCCGCATGACAGACCAGCTCTTGCTTGACGAATTTGCCGCCCTGGAGCAGCACGAACAGATGATCCTGGCCCTGCTGGCCATCGCGGGCGAACCGGTGGGCAAGCATGCCGTGTATGAACACTTGCAGCGCGCCAATGTCGTCGAGCCGGACGGCACGCCATTCGCCCTGCTCACCGTCACGAACATGCTGCAGCATTTGACGCGGCACGCGCTGGCGTCCGAAGTGGTGGGACGGGGCTTCGCCTGCGAAGCGAAATTGCGCTGGCCCGCCATGCGCGCGGCCATCGAGCACCTGGTGTTTCGCGACCTGTGCCAGGCCATCGAGCTGATCAACCCTGTGCGCCGCAACTGGGATGGCTATGTGGAATTGCGCAGCTACCGGCAAGGCGTGGCGCGTTTGCGCATCGCCCTGCTGCGCAACGACGAGGTGCGCCACGTGGCCGCCATTCTGGCCGCCTGCATGGCGTGCTACGAAGCGCAGCAGCTGCATCCGCTGATCGAGATTTTCGGCCGGCCGTTCGAGCCGGAAATGCTGTCTTTCGTCATGCCGCAACTGCAGGATGACATCCTCGCCGTGCTGCTGGGCAACGCCCCGCGCGAACCGGCCACGGCGCACGCCATCCGCACGTACGCGCGCGCCCACCATGCGCGCCAGGCGGCCGCCGGCGACCATATCGGCGCCGCCCTGCCGCTGGCCTTGGCCGAGGATGCCCTGCTGTGCGGCGAACTCGACGCGGCCGCCCGCTACCTGGCGGGCCAGCAGGGGCCGCAGGCGCTGTTTGTCGACAGCAGCATCGCCTTGTTGCGCGGCGAACATGCGCACGCCGTGGCCGGCTACGAAACGGCCTTGAAGGGACTGCGCAAGGAAAGCGGCAAACGCAAGCTGTGCTTTACGGGCATCGGCGGCCACCTGTACGTGCTGGCCCTGCTGCGCGGCAACGACGCCAAGCTGCTGAAAAACGCGGAAACCTACCTCGATATCGCGCTGCATGCGCAGCCGAACCACGACAGCATCGTCTACCAGCAACTCAATACCTTGCGCCTCGTGCGCGCCGGCGTGCAGCAGGCGGAAAGCATCCCCACGCGCAGCTGGGAAACGGGACTGCAGGCGCAGCTGTTCCAGGCCTTGCTGTACTACTGGCTGGCCCTGCCGCAATTGAGCGAACGCAAGGACCAGCTACGAGCGCTGGTGCAGCAAGCGGATGCCGCCGGCTACGATTTGATCGCAGCGCAGGCGGCCGGCTTGCTGGGCTTGATGGGCGAGCCGCAGCAGGAGCGTTACGCGACCGCCAAGCGGGCGCAGCACGGCTTGACGGACATGGCGCCGTGGTTCGAGCGCCAGGAAGCGTGGCAACGCCAGCTGAGCGCCCTCATCAACCTGCAGCAGAACGCGCCCGCCGAAGCGCTGGGCGGCGTCTCGCGCCTGGTCTGGCTGGTGGCGTTCGATCCGCGCTTTGGTCTCACCGCCGTGGAAGTGCGCGAGCAGAAGCGCGACGCGCGCGGCGGCTGGAGCAAGGGCCGCGCCATGGGTCTCAAACGCCTGGCCGAGGAAGCGGGCGACATCGATTTCCTCACGCCGCAAGACGCACGCGCGGCCGGCAGCATCGCGCCGTTCAAACAATACTATTCATCGGCGCCGCGCTATGAGGTCGAGCTCGACAAGGCCGCCATCTTGCTGGTGGGCCACCCGCTCGTGTTCTGGCTCGACAACCCCGACACGCGCGTGGAACTGATCGCCGGCGCGCCCGAACTGCTGATCAAATCGCACGAGGGACAGCTGTGGCTGGGCATGCAACCGCCCCTGCCCGACAGCGGCAGCAATGTCGTGGTGCAAAGGGAAACGCCGACGCGCTTGCGCGTGGTGCACATCCTCGACGAACACCGGCGCATCGGCGCCATCGTGGGCCTGGGCCTGTCCGTGCCGCTGCATGCGGAAAAACAGGTGATGCAGGCGATCGGCGCCATCTCGTCCATGGTCACCGTGCAGTCCGATATCGGCGGCGGCGCCGGCGACGCGGAAGCGATCACGGCCGACCACCGCCTGCACGTGCATTTGCTGCCCTACCAGCAGGGTCTCAAGATGCAGATTCTCGTGCGGCCACTGCTCGACAACGGCGCCTATTACGCGCCCGGCAGCGGCGCCGAAAGCGTGTTTGCCGACGTGGCGGGCCGTGCCGTGCAGGCGCGGCGCGACTTGAACGCGGAACGCGAAGCGCAGCGCCAGCTGATCGGGAAATGCCTGGTGCTGGAAGAGGTGGAAGAAGAGCATGGCGAGTGGCTGCTGGGTCAGCCAGCGCTGGGCCTGCAACTGCTGGTGGAACTGCAGGCGCTCGACCCCGCTGGCATCGTGCTGGCCTGGCCGGAAGGCGAAACCATGCGCGTGTCGAAACGCATCGACAGCGGCCAGATGCGCCTGAACATCAAGAGCGAGAAGGACTGGTTTGCCGCCAGCGGCGAAGTGCGGATCGATGAAGACAAGGTGATGGATTTGCGCGCCCTGCTCGACTTGATGCAGAACAATAAAAGCCGCTTCGTGGCCTTGGGCGACAACCAGTTCCTCGCCCTCAGCGACGAACTGCACCGGCGCCTGTCGGAACTGGCCGCGTATGGCGAGGCGCATGCCGACGGCGTGCACATCCACCCGCTGGCCGCGTTTGCGCTGGAAGAGCTGGCCAAAGACGCGGGCGGCGTGAACGCCGACAAATTGTGGCGCGAGCACTTGCTGCGCCTGCGCGCGCTTGACGACTATCAACCGCAGCTGCCCAGCACCTTGCAGGCGGACTTGCGCGACTACCAGCTGGCCGGTTACGAATGGCTGGCGCGCCTGGCGCACTGGGGCGTGGGCGCCTGCCTGGCCGACGACATGGGCCTCGGCAAGACCTTACAAGCGCTGGCGCTGATCCTGGCGCGCGCGCCGAACGGCCCCACCCTCGTGGTGGCCCCCACGTCCGTGTGCATGAACTGGATCAGCGAAGCCCAGCGCTTCGCGCCCACCTTGAACATCAAACTGTTCGGCGGCGGCGACCGCGCCGACATGCTCGATACATTGCAGCCGTTCGACGTGGTGGTGGCCAGCTACGGCTTGCTGCAGCAGGAAGCGGCCATGTTTGCCGGCGTGCACTGGCATACGATCGTGCTCGACGAAGCGCAGGCGATCAAGAATGGCGCCACCAAGCGCTCGCAAGCCGTGATGGCCCTGCAAGGCGATTTCCGCATGGTGGCCAGCGGCACGCCGCTGGAAAACCATTTGGGTGAATTGTGGAACCTGTTCCGCTTCATCAACCCCGGTTTGCTGGGCACCCTCGACCAGTTCAACCTGCGCTTTGCCGGTCCCATCGAAAAGGATCAGGATAAACGGGCGGCGGCCGGCGCGCGCTTGCGCTTGCGCCGCCTGATCGCGCCATTCATCTTGCGCCGCACGAAGACGCAAGTGCTGTCGGAATTGCCGTCGCGTACGGAAATCGTGCTGGAAGTGGAATTGTCGCCGCAGGAAACGGCGCTGTACGAATCCTTGCGCCGCGAAGCGCTGGAAAAGCTGGCCATGGTGGAAGGGCCGGCATCCAAGAAGGCGATCCAGATCCTGGCCGAGATCATGAAGCTGCGCCGCGCCTGCTGCAATCCGCAACTGGTGGCGCCGGAATTGGGCCTGGCCAGCAGCAAGCTGGCGGCGTTCGCGCAACTGCTATCGGGCTTGCTGGAAAACCGCCACAAGGTGCTCGTCTTCAGCCAGTTCGTCGACCATCTGACCCTGATCCGCCAGCACCTGGAACAGCATGGCGTGCGCTACCAGTATCTCGACGGCAGTACGCCGATGCAGGAGCGCAAACGCCGCGTCGACGCCTTCCAGGCGGGCGACGGCGACGTCTTCCTCATCAGCCTGAAGGCGGGCGGCATGGGCATCAATTTGACGGCGGCCGACTACGTGATCCACATGGACCCGTGGTGGAACCCGGCCGTGGAAGACCAGGCCTCGGACCGCGCCCACCGCATGGGGCAATTGCGCCCGGTCACCATCTACCGGCTGGTGGCGAAACATACGATCGAAGAAGGCATCGTCGAATTGCACCAGCACAAGCGTGACCTGGCCGACAGTCTGTTGGAAGGCAGCGACGCGGCCGCGCGCATGTCGGCCAATGACATGCTGGGCATGCTGCAGGAAGGGTTGAAGCGATGAGATTGAAAAAATGAGCGGGGCCACCGCGTTCCATGCGATGATCCATTTTCCCTGTTGCCCTCCCACGCCATGACCGACTACATCGCCACCAGCGCCGGCCAGCGCGCCACCTTTTTGTGCGGCAAATCCTGGACCGCCTATGTCAGCACGTTCATCATTGCCGTGCTGCTATTTTTTGCCGCCCTGCCGCTGGCCTTCAAGTACAACACGCGCGCCGCCTTCATCGTGCTGGTCGGTTCGGCCCTGATCGTCGGCTACCGCCTGCTGACGATACGCAGCTACCAGCTGTACTATGATGAGGCGGGCGTGTGGCTGGCATCCGGTATCTTGCCGTGGAAAAAGAAACTCACGGGCGTCAAATGGCGCGACATGGATGAAGCCGTCTATGAAACGAACTTCTGGAGCTGGCTGTTCCAGTCCTACACGGTGCGCGTCAGCCAGCGCTACACGCAGGAAACGGAAATCCACGCCACCGGCATGGCGCGCGGCAAGGATGCCGTGGCTGCCATCAATGCGCGCCACCAGGAACTGCTGCACGGCAGCGCCATCGTCGTCTAGCGCCGCAGGGGCAATTAGTGCTAATCTTTGGGCCGCCCAGGCAAGCAAGGCCAACCTTTCAATAGTTGTTTGTTACTTATATTATCAGTTTATTATTTTCTGATGACGGCAAACAACAAAATATTCAAGAGATAAACGATGCTGATAAAAAATAAAGTTGCGCTCGCCGCATTGATGATGGCCTTTACCTTGACACCGGCCAGCGCCGCGAAGAAGCCGCAGAAAAACGGCAAGGCCAGCACCAGCAGCAGCAAGAAGAAAACCGTCGCCAAAAAAGCGGCCGTCGTCACGGCGGCAACGGCAGCCACGGTCGCGGCCGTCGCCAGCGAGAACAGCAGCGACCGTTCCATGAATAACCTGAGCGGCCAGTTCCTCACGGCCCTGTGGCGCCTGGACCCGGAAAGCGCGATTTCCGTCGGCAAGTACGATGGCGCCGCCAACCTGAGCATTCCCGACGCGGCCAGCCGCCAGAAGCAACTGGCCTTCATCGAAGAATGGCTGGGCAAGTTCGGCAAGCTCAATGCCGGCAAAATGTCGGACAAGCAACGTACCGACCTGGCCTTGCTGACGAATAAACTGCAATCGGACCGCTGGTATCTGACCACCTTCCGCGAATTCGAATGGAATCCCGCCCAGTACAACGTGGCCGGTTCCATCGACTTCATCCTGAACACGGAATACGCGGCCCAGCCGCAGCGCCTGCGCACCTTGCTCAAGCGCATCGCCACCGTGCCGCAATACTATGCGGCCGCGCGCGCCAGCATCGTCAACCCGACGCGCGAACACACGCAGCTGGCCATCGCCCAGAGCGCCGGCGTGCTCAGTGTACTTGACGACCTGAACAAGACGGCACAGGGTTCCATCCTGACGCCGGCGGAAAAACAGCTGTACAACGCGCGCATCGCCGCGGCCCGCACGGCCGTGCAAGGCTATGCGGCCTGGCTGACGGAACAGGATGCGGCGCTGGCGCAGAACGGCAATGCGCGCTCCTTCCGCATCGGCAAGGATTTGTACGAACAGAAATTCGCCTACGATATCCAGGCCGGCGTGAGCGCCGAGCAGATGTACCAGAAGGCCCTGGCCGCGCGCGAAAAGCTGCTCGAGCACATGGATAGCCTGTCCGACGAGCTGTGGGTGAAAACCATGGGCGCCACGGCCAAGCCGGCGGACCGCACGGCGAAGATCGGCATGGTGATCGACAAGCTGTCGAGCAACCACGTGGCGGCCGCCGATTTCGTGCCGGAAATCCGCCGTCAGATTCCCGAGCTGCAGGAATGGGTGAGCAGCCACAACCTGCTGACGATGGACCCGAAAAAGCCCCTCGTCGTGCGTGAAACGCCCGCTTACCAGCGCGGCGTGGCCGGCGCCAGCATCGAGGCGCCCGGCCCGTACCGCCCGCAAGACCGCACCTATTACAACGTGACGCCGCTCGATGGCGAAACGCCGGAACAGGCGGAAAGCAGCTTGCGCGAATACAACCACTGGATCTTGCAGATCCTGAACATCCACGAAGCCATTCCCGGCCACTACACGCAGCTCGTGTACGCCAACAAATCGCCGTCGCTGGTCAAGTCGATCTTCGGCAACGGCGCCATGATCGAAGGCTGGGCCGTGTATGGCGAGCGCATGATGCTCGAATCGGGCTATGGCAACAACGCGCCGGAAATGTGGCTGATGTATTCGAAGTGGAACTTGCGCAGCGTCACCAACACCATCCTCGATTACAGCGTGCACGTGCTGGGCATGACGGAAGCGCAGGCGCTCGACCTGCTGACGCGCCAGGCCTTCCAGACCCAGCGTGAAGCCAAGGAAAAATGGCGCCGTGTGCAGTTGAGCTCGGTGCAACTGACCAGCTATTTCAGCGGCTACAGCGAAATCATGGATTTGCGCGAACAGCGCAAGCAAGCGCTGGGCAGCAAGTTCGTGCTGAAGGATTTCCACGAGCAATTCCTCAGCTACGGCAGCGCGCCCGTGAAAGTCATCAAGGAACTGATGAATTAACTCGTACGCATCCTCTCCTTGCAAAGGGCGCCGCGGCGCCCTTTTTGCATCCGTTTGCGCCGCCGCAAACCGCCGGCATCCCTGTCCATTACGCTGACGGGAAGGCAGGCGCCACCGCACTCCTCACTGGCAATTGCCGATTTTCCTGCTAGGCTGGATACAGGAGCGTCCATGCATATGCCCATCCAGTTCGACACCCTCGATTACGCCAAACGCCTCGCCTCGGCCGGCGTGCCCACGAAGCAGGCGGAAGCCCATGCCACGGCCTTGGGCGACGTACTGGGTTCGGCCGTGGTCGTGCATGGCGAACTGGCGGCGCTCGAGCGCAATCTGCTGGGGGAACTCAAGCTGGTGTCGCACAACGTCGATACCAAGGTGGGCGCGCTGGAGTTGAAGATCGATGCGCTGGAGCTCAGGCTCGATACCGGGATCGATGCACTGGACCTGAAACTCGATACGAGGATCGGTGCGCTTGAGCACAAATTCGATACCAAATTAGACGCCTTGGAACACAAATTCGACGCCAAATTTGACGCATTCGAGCACAAATTCGACGCCCGCCTGGAACGCCTGGACTTGCGCCATGGCGCGGACATGAAACACGTGTACTGGATGATGAGCACCCTGATCCTGCTCAACCTGGGCATCCTCAGCAAACTGATGCTGCAGTAAGCACCCACCAACTTTCCGGACGATAAAAAAGCCGCTGCTCCCGAAGGAGGCCAGCGGCTTTTGCCTGTACGTGTAGTCAATCGTCTAGGACACTTCTTCCGGCGCCTGGGTTGCCTTGACGAAGATGGGCGCTACCAGCAGGCCCAGCTCGAACAGCAGGCACATCGGGATGGCCAGCGAGAACTGGCTGACGACGTCCGGCGGCGTGACGATGGCGGCAATGACGAAGGCGCCGACGATGATGTAGGGACGCACTTCCTTGAGTTTCGCAATAGAAACAATGCCCATGCGCACGAGGATCACCACCACCACGGGCACTTCGAACGTGGCGCCAAAAGCCAGGCACATCGACATGACGAAATCGAGGTAGTTTTCGATATCGGGCGTGACGGCGATCGACGATGGCGAAAAGTCGCTGATGAAGTGGAAGACGCGGCCAAACACAAAGAAGTAGCAGAAGGCCACGCCGGCCATGAACAGCAGGGAAGACGAGATGACGAGCGGTGCGATCAGGCGCTTTTCATGCGTGTACAGGCCGGGGGCGATGAACGCCCACATCTGGTACAGCACCCAGGGCAAGGCGACGATAAAGGCGATCACCAAGGTCACTTTCATGGGTACCAGGAACGGCGAAATGACGCCGGTGGCGATCATTTTCGAGCCGGCCGGCAGCGAGGCGATCATCGGCGCCGCGATAAAATCGTAGATCTGCGAGGGGCCTGGCCAATAGAACAGTACGGCGCAGACGACGGCGATGCCGATCGACGCCTTGACCAGGCGGTTGCGCAGCTCGACCAGATGCGAGATAAAAGTTTCTTCCACCGGGGATTTGCTACTCATGAGTAAAAGGAGGAGGAACTGGCGCGCGGACGGAAGCGCGCCACGCGGGCGGCCGCCGACTGCACGTGCAGCTTGCCGCCATGGCGCTGCTTGTACCAGCCAGGGATGGCGGAATTGCGCACCAGCTTCTTGCGGCGGAATTCGCGCGCCTTGCGGGCCAGGTCTTCATTGGTGGCGCGCAGCATGGCTTCATGGGCATCGTGATGCTCATCATACGAACTCGAATCGCCGCGCCAGGCGTTTTCCACCTCGGCCAGGTTGCCGGAAATCGAGTTTTCCACGCCATGCATGGATTTCTCCACGCTTTGCTTGACGGAATGGGCCGCATCCTGCACTTCCTTCTGCAGGTTTTTCAGCTCTTCCATTTCAATCTCGCGCGAGACTTCGGATTTCACCTGGTTCAGATAGCGTTGCGCGCGGCCATATAAGGTGCCAGCCATGCGCGCCACTTTCGGCAACTTTTCAGGGCCGATGACTATCAACGCAACCACGCCGATGATGGCGATTTTAGAGAGACCGAGATCGATCATAAGCGGACAAGGGCCGTTACCGGACGAGGCAAGCGCCCCGCCACGCTATCAGGACTTGCTTTTCTCTTTCGTCTCGACGTCGATGGTGCTTTTGTCGGCCACTTGCGATGGCGCGGCAGGAGGGGTATGGGCTGCCGGGGCGTCATCTTCGCCCTTGACGCCATCCTTGAAGCCTTTGACGGCCTTGCCGATATCACCGCCGATATTGCCCAGTTTCTTGGTGCCGAAGACCAGCATCACAATGACCAGAACGATCACCCAGTGCCAAATACTCAATGAACCCATCACATTCTCCTTGCGGGACGGTGCCCGAATAGCGTCAACCAATGCCGGTAGTATACACGTGAACCCGGCGCGCAGCGAAATCAGTGTTGACCGCGCCAGGGACGGGGACCGCCGTACACGTGCATGTGCAGGTGATACACCTCTTGCCCGCCGTTCGGGCCGCTGTTGATCATGGTCTTGAAGCCGCCGGCAGGCGCGCCATCGGCGTCATAGCTGACGGCGCAGCCGAACTCGGCAGCAAGTTTCGGCGCCAGGCGCAGCAGCTTGCCCAGCATGTCCGTATGGCTGTCGTCGCAGTCGGACAGGCTGGCCACATGACGCTTCGGGATCAGCAGCAGATGCACGGGGGCGGCCGGGTTGATATCCTTGAAGGCGAGCAAGTCCTCGTCTTCATACACGATGGTCGAGGGAATTTGTTTTGCAGCAATCTTGCAAAAAATACAGTTATCCACGCACGCTCCAATAGGTCAGTGTTTGTCTGTTTCGCCGGCGTCGCGCAGCTCATCCTTGCGCGCCGCCTTTTCTTCGAGGCCGGACAGGCCTTCGCGGCGCGCCAGCTCGTCGAGCACCTGCTGCGGCGTCAGGTCGAACTGCGCCAGCATCACCAGCGAGTGGAACCACAGGTCGGCGCATTCGTACAGGACCTTCGACGGGTCGTTGTCGCGGCGCGCATCCTTGGCGGCCATCACGGTTTCCGTGGCCTCCTCGCCGATTTTTTTCAAAATCGCGTCATCGCCCTTGGCAAACAGGCGCGCAACATAGGAAGTAGCGGGGTCGCCGCCATTGGCCAGCTTGCGCGATTCGATCACGGCGGCCAGGCGCTTCAGGGTTTCGCTCATTTGCTCTTGCTTTCCGCGTAAATCGTCTCAGGGTCTTTCAGGACGGGATCGGTGACTTGCCATTCACCCGTTTTTTCGTCGCCTTCGAATTTCTGGAAGAAGCACGAATGGCGGCCCGTATGGCAGGCGATGCCGCCCGCCTGCTCGATTTTCAGCAAGACCACGTCTTCATCGCAATCGAGGCGGATTTCCAGCACCTTTTGCGTGTGGCCCGACTCTTCACCCTTGTGCCAGAGTTTCTTGCGCGAACGGCTCCAGTACACGGCTTCGCCCAGCTCCACCGTGCGCGCCAGCGCATCGCGGTTCATCCAGGCGAACATCAGCACGTCGTTGCTGCCCGCTTCCTGCGCGATCACGGGCACGAGGCCGTGCTCGTCCCATTTGACTTTTTTCAGCCACTTGGCATTGCTTGCTACGATGGTTCCGTTTTGCATGTTCTTCTATCCTGCTGATTTTACGCGAGACGCATGGGGATGCCCTGCTGCGCCATGAAACGCTTGGCTTCCTGCACCGTGTGCTGGCCATAGTGGAAGATGCTGGCGGCCAGCACGGCGTCCGCGCGGCCCACCTTGATGCCGTCGACCAGATCCTGCAAGCCGCCCACGCCGCCCGAGGCGATGACGGGGATGCCGACGGCGTCGGACACGCCGCGCGTCAGGCCCAGGTCGAAGCCGACTTTGGTGCCGTCGCGGTCCATGCTGGTAAGCAAGATTTCGCCGGCGCCCAAGCTTTCCATTTTACGCGCCCATTCGAACGCGTCCAGGCCCGTGGCGGTGCGTCCGCCATGGGTAAACACTTCCCACTTGCCGGGCGACACCTGCTTGGCGTCGATGGCGACGACGATGCATTGCGAGCCGTGCTTTTGCGAGGCCTCGTACACCAGTTGGGGATTCGTCACGGCCGAGGTGTTGATGCTGACCTTGTCGGCGCCCGCGTTGAGCAGCCGGCGCACGTCTTCCACCACGCGCACGCCGCCGCCCACGGTCAGCGGAATGAACACTTGCGACGCGACTGCTTCGATGATGTCGAAGATCAGGCCGCGGTTGTCGCTGGACGCGGTAATGTCGAGGAAAGTGATTTCATCGGCGCCCTGCTCGTCATAGCGGCGGGCGATTTCCACCGGATCGCCGGCGTCGCGCAATTCCGTGAAATTGACGCCTTTGACGACGCGGCCATTGGTCACGTCGAGGCAGGGGATGATACGTTTTGCAAGCATGATGGTATCCAGATTGTCGCCAGGCCAGGGCGTGCGCAGGCACGCTCCCGGCCGGGCAGGCTTAAACGGCGGCGTCGGTCAATTCGTCGGCGCGTTCTTGCGCCTGCGCCAGGTCGATCGTGCCTTCATAGATGGAACGGCCGCAGATCACGCCTTCGATGCCTTCGCCCTGGACCGCGCACAGCGCTTCCACGTCGCCGATATTGTGCAGGCCGCCCGAAGCGATGACGGGGATCTTGACGGCTTGCGCCAGCTTGACGGTGGCGTCGATATTGATGCCGCCCATCATGCCGTCGCGGCCGATGTCCGTGTAGATGATAGCTTCGACGCCGTAGGCTTCGAATTTTTTCGCCAGGTCGATCACTTCGTGGCCCGACATCTTGCTCCAGCCATCCGTTGCCACCTTGCCATCCTTGGCATCGAGGCCGACGATGATGTGGCCGGGGAAAGCGCTGCAGGCGTCATGCAGGAAGCCGGGGCTTTTCACGGCCGCCGTGCCGATGATGATGTAGGTGATGCCGGCGTCGAGGTAGCGCTCGATGGTGTCGAGGTCGCGGATGCCGCCGCCCAGCTGCACGGGGATTTCCTCGATGTCGTTTTCCACGGCGAAATCTTGCACGGCCTTCAGGATGGCCTTGACGGCGCCCTCGTTCTTCGGCTTGCCGGCAAAGGCACCGTTCAGGTCGACCAGATGCAGCCGGCGCGCGCCTTGCATCAGCCAATGGCGGGCCATGTCGGCCGGGTCTTCGGAAAATACGGTGGCAAGTTCCATATCGCCTTGTTTCAGGCGTACGCAGTGACCGTCTTTCAGGTCGATGGCGGGAATGAGCAGCATGGTCAGTGTGATTTAAAAGTGAGTGAGGGGCGGAAAAAAAGCCGGAGAGCTAACGTTAAGGTTGCCAGTGAACGAAATTCTTGTATAGCTGCAAGCCAGCGGCAGCACTTTTTTCAGGGTGGAACTGTGTCGCGAAAATATTATCACGGGCGACGGCGCAAGCGAACGGCGCACCATAGACAGTCTCGCCCACCGTGTGCAACGCCTCTTGAGGTTGAGCAAAATAGCTGTGCACAAAGTAAAAATAGGCGTTGTCGGCGATACCATCCCACATGACATGGGACGCCGTTTGTCGCACTTGGTTCCAGCCCATTTGCGGCACCTTGAAGCGCGAGCCGTCTTCCTGCACCTGGCCGTCGAGCTGGAAGCGCACGACTTTGCCGGGTAGCAAGCCCAGACCGGCCGCGTCGCCCTCTTCGCTGCCGTCGAACAGCATCTGCTCGCCGATGCACACGCCCAGCACGGGCTTGCTGTCGGCGGCGCGCAGCAGCGCTTCGAGCACGCCCGATTCGCGCAGGCTGCGCATGCAGTCGGGCATGGCGCCCTGGCCCGGCAAGACGATGCGGTCGGCGCTGTCGATGTCTTGCGCCAATCCGGAAATGCGCACGTCGGCTTCCGGCGCCACGGCACGCAGCGCTTGCGCCACCGAGCGCAAATTGCCCATGCCGTAATCCACCACCACAATTTTATTCATGTTTGATCCCGGAATCTACAATATAGCGAGAGCGGCGCTCACAGGCTGCCCTTGGTCGATGGAATGATGCCGGCCGCGCGCTCATCGAGCTCGGCAGCCATGCGCAGCGCGCGGCCAAAGGCCTTGAACACGGTTTCGCATTGATGGTGGGCATTCGTACCGCGCAGGTTGTCGATATGCAAGGTCACGCCCGCATGGTTGACGAAGCCGCGGAAAAATTCCAAGGTCAGGTCGACGTCGAAGCCGGCGATCATGGCGCGCGTAAACGGGATATGGTATTCGATGCCAGGACGGCCCGAGAAATCGAGCACCACGCGCGACAGCGCCTCGTCCAGCGGCACGTATGCATGGCCGTAGCGGCGGATGCCCTTCTTGTCGCCGATGGCCTTGGCCACGGCCATGCCCAGAGTGATGCCCACGTCTTCCACCGTATGGTGGTTGTCGATATGCACGTCGCCCGTCGCTTCGATATCGAGGTCGATCAAGCCATGGCGGGCGATCTGGTCCAGCATATGGTCGAGGAAGGGCACGCCAGTGTTCAGCTTTTGCTGGCCGGTGCCATCGAGGTTGAGGGCGACGCGAACTTGCGTCTCATTGGTGTTGCGCGTGATTTCTGCGGTGCGGTTCATGGGAGGCTCTGGCGGTAGGCTAAACGAGGGATGCCTTGAAGGCATCGTAAAAAAGGGAATTTTCTTCCGGGGTGCTGACGCTGATGCGCAGGCAATTGGCCAGCGCAGCATGCATTTTACTCATATTTTTAATTAAAACCCGGCGGGCAAGCAGTTTTGCGCAAACATCGTCGGAATCTGCCACACGAATCAGAAGAAAATTTGCCTTCGAGGGGAACACGGTCACGCCGGGCAGCTCTGCCAGGCGTCGTGCCAGCGCATCGCGCGCGCTGTTGAGCAAGTCCGCCTGGGCATTCAACACATCGAGGTGCTCGAGCGCGAATTCGGCCGCCGTCTGTGTCAGCACATTCACATTGTACGGCGGGCGCACTTTCTCGAATTGCGCCAGCAGGGCCGGCGCGGCCGACATGTAGCCGAGGCGAATGCCGGCCAGGCCCAGTTTCGACACGGTGCGCATTACCACCAGGTTCTCGAACTCGGGCAAACGGCCCATGAAGCTGTGCTGCGCGAACGGCTCGTAGGCTTCGTCGACGACGGCGATGCCCGTGTCACCGAGCGCCGCGAGGATACGTTCGATGTCGGCGCTGGCAAACAGGTTGCCCGTCGGGTTGTTCGGATAGGCGAGGAAGACCAGCGCCGGGCGGTGTTCTTCGATGGCCGCCAGCATGGCCGGCATGTCCAGACTGAAGTCCGGGTTCAACGGCACGCCGACGAAATCCATGCCGGCAAACTGCGCCGAGCGTGCATACATGACGAAGGCGGGAACGGGCGCCAGCAGCACGGCGCGCTTGCCGGGCTCCTGGTGGGCGCAGGCCATGGCCAGGATGGAAATGAGTTCATCGGAGCCGTTGCCCAGCATGACGTCGTAGCCGGCGGGCACGCCGAGCTTGGCGCAGATGGCCGCCTGCAGGCTGGCATACGACGGCGGATAGCGGTTCAGCGCCACGCCAGCCAGGCGCGCGCCCAGTTCCTCGCGCAGATGCGGCGGCAGCGGATACGGGTTTTCCATCGCATCGAGTTTGATGTAACCGCTGGCCTCGGCGACCTGGTAGCTTTTGACGGCCCGCACATCGGAGCGCACGGTGTTGCTGATTAACTGATCGAGGAAAGACATGCTGCAAACACTCCTGATGAAATGAAATGGAGACTAAATGACGACGTCTTCCGGCACGCTGGCGCTGCGCGCCTTGCGGGCCGGCGCTTTTTTCACGGCGGGCGGTTTCTTCACGGCGGCCGGCTTCCTGGCAGCCGCCGGCTTTTTCGCTGCCGCCTTGGCGGCTTTCGGCGCGGCCAATGTGACCGGTTCGGCCAGCTCCTGGGTCAACGCCGCCAATCGCTGTTCGATGATGGCGCAGTAGTCGGGGTTCAATTCAAAGCCGACGAAATCGCGCCCGCAGCGCTTCGCCGCCAGGGCCGTGGTGCCACTGCCCATGAACAGGTCGAGCACCACGCCGCCGGGCGGGCACGACGCCTTGACCATGCGCTCGATGATTTCGAGCGGCTTTTGCGTCGGGTGGTCGGCCCGTTCCGGGTGTTCCTTGTGCAGGCGCGATACGCTCCACAAGTCTTTCGGGTTGTAGCCCACTTCCAGCCATTTGGCGCCGATGAAGATCGAGCGCGAACGGGCTTTCTTGGTGGCCGCGTCGTAGGCGATGCGCACCGCGTCAAGGTCGAAGTAGTAATCCTTGCGCTTGACGAAGAAGCCGATGGTGTCGTGCACCGATGAAAAGCTGCGCACGCTGCCGCCCATGGACGGCACGCGGCGGTCCCAGATGATTTCATTCATCATCGCCATGCGCTGCTTCAGCATGACGAAGATCTCCGGCGAATAGCGCCAGGTGAGGAAGATATACAGGCTGCCGTTGGCTTTGAGCTTGGGCAGCGCCGCATCGATCCACTGTTCCGTCCAGCGCAGGTAGTCGGCCACCGACTGCTGGTCCGAGGCATTGCCGTAATCCTTGCCCAGGTTGTACGGCGGATCCGTCAGGATCAGGTCCACCGAGCCATCGGGAATGCGCGCCAGCCCCGCCAGCGCATCTTCGCAATAGACCCGGTTGACCCAGTCCGGCTGCTCCGCCAACTTCGTCATGGCTGCGGCTTCAGGCGCAGTTCGGCGCTGCGCGCGTGCGCCTGCAAGCCTTCGCCGTACGCCAGCGTGGCGGCGACACGGCCCAGGGTCTGCGCGCCCGCTTCGCTCACGTGAATGATGGACGAACGCTTCTGGAAGTCGTACACGCCCAGCGGCGACGAAAAGCGCGCCGTGCGCGACGTCGGCAGCACGTGATTGGGACCGCAGCAATAGTCGCCCAGCGATTCGGACGAGAAGCGGCCGAGGAAGATGGCGCCCGCGTGGCGGATCTGCTCGGCCCACTGCTGCGGGTTTTCCGCCGAGATTTCCAGGTGCTCGGCCGCGATGGCATTGGCGATCTCGCACGCCTCTTGCATGCTGCGCACCTTGATCAGGGCGCCGCGGTCGGCCAGCGAGGTGCTGATGGTGGCCTGGCGCGGCATCGTCGGCAGCAGCTTGGCGATGCTCTCTTCGACTTTCGCGATGTAGTCCGCGTCCGGACACAGCAGAATCGCCTGCGCCAGTTCGTCGTGCTCGGCCTGCGAAAACAGGTCCATCGCGACCCAGTCCGGGTCCGTCGTGCCATCGCACAGCACGAGGATTTCAGACGGCCCCGCGATCATGTCGATGCCGACGATGCCGAACACGCGGCGCTTGGCGGCGGCCACGTAGGCGTTGCCGGGGCCGACGATTTTATCCACGGCGGTGATGCTCTGTGTTCCATACGCCAGCGCGCCGACGGCTTGCGCGCCGCCGATCGTGATCACGCGCGTCACGCCGGCGATCGCGGCGGCGGCCAGCACCATCTGGTTTTTCACGCCATCGGGCGTCGGCACCACCATGATGATTTCGCCCACGCCCGCCACGTGCGCGGGAATGGCGTTCATCAGCACGGACGACGGATACGCGGCCTTGCCGCCCGGGACGTAGATGCCGACCCGGTCCAGCGGCGTGATCTTCTGTCCCAGCACCGTGCCGTCGGGCTCGGTGTAGGTGAAGCCGCGCAATTCCTCGCGCTGGCGTTCGTGGAAGGCGCGGATGCGCTGGGCGGCGATCTGCAGCGCCTCGCGCTGCGCCGATGGCAAGCCGTTCAGGGCCGCCTGCAATTCGGCTTGCGAAATATCGAAGGCCGCCATTTCCGCCGCGCCGCCATGCGGGATGCGGTCGAAACGGTTCGTGTATTCCAGTACCGCGGCGTCGCCGCGCGTTTTCACGTCGGCCAGGATTTTTGCGACCGACGTTTCAATCGCCGCATCGGTGCCCGCCTCGAACGCCAGCAAGGTGTCGAGCGATTGTTGGAAACCATCCTGGCTTGAATCGAGCTTGCGTATCTGTATCGGCATAATCGGCTTTCTGCTACTGAAGGTGTCTAGGCTTGCGAAGCGCGTTCAAACGCCTCGATAATCGGCTGCAAGCGCTCGCGCTTGAGCTTGAGCGCGGCCTGGTTGACCACCAGGCGCGACGAAATTTCCATGATGTGCTCGACCTCGACGAGGTTGTTCGCGCGCAGGGTGCTGCCCGTGCTGACCAGATCGACGATGGCGTCGGACAGGCCGACCAACGGTGCCAGCTCCATCGAGCCATACAGCTTGATCAGGTCGACGTGCACGCCCTTGGCGGCGAAGTGCTCGCGCGCCGTGTGCACGAACTTGGTGGCCACGCGCAATCGCGCGCCCTGGTGCACGGCCTTTTCGTAGTCGAAGCCGGCCTGCACCGCCACCGACATGCGGCAAGAAGCGATATTCAGGTCGATCGGCTGGTACAGGCCTTCGCCGCCGTGTTCGAGCAGGACATCCTTGCCCGCCACGCCGAAGTCGGCCGCGCCGTACTGCACGTAGGTCGGCACGTCGCTGGCGCGCACGATGATGACGCGCACGTTCGGATCGTTGGTGGCCAAAATCAGCTTGCGCGAGGTCTCCGGGTTTTCCAGCACCTTGATGCCGGCCGCTTCCAGCAGCGGCATGGTGTCCTCAAAAATGCGGCCTTTCGACAGCGCCAGAATCAGCTGGGAGCTGTCACCGTTGTTCGATCCGTTCATGCTCGTTCCTTGTTATTTGATGCGTACGATATTCGCGCCGACGGCCGACAGCTTCACTTCCATGCGGTCGTAGCCGCGGTCGAGGTGATAGATGCGGTCGATCAGGGTTTCACCATCGGCGGCCAGGGCCGCGATCACCAGCGACGCCGACGCGCGCAGGTCGGTCGCCATCACGGGCGCGCCGCGCAGCTGCTTGACGCCGGCGATGATGGCCGTGTTGCCCTCGATGGTGATGTCGGCGCCCAGGCGGTTCATTTCCTGCACGTGCATGTAGCGGTTCTCGAAGATCGTCTCGGTGACGCGGCTGGCGCCATTGGCGATCGTGTTGACGGCCATGAACTGCGCCTGCATGTCGGTCGGGAAGCCCGGGTACTCCGTCGTGCGGAAGCTGACGGGGTTCGGACGGGCCGACATCTCGGCGCGGATCCAGTCGGCGCCGAAGGTCATCGTCAGGCCCATGGCGCGCAGCTTGTCGAGCGCAGAGTCGAGGATATCGGTGCGCACGTTGCGCAGGGTGATATCGCCGCCGGTGGCCGCCACGGCGCACAGGAAGGTGCCCGTTTCGATACGGTCGGCGATCACCGCGTGCGAGGCGCCGTGCAGGGCGTCCACGCCCTGGATCACCAGGCGGCTGGTGCCGATGCCGTCGATCTTCGCGCCCATGGCCACCAGCAGGTGGGCCAGGTCGGTCACTTCCGGTTCGCAGGCGGCGTTTTCCAGGATGGTCTCGCCTTCGGCCAGGGTCGCGGCCATCAGCAAATTCTCGGTGCCGGTGACGGTGATCATGTCGGTGACGATGCGCGCGCCTTTGAGCTTGGCGCACTTGGCGTAGATGTAGCCCGCTTCGATGCGGATCTCGGCGCCCAGCGCCTCCAGCCCCTTGATGTGCTGGTCGACGGGGCGCGAACCGATGGCGCAGCCGCCCGGCAGCGAGACCTTGGCTTCGCCGAAGCGCGCCAGCATGGGGCCCAGCACGAGGATCGAGGCGCGCATGGTTTTTACCAGTTCATACGGCGCTTCCAGGGTGTCGATGGCGCTGCCGTTGAGGACCACGCGGTCGCCGTCCTGCCGCACTTTCAAGCCCGTCTGGCCCAGCAGTTTCAACATGGTGGCCACGTCGTGCAGGTGCGGCACGTTGGTCAGATCCAGGTCGCCCGCGGTCAGGAGACCCGCGCACAGGATGGGCAGGGCGGCGTTTTTCGCGCCGGAGATGGCGATGTCGCCGTTCAGGCGGTTGCCGCCGTTGATGAGGAGCTTGTCCATGTGCTTATCCTTGGAATTCTTCAGGTGTCAGGGTTTTCATCGACAGCGCGTGGATTTCCTCGCGCATGCGGTCGCCCAGCGCCGCGTAGACGATCTGGTGGCGCTGGATCAGACGCTTGCCGGCAAACGCGGGCGAGACGATCACGGCCTGGAAGTGCTGGCCATCGCCCTCCACTTCGAGGTGCGTGCATTCGAGGCCGGCAGACAGATAGCCGTGGATCAGTTCTGGAGTGGTGGTCACGATAATTCCTTGATATTGAATAGTGTAGTGATGTGATGTGCCGCAATCAACGGCGCAATTGGTGTCGCAACTAGTGACGCAAACGATAGCCGCTTTTCAGCAGGCGGATCGATGCCAGCGCCAGGATCACGAGGAAGCCGGCGACGATGGAAAGACTGAGCCATGGGCTGACGTCGGACACGCCGAAGAAGCCGTAGCGAAAGCCGTCGATCATGTAGAAGAAGGGGTTCAAATGCGATACCGTCTGCCAGAAGGCGGGGAGCGAGTGGATCGAATAGAACACGCCCGACAAAAAGGTGGCCGGCATGATCAGGAAGTTCTGGAAGGCGGCCAGCTGGTCGAATTTCTCGGCCCAGATGCCGGCGATCAGGCCCATGGTGCCCAGCATGGCGGCGCCGAGAAACGCGAAGACGACGATCCACAGGGGCGCGACGAACGACAGGTCGGCGAACCAGCACGTGATGGCGAACACGCCAAAGCCCACGGCCAGGCCGCGCGCGACGGAAGCGAGTACATACGCCGAGAAGATTTCCCAGTGCGACAGGGGAGTGAGCAGCACGAACACCAGGTTGCCCGTGATCTTCGACTGGATCAGCGAGGACGAGGAATTGGCGAACGCGTTTTGCAGCACGCTCATCATCACCAGGCCGGGAATCAGAAAGGCCGTGTAGCTGACGCCGGGACTCGGCTCCACGCGGCCGTCGAGCACATGGCCGAACACCAGCAGGTACAGCATCGACGTGAGCACGGGCGCGGCCACGGTTTGCGTCGCCACTTTCCAGAAGCGCAGCGTCTCTTTGTAGACGAGGGTGCGAAATCCTGTCGAAATCATACGGTACCTTTATCCATGATCTGCAAGAAGATATCTTCCAGGTCGGCTTGTTGCAATTGCATTTCATCGATCTCGGCACCCGCTTCGCGCAGGCGGGCGAGGATTTTTTCGACTTCGCTGTATTCGTTGACGCGCAGGCTGAACTTGTTCGGCGCCTGCTGCTCTTCCGCATGCAGCACCAGGTGCCGCAGGTCGTCCGGCAGGCTGCCGTTTTTGAGGTGCACCTGCAGTTGCGAGCCGGCGATGCGGCGGATCAGGGCCGACATGGTGTCGAGCGCCACCACCTTGCCCGTCTTCAGCATGGCCACGCGCTGGCACATGGCTTGGGCCTCTTCCAGGTAGTGGGTGGTCAGCACAACCGTGTGGCCGCCTTCGCGGTTCAGGCGCGAGATGAACTTCCACAGGGTCTGGCGCAGTTCCACGTCGACGCCGGCGGTCGGCTCATCGAGCACGATGACGGGCGGCTTGTGCACCAGCGCCTGCGCCACGAGCACGCGGCGCTTCATGCCGCCGGACAGCGCGCGCATGTTGGTGTCGGCTTTGCCGGTGAGGTCGAGGTTTTCCATGACCTCGTCGATCCACTTGTCGTTGTTCGGCAGGCCGAAATAGCCGGACTGCAGGCGCAAGGTTTCGCGCACGGTGAAAAACGGATCGAACACCAGTTCCTGCGGCACCACGCCCAGGTTGCGGCGCGCGCTGCGAAAGTCCTTGACCACGTCGTGGCCATGGATCTTGACGGTGCCCGCGTCGGGGCGTATCAGGCCGGCGATGATGGAAATGAGGGTGGTCTTGCCGGCGCCGTTGGGACCGAGCAGGCCGAAAAACTCGCCTTCTTCGATGGCCAGCGACACGCCGCCCAGCGCCTTGAGCGATTTATAGCTCTTTTCTACATTCGTTATTTGAATTGCGGTCATGTGCTTGTTTCAAGTGTAATGCGTCTGGTGTGATGCGCCAGTTGCCGGAGACATCGAGGCCGGCAGGCCGGTGCAGGGCGCCACCTTCAGGCGAGGACGGCGCAACAGTCAATTATAGTTGGAAAATTCGTGGAACACTTGGAGATCAATCCGGCGGCGCTGCTGGCCTGCCGGCTTGAAAGCTACTGCTGATGCGGGGAGTGGGACAGGATCAATGATGATGCAGGTCGGACGGGCTGCGTTCGGCGTGGCCGCCGGCGCTGGCGCAGTCGTCGGCCGTCAGCGTGCTCGAGACGAGCGAGCAGACGCCATACAGCTTGGTGAGGTTTTTCAGGTTGTTCGGCAGGTTTTTCAGCTCCAGCACGCCGCCGGCATCCTGCGCGGCGCGCTGCCACGTCAGCATGACGGAAACGGCGGCCGAATCGACAGCCTTGACGTTGCGCAAGTCGAACTTCGTCTGACCCGAGCGGATGGCGTCCAGACCCTGCTCCAATGCCGAAGTGGCATTGTGCACGGTCAGGGAAGTCAGGGACTGCAAGGTGTCGAGAGAGTCGGGCATGGCGTCGGGCTGCGCTGGTCTGGAGCTGGGTCAGGAGCTATATGATAGCCGATTATTTGGCTTTGGCAGCGGGACGGCTGGCCAGGGCCTTGTTTTTCGCGGCCAGGGTCTTGATCAGGCCATCGATGCCGCCCTTGCTGATCTCGCTGGCGAAGCTGCTTTTGTACGTTTCCACCAGCCACGCGCCCAGCACGTTGATGTCATAGATCTTCCAGCCGGACGGGGTTTTCGCCACGCGGTAGTTCAGGGGCACGGGTTCACCGCGCGCCACGTTCACTTGCGAACGGACTTCCACTTCCGTGTCGGCCGGGTCGGCGCGCAGCGGCTTGAATTCCACGGTTTCGTTCTTGATCTGCGACAGGGCGCCCGAGTACGTGTAGATCAGCAAGGTACGGAATTCCGCGGCCAGCTGCTTTTGCTGGTCGGGCGTGGCGTCGCGCCAGTGGCGGCCGGCAGCCAGCGACGTCATGCGCTGGAAATCCACGTACGGCAAGATCTTGCTTTCCACCAATTCGGTGACGCGCTTGATATCGCCAGCCTGGATGGCCTTGTCGGCCTTGGCCGTGTCGATCACGTCCTGGCTGATGCGTTTGACCAGCACGTCCGGTGCTTCGACAGCAGGGGCGGCCTGGGCGGCGGTGGCAAAGGCGATGGTGGCCATCGCCAGCAGTTGTTTCATCAATTTCATGGTTTTACCTTTCATGGTGTTGCTATGCACCGGCTGGCGTTGATCGCAGCCGTGGTGTTCTTGCGTCCAGTTTACTCCTGCGGCCTGGCCTGCGAAGCAACGGTATTGCTACCAGATGTTACGAGGTCCGCCGGCGCCACATCGGCGGCGGCCGTGGCCGCAGGCGCGTCATTGGCAGGCTGCGGTTTTGCCTCGTACTCCGGCTCGTAATCGCTGGTGTCGTTTTTTGGCACTTTGCGGTCGCGGCGGTCCGTATCGCCATCGAACACCTTGCTTTCGCGCGCCTGCAGGAAGCCGTCGCGGATGAACTCATAACGGTCCAGCGCGGCCGCTTCCATCAGGTTCGTCGCGTCGAGCAGCGCGGCGCGCTTGTCAACCACGCGCGTCACCGTGCCGATATTGCGCACATAGGCCGGATCCTTGTAGCGCCATGGGTCGCCCGCGATATCGAGCGGCAGGGCCGCCGTGTCGCGCACGGTCGATGGGCCCAGCAGCGGCAGCATCACGTACGGACCGGACTGGACGCCATACCAGCCCAGGGTCTGGCCAAAGTCTTCGTTATGCTTGGGAATGCCGGCCTGCGAGGCGATGTCGATCAGACCGAAGATACCGAAAGTCGAGTTCATGCTGACGCGCACGACATCTTGCAAGCCCGCTTCGCCCTTGCCTTGCAGCAAGTTGTTCATGGCGCTCCACACATCGGACAAGTTGCCGAAGAAGTTGCCCACGCCTGTTTGCACGAACGATGGCGTGACCTTCTTGTAGGCTGTGGCGACCGGCTTCAAGGCCACCTGGTCGACGGTGTCGTTGAACTTGAACATGGCGCGGTTATACCCTTCCAGCGGGTCGCGCGGATTGGGGCCGGTGGCGCAAGCGCTCACGCTGGCGGCGATGGCCAGGGCCAGGCCGATACGTACCAGACTGCCTTGGGATTGTTTGTTCGACTCGCTCATTTGCTGTCCTTTCCTTCCGCTGCCTTGCTGTAGATGAACTGATTGATCAGGTCTTCCAGCACTGTGGCCGATTGAGTACGGGCGATCTTGTCGCCCTCTGCCAGGTTGGCCAAATCGCCGCCTGCTTCCAGGCCGATATATTGCTCACCCAGCAAACCGGCCGTCAAAATCTTGGCCGAGCTGTCTTTCGGAAATTTGTAGCCATCTTCGATGTCGAGTTTCACCAGCGCCTGGTAGGTCTTGTCGTCAAAGACGATTTCCGAGACCCGGCCCACCACCACGCCAGCGCCCTTGACGGGCGCCTGCGGCTTGAGGCCGCCAATATTGTCGAACTTCGCACTAATGGTATACGTCTTGCTGAAAGACAGCGAGCTCATATTGCCGGCCTTGAGCGCCAGAAACATCAATGCCGCCACACCGAGCAAGACGAACAAGCCGACCCAGATATCCAAAGATTTACGTTGCATAAACAATCCTAAATAATTTTTACTTGCCGCCACCTGCGCAGAACACTGCCCAGGCCGATAATTTTGTCGCCTATCGGCAATTACTTGCTAAACATCAATGCCGTCATCATGAAGTCGAGCCACCACACCATCAACGACGAAATGACCACCGTGCGCGTGGTGGCGCCGGACACGTCTTCCGGCGTCGGCTGTGCCTGGTACCCCTGGAACAGCGCGATGAAGGTCACCGCGATGCCGAACACCAGGCTCTTGATGGTGCCGTTGCCCACTTCTTTCCAGACATCCACGCCGCCTTGCATCTGCGACCAGAACGAGCCTTCGTCGACGCCGATCAGCACCACGCCGACCAGGTAGCTGCCGATGATGCCGACGGCCGTGAAGATGGCGCCCAGGATCGGCATGGCGATCACGCCGGCCCAGAAACGGGGCGCCAGCACGCGCTGGATCGGGTTCACGGCCATCATTTCCATGGCCGACAGTTGCTCGCCCGCCTTCATCAGGCCGATTTCCGCCGTCAGCGACGTGCCGGCACGGCCCGCGAACAGCAGCGCCGTCACGACGGGGCCCAGTTCGCGCGTCAGGGACAGCGCCACCAGCAAGCCCAGCGACTGCTCGGCGCCATACGTGGTCAGGGTGTAATACCCTTGCAAACCCAGCACCATGCCGACAAACAGGCCGGAGACGGCGGTAATCACCAGCGAGCGGTTACCGATAAAAAACAGTTGTTCAATCACCAGGCGCGGACGGCGCCACAGGCCGCCCGACGAGGCGATGATGATGAAAAACGAACGCACGGCAAAGCCGAGGTCTTGTACCGAACGACGCAACCACGCTCCGATCGCCGCCAGGAAGCGCGCGATCATCGGCCGCCCCCCGCCTGCAGACCCAGGTCGTCGGCCAGCGACTTGCCCGGATAATGGAACGGCACGGGGCCATCGGCCTCGGCATTGACGAACTGCTTGACGTACGGATGCGTCGACACGGCCATCTCGGCCGGCGTGCCGTGCGCCACGATCTTGCCCGATGACAGAAAATAGACGTAATCAGCGATGGCGAAACACTCCTTCACATCGTGCGATACCAGGATAGACGTGGAGCCCAGCGCATCGTTCAAATTGCGGATCAAATTGGCCGTCACGCCCATGGAAATCGGGTCCAGGCCGGCGAACGGCTCGTCGTACATGATCAGTTCGGGGTCGAGCGCGATGGCGCGCGCCAGCGCGACGCGGCGGCCCATGCCGCCCGAGATCTCGGCCGGCTTCAACTGCGCCGCATTGCGCAATCCCACGGCGTGCAGTTTCATCAGCACCAGGGTGCGGATCAGCTCTTCATTCAAGTCCGTGTGTTCGCGCAGGGGGAACGCCACATTTTCGAACGCCGTCAAGTCCGTAAACAGCGCGCCGTGCTGGAACAGCATGCCCATCTTGCGGCGCAGCTGGTATAACTCGTCGGTTCCCAGCGTATGCACGATCTGGCCGTCCACATTTACGGAACCGGAACTGGGGCGCAGCTGCCCGCCGATCAGGCGCAGTACGGTCGTCTTGCCACTGCCGGAGCCACCCATGACGGCCACAACTTTTCCACGTGGGAAATCCATTTGAAGGCCCGATAAAATCGAACGTTCTCCATAGGCAAAGTGTAAATCACGGATCTCAACAAGATTTGGCACGACGAAGCTCACTATTTTAATGGCGTATTGTAGTGCAGAAACGCCAACCTCTGCTGAGACACCCCTGCTTACAGCCCGGGACAGGGGAAGAATACAACACTAATGAATCGAAAGTCAGATATTGTAGTGGAAATTCGGCCGCCATATCGCGTCCCCATCGAGCCGCGTTCACGGCCATTGACCTGACAGCCAAAAATAACAAAAGCCACGTCGCGATCCGCGCCGTGGCCCTGGCAAAAAACGAACAATTGCTCGTTTTTTTAGCGCGGCAGCAGCGATGCCCCCATCAGGAACTCATCGACGGCGCGCGCGCACTGGCGCCCTTCGCGGATGGCCCAGACCACCAGCGACTGGCCACGGCGCATGTCGCCGGCAGCAAACACCTTGGCCACCGACGTCTGGTAGCAGCCGGCGCCATCCGTTGTCGCCTTGACATTGCCGCGCGCATCCGTATCGACGCCGAATGCTTCCAGCACTTGTTGTACAGGTGAAACAAAACCCATGGCCAGGAAGACCAGGTCGGCCTTCATCTCGAATTCCGAGTTCGGCACCTCGCTCATCTTGCCGTCTTTCCACTCGACTCGGCAGGCGATCAGCTTTTCCACCTTGCCGCCCTTGCCTTCGAAACGCTTGGTGGCCACGGCCCAGTCGCGCTCGCAGCCTTCCTCGTGCGAGGACGAGGTACGCAGCTTGGTCGGCCAGTACGGCCAGACGAGCGGCTTGTTTTCCTGTTCCGGCGGCTGCGGCATCAGTTCGAACTGGGCCACCGAGGCGGCGCCATGGCGGTTCGACGTGCCGACGCAGTCGGAACCCGTGTCGCCGCCGCCGATCACCACCACGTGCTTGCCCGTGGCCTTGATCTGGTCCTTGAGCTTGTCGCCCGCGTTGACCTTGTTTTGCAGCGGCAGGAAATCCATGGCGAAATGCACGCCTTTCAGTTCGCGGCCCGGTACGGGCAAGTCGCGCGGCTGCTCGGCGCCGCCGGCCATGATGACGGCGTCAAATTCTTTTTCCAGGTCTTCCGGGAAAATGGTTTCCTTGGCCCAGTTGTTCACGTGGGCAGGGAAATCCTTGCCGACCAGCACGCTGGTGCGGAACACCACGCCTTCGGCTTCCATCTGTTTCACGCGCAGGTCGATGTGCGATTTTTCCATCTTGAAGTCGGGGATGCCGTAACGCAGCAAGCCGCCGACCCGGTCGCTCTTTTCAAACACGGTGACGGCGTGGCCGGCGCGCGCCAGCTGCTGCGCGGCCGCCAGGCCGGCAGGGCCGGAACCGACGATGGCTACTTTCTTGCCGGTGCTGAATCCCGCCGGCTGCGGCGTGACCCAGCCGTGCTCCCAGCCCATGTCGATGATTTTATGTTCGATCGACTTGATGCCGACCGGATCTTCGTGGATGCCCAGGGTGCAGGCCGATTCGCACGGCGCCGGGCAGATGCGGCCCGTGAATTCCGGGAAGTTATTCGTCGAATGCAGGACGTCGAGCGCTTCGCGGTAGTTACCGCGGTACACCAGGTCATTCCAGTCGGGAATGATGTTATTCACGGGGCAGCCCGTGGTGCAGAACGGGATGCCGCAGTCCATGCAGCGCGCGCCTTGCACAGTCGCTTGCGCATCCGACAGGTGCAGCACGAATTCCTTGTAGTTCTTCAGGCGCGCGGCAGGCTCCAGATAGTGTTCGTCCTGGCGCTTGAATTCCATGAAGCCGGTAATTTTACCCACGATAGTTCCTTTGTATTTGGCTGGCGGGGAGCGGCCGGGCCGCTCCCTGGTCATTCATTTGGCAATGAGCTTGGCTGGCTCAGGCGGCGACGGCTTGGACTTCCATGGCGGCGTCAGCTGCCATTTCAATCAGCGCACGCTTGTATTCGTTCGGGAAGACTTTCACGAACTTGCCGCGCGCCGCGGCCCAGTCGTCGAGCAAGACGCGGGCGCGGGTGCTGCCCGTGTGCTTGAAATGACGCTCGATCAGGCGCTTGAGGATGACCTCGTCCGCTTCCGGCACGCCGTCGCGGTGCTGCGTGTGCCAGGCGTCGCGGTCGACGTGCTGTTCCGCCGCCGACACGACCTTGTCCAGGCTGACCATGGCCGTGTTGCACTTGCTGGCAAAGTCGCCGGCCGGGTCATACACATAGGCGATGCCGCCCGACATGCCGGCCGCGAAGTTGCGTCCCGTGTTGCCCAGCACCACCACCGTGCCGCCCGTCATGTATTCGCAGCCATGGTCGCCCAGGCCCTCGACCACCGTGGTGGCGCCCGAGTTGCGCACGGCAAAGCGTTCGCCGGCCACGCCGTTGAAGAACGCTTCGCCGGCGATGGCGCCGTACAGCACCGTGTTGCCGATGATGATGTTGTCCACGGCCCAGCCGCGGAACTCGGTATTGGGCCGCACGATGATGCGCCCGCCCGACAAGCCTTTACCGACGTAATCGTTGCCTTCACCCACCAGGTCGATCGTGATGCCGTGCGCCAGGAAGGCGCAGGCCGACTGGCCCGCCGTGCCTTGCAGCTGGATGTGGATGGTGTCGTCCGGCAAGCCGGCGTGGCCGTATTTCTTCGCCACTTCGCCGGACAGCATGGTGCCCACCGTGCGGTTCAGGTTGCGCACGGGCGAGATGAACGAGACGCGCTCGCCCTTTTCCAGCGCCGCGCGCGCTTGCGCGATCAGCTTGTGGTCGAGCGCTTTCTCCAGCGCATGGTCCTGGAATTCCACGTGGCGGCAGGCTTGGCCATCTGGCGTTTCCGGCTTGTGGAAGATGGCCGAGAAGTCCAGGCCCTGCGCCTTCCAGTGCGAAATCGCCTTCGATTTATCGAGCAAGTCGACCCGGCCGATCAGTTCGTCATACGTACGGATGCCCAGCTGCGCCATCAATTGACGGGCTTCCTCGGCAACGAAGAAGAAGTAATTGACGACATACTCGGGTTTGCCCGAGAACTTGGCGCGCAGCACCGGATCTTGCGTGGCCACGCCCACCGGACAGGTGTTCAGATGGCATTTGCGCATCATGATGCAGCCTTCGACCACCAGCGGCGCCGTGGCGAAACCGATCTCGTCGGCGCCCAGCAGGGCGGCGATGACCACGTCGCGGCCCGTTTTCATCTGGCCGTCGGCCTGCACGCGGATGCGGCTGCGCAAGCCGTTCAAGACCAGCGTTTGTTGCGTTTCAGCCAGACCCAGCTCCCATGGCGTGCCCGCATGCTTCACGGACGACAGTGGCGACGCGCCCGTGCCGCCATCGTGGCCGGCAACAACGACGTGGTCGGCTTTCGCCTTGGTGACGCCGGCGGCGACCGTGCCGATACCCACTTCCGACACCAGCTTCACGGAGATCGACGCGCGCGGATTGGCGTTCTTCAAGTCATGGATCAGCTGCGCCAGGTCTTCGATCGAATAGATATCGTGGTGCGGCGGCGGCGAAATCAGGCCCACGCCCGGCACGGAAAAGCGCAGGCTGGCGATGTATTCCGACACTTTATGGCCTGGCAACTGGCCGCCTTCGCCCGGTTTCGCGCCTTGCGCCATCTTGATCTGGATCTGGTCGGCCGAGTTCAGGTAGGCGGCCGTGACGCCGAAACGTCCGGACGCCACCTGCTTGATGCGCGAACGCATGGAATCGCCTTCCTGCAGCGGAATGTCGACGACGATCTGCTCGGCGCCCACGACGGAGGCCATGGTGTCGCCCTGGCGGATCGGGATGCCCTTCAATTCCTGCGTGTAGCGGTTCGGATCTTCGCCGCCCTCGCCCGTGTTCGACTTGCCGCCGATGCGGTTCATGGCCACTGCCAGGGTCGCGTGCGCTTCCGTGCTGATGGAACCGAGCGACATGGCGCCCGTGGCGAAACGCTTGACGATTTCCTTGGCCGGTTCCACTTCATCGAGCGGGATCGCCTTGGTCGGGTCGAGCTTGAACTCGAACAGGCCGCGCAAGGTCAGGTGGCGACGGCTCTGGTCGTTGATGATTTGCGCGTACTCTTTATAGCTGGAGAAATTGTTGCTGCGCGTGGAATGCTGCAGCTTGGCAATCGCGTCCGGCGTCCACATATGGTCTTCACCGCGTACGCGGAACGCATACTCGCCGCCCGCGTCGAGCTTGTCGGACAGCACGGGGTCGTTGCCGAAGGCCAGCGCGTGCAGGCGCAGCGCTTCTTCCGCCACTTCAAACACGCCGATGCCTTCCACGTTGGACGCCGTGCCCTTGAAGTATTTGTCGACCAGCGACTTGTTCAAGCCAATCGCTTCGAAGATTTGCGCGCCGCAGTAGGACATGTAGGTCGAAATACCCATCTTCGACATGACCTTCATCAAGCCCTTGCCGACGGCCTTGGTGTAGTTATAGATGGCTTTGTCGCCCGACAAATCGCCCGGCAAGCCATGCGCCATATCGGCCAGGGTTTCCATGGCCAGATACGGGTGGACGGCTTCCGCGCCATAGCCAGCGAGCAAGGCGAAGTGGTGGGTTTCGCGGGCCGAGCCCGTTTCCACGACGAGGCCCGTGGAGGCGCGCAAGCCCTTGCTCACCAGGTGCTGGTGCACGGTGGAGGTGGCCAGCAGCGCAGGGATCGCCACCTGGTCGGCGCAAATGGCGCGGTCCGAGACGATCAGGATATTGTGGCCGGATTTCACGGCGTCGACGGCTTCCGCGCACAGCGAGGCCAGGCATGCTTCCACGCCTTCCTTGCCCCAGGCCAGCGGGTAGCAGATATCGAGTTCGTACGACTTGAACTTGCCGCCCGTGTGGGCGCTGATGTTGCGCAGACGGGCCATGTCGTCAAAGCCCAGCACGGGCTGCGCCACTTCCAGGCGCATCGGCGGATTGACGTTGTTGGTATCGAGCAAGTTCGGTTTCGGGCCGATAAAGGACACGAGCGACATCACCATCGCCTCGCGGATCGGGTCGATCGGTGGGTTCGTCACTTGCGCGAACAGCTGCTTGAAGTAGTTATACAGCGGTTTGAGCTTGTTCGACATGACGGCCAGCGGCGAGTCATTGCCCATCGAGCCCGTCGCTTCTTCGCCGGCCACGGCCATTGGCGCCATGAGGAATTTCAAGTCTTCCTGCGTATAGCCGAACGCCTGCTGGCGGTCGAGCAAGGACGGCTGGGCTTTTTCGCCCTGCGCGCGGTCCTGTTTCGCCTGGCCTTCGGCCAGCTTGATCTCGTCGAGCTTGATGCGCACGGAGTTGATCCACGCCTTATAGGGCTTGGCGTTGGCGTAGGTGTTTTTCAATTCCTGGTCGTCGATGATGCGGCCCGCTTCCAGGTCGATCAGGAACATTTTGCCAGGTTGCAAGCGCCATTTCTGGATGATTTTCGACTCGGGAATCGGCAGCACGCCCGATTCCGACGCCATCACCACGAGGTCGTCGTCCGTGACGATGTAGCGGGCCGGGCGCAAGCCATTGCGGTCCAGCGTGCCGCCGATATGGCGGCCGTCCGTAAACGCCATGGCGGCCGGGCCGTCCCACGGTTCCATCATCGCCGCGTGGTATTCATAGAAGGCGCGGCGGTTGTCATCCATCGTCGTGTGGTTTTCCCACGCTTCCGGAATCATCATCATCATCGCCTGGGCGATCGGATAACCTGCCATCAGCAGCAGCTCGAGCGCATTGTCGAAGCAGGCCGTGTCGGACTGGCCTTCATAAATCAGGGGGAACAGCTTTTGCAGGTCGTCGCCCAGCACGGCAGACTTCATCACGCCTTCGCGCGCGCGCATCCAGTTGAAGTTGCCTTTGACGGTGTTGATCTCGCCGTTGTGGGCGATCAGGCGGTACGGGTGGGCCAGCGGCCATTCGGGGAAGGTATTCGTCGAGAAACGCTGGTGGACCAGGGCCAGGGCCGAGATGCAGCGCGCGTCCTGCAAGTCCTTGTAGTACACGCCCACCTGGTCGGCCAGCAGCAAACCTTTATAGACAATCGTGCGCGCCGACATCGACGGCACGAAGAATTCTTTGCCGTGCAACAGTTTCAAGGCCTGGATGGCGTGACCCGACGATTTGCGGATCACATACAGTTTGCGCTCGAGCGCGTCGGTGACCATGATGTCCGGGCCGCGGCCGATGAAGATCTGGCGGATGACGGGTTCCTTGGCGCGCACGGTGGGCGACATCGGCATGTCCGTATCGATGGGCACGTTGCGCCAGCCCAGTACGACCTGGCCCTCGATGCGCACGGCGCGTTCGATTTCCTGTTCGCAAGCGATGCGCGATGCGTGTTCCTTCGGCAGGAAAACCATGCCCACGCCGTATTCGCCAGGCGGCGGCAATTCCACGCCCTGCTTGGCCATTTCTTCGCGGTAGTACTGGTCGGGAATCTGGATCAGGATGCCGGCGCCATCGCCCATCAGCGCATCGGCGCCCACGGCGCCCCGGTGATCGAGGTTTTTCAGTATCAGCAAACCCTGTTCGACGATCGAATGGGTCTTGTTGCCCTTGATATGGGCGACGAAACCGACGCCGCAGGCATCGTGTTCATTGGCTGGGTCGTACAGGCCTTGCGCTTTCATGGGCTTCTCCGCTGCATATGACTATCGAAAAACTAGAGTAGTGCAACGCAACAAAAAACTCAACCAGAACAATTAGGGTCGGAGTCGAATTAAATTCGATTCCGTCGCTCTAAAAATTTAATAGGGACACAGTCGAAGCCATTTCAATAAAACGTCAGAAAGAAACCATTTTTTGTTTTAAATGCGAATACCTTTCAATTGGAGGCGGACTCGGCCACCGTTTTGCGGGGACGGCCCCGCTTGGCCGGCAGCACTTGCCGCTGCATTTTCTGCTCCAGCGCCTGCTTGAAAGCGTCGGAACCGAGCGGCCAGCCCTTCAATACAGCCTGTTCCACGGTGTTTACCTGGCTGCTGCCCAGTCCCTGCTCGAACAGGCGCAGATACGCCGCCTCGCGGTCGAACGGCGTATTGCCCAGCGCCCAGTACAGCGCGTGGTCGGTGATGACGGGATCGGGCCGCACACCGGCGTGGTGGGCATAGCTGGACCAGCTGTAATCGAGCGCCTGGCCCGCCAGCCCCGTTTGCACGGGCACGCATTCGAGGTAGCGGCAGCAAGTGAGGAAGAAATTGTCGGGATCAATGACGGAAGTTTTGTAGCGTCCCTGCCACAATGCCCCTTCGCGGCCGTATTTTTGGTTGAAATACGGCACGTAATAGCGTCCCAGCCACTGCATCAGCTGCCCCAGGCCCGTCGCATCGCTGGGCGTGGCCAACAAATGTAGCTGATCAGGCAATAAAACGTAGGCGTGGATGGCCACCTTGAACATTTTCGCGCCCGTTTTCAGCCAGGACAAAAATTGCGCATAATCGGCCGCGTCCTGGAACACGGGCTGGCGGTTGCTGCCGCGCTGGATCACGTAATGGGGCAGCGCTGGAATGATGAGGCGGGGCAAACGGGCCATGGCGGAAATCATAAAATAAAGGCTAAGGCCTTGATTTTACACACTTGCGAGCGCAGGACGCGACTCTGACCCTGTTTTATTTGAAATCTTGAAAAAAGCGATTGACTCTGTCCCTGAATTGTCCTGCAGGAGACTATGCACCTTCGCAGGCGGCAAGTTGGTAGTCCCAACGACCACCATGATCGAGGCAACTATCAATTTTCCACTCCTTGCGCAGCCAGAGAGCGGTACTGGCCAGTGCAACGATCAACAACAGGCCAGATAGGAATCGCCGTTTCATGCTACTGGCCGCCTCTGGCGGTCAGGACAGGTTAAAACTGGCCGACAGGCTGTAGCCCTCGCCATACGCGCTGCGCAGCGGCAAGTCCTGGCCCAGGCCCGTCTTGGCTTTCTTGCGCAGCCGGTACACGAGCATGTCGACCCGGCGGCCCGCATCGGGATCTTCGCCGCCCATGCCGGCCACGATGACGTCGCGCGGCACGGGGCGGGTATTGATGGTCAGCAGGTGCAGGAAGTTGAATTCCTTTTCCGTCAGGGCGATGACGGCGCCCATCAATTCAAGTTGGCGAGCGCTTACTTTCAAGGTCCACTTGCCTGGCTCGGGCACGGGATCTTGCGGGCCGACGCGGCGGTCGAGCGCCTCGATGTGCGCAGCCAGTTCGGGGAATTTGATCGGCTTGGTCAGATAATGGTCGGCACCGAGGCGCAAGCCGAGGATGCGGCTGTCGAAGGCGACACGCCCCGTCAGCACCAGCACGCCGATCTGCGGATACAGCTGGCGCATGCGGGGGATGACGTTGAAGCCGTCCTCATCGGGCAAGCCCAGGTCCAGCACGACCACCCCGACATTGCCATGGCTCAACGCCGTCCACATCCCGCCAGCGGAGCTGGTGATATGCACTTCGTGTTCGAGCTCAACGAGAAACTCCGCCATGTCTTCGGCGTAGTCCAGATTGTCTTCGACGATCAGTATTTTCGTCATTGCAACGCCATTCTTCCATTAGTGAGCTACCGTGGGCAAACCATGCCATTCACTTCTGCACCATGATGGACGGCACAATAGGTTTACGTCAAGGAATTATCACGGTTGCCTTCAGCGGAAGCAACTTTTTTCTAGTCTAGCCAGGAAGCGGCAGCCAAATGCGGAAAATAGCCCCGCCTTCGGGCAGATTATGCCCCTGTAAACTCCCGCCATGCACGTCCACCACGGCGCGCGCCATGTACAGGCCCAGGCCCGCACCGGCATGCGTTGCATCGGTTCCACGGAAACCTTTTTCAAACAATTGCGCCATTTCTTCTTCCCGCAAGCCAGGTCCCGCATCGCGCACACACAGCGTCACGCCGCCTTCGGGCACCAGCTTGCCCGACACGGTGATGCTGCTGCCCGGCGGGCTGAACTTGACCGCGTTGTCGAGCAGGATTTTCAGGCACAGGGCCATGCCGGGCACGTCGCAGCGCAGCCGGGCCGGCAAGTCTTCATCGAGTTCCAGCTGTACGCGGTGGCTGGCCGGCACGGTGGCGGCCGCCTGCTGCAACAAGGCCAGCGGCGCGATACCGTCGGCCGCCCGTTCGCGGCCGATGGCCGCCATGCGTTCGGGCGACAAATAGTCGTCGATCATGGCCAACAAACGGTCGACGGCCGTCTGGATTTTCACGTAGCGCTTGCGCGTAGCCTCGTCGGCGTCTCGGGATGTCGAGACGAGGCGCTGGATGGCGCCGTCAATGGTGGCCAGCGGCGTGCGGAATTCATGCGACAGCATCGAGGCGAAGCGCTTTTGCTCCTTTTCCCGCTCGGCTTCCTGCGCGTGGGCGGCGCTGACGTCGCGCACCGTGCCTACCACGGTGACGCCCCGCCCGGCCGCCGCGGGCACGATGGTCGAACTGATTTCCAGCGCCAGCAGGCGGCCCTCGGCGTGCGGCAATTCCACTTCGCGCAGCAGGGTGAGACGGCTGGTGTCGCCATCACACCAGCGCTGCAGCCGGGCCGGCACGTCCGCCGCCAGGCGCGCCGCGTGTTCGCGCAAGGCTGCCTGGTCGTAACCGGTCAGGCGTTGCGCGGCGGGGCTGATGTAGAGCAATTCCAGGGTCGCGGCGTCGAGCAGGAAAGCCGCGTCGCGGCCATGCTCGGCCAGCAGGCGGAACGTCGCTTCACCGGCCCGCGCGCGCAGCAGGGCGCGGCGCAACTGGACGAAACGCAGCGCCATGAGGATGACGCCGGCAAGCAGCAGAAGGAGAAAGGGCAGCATGCGTTATACCTGGCAAGAAAGAATTGCCAAGTATAAGCGTGCGCTGCCCTTAATCTTCCAGCGGGGCGAAAATCTGCTGCAAGTCTTCCTGCGTGAGGGCCATCTTCTGCGATTCGCCTTCGGCCAGGATCGATTGCGCCAGCTCCGATTTCTTTTGCTGCAGCAGCTGGATTTTTTCTTCCAGGGTGCCCTTCGCAATCAATTTGTAGACGAACACGGGCTTGTCCTGGCCGATGCGCCAGGCGCGGTCCGTGGCCTGGTTTTCCGCCGCCGGATTCCACCACGGGTCGTAATGGATCACCGTGTCGGCCGCCGTCAGGTTCAGGCCCACGCCGCCCGCTTTCAGGCTGATCAGGAAGATGGGCACGGCGCCCTGCTGGAAGGCCGCCACCTGTGCGCCCCGGTCCTTCGTTTCGCCCGTCAGCAGCGCGTACGGGATATCGCGCGATTCGAGCTCTTCCTCGATCAATTCCAGCATGCTGGTAAATTGCGAGAAAACGAGGATCTTGCGCCCTTCGTCGAGCAAGTCTTCCACCATCTGCATCAGGTCGAGCAGCTTGGCCGAACCGGCCGACTGCTTCTTCGCCGGCAAGGATTTCACCAGGCGGGGATCGCAACACACCTGCCGCAGTTTCAGCAGCGCTTCGAGGATGACGATCTGGCTGCGCGCCACGCCCTTCTTGTCGATTTCTTCGCGTACTTTTTGATCCATCGCAAGACGCACGGTTTCATACAGGTCGCGCTGCGGCCCCGTCAATTCCACCTTGCGCACCATTTCCGTTTTCGGCGGCAGCTCCTTGGCCACATTGTCCTTCGTGCGGCGCAGCAGGAACGGTTTGATGCGGCGGTTCAGCAGCATGCGGCGCAGCGGGTCGTCCTGGCGCTCGATCGGATGACGGAACTGCGTGTTGAAGGTCTTTTCGTCGCCCAGCAAGCCCGGCAGCAAGAAGTGGAATTGCGACCACAGTTCGCCCAAATGATTTTCCAGCGGCGTGCCGGACAAGCACAGGCGGTGGCGCGCGCGCAGCAGGCCCGCGCTTTGCGCCGCCTTGCTGCGCGTATTCTTGATGTAATGCGATTCGTCGAGGATGACCAGGTGGAAATCATGCTCGCGCAAGGTTTCCTCGTCGCGCGGCAACAGCGCGTACGTCGTCAGCACCAGGTCGCACTGGTCGATCTGGTCGAATTGCTGGGCGCGGTCCTTGCCTTGCAGCAGCAACACCTTCAGGCTGGGCGCGAACTTGGCCGCCTCGTCCTGCCAGTTGCCCATCAAGCTCGTCGGTGCGATGACGAGGGCCGGATGCGTGAGACGGCCCGCTTCCTTTTCCACGAGGATATGCGCCAGGGTTTGCACCGTTTTACCTAAGCCCATGTCATCGGCCAGGATGCCCGCCAGGTCATGGTCGCGCAGGAATTGCATCCACGCCAGGCCGTCGGCCTGGTAATCGCGCAAGGTTGCCTGCAGGCCCGCGGGCGCCGCCACTTTTTGCACGGAACCGAACTGGCTCAGCTTGCGGCCCATGGCGCGCAGCTGCTCGCCGCCCGTCCATTGCATGTCCAGGCCCCGCGCCAGCTCTTCCAGGCGCGCCGCATCGAGCGTCGACATGCGCACGGCACGCTTGATCTTGTCGCTGAAATACAGTTCGCCCAGCGTGTTCAAAATCGGACGCACGCGGCCCCACGGCAGGGCGACGCGCGTGCCGTCCGGCAAGGTTGCCAGCATCTGGTCATCGTCCGCATGTGCTTCGATGACTTTCGGATTGAAATCGTTGGGCGCGTTGCGGATCAGCTGCACCAGCACGGGCAGCAGCGGCACGCGCTCGTGGTTGACGACGATGCCCAGTTCCAGCTCGAACCAGGCGTTGCCGCTGTCCGGGTCCTGGTCGTCGATTTCCGCGTACCAGTCGCCCACGTCGCTCACGTCGTAGCGGTACTTGGCCGTCTTTTCCACGATCCAGCCCTGCTCCAGCAAGGCGTCGATGCCGGACTCGGCAAAACGCAGCCATTCCGCCTGGGAAGGCAGTTGCAAGGCGCCCTTCAAACCGCTCAAGGGGGCCGAGCCCGGCTTCTTGAATTGCAGTTCGGCCAGGGCGGCCAGCGCGCGCGCTTCATCGACCGTGTTTCTCTGGATGATTTCCGTCACGTCGCCCACTTGCCGCACCACGCGCTGCGACGGGTCGAACGAGACGCGCTCGCCATCGTAGTCGTAGGACAGTACGGCAAAATCGCTCCAGCGCTGGATGCTGCCATCGGCCAGCATGGCGCTATCGAGCAGCAAGACCGGTTGCGCGGGCACGTCCTTGCGCAAGCGCTGCGGCAACGGCTGCGGCAGCGGCATCAAATGCTGCAAGCCCTGCGCCAGCAGCAGTTGCGACACGCGCACCTTGTCGTTCGCGTTCAGGGGCGGCGCCTGCGCCACCAGCGCCTGCAGGTCGGCCAGGGAAATGTCGGAGCCGCCCTGGTTCAGTTCCAGCACGCCGCACGACAGATTGTCGATGTACCACGGCGGGTCGGTCGGCAGCATGTAGTCGATCTGGTCGGCGCCATGGTGCTTCGCGCCTTCCGGCGGGTCCACTTGCCAGCCCAGGCGCATGGTCTTGCCCTCGTCGCGCCAGAACAGGCGGGCGGGACGCACGGGACCTTCCTTCAACGGGTACACGAGGCCATTGCCGACATCGGCCCAGGAATTGGCCCACAACAATTTATCCTGCTCGGCCAGCATTTTCAGCAGGGCCGCGCCCACCTTGCCCTTCGGCTCCGTGGCGCTGCCCGTCTGCGAATTCTGCCCGCTGCGCATGGCCACGAAGAAACGCACGAGGTCTTCGTCGGCCGGCGTCAAAAACGTGGGCGGCGCGGACAGCAGCGAGAAGATTTCGCTGATGGGCGACGCCGCCGCCACGTCGCCGTTCGGCCGCAGCCGCGCCTTGTACAGGCACAGGGCCACATGGCGGCCGCCGCTGGTGGGCGCCAGCACGTAGATCAGGCGGTGCTGGTTGAGTTTGGGATCAGGCTCGGCAATCGTCAGCACGGCCTTCGGATGGGCGGCAGCCTCCACCCGCTGCAGCCAGGTGGCGACGGCATACGGCAAAGGCGCTCCCGGCGCGCTGGCCGGGGCAACTGGGGTTTCACTGGTTTCGTCGCGGGTAAAATCCATGGGGCGCATTTTTGTGTAAAGGTCGTATCCAAATCGGCAACAGGCAATATTATCCGCCATACAGCCGTTGCTGGCTTGATTCACACACGCTCTTTGAGCAGTTTTAATGCGCGATGCCTAAAAAATAAGTATTTAATACGACACTTGAGGCCCGCAGATGGCAAAAATGGCCCGTCGCGGGCCATTTTTGCCATCACTGGACGGCTTATCAGGCCGGCACAGTTTCTTCTTCTGCCACGCTGGCGGCCTCGACTACCGGTGCGCTGCTCGTATCGGCCGGCGTAAAGTTGCGCAAAAACAAGAAGAACTGGCCCATCATCTGCGTCCACAGTTGCAGATTGATATTCAGGTAGTCCTTGCTGACGCCGCCGGCGACCAGCACATCCATTTCCAGCACAACGAAATCGCCATGCTGGGCCACGCGGGCGAAACGCTTGCTGCGGTGCCATTCGGCCAGCAAGCCGGCCGGCAAGTCGCCGCCCTGCACGCGCAGCGGGCAGCTCAGGGTCAGATCGGCGTACTGGCCAGGCGCGGCTTCATTGCCCCACAGCACCTGGAAGCCGATGCCATGGCTGGCGCTGTGCAGGCGCACGACACCGTCGTGTTCAATGCTGGTCACGGCGCAGCCGGCTGCCTTGATGGCGTCGGCCGTTTGTTCCGCATTCAGGGTGGTCAGCAAGGTGTTGGTGTTTTCCATCGTTATTCCATCCATTTCAAAAAAATTATTGGGGGGCCGGCGCTTCTGTTTGACGCGCATCAAAGCGGCCCTGGTACAGCTGGTCGCCGTATTGCTGCGCGATTTGCTCGAGTTTCACCCGGCTTTGCGCGGCGAACGGCTGGCGCGCCTTCATGACGTCCAGCACGCCGAGACCTTCATACGCTTGCAGGATGTCCTGCCCGGCCGCATACAGCTGGGCATTTTTGCTTTCGCAGCGCGCCAGGGCACCGCGCTGGGCCGTCACTTCGCCGTCCAGGCGCGCACGCTCCGCTTCCAGCCGCTTGCCCGTGGCGGTCAATTGCTCGCTGGCCTGGCGGTACTGCGCCAGGCTGGCGGCCGCCTCTTGCGCGGCGGCCGTGCCGCGCTGTTGCTCGGCTGCCAGTTTTTCCCGCTGCGCGCGCTCCTGCGCCAGCTGCGACTGGCTGCGCGCCAGCTCCTTTTTCAAGCCATCGCTGGCAGGTTCGGCCGCAACGGGCGCCGCCTTCGCGGCAGGCACGACCTTGGCTTTCAGCATTTCCAGCTCGCCGCGCGTCTGCTGCAATTGCGCCGTGACGTTACGCAACTCGGCCCGCAAGCGCTCTTCCATGCTTTGCCCCTTTTGTGCCTGCGCCTGGGCCGTGCCGGCGGCCAGCAAGCTCAGCAGCAATAAAGGCAGGCGCATTTTGTTGGATATCAACATCATGGCTCCTTAGAAACGCGCGTTCAATTCGATTTGCAGGGTGTCGATCGCCAGTGCCGAACCGAACACTTCGCGGCTCGACGTCCAGCGGCCGTTCAGCCAGGTATTCTTGTCGAGCGCATACGCGCCGCCCAGGTAGTAGCCGCGCGCATTCGTGCCGCCCAGGTGGAAAGTCGAATCGTTGTAGGCGTCAGGCAAGGCATCGGGTTCGATGCGCTTGTAGCCCAGCAGCACGTTCCAGTCGCCGCGCGCGGCCGGGCTGGCCTTGCCCAAGGTCGCTTGCAGCATGTAGGCATTGCCGCCGCTCTTGAAATCGGCTTGCGACACGCCGCCCGTGCCGCCGAAATTGTTCATGATGCCGCCCTTGGCGCGCGCCCACATCTCGTTCTTGTCATAGGCCATGTTGCGCACATAATCGCCTTCGATGCGCAAGTCCGTGCCGCCGGCCACCTTGCTATCCCAGCGCGCATTCAGGTTGGCCAGGCGGAACTTCGACGCCAGGCCCACGAATTGCGGCTGCGGCGTATTCGCCGGGTCCAACGGGTTCAGGGCGATATTGCGCAGCAACATCAAGCTATTGCCTTTTTGCATGCTCGATGGGCGCGACCAGTCCGTGCCGCAGCCATCGGCGCCCGCGTACAAGGCGCACGGCTGTGAATACTCGCCGCTGATGTTGCGGAAGTTGTAGTAGGCCAAGGCGCCACGCAATTGATGGTCGCTATTGATCTTCCACGACGCGCCCACTTGCGCGCCCAGCAGCCATTTGTTTTCGCTGGCCATTTTTGCCTGGCTGCGGCTAGGCGCATTGTCGGACGAATACTCGAGCGGAATCAGGCCCAGGGTACCGAAGACGGTGACGTCCTTGCTCTCGCCGACCGGCTGCCGCACCGTGGCGGCGATGCCGTCGAAATTGAGTTCGCTGGAAAACAGTTCGTCGCCGGAGACGAAAGGATTGTCGAAGCGGCCCGCCGTCAGTTTCAGCCAGGAAGCGGGCTGGTACGACAGCCAGGCCTGGTCCAGCCAGATGTTTTTCTTGCCCAGGCCGCCACCGAGGGTTTGCGTGGTGGACACAGGGCTGTCGTCATTGCCGCTGGCCAGGCGGATGCCCGCTTGCGTGCTGTCGGAAATATCGGCCAGGATGCCCAGGCGGGCACGCGCGCGCAGCAAATGCTTGCGGTCTTCGCGCGTGTTCAGCAACGCCGGCAGGGCCAGGTTGGTGTTCGAATTGACGTCGTAGCCGCTGCCGCTGTTGAGCGAACGCCAGTCGATCTCGATATTGCTGTTGGCCATGTCGTAATAGCGCGATTCGTAGCGCGCGCGCACGTCGCCTTCCAGGCGGATGCGCTTGGTCCAGGCCGGCGTTTCATTCGGCGCCGCCCAGCCGCCCGCCTTCGCTTCAGCCATGACCTGGCCCTTGATCTCGTCGCGGATCTGTTCGCGCACGGTTTGCGAAATATACGGCACGCGCACGTCGCCCGGCTGCACTTGCGCCAGCGCGGCCGGCGCGGCGGCCGGACGGGCCTGCGCTTGTGCCAGCGCTTCGCTCTGCGCCTGCGCCAGCAGCGCTTCGCCGGCATCCTTGTTCAGGGCGCCGCTCTGGATCAGGCCGCGGATCAGCTTGACCATGGTGCTGTCGGCCGGTGCCGTCTGGGCTTGTACCGCGCCTGCCGCCACACTCAGGGCCAGGGCAGCCAGCGCCAGCGGAAGGCGGCGCATGCGCTGTGAGGGAGAGAATAAGGAATTCATTGTTTCTTTCGGAAAAAATTAATATGAATTTGGGGACGCTATGGCCGGCGGCCCTTAATGGAAACGCGGGCCGGGAAACGCAGGGACGCCGGTGGCCGTTCATCGGCGCGGAAGTCGCGCACCATGGCCAGCACCTGCTCATCCGTCTGCGCATTGCCCGTGCCTTGCACCAGCTGCACTTTCGTCGTCCTGCCTTCCGCATCGAGCCACAGGTCGACGCGGATATCGCTAAACGCCAGCTGGCGCGTGCGCGGGTCGCGGGCAAAGGCCAGCTGCAGCGCGTTGGCGACATAGCGGCCATACGATCCCGCGCCGAGTCCGCCGCCACCGCCGCCGCCCGTCATGCCGCCGCCGCGTCCGGCCTGGATGCCGAAGGCGTCGCTGCCGGCCTGCGCCGCGCCATCGATGGTGACGGGGTCGCCCTTGTCCGGCGACGGGCTTTCCGGCGCGTCATCCATGGGCTTGTCGGCCGGCGTCGGTTCCGGCTCCGACACTTCCGGCACCACCTTGTCCGGTGTCGGTTCCGGCAGTTTTTCCGGTTCCGGCGGCGGTGGCGGCGGAGGGGGCAGCATCAGCATCGGCGGGGCCGCCACTTCGCGCTTGGTGGCGGCCGTGTCCGACAGCAAATACCAGACCAGCGCGGCCAGCGCAGCGGCCAGCAGCACGCCGCCGGCCACGCCGCCCCAGCGGCGCCACCACTGCGCCGCACCCGACGATTCCGGGCCGGCCATCTTCATCATGTCGTCACGCTTCACCTTGCGCTCCTCATGCCGGCTTGCCGGTCACCAGGCCAACCTGGTTCAGGTCGATGCGGCGCAGCAAATCGAGCACTTCGACCACTTTCGCGTATTGCACGGCGGCGTCGCCGCGCACGATCACGGGGAAGTCGGGCGTCAGGGCCTTTTCCGTGCGCAAGCGCTCTTCCAGCTCGGGCAAGGTGACGGGATAGGCGTCGAGGAAGACCTGGCCCGCGTTATCGATGGTGACGGCCTTGGTCTTCGGTTTTTCCAGCGCCGTGGCCGAGCTGGCCTTGGGCAGGTCGACCTTGATGCCGGGAATGCTGGCGTTGCTGGTCAAAATGAAGATCACCAGCACCACCAGCAGCACGTCGACGAAGGGGGTGATGTTGATGCCGCCGCTACGCTTGCGGGGGGTAAACTTGGCGGAGGTGGCCATGGTTATGCGCCCCTCACGCCTGTTGCAGCACGGGACGCATCTGGCGTCCGTCGCCCTGCTCTTCCGCCAGGCGCGTGGCGAACTCGTCGACAAACACGGCCATGTCGGCAACGATGGCGTCCGAACGCGAGGACAGCCAGTTGTAGCCGAACAGGGCGGGAATCGCCACGCCCAGGCCGGCGGCCGTACACAGCAGCGCAGCCGCCATGCCCGGCGCCACCGAGTTGATGTCCACGGCGCCGGCCATGGCCGCCACGACGAACACCAGCATGATGCCGATCACGGTGCCGAACAGGCCGACGTACGGCGCGCCTTCGATGGTGGTCGACAGCCAGATCATGCGTTTGGACATGCGTTCGCTTTCGCGCACCATCACGCCATCCATGGCGGCGCGGATGGCGCCGATGGTCGCGTTCGAGACGGCGTTCAAGTCGTAGCCGCGGTCGTGGCGGCGGCGCATCTCGTCGATGGCCACGTCATACAAACGCCACAGCGAGGAATCCGTCTTCACGGAAGCATTGAGCTTGCCGTTGCGCGCCAGGTGGTCGAGCGGCGCGCCGGCAGCCTCGTGGAACGACTGCATGAATTGCGCATTCGCGCGCGCAATGGCGCCATAGCTGCGGCCCTTGCCGATCATGATGATCCACGACAAGACCATCATCAGGCCCAGCACGCCGACGACGATCCAGGCGTCGAGCGGCATGGCGGCGATGATGAAGCCGAAATGGCTTTTGCCGGCCTGCTGTTCGTCGGCGCCAAACACGGCCAGGCGCGATTCGGAACCTTGCGAGACGGCGTCGGCCAGCAGCAGGGCGTCGGGACGGGCCGTACGCGACAGGCGCAGCTCGTCGATGGCGCCCGTGAAGCTGTTCAGGGTGAAGGCACCGGAAGCGACCGGCGGCGCATCGGTGCCGACCGAGGCTGCCGTGCTGAACGCTGGCAGCGCGGTGGCCAGCGAGACGGCCGGACGGCCGCCCACGTACAGGGCAACGTTGGCTTTGTCAGCCTTGACGGCCAGGTGCGACCATTGCGCGGCCTGGATAGGCTGGCCCGGCTTGCTGCGCTGGCCATTCACCTGCACGAAGGGCACGCCCTGGTCCACGCCGATCAGCAATTCATTGGCGCCGTCGCGGCGCGCATACAGCACTTGCTGCGCACCCAGGCTGTCGGGACGCACCCAGGCGGAAAACGTGAACGGCGCACCGGCGGCCAGCGCCAGCGATGGCGAGGCGGGCAGCATCAACGGCGTGGTGCCCAGGCGGGCGCCGGCGCCGATGACGGAACCGTCGAGCGACGGCACGGCCGTCTGCGCATGGTTGCCGTAGGCGGTGCTGTCGCGCGAGGGCACGCCAGGCTCGCTGAAGTGGTACACAAGGCTGTAGTCGGGATCAAAAGTGCGCTGGCCGTTGCCGGAAGCGGGCGCCTTTGGATTGCCGTAGTACATCCACAACTGCTGCGGCGTACCGGCCGTCAGGGCCGGCACGTCGACCCAGATCAGGGCGATGCCCAGCAGCGGATTGAACTGTTCGATCTGGTGGTTCAGCACCGTTTTATCGTCGCCCGCCACGAAGCGCAGGTCGGCGCCGTTGTCGCTGACGCCTTCGAAGTTGAAATTGCCCGAATGCAAGCGCAGCAGCACGGGGATGCGGCCGGGATCGCCGCCCACCGCGCCCGCCTTCGGGCCGGCGTCGACGGTGACGGGTTTGCGGTAAGCCCAATCGGGCTGCCACCAGGCATGCGCAAGGCCGGGAACGAGCGTGCCCAGGATCGTGAGCAGAAAAAGAAAACGTTGCATGACAGTGATTCTCCGAAGAAAAGTCTAAAAAAGTGCGGTGCTGTTGAGCTGGCCCGTCAGTAGCTGGCCGACAGGTTGAAATTGATGCGGCGCACGTGTTTGTGCGTGCGCGGGCCATCGCGCAGCGGATACGAAAAATCGATGCGGCCATTCAGGTAGCGCAGGAACTGGAAGCTGCTGCCCACGCCCACGGACGCCAGGCCGAACAGGTCTTTCTGCTCGATCATCGGATCGCGCAGGCGCAGGCGCGCGCCATCGGCAAAGGCGAACAGGCGCCAGTTTTCCAGGCGGCTGAAATACGTCAGCTGAGGCGTGCGCCATTCGACGGTGCCGGACACGCCATAGTCGCCCGTCGCTTCGGCCGACAGGTAGCCGCGCACGGAATTGGCGCCGCCGGCGGCCATCTGTTCGCCCGACACGAGCGCCGCATCGGCCAGCTGGCCCGACATGCGCCCATGCAGCTGCGCGCCGCTGCCCAGGGTGGTGGTGGCGTTGGCGTCGCCCTTGAGCACGAGGAAGCTGGGCGAAGCCTTGTAGCGCTTGTTGTCGTAGGCGGCGCTGTCGCTGCCATAGCCGAACGAAGCGCGCGTGCCGGCCACCAGCGACAGGCCCAGGCCATACGTCGCCGCCTCCGTCTGCGCAAAGCCGTTATACGACACGCTGAGCGGCACATATTTCAGGGGAACGCTGCTGCCCGTGCCATTGAGCTTGAGCGCTTCCTGGTTATCCTTGAAATCGATGCCGCCGCTAAAGCTGTGCCACCAGATGCCGCTGTTGGGCACCGTGTAGTTGACTTTCATGCCCAGCGCATGGCCCTTGCCCAGCACGCTGGTGCCGCCCGTGCTGGCCACGTTGCTGTTCGACCGGTAGCCGGTCGCTTCCACGCTCCAGCCCTGCGTGCCGATCGGCGCCACGTACGAGGCGGACCACACCTTGGTCTGGTTCAGGTCGCCCGGCGTGCCGAAAAAGCTGATGGTGGCGCTATGCCCGAGCTGCCACAGGTTGTCGTGGCCGACCGAAATGCTGCTGCGCAGCTTCTTGGTATCGGCGCTGTAATCGTTGTTCAAGCCCACGCTGGCGCGCCACGGGCTGCTGTCGTCCACTTTCAGGTCCACGTCCATGGTGCCGGGCAGGCTGCCCTGCTTGACCAAGGGCATCACCTGGCGCTTGGGCCCGCGGTTCAGGGCCGTCAGTTCCACTTGCGCCTGGGTAAAGTCGGGCACCTTGCCTTCCGTCAGGGCCGGCACTTGCTGGCGCACGTCGAGCGGCGAGTTGTATTGCGCGCCGACCACGCGCAAGCGGCCCACCTTCGTTTCGCTCACCTGAAGCACCACCACGCCCTGCTCCACCTGCTGCTCCGGCAAGTCCACGTAGACGGACTGGTAGCCCCGGGCTTGATATGCCGCAACGAGGGCGTCGCGCGCCCCTTCCACGTCCTTCAGGGTGCGGCCCGGTCCCAGGAAGGGCGTGACCGCCGCTTCGATGGCGCGGGCGTCGAGCACGGTATTGCCGCGCACCAGGTATTCCTCGATCGTCACCTGCCGTTCCGGCGCGGCCACGGGGGCCGCCGCCGGCACGGCGTCCTGCGCGCGCGCCATGCCGGGCAGCGCCAGCATGGCCAGGCACAGCATCGTCAAGGCCCTCGCAGGCGCCGCTGGCGGCACGCCCCTGCCCTTGGTTGTCATTTCACGCATCTTCCATTCACCTTAAAATCAAACGGTTGCCCTGTGTTGCGGCGCTGGGCCGGCGTTTTTTTGTTGCTGATGTTCATCTACTGATGCCTAGACAGCCGCCGCGCGCGACGACTGCCGAATGTCATCAAATGTTCATAAAACTCACGGTTGCAGTCCGCGCCGCTCGTTCGGCGTGAGCGCCTGCAGCTGCGGCGCCGTCAACGGTCCCGCGCCCAGCACCTGCACCACGCCGGCCGGCTGGTAGCTGGACGCGTGCGGCTCGCCGCCCTGCTGCTTGCCCGCGCCGCCCTCATCCGCCTGCTCGTTGCCAAAGCCCAGCACCTTCACGGTGAACAGCGACGGCAGCGCCTGGCGCGTGGCGGCCCGTTCGCGCTGCAGCACGTCCTGCGCCGCCGTCACGGCCTGTGTCGCGGCCGCGCTGGCATTGCTCAGTGCTCCCACGTTCACCGAGGCGACGGTTGGCACGCCTGTGGATTTGCCCTGCACCTGAATGTTTTCCGCATTCACCACCTGCAGGGCGGCCAGATTGACGTTGCCCGAGACGCGGATGCCCGCCTCGCCCGCATCGATGCTGCCCAGCGGGGCGATCAGGTCGATGTCGCCGGGCGGTACCTCCGGGATCGGGTTCAGCGTGGCGATGCCGGCGCCCGTCGTCGGCGTGCTCGGCGACAGGCTGACGAGGCCGATGCTGTCGTAGGCGCGGCGCTGCGGCGTGTAGACGACGGTGGACTTGGTGCCGCGGCCCGCATTGATGTCGCCCGTGGCCGACCAGGCCAGGATGTTGCCGCCGAACGTGGTGAAGATGCGGCTCTGGCCCAGCAGGATGCTGTCTTTCGCATACATCTGGATGTCGCCCTGTCCCTGCGTCAGCACGCCCGAGCCTTCGCCCGGCGCATAGCCGCCGTCGACGCCGATCAGCGCGCGGCCGCCCGGCACCGTGATGCCGATGTCGCCGCCGAAATCCGTGTGGATGCCGGCATCGTTGACGGTCACGTAAGGCACGTTGTAGTCGGGACGGCCCGCCTCGGCCCATTCCTGCGGGCTCAGGTAGCGCACGCCCGCGACGGGACGCTTGGTGAACACGCCGCCGTATCCGTTGACGGTGTACAGCGCGCTGCTGAACATCGTCAGATCGCCCTTGTACTCGATCGTCTTGCCCGCCTTGTCCTGCGCCGGGAAGAGGGTGGCGATGGCTACACGGCCGCGCAGATAGCTGCCGCGGCGCGCGCCGTCCGCATCGTTGTACTCGCGTCCGGCCGCCTTCAGCTCGGCAAAGTAGACATTGCTCAGGTACACCTGCTGCTGTTCCTTCGGCAAGGCGGCAAAGAAGCTGCGCGCATCGGTGGCCGGGTCGTAGCGGATGCCCAGGCCGCTGTCGCCGCCAAAGCGCGTCGTCAGCCAGTTCACCAGGTGCAGCTGGCTGACCTGCGCGTATTCGCGCGCCAGGTCGCGCCGCACGCCGCCCGTCTGCGCCCCTGCCTTTTCCAGTTCGGCCTGCTTGGTGCCGAGGAAGGCGGCAGCGCCCGCCTCGTCGCCGCTGTAGGCAAACTGGCCGCGCAGCCAGTCGGCCAGGGTCAGCTTGCCGCCGTAGACATACACGGCGCTGCCGGCCTGGTCGGCCAGCGGCTTGCCCGGGTCGGCCAGCTTGGCCGGGTCCAGGTAGCGCGCCGCGAAGGCCGCATAGTCGGGACCGTTGCGGCCCACGCCGGCGGCCACGCTGATACCGGCGCCATCGCCGCGCTTGTCCTGGCCGACATTGACGATGGAGCCGAGGCTGCGCAATTCCGCCTTGTCGGCCATGTACAGGTCGCGCCCGGCGCTCACATTGAGCTGGCCCGGCCCCGCCACATAGAAGGTGCTGTAGCGGATATCGCGCCCGGCGCTGACGACGGAAACGTCATCGGCATGGCGGTGCACGAACAGATTGCCGCGCGCCGACGAGCTGCCGAAGACGACCGGCTTTTCCGGCAGCTCGGGACTGTTGGCAAAGGGCTGGCCGGTCCATCCCGCCGCGCCGTCCGGCACGCTCTCGACGCTGCCGAGCGGCGTGCCGGAGTTGACGATGTCGCGTCCGGCCCGCACGGCCACGGCGCCGCCGCCTTCGTACCACACGCCCAGCGGACCCGTTTCACCCTTCAGCTTGCCCCGGTACACGATGCCGCCCGTGCGCAGGCCGACGATGTCGCCGTTGTTGGCATAGAAGTGCGCAGGCAACTGGCCTGCCGGCACATAGTCGGAAACCGTCGGCGGCGTCATGCTGAACAGCGGATACACTTGCTGATTGGCATCGCTGGCGCCATTCGACGTCGTACCAAACCATTTCAATGCCCCCGGCGCCAGCGCATCGGCGCTGACGTTATGCAGCGGCAGCAGGCCGAACCAGACCTTGTCCAGGGCGCCGACAAAGCCCGGATTGAACGGATTCGGCAGCAGGCGCGGGTCGGCGCCCGATGGCGTGATCGGATAACCAGCCGCATGGATGGAGTCGGCGGCCAGCATTTCCAGCTGGCCCGCGCCCGTCCTGACAAATTGCGGCGCCACCGGCGAGGGTGCCAGGATCACGCCGTTTTGCGGCATGTCCACCTTGCCGCCATCTCCCAGCCTGCCCAGGCTGGCATTGCCGTAGTACAAGCTGCCGCTGGCGGCCACGGCGCGCAGCACGGACGGCATGACGAAGCGTCCGTCCGTCGGCGCATGGTTGTCGCCGGCCATCGCATTGATCCAGGACGAGGTGGGCGTCAGGTTGCCGCCCGCGCTGAACAGGTCGATGGCCGTGGCCGGCGTCCACAGCGAGAACCAGCTCCAGCCTTCGCCGGTGCGCTCCACGCCCAGGTAGCTGAACGGCGAACCATAGCCCAGTTGCTTCACGCGGCCCGCATCGGCCACGCCGCCCAGCACCACGTCGCCGCGCGCATCGATGCGCACACCGCTGTCGCCCGGCACCAGGATGGGCCCGCCGCTGGCGATCGCCGTGCCCGCCGTGTAGGTTTCGTACGGCCGCGATTCCGTCGGATCGGCGCGGTCGAAGCGCAATTCGATGCCGCCCACGGCGCCCGCTTCCAGGCGCAGCGCGCCGCGCAGGTTGGTGAGCGTGCTGTTCAGGCCAGGGATCTGGCGTTCGAAACGCGTGTTCGGGTTAGGACGGTCGCTATTGCTGTCGAAGCTGCGCACCTCGGCCACGGGGTTCAGCCCGCCGCCGATGCGGATATCGAGATCGCCGCCGCCCGTCAGCAGCAGCTTGCCGTCCGGCGTCACCCTGCCCGTGCTGCCCACGGCCACGTTCAGGCCCTGGCTGCGCGGCGCGAACTCGCCGCCCGGATCGGCGCGCGAGGCCAGCATGCCGGCGTCGCCGCCCGCCTGCAGCAGCAGATTGCCGCCGCCCAGGGTGCCGATGCCCGTGAAGCCCGACAGCCCCGGCAAGCCCGAGAACAGGTCGACGCCTTCGGGACGCGCGACATAGGTGCCGAAATTGATCCACCATGCCGTCGGCACGCCGCCCCCCGTGCTGCCGCTGCCCTGGCGCCACAGCCAGGTGCCGATGTCGCTGGTGTCCTGCTGCGCGCGCAGCCAGCCGATGGCATCCTCGCGGCGCTGGGTGGAGCTGCCCAGCGTATCGCCCTTGACGTCGCCCTGGGCGCGCAGCAGCAGATTGCCGCCATGCTCGGGATACCAGGCGCGGTACAGGCTCTGGCTGCCGCCATCGACAAACGGCGTAAAGTCCGTGCCCAGCGCACCGAGCAGCTGGCCCTTGGCGTTCAGGCCGCGCGGCAGGTTGAACAGGTCCTTGCCGCCGACCAGCGGCGAGGCCGACTGCGTGCCCGCCGTGTAGACGCCATACAGCGAACGCATGTCGAAGTCGCCCGCGGCGAGCAGATCGAGGTCGCCCGTGCCCGTGCGCAGCACGCTGAACAGGGGCTGGCGCGCCGGCTCCACGGTCGTCACGTAGTCGGGCGGCGTGCCGTCGGCTACCTTGACCACCAGATAGCCATAGCTTTCCAGCATGTTTGCCTCGTCGCCAAACCAGCTAATGTCAACCTCGCCTTCCGGCCATCCTTCGGCAATCGCCGCCTCGCTGAAGATATATTTGTTTGGCAAACCCGTGCCCGGCACGACGGTTTTCACCGTGCCCATGCCGTAATGCGCATCGGCCAGCATCAGATGGGCGTCCTGCGCATGCGGTTTCAACGCGCGCGTGTCGGCCGCCGCCGTATCGGCGCCGCCCACCAGGCGCAGCGACCACGCTTGCGAACCTTGGGCCAGCATGGGCGCCAGCGCCAGGTTGCGGCCCTGGCTTCCGCTGCCATCCGCGCTGCGCAGCGACACCATGGTGACGTCGCCCGGCAGCCTGACCACGGTGCCGGCGGGCAGCACGCTGCCCTTGTCCAGCGCCAGCGCCGAGGCCAGCACCACGCCATTGACGGCATTCGTGCCATCGGCAACGTCCCACGGCCGGCCTTCCGGGAAGGGCAGGGCCACGTTCGCCGGCCACACCATGGCCTCCACCTGGGCCGCGCCAGGCAGGCGCAGGCCGGCATCGAGCTGCATCCCGCTCGATAAGGTCAACGCCTTGGGCAAGACCGTGCCGGCCGCGTACAGCACGCTGCCGTCGGCATTGCGCACGGCGCCGCCCAGCACGCTGCCTGCAGGCAAGTTCAACTCTGCCGTCAAGGTGGCGCGCGCCGCCAGCAAGGTACCGCTGCGCAACTCCATGGCTTTCATCGGCACGGCGAAATTGACGCTCGTGCCCGATTTGAAATAGGTGTTTTCGGCCAGGGTCACCAGGCCCGCTTGTGGCACGACGACCTCGCCGCCCCACGGCAGCCGGCCTTTCACCAGTTGCCAGCCCTTGTCATCCATCGTGACGGGCAGGACGCTGGTATCGAAACCATCGGTGATGCTGCCAAAGACGCTGAGCTTGCCGCCGGCGCGCAGCACCAGCGCACCGGCCTCGCCCGAACCGTACACGCCGCTCAGGCGCGCCAGCGGATTGACGCCGTCGTAGCGGTGGCCGGACAGGTCGATGTCGCTATCGATATGCAGGTCGCCGCCCGGCGTAGCGCTGACGATCTCGACACCGGGACGCAGGTGGAAGGCATTGGCGTCGCCGCGCAAGCCGCGCAGCTTGTTGTTCATCAAGTTGCCGTTCGCCAGCGCATTAGCCATGAAGGCCTGGCTGTCCGCGTGTTTCTCGTTCAGGTAAGCCTGGTTGATGCCCTGGTAGCTGCGGCCGTCCGCATCCTTGCCCGTGCCCGCTGGCGCATCCTTGTATTGCCAGAAGGCATTGACGTTGATCGTGCGCGCGCCGGCGATGTTCAGCGCACCGGCTGCGTCGATGTCGATGTCGTCGCCCGTGGCGCCGCCCAGGCGGCGCGCGTTCAGGTCGATGCTGCCGTAGTTGCCGCCCTTGTCTCCGCTGCGCAGGTCGAAACGCGCGCCGTTTTCCAGGGTCAGGCGGCCGCCAGGCGCGGCCAGTTCGATCACGGCGCGGTTCGGCGCCTCGATCACCTGGCCATAGCTGTCCGCGCGCAGCACCGTGCCGTGCGCATCGAGCACGGCGCCGGATTGGATGGTGACGCCGTCGCGGCCGGCCAGGCGGATGCTGCCCACCTGTTCGCCGCTGGCGTCGATGCGGCCATTCACCGTCAGGCTGCCGGCATCGACGGAGACGCTCACTTCGCGCGCCTTGAGCTCGTCGCCGATGGTCAGATTGCCCTGTTTGAGCTGGAAGCTGCGGCTGCCGAATACCTTGCCCGTGTTCAGGCGCTGGTTCAGGCCGGCGAAGTCGCCGACATGCTGGGCGCGCAGCTCCAGGCCGCCCGCCGCGTAGGCGACCTGAGTGCCGCCCGCGTCATAGCTGCCGCTGGCGCCTCCCAGCAGGCTGCCGCGCAAGTCGGCCGTGCCCGCCGCCTCGCCCGCAGCGATTACGCTGAGCTTGCCGGCGCGGTTGTTCACGGCCGACACGTCGATCACGGAAGCGGCCGCCTGACGCACGTCGCCCTCGCGGCTGTCGAGGATCACGTCGCCGCCCCAGCTGTACTTGCTGGTGTCGTAGAAATCGATCTTGCGGCCCGCCAGGTCCAGCTTGGCCTTGTCACCCAGCAATACATCGCGCTCGGCCGACAGGGTCAATTTTCCGCTCGGCAAGACCACCGCCGTATCCACGCTGACGCTGTTACCGCTGAGGGCCACTTCGGCGCCCAGGGCACCGGCCAGCGCCGCGTTCGTCGGCGTGGCGGCGGCGGCACCGGCCGGTGCGCTCACCTTGACGGCGCCGCCCGCCGTGATGCGGTTGACGGAACCGGCCGCGCCCGTCAACAGCGGCGTGTTGATCAGCAAATCGCCGCCGCTGTAGCGGTAGCCATTGGTGGCCGTATCCCACGCGCTTTGCGACTGATAGACGGACAGGCCGCCCTTGTTGTTGGCCGTCAGCTGTTCGCTGGCATTGAGCGCCACCTGGCCGAAGCCCAGCACCAGACGGTCCAGCTTGTGGATGGTGTCGGGACGGCTGTCCGGCGTGAAGCCGAATTCGATGCGCCTGGCGTCGACCTGCAGGCGGCCGCTGCCCGTGCCGGGGCCATTGGCGACGACGGCGCCGGGCGCATTCGTCGCGCCCTGCCACACGAGGGTGTCCGTGTGGATGCGCGCCAGCGCGTCCGTGCCGCCATAGCCGTAGATGGCGGGCGTGTTGAGCACCAGGCGCGACAGCGACGACTTGCCCGTAGCCGCATCGATGGTCGACAGCTGCGACGAATCATAGAAATTGAAGGAATTGCGCGCCGTCAAACCCAGGTTTTCCAGCGCCGGTGCGCCCGTGCTGGTGTCGCCGCGCAGCAGGCGGTCGAGCACGCCCTGGTTCAGCGCCAGGCCGTCCGGCAGGGCGCCGCGCGCGCTGGCGTCGGCCAGCGACGCCTCGCTGCCGACATTGATCGCCCCCATCGCCAGCACCAGGTTGCGCGTGCCGTAGCGCACGTTGTCGCGCAGGGTAAACGCGCGCTCCGTCACGGCGGCGATGGTGCCCTCGGAATACAGCGAGGTGCTGCCGCCGCAGGCGCCGCCCGCCTTCGCACACGCGCCGATATCGATGATGCCGGGGCCATACGATTCGGACGACGGCGGCGCGGCCGGCAGCATGTCCAGCCAGCCGTTCGAGACGGCCAGCACGCTGCCCATCGGCTCGTACACATAGCCGTCGCGGGAATCCCAGGCGGCCTTGCCGCGGCCCAGCGTATTGATGCCGGAACCCTGCTCCAGGACGATGCCGTCGTCTTTTCTTGCCGTCACCAGAAACACTTCGGCCGCCTTCAGCACGGCGCCGTCGCGCAGCACGATGCCGCCCGCCGATTCCTTGATGGCGGCGATATTGGCGCGCTGGTTGCTGCCCGTGCCAAATTCGCTGTAGGTCACGCGCGGCAAGCCGCCGATGCCCACGCGCTGGGCGCCGAAGGCATTGATCTGCGAGGCATGCACGGAGACGCCATTGAAATCGGCCAGCGGCGCCGTGCCGTCGGCCAGCACCTCGTAGCGCGTCGACGCATGGTTGCCCGTGCCCAGCAGCAGGGAGCCGCCGAAGCCGCCCTCGGCCGGCGCATACAGGGCGTTGCCATCCATCATCAACGGCGTATGGTTGTCCTTGACGCTGTGCACGGACGGGGCGATCAGCTGCACGCGCACGCCCTTGGCATCGCGCTCCAGCATGGCGCGCGGCACGCCGTCGCGCGTGGCCTGCGCCACGGCGAAGGCGGCATAGCCCGTCTCGTTGTATTGGGAATAGGTGCGCAGCACGTCGGCCGGCGTGAGGATGGCTTGTTGCGCCACCACGTCGCGGATCGCCGTGCCGGCCACGCCCGTCTGCGCCGCCGTCGCATACGAGCCATTGCGCATGGCCACCGTGCCGCCCGCCTCGACGGCGCCGGCCAGGCCATTCAGTTCCACGCGGAAAGCACCGGGCAGCAGGGCGAAATTCGACGGCAGCAGGGTGTAGGTGCCGGCCGCCAGGCCGGGCACGCCCGCGGCTATGGTGATCTGGCGTCCCACGGCGGGCTTGCCCGCGCCTTGCTCGGCCGTCAAAGGCGCCACGTCGGGCTGCACGCTGGGAACGATGGCGTACACGGGGTTGGTGTTCAGGCCGGGCAAGGTGAAACCGCCGTTCGGCTTCATCTGCACCAGCGGATTGAGGCGCGCGTCGGTGGAGCCGCCGCGTCCGGCCAGGAAGGCCGCGCCCGTCAAGGTGCCGCCGCCCGACATGTCGAGCACGGCGCCTTGTTGCACGTCGATGGCGGCGCCCGTCAAGGCGATCTCCGGGCCGTTGCCCACGCCCTTGAACACGACATCGTTGCCGTCATACAGGTAGCTCAAGCCATCGAGCGTGCCGCCGTAGGGCATCGTCAAGCCTTTCGCGCTGACGGACGTCAGGCTGCCAGGCAACAGATTGACGCGGCCCGTATTGGCTTCAAAGCCTTCGGCGCCCAGGTTGATCTGGCCCAGCGGCGCGCGCAGCACGCCATGCTGGTTGATGGTGGGCGCTACCAGGCTCAGGGTGCCGAACACGGAGAACGGCTGGTTCGGCGTGGCGCCGTCGCCGCTGCGCCCGATATTGAGCGTGCGCAGGGGGTCGAGCGTGACGCGGATATTGCCGTATTCGTCTATGCCGCTCTTCTGGCCCACCGTGACCATGCCGCTGTCGCCCATGGCCGGGTAGATCTGCGCGGCCACCAGGGTGGCATTGCCGGGCTGATACAGGGCGGCGCTGTTCGACAGGCGCATGTCGCCGCGGCTGCTCAGGGTCAGCTGCTCGAAGGCGTCGCGTTCGACCACCAGGTCGGCGCCGCTGCTCTGCGCGATGGTGCCGCGCGTACCCATGTTGACCTCGCCCGCGATATCGAGCATGCCCGCATCGATCTGCAGCAGGGAATCCTCGGCCACCAGCGGCACGCCCAGCATGCCGCGTCCCTTGCCCAGGTTCTTCGAGCCTTTCACGGCATTGGGCACGATGTAGTCATCCTTCTGCGCACGCGCGACCGTCCCCAGGCGCACATACGGCGCCGCCAGATGCACCTGGCTGGCGAGGCTGCCCGCCTTGTCTTCGCCATCGGGCAAAGGCTGCTGCGCCAGTCCCAGCGAACTGGCACTCAGGCGCAGGCTTTGGCCCAGCGACAGATTGACGTCGCCGTCAAAACTGAGCATGCCGTTCACGTGCAGGGCCAGGTTGTCGAAACCGCCCGCCAGCACGCGATCGGCGCCCAGGCGCGCGCTGCCGTAGCGCAGCGCCGCATCCTGCTGGCCGGCGCGCAAGTCGTCGGGCAAGGCGCTCTCGCCCTGCACCTGCGCCAGCTGCATTTCGCGCGGCACGCGCACCGCGTTGTCCACGTTGTCGCCTTGCAAGTTGTAGCGGTTGACCTTGCCATAATTGGGCGTGTCCAGCGCCAGCGCCAGGGTGCCGCCGGCCGCCCCGGCGCCACCGGCCGCCGCCCGCAGGGTACCGTCGGCGAAGATGCCGTTATACGAACTGAGCGAGATCAAACCGCCGTTGCCGGCCACGTTGACGGTGCCCTGCTGCGGCAAATCCAGCGTGGCGTGCGCGCCGCTGGCGTCGAGCAGCGCGCCCGGACGCACGACGACAAAGGCATCGGCCGCGTCGACGCTGGCCGCATCGGCCTTGTAGCGGGCGCCGATTTCGATGCTGCCGCCCTGGTCGGCACGGCCATAGCGCCCGCCGCGCATGTCGGTGGCGACCGTGGCGCGGCCGGCCACGTCGAGCACGGCCTTGTCGCCGATCCAGATCGAGGTGGCTTGTCCCTTGCCGTTCGGCACATCCACCTCATTGCCCGTGCCAAACGTGCCCGGCAGGACGGCGATCTTACCGCCCCAGGCGTCGAGGCGGCCGTCAATGGTGATCTGGTCATTGCCCGTCAGGCTGATCTGGCGGCCCGGATCGACCTTGATGGCGGCGCCTTCCTGCACCGCCAGGGCGCCCTTCACGTAGGAGCTGCCGGCCGTCAGCGACAGGTCGGCGCCGGTACGCTGCGTCAAGCGGGCCTTGCGCGCATCTTCCTGGTACAGCTGCGGCGTCCACAGTTCCAGCGCGGCGCCCGGGTCGGTGCCGCCTGCCACCGTGTGGCCGGTGGCGGGATTAAAGCGCAGCACGGGCATGGTGACGTCGATGTGCGCGTCCTTGACCACCACCACGCCATCGCGGCCCGTGACGGCATAGTCGGCAAAGCCGCTCTGGAACAGGCTGGCGTCCAGCGCCAGCAGCGGCTTGACGGTCACGTCGCGCCCCAGCATGGTGCCGGCCGGCAGCAGCATGCCGCGCGGCGCGCGCAGGTCGTCGGCGGCGATGCTGCCGGCCGCATACTGCGTCGTCACCGGCGGGATCGGCAAGCCGTTCGGAAAGATCGCCGCCGAGACCACGAAGCCGACCGGCAGGTTGTTGACGGCTGTCAGCACGCTGCCGGCGGGGGCGATGGAACCCTGGTAGACAGACGTGCCGCCGGCGGTGACGACATAGGCGCCTGGCGGCACCAGCAGGTCGGCTCCCAGCACCAGCGGTTTCTGCGCCGACACGTCCGCCGTCACGGGTTTGCTCAAAACCTGGCCCGGCTTGATCAGGCTGGTACTGAGCGCAAAATCGAAGGGGATCTTCTCGCCCTGGGCGATCAGGAATTCATCGGCCAGGCGCAGGCCGACGGGCGCGCTGCTTCCTCCTCGCAGCACGTCGCCGCCCTGCAGCTTGCCGCCGATGCTGACGGCCGCCCCGCTGTCGATCACCAGGCGCCCGCCGCCCTTCACGCCATGGCCGCGCAACTCGCCGTCGAGCTTGAGCAAGGCGCCCGTCGGCGTTTTTTCACGTGGCAAGTCGACGGCCAGGGTGATGTCGCCGCCCCGCCCGCCCTGCAGGCTGCCATTGCCCATCAGGGCGGCGCCGGACGAGACGTCGATGACGCTGCCGCCCGTCAGGTCGATGCCGCCGGAGCTCTTCAGGGTAACCTTGCCGCCATTCACATACGGCAAACCGGCGACCGCGCCCGGGTCGAGTTCCAGGTTGCTCCACAGGCCGCGCGCATCGAGACGCACGCCGGGCGCCACGCGCACGCCGGCCGTTCCCGTGGGATGGTTGTCCGGCACCAGCTTGCCTTCAGCCCATACGTCGCCCGCCCCCGCCAGGTAGCGCGAAACGATGTCGCCGGCGGCGATGCTGCCGCCGCGCGCGCTGACATTCGCCTTGATGGCCACGTCGGTGGCGTGCAGGGCGACATCGCCGCCATCGGCCACGCGCACGTCGGCATTGACGTCGAGCTTGTCGTAGGCGTAGATATTCAGGGCACCCAATTCCAGCCCGTTGAGCCAGTCCGCATCGAGCTGCAAGGTCTTGCCGCGCGCGGCCGGCAAGGCTTCGCTCAGCAGCTGGCCATCGGCGATGCCCGCCACCTTGCCGATCTCGACCTTTTCCAGCACGGCTTGCGGGCTGTCGCGCAGCTGGCCCGCCTTCGGATCGAAGACGGGCGTCATTTTGCCGACGATTAATTGACCGGCACGCGCCGCCGCCGTCTGCGCCTGCTTGTAGCTGTCCATGCCGTCATCGCGCTTGCGCTGCTGGCGCTCGCCCTGGAAGACGGAGGTGTCGATATCGCCTTCGAGCACGGCGGCGCCCGTGGACACGATCAGGCGGCCCGCGTCGCGGCCCACCGTATAGCCGTTTTCCAGGCGTTCGCGCGGGCCGATCAGGGCATTCGCGTACGTTTCCGTCGTGTTCGCGCCCCAGCGCGCATGCGTGCTTTCATAGCCGCGGTACAAGCCCGTGTACAGGTTGTCGCCGGGCGCCGTGCTGAGCTTGTACATCGCGCCATCGGCGCCCTTCAGCCACGTCTGCTTGACCATGCCCGTCTGCACGTCCAGCGAACCGCCGGCGATGTTGATGCGCGAACCGGCCTGCGTCACCACTTCGCCGCCGCCAAAGCCGACGGTGCCGCCCTGGGCCGCCCATTCGCCGATGCCGTGGCCGCTGGTGTTCAGGTAGCCGCTCACTTCCAGCAAGCCGCCGGCCGTGTACCAGCGGTCCGTGGCGTAGCCGTTGGTGCCGGCCGGCACCAGCACCAGGTCGCGGCGGTCAACCCACACGTCGCTGTTGTTCAGGTATTTCGCGTCGCGGCTGCCCGGTGCGTCACGCTGTTCGTTGCCTTGCACGTTGATCAGCACATTGTTGCTGCTCATGTCGACCTTCACGCCGACGGCGCCGGAGACGTCGATGGCGGCGTCGCGCGCCACGTGGCTGCGGCGGGCCGCATCGGCCAGCACCTGGCCGCCCGTGGCCAGGGTCAGCGAATCGCCTTCGAACTCGATGTTGCCGGCGGAAACGATGCGCACCAGCGACTGGTCGCGCCGGTCCTGCGGCGTATCCGTGCCCTTGCCCGTGTCCTTCAGCAAGGTATCGCGCTGCACGTCGAGCGCCGTGGCGCCGTTGTCGTCGATGACAATGGCGCTGACGCTGCCGCGCGCCAGGGTGACGCCGGCATTCTCGCCCGCCGCCGCCAGATGGATGCTGCCGCGCCCGTTGACGCTGGTGCTCGACAGCAGCACGCCATCCTGGCGCAGCGTGTTGCCGCTCAGCGTGATGTCGCCGCCGGCCGCCTGGATCAGCCCGTTGTTGACGACGCTGCCCGCCTTGCTGTCCGCCACGCGCAGCATATCGACTTCATTGCCGCGCGTGCTCGAATACTGGTTCTTGTCCGTGCCCTGGCCCGGGCGCACGATGATGGCGTCGCCGGCGGCCAGGGTGGTCTGGCCGTTCGGCGTGGTGATGGCGCCCGCATTGTCGACGCCGCGGCCGGCCAGCAGCACATAGCCGCCGCCTTCCGTCACCGTCTGCGGCTTGCGCGTGTCGATGCGCGCGCCGGCGGCGACGATGACGTCCGCCTCGGCCTTGCCATGCGTGGAGGTATTCTGGCCCAGCAGCAAGTCATTCGCGAAGGTCGGCACGGCGCCCGTGCCCTGCGCCTTGCCGTACAGGCCGCTTTTGAACTGGCTGTCGCTCATGCCCATGGCGGCCGCCGCCAGGTTGCGCGTATCGACCTGGCTGCTGCCCGTAAACACGATGCCGTTGCGGTTGACGATCATCACCGTGCCGTCGGCCTTGATCTGGCCCTGGATCTGGCTGGGGCGCGCCAGCGGATCATTGACCCGGTTTAATACGGACCAGTTCGATTTCTGGTCGAATTGCAAGCTGGTGTTCTTGCCGACGTTAAAACTTTCCCAGTTCAGTATCGCCTTGTCATCCGTCTGCACGACCTTCACGACGGTCTTGCCGTCGGCCTGGGTCTGCACGGGGCCCTGGGCATTGAGCCAGCCGGCCGTCAGGCTGTTCGTGTCGACCTGCAAGCCGCCCTTGACCAGGCCATCGGGCGCGCCGCCGGCGGCCAGCGCCGCCTGGCGCGCGGCCGCCTGTACCGCCTGTTCGGCGGCGATGCCGCGCGCGGCCAGCAACAGGTTATTCAGCGATTGCTGCAGCTTGCCTTCGGCCTTTTGCTGCTGCAGCAGGGGATTGTTCAGCGAGGTAGCCGGCTGGCCATTCGGCAAGCGCCCCGTGGCGGCGGCCGTGCCCTGCTGCGCGCCCTTGCCCGCGAACCAGGCGCCGCTGAATGGCTGCTGCGCCTGCGCGCCGCCCGCCTGCAGCAGCATGGCGACGGCCAGCGCCAGCGGTTTCAAGCGCACCGGGCGCCCGTTGTGGCTGCCCGCCATGGCGGAGGAGGATGCGTGTTTCGTGACCGACTTGCTTCGCTGCATGGCGACATTCCCTTTTCATGTTCCGTTGCTGACCGATATCGCGAGGCGGCGCGCGGCACGCACGGGGGCGGGCGGCAGGCACTGATTCGCGGCTTCCAGCAGCATTGACAGGGAACAAGGTCCGGGACTGCAAAAGGTCATGAAAATGTCATAATTGGCGCCAGGCCTTTGCGCTCAACCAAACAGCACGATGCCGCCAGGCAGCCGCGTCACGCGTGCGCCATACGCGTCCTGGATCAGGGCGATCACGTCGTCGAGGCGATCGAGCGAAAAGCTCGCTTGCACGCGCGTGTGTTTCAAGGTGTCGCCATTGAGGATCAGCTTGCCGGGGCGGTAGCGGTTCACTTCATCCACCACCTCGGCCAGGGTGCTTTGTTTGAAGACCAGCAGCCGCTGGCGCCATGCGCTGACGTCGCCCTTGGCCACGGCGCGGGCGATGCCGAAATGCTCGGGCCGGTAACGCAGCTGCTGGCCCGCCGCCAGTTCCGCGTCGTTGCCCGCCTGCGCCACGCGCAGGCGGCCCGCCAGGCACGTCACGCACACTTCCTGGCCGAACAGGCGGATATTGAAACGCGCGCTGCCGGCCGACACGGTGCCGTCGCCCGCCTGCACGCGCACGCTGGCCGCGCCGCGCAAGCCGGCCTGGAATTCCGCCTCGCCGGCCAGCAGCACCAGCGCCGCGGCGCCGTCCTGCACGGGCGCCACGTCGAGCCGCGTCTGCGTATTCATCTGCACCAGCACGCCGCCATCGAGCGCCACTTCGCGCTGCTCGCCCGTGCCCGTGGCGTAGTCGGCGGCCAGACCCGCCACGGCCGGCCACAGGTCCGTCGGCGGACGCAACACCAGCAAGCCCAGCGAGGCGGCCACTGCGCCACCGAGCCAGGCGCGCCGCGCCACGTTGACAGGCGCCTGCGCCCGCTTGACGGCGCGCGCGGCCGGCGCCATGGCGCCCCACACGGCGCGCGCCTCGGCAAAGGCCGTCGCATGCTTGCGGCTGCGCGCGCACCAGTGACGGAACACTTGCGCGTCGCGCTCGCTGACCTGGCCCGAGGCCAGGCGCACGACCCACGCCTGCGCTTCCTTCTGGATGACACCCATGTCGTCTTCCGTTTGTTCAATCATGATGTTTAGACGTTTTTCCCGCGCCGGGACCGAAGCGCTGGATGAAATCGCGTCCCATGCGTTCGCAACAATGTTCGAGTCCGGCGCGCAATTCCTTCTCCACCGTGCGGGCGGAAATGCCGAAGCGCTCGGCGATGTCGCGGTGCGGCAACTGGTCGACGCGGGCGGCGATGACGATGGCGCGCCGGCGTTTCGGCAACTCCTGTAGGGCCCGTTCCAGTTCTTCCAGTTCGGCGCGCGCGCTGAAGGTGCGGGCCGGGTCGGCCAGCTCGTCAGCCATCTCGTACAGATCGTCGATATCGGGCAGGCTGAGCAGGCGCGCATTGTCGCGGCGTTGATCTTCCGCAATGTTGATGGCGATGCGCATCAGATAGGCGGACGGATAGCTGATCGCCTCGGGCGCCGTCATCCGCTCCACCCGCAAATACGTTTCATGCAGCGCGTCATTGGCCAGGTCTTCCGAGCCCAGGCGGCGCTGCAAATGGCGGCGAAACTGTCCGTAGCGCTCCAGGAACAGCTTGCGCAAAGTGGCTTTCAGCAAATCCGACATGGTCAAAGCACCCCAGGCAAGAGGTAGGGCGCGCAATCGGCATCCGGGTCGGGCCGCGGCGTCAGTAAAATCGTCAGCGGCTGCGGCAAGCCCGCCGGCGGCGCGCCATCCATCAGCAGGCTGCGCAAGCGCTGCAGCACGGCACGGTCGCGCTGTTCCACGCCGCTCGGTTCGAGCACGTGCACGGCGCGCACTTTGCCCCGCTCGTCGAGCCACAGCTGGAAGGCCAGGCGGTAGCGGCCGAAGGCGTCCGGATGCAGACGGCACAGGGCGCGCGTGAGCGAGCGCTGCAGGACGGCCGCATAGCCTTGCAATGGTACGGCGGCGGGGGCGGCTTCGGCCGGCACGGGCGCCGGCGCCACGGATGCATCGGCCAGCGCCAGCAAGGTAAACGCGTTGCTGCCGCTGAAGCGTGCGCCCAGTTGCGTACCCGCCAACAGGCGCTGCAGCGCTTCGGCCGGCGTGTAGTCGCCGCGCACGGGCGAGGCCACTCTGCCGGCCGCCAGCTGACTGCTGACGAGCACGGAATACCCGGTCACTTCGCCAAACGCCACCAGGGCCGCATCGAGCGGCTGGGCGGGCAAGTCGAAGCGCAGGGTTGCGTGCGCGGCGGCGTCAGCACCGTCCGCGCCCGCAGCCGGCCGCACGAATGTCATCAACGTCATCAATGTCATCAGCAAGCAGGCGGACAGGGCATTGCCCTTTGCGGCGCGGCGGTGGCTTAGTGTCATTTTCCAGGGGACGCAACGAAAAGTCCTGCTCATGAAGTGTCTTGACTGCAATAGTTCAAGCAGAATGGCAGGATGGTAGCTTCATAAAATGACAACTGCATGACATGGCATCAGCCCGCACCCCGGCCTGTGTCATCGCCGCGACACATGACCTTGCTATGCTGGACGCTGATTCCACCGTTCCGGGAGCCGCCATGGCACGCCTGTTCTTGAGTGTTTTATTCGCTTGCGCCACCCTGCCCGCGCAGGCGGACGAGCACACCGTCGTCGTGAAGGCCGCCGCGCCGCAGAAGGGCTGCGTGGAAGTGGAAGTCAATGGCCAGCGCACACAATCGATGTCTTGCCTGAATGAAAAATTATTGCCGGATAGCAACACCATGAACCGGCAGCCACCCACCCTGTCCGGCGCCGAAGCGGTCATGCAGCGTCCGTCGAACCAGCTGGGCCTGTACAACCGCGCCGCCCTCGAACACCGCATGGGCAATGCCTTTGGCAAGTCCGTCACGCCGCAGAGGCCGCCGGCTCCCGCGCCCGCCAGCCCGCTGCTGCCGCCCCGTTGAAGCGCTTGTCAACGCACAGTCCATTTGCGCTGTCAAGATTGCGCAATCGCGCCGATTGCGTATCATTCCAGGCTTGATCGCTCTGGAAACAACCATGCTGCCCACTATCGAACAACGCCTTGCCCTTGAACTTGCCGCCAAACCGGTGCAGGTTGCCGCCGCCATCGAACTGCTCGACGAAGGCGCCACCGTGCCCTTCATCGCCCGTTACCGCAAGGAAGCGACCGGCGGCCTCGACGATATCCAGCTGCGCCTGCTCGAAGAGCGCCTGCGCTACCTGCGCGAGCTGGAAGAGCGGCGCGCCGCCATCGTGGCCTCGATCACGGAACAGAACAAGATGACGCCCGAGCTGCTGGACGCCGTCATGCACGCGGAAGACAAGACGCGCCTGGAAGACCTGTATTTGCCATACAAGCAGAAGCGCCGCACGAAGGCGCAGATCGCCATCGAAGCGGGCTTGATGCCGCTGGCCGACGGCTTGCTGGAGAACCCGGAACTGACGCCGGAAATGGAAGCGGGTAAGTTCCTGCGCGACGCGTTTACTAGTGCCGATGGCAACAACCCGGGCGTGGCCGACACCAAGGCGGCCCTCGACGGCGCGCGCCAGATTCTGATGGAGCGCTTCGCCGAAGACGCGACCCTGCTGCAAACCTTGCGCGAATACGTGCAGGAACACGGCATCGTCGAATCGAAAGTGGTGGAAGGCAAGCAGGACGAAGGCGAAAAATTCGCCGATTATTTTGATTACTCGGAAACCATTTCCACCGTGCCATCGCACCGCGCGCTGGCGCTGCTGCGCGGCCGCCGCGAAGGCATCCTCGACGTCACCCTGCGCCTCGACACAGAAGCGGAAAAACCGAAATGGGATGCGCCGCACAATCCGTGCGAAGGCCGCATCGCCGCCCGCTTCGGCATCAAGCAGCAAGGCCGCCCGGCCGACAAATGGCTGGCGGACACGGCGCGCTGGACCTGGCGCGTGAAAAGCTTCATGCACCTGGAAACGGAACTGATGGGCGCGCTGCGCGAACGCTCGGAACTCGACGCGATCAACGTCTTCGCCACCAATCTGAAAGCGCTGCTGCTGGCCGCGCCGGCCGGCCAGCGCGCCACCATGGGCCTCGATCCTGGCCTGCGCACGGGCGTCAAGGTCGCCGTGGTCGATGCCACCGGCAAAGTGGTCGACACGGCCGTGATCTACCCGCACCAGCCGAAGAACGACTGGGACGGCTCGCTGCATACCCTGGGCCGTCTTGCCGCCAAGCACAATGTGTCCTTGATTTCGATTGGCAACGGCACGGCCTCGCGCGAGACCGATAAACTGGCGCAGGATTTGATCAAGCAGCACCCGGAAGCGAAGATGACGAAGATCGTCGTCTCGGAAGCGGGCGCGTCGGTGTATTCGGCGTCCGAATTCGCTTCGAAAGAGTTGCCGGACATGGACGTGTCCCTGCGTGGCGCCGTCTCGATCGCGCGCCGCCTGCAAGACCCGCTGGCCGAACTGGTCAAGATCGACCCGAAATCGATCGGCGTGGGCCAATACCAGCATGACGTGAGTCAAAGCCAGCTGGCCCGCTCGCTCGATGCCGTGGTGGAAGATTGCGTGAATGCCGTCGGCGTGGACGTCAACACGGCGTCCGCGCCCCTGCTGGCGCGCGTGTCCGGCCTGTCGGCCAGCGTGGCGCAAAGTATCGTCACCTACCGCGACATGAAGGGCGCGTTCACCTCGCGCGCAGCCTTGAAGGCCGTGCCGCGTCTGGGCGACAAGACCTACGAACAGGCGGCCGGCTTCCTGCGCGTGATGGGCGGAGAGAACCCGCTGGACGCCTCGGCCGTCCACCCGGAATCGTACCCGCTGGTGGAAAAGATTCTGGCGGACATCAAGAAGGATATCAAGGCCGTCATCGGTGAGACCGCCTTGCTGAAAACCCTCAGCCCGGCAAAATACGCGGATGAAACCTTCGGCGTGCCGACCATTTCCGACATCCTGAAGGAACTGGAAAAGCCGGGCCGCGACCCGCGTCCGGAATTTACCACCGCCACCTTCAAGGAAGGCGTGGAAGAAATCCGCGACTTGCGCCCGGACATGATACTCGAGGGCGTGGTCACCAACGTGGCCGCCTTTGGCGCCTTCGTCGATATCGGCGTGCACCAGGATGGCCTCGTGCACATTTCCGCCCTGTCGAACACGTTTGTGAAAGATCCGCACACGGTGGTCAAAGCTGGCCAGGTCGTGCGCGTGAAAGTGCTGGAAGTCGACGAGAAGCGCAAGCGCATCGCGCTGACCATGCGTTTGACGGACAGCGCGCCGCAAGCGGGCAGCAAACCCGAGCAGCGTGGCGACCGCAACGACCGCCGCAGCATGGCGCAGCACCAGTCGCAGTCGCGCAACGCGCCCGAGCCGGCCGGCAGCATGGCCGCCGCGTTCGCCAAGCTGCGCGGCTAAGCCCATGGCCGCCAGGCATGACCTTGTCATCCTGGCGGTGGACGCCGCCAGCCCGGATGCGCAATTGCTGCTCGATGCTTTGTCAGAGGCATTGCTGCGCATCAACGGCGACAGCGGCCGCTCTTCCTTCGATGTCGAAGCGGCAACCTTGCGCGGCGGCTTTTACCTGGCCCGCGATGCGGCTGGAGGACTGCTGGGCTGCGCCGCCCTGCGCCCGCTGGGCGAAGCGGACAGCGCCGTAGGCGAACTCAAGCGTATGTATGCGCGCCCGGGTTCGACTGGCGTGGGCGCGGCCCTGCTGGCCCATGTCGAGGCGCAGGCGCGCCGGCATGGCTACCAGGCCCTGCACCTTTCCACGCGCGTGGCGAATACGCGCGCCGTGGCGTTTTATGCCAAACACGGCTATGTGCCGGTCATTGCCTGGGGAAAATATGTAGGTGCGGCACAATCGGCCTGCCTGGGCAAGACCTTATAAGCGTCAACGTGGCTGACTTGCCCGATTTATGACTTGAGCGCATACCCGTGCCGGCGTTTTCTTATAAAATGACGGCATCTATTTATTTACCCCATCAGAGGCAGCTATGAGCGACGTACAAACCTGGATCAAAGAAACCGTGACGAACACGCCGGTCGTGCTGTTCATGAAGGGCACGGCCCAGTTCCCGCAGTGCGGCTTTTCCGGCCGCGCCATCCAGATCCTGAAAGCGTGCGGCGTGGAAAACATCGCCACCGTCAACGTGCTGGATGACCCGGAAGTTCGCCAGGGCATCAAGGATTACTCGAACTGGCCAACCATTCCACAGCTGTATGTCAAAGGCGAGTTCATCGGTGGTTCCGATATCATGAATGAAATGTTTGAATCGGGCGAACTGAAGTCCCTGCTGGATGCCTGATAGCCAAACGCAGCGGCCGCGTCGTATCGTCGTGGCCATCACGGGCGCCACGGGCGCCGTGTATGGCTTGCGGCTGCTGCAATTGCTAGGCGCCACTCCCGGCGTCGAAACGCATCTGGTCCTGTCGGATGCGGCCGTATTGACCCTGCACCAGGAAACGGGCGTGGGGCGCAAGGACGTCGAAGCGCAGGCGCACGTGGTGCACAAGCTGCGCGACATCGGCGCGTCGATCGCCAGCGGCTCGTTTCAATCGGATGGCATGGTCGTCGCGCCGTGCTCGATGAAGACGCTGGCGGCCGTCGCGCATGGCTTGTCGGATAATTTGATCACGCGGGCCGCCGATGTGGTGCTCAAGGAGCGCCGCCGCCTGATCCTGATGGTGCGCGAAACGCCGTTCAACCTGGCGCACCTGCGCAATATGACGGCCGTGACCGAAATGGGCGGCATCATCTTCCCGCCCTTACCGAGCTTCTATCACCACCCGCAGAGCATTGCGCAGATGGTCGACCATACGGTGGCGAGGGTCATCGACCTGCTCGGCATCGAGCACGTCCTGGCACCGCGCTGGAATGGCCTTAAAGCGTCAGAAACCTGACATCACCAACGCAATCAACTTATAAGCGGGGAAACCCCTGCCAAGTCACGCTGCCTGACAAAAGCGTAGCGAGCGGCAGTGAGGCTCGGCGCCCCCTTGTGGCCAAGAAGCGCAACCGTGCTCCAGCACGGTGAGCATCGCCGGCCGCAAAGCGCGACGCGCAGTAGCTTTGGTCAGGCATCCCTCACCGCTTGTCGAACTGATGAGCACTTGCCTGCTTCAAATCCCTGGCTTCTTCAACCATCCTGCGGTGGGCGATCCGTTTGCGCATCACTTCCGCATGTTGCGCGGCAGTCATGGGGGGCACGGTCATCAAGTCCTTCAGCTGCGCGGTATTGCTGTAGTTACTTTTCATAAGACGGCTCAAATGCTCGGCTCCGTAGTGGATGAACTGGCTGCTTCCGATGTGATTATGCGCTGGTATTGGCCGCTGCGCCGCCGCACGCGGGATTATTGTCAAATAATTCCGCTGCAGCGCAACATGCGAGGTCTTATTGTGCGGCAAAATCATGTCTCCAGTATGACCTTGCGCAAATAAAAGGACAGGGGGAGCACCGCCAGCGAAAGGCGGACGGTGCCGGCCGGGGAGGGCCTGGATGCTTACTTTTGGTAGTTGACTCGGACCAGCATGCGAATAAATTCTCGCGCGATTTGACGATGATGTTCATCTAATCTTTGCAAATCGGCAATCAATTTCACATCGGCGGACTCAAATCGCGACAAAGCGCTGCCCGCTTCGCCATTCGGCGTGGCGCTTTCCGGGCCGCCAAAACGCAACCATTCCGCCGGAACGCCCAACCATTGGGCAATCATGCGCAATTTCTCTTGCGTCGGAATTGCTTCACCTACTAACCATTTCCTAGCTGCATGCACGGTAATCGGGCGCCCGTCGAAACGGATATTGAATTCCCGGGCCAGTCTGGTCGGGCTGTCTGGAGAATAATGGGCGTTTTTGAGAGCCAACTGAAGTCGCTGGCTGAAGCTTTCGCGTTCGTTAGAAGAATTCATAGGTGTACTATTTCATGTTGTAACATGAAAGTCAGTTTCTTGAATGACCATACAGATTGTTACATTTGAAAATAGCATCAATTAACAATTAACACTCCGGCCGGGCTTTCCAAGTCAAAAAGTGGGCCGAATTTTCTCTTGCGATTCTGCGTGGCTTCGGGTCAAATTCGCGGCTAGCCTTGATTTTCGCACTGCAGCACGATTCAAAGCCTCGGTTTGGCATTACAACGTACGGTATCGGATAATGCCCTCCTCTACCGATACATGCAATGCCCATGTCATACAATTTCTTGTAGACAAAGTTTTCAGAAGGGCCATTTTGTTTCCAATATAGAAACGACATCAACAACGTGCTCATGGTGAAACGTTGTTTTTTGACCGTGCTTATTGGAAAGAATCTGCGCCTAAAAATTCTACTGCCATCGCAGCGAAAAGAATGTCGCCGTTATGCCAGGAAAGCTCTTTTTGGTGTCATCTTGGCCACCAACTCTCGATCTTAAGCGCGTTTGTGCGAGAAGAATCAATTTATTTTCAGTAATTGTTGCCTGATTCGCCAAATTCTCCCGTTCACGCCTTCTTTTTTCTTTGTTGCAGCACGGGCAGGGCACGCTACAATAGTATTGACGTTGACGTAAACGGCACTTTGCCACCCATTGTCTCTCAGCACTCTTCCAGCGACCGACCACCCATGCAACCGACACCGCCCGCACCCATGACGACCTATACGATTACCGAACTGGCGCGGGAATTCGACATCACGGCGCGCGCCATCCGTTTCTATGAAGACCAGGGCTTGCTCAGCCCGAAACGCGAAGGCGCTGGCGGACGCAGCCGCGTCTACACGCCGCGCGACCGCACCCGCCTGAAACTGACCCTGCGCGGCAAGCGCCTGGGCCTGGCGTTGTCGGAGATCAAGAGCCTGGTCGATATGTACGAGTCGCCGAAGGACACGCGCGCGCAGATGGACCGCTTCCTGGGCGTGCTGGCGCAGCACCGGCAGACCCTGGAGCAGCAGCGCATCGATATCGAAATGGCGCTGGCGGAAATCAGCGCGCATGAAGACGCGTGCGCGCGCATGCTGGCGGACTTGAACCTTGATAAGGCGCAAACCAGCTAAAGGCGCAGGCAGCGGACAACTGCCGCGCGTATTACTTTACGTTTACGTAAACGTCACAACTGAGTATCATAGCTTCACTGACCCGGCACCCATGACCGCCACACTTATAACGACGACGAGGACGACATGCTCCATCTCCCAGGCTTGACCTTTGACCACGGCGACGACATCGCCTCCTTGCGCGAAGCGATCCAACAATTTGCCGCCGCCGAAATCGCGCCGCGCGCGGCCGAAATCGACCGTACGGACCAGTTCCCCATGGACCTGTGGCGCAAGATGGGCGACATGGGCTTGCTCGGCATCACCGTCAGCGAAGAATACGGCGGCGCCGGCATGGGTTACCTGGCGCACATCATCGCCATGGAAGAGATCTCGCGCGCCTCGGCTTCCGTCGGCCTGTCCTACGGCGCCCACTCGAACCTGTGCGTGAACCAGATCAAGCGCAACGGCACGGCCGAGCAGAAAGCCAAGTACCTGCCGAAACTGATCACGGGCGAACACATCGGCGCCCTGGCCATGTCGGAACCGAACGCGGGCTCCGACGTCGTCAGCATGAAGCTGCGCGCCGACTTCAAGGGCGACCGCTGGGTCTTGAACGGCACCAAGATGTGGATCACCAACGGCCCCGACGCGGACGTGCTGGTGGTGTACGCGAAAAACGACCTGGAAGCGGGTCCGCGCGGCATGACGGCTTTCCTGATCGAAAAGAATTTCAAAGGCTTTTCCATCGCACAAAAGCTCGACAAGCTGGGCATGCGCGGCTCGCACACGGGCGAACTGGTGTTCCAGGATTGCGAAGTGCCTGCCGAAAACGTGCTGGGCGGCCTGGGCAAGGGCGTCAACGTGCTGATGTCGGGCCTCGATTTCGAGCGCACCGTGCTGTCCGGCGGCCCGCTGGGCATCATGCAAGCCTGTATGGACCTGGTCGTGCCCTACGTACATGACCGCAAGCAATTCGGCCAGGCCATCGGTGAATTCCAGTTGATGCAAGGTAAGCTGGCCGATATGTATTCGACCATGATGGCGTGCAAGGCCTATGTCTACGCCGTGGGCCAGGCCTGCGACCGCGCCACCACGCCGGAAGCCGTGCGCCAGTTGCGCAAGGATGCGGCCGGCGCCATTCTGTATAGTGCGGAGAAGGCAACCTGGATGGCGGGTGAAGCGATCCAGGCCCTGGGCGGCAACGGCTACATCAACGAGTATCCGGCCGGCCGCCTGTGGCGCGATGCCAAGCTGTATGAAATCGGCGCCGGGACCAGCGAAATCCGCCGCATGCTGATAGGCCGCGAACTGTTTGCGGAAACCAAGTAAGCACGGGCGCGCGACGATCGACTGGGTGATGAGCCATTCATGCGAGCACAACTATGACGCACATTGCCTTCCCCAAATTGCTCTCTTCCCAGATTGCATTCGATATCGCGCGCACCATCCGCGACGGCTTCGACAAGCATTACCGTTTGTTCCGCGAAACGAGCCAGCAAGCCAAGCAATATTTCGAGCAAGGCGCCTGGGCCGCGGCGCAGACGGCGGCCCGCGAACGCATCGATTTTTATGACAAGCGCGTGCAGGAATGCGTGCAGATGCTCGAAGATGAATACGAAGAGTCGGAGTTGAGCGACGAAGTGTGGCGCGAACTGAAGCTCCACTACATCGGCATGCTGACGGAACACAAGCAGCCGGAGCTGGCGGAAACCTTCTTCAATTCCGTCTGCTGCAACATCCTGCACCGCACGTATTTCAATAACGACTATATTTTCGTGCGCCCCGTCGTTTCCACCGAATACATCGAAACGCAGGATCCCGTCCCCACCTACCGCGTGTATTACCCGGGCCAGGATGGCTTGCGCCATACCCTGACGCGCATGGTGAGCAACTTCCAGCTGGACTGCGCATTTGCCAACCTCGAGCGCGACGTGGCCCAGGTGGAAGCGCGGCTGCAGCAGCTGTTCGGCGGCGATCGGATCGAGCCGAACCACCAGATCCAGGTCCTGACCAGCTTGTTCTACCGCAACAAGGGCGCCTACCTGGTCGGCAAGGGCATCAACGGCAACCGCGAATATCCGTTTGTCGTGCCCATCCTGCACAACCGCCACGGCAAGCTCGTGCTCGATACGGTGCTGTTCGAGCAGCAGCAGATCGCCGTGCTGTTTTCATTTACGCGTGCCTACTTCCTGGTCGATATGGAAGTGCCGTCGGCCTATGTGCAATTTCTGCGCAGCTTGTTGCCGCGCAAACCGCGCAGCGAAATCTATACGATACTGGGCCTGCAAAAACAGGGCAAGACCTTGTTTTACCGCGACTATCTGCAGCACCTGAAACACTCGTCGGACCACTTCGAGAGCGCGCCCGGCATTCGCGGCCTGGTGATGCTGGTGTTCGCCCTGCCGTCGTTTCCGTATGTCTTCAAGGTGATCAAGGATTTTTTCCCGCCGCCCAAGGAAACCACGCGCGCGCAAGTCCAGCAAAAGTATTTGCTGGTGAAACACCACGACCGCGTGGGCCGCATGGCCGACACGCTCGAGTATTCCAACGTGGCCTTTCCCCGCGCCCGTTTTGCCGAGGAACTGCTGGCGGAACTCAAGCAGTTCGCCCCCTCGCTGATCGAAGAAGACCACGAGCAGATCATCATCCGCCACCTGTACATCGAGCGGCGCATGGTGCCGCTGAACATGTGGCTGAGCAATGCCGAAAAGGAAGGCCGCGACGACCTGGTCGAACACGCCATCGTCGAGTACGGCAACGCCATCAAGGAATTGGTGGCGGCGAATATTTTTCCGGGCGACATGCTGTATAAAAACTTTGGCGTGACCCGTCATCAGCGCGTCGTTTTTTACGATTACGATGAAATCGAGTACATCACCGATTGCCAGTTCCGCATCATCCCCGAGGCGCGCACGGAGGAGGAAGAAATGTCGGCCGAACCGTGGTATCCCATCGGCAAGCACGACGTGTTTCCCGAACAATTCGGCACCTTCCTGCTGGGCAATCCCCGCATCCGCCGCTATTTCATGCAGCACCATGCCGACCTGCTGACGGCGCAATATTGGCAGGCGCGCAAACAGCGCATCGAAGACGGCCATATCGAGGACGTCTTCCCGTATCCGCAGCACCTGCGTTTTTGTATGCAGTCACCCTCCCCACCCTTAACCGGAGATCCAACATGAATGATCCAGTCGTAATCGTCGGTGCCGCGCGCACCCCCATGGGCGCCTTCCAGGGCGACTTCGCCAACGTCACCGCCAGCGACCTGGGCGCCGTGGCCATCCGCGCCGCCGTCGAGCGGGCCGGCGTGGCGCCGGACGCCGTTGAACACGTGTTTTTCGGCAATTGCCTGATGGCCGGCCAGGGCCAGGCGCCCGCGCGCCAGGCCTTGCGCAAGGCCGGCTTGCCCGATTCCACGGGCGCCGTGACCCTGTCGAAAATGTGCGGCTCGGCCATGCAGACGACCATGTTCGCGCATGACACCTTGCTGGCCGGCAGCGCCGACGTGGTGGTGGCGGGCGGCATGGAATCGATGACCAACGCCCCTTACCTGGTGCCGAAGGCGCGCGGCGGCTACCGCATCGGCCATGGCATGATCTATGACCACATGATGATGGATGGCCTGGAAGACGCCTACAGCCGCGATGAAAAGGGCAATGCCCGCTCGATGGGCACGTTTGCCGAAGAGTGCGCCAGCCAGTATCACTTCACGCGCGAAGCGCAGGATGCGTTCGCCATCGAATCCGTGAAACGCGCGCAAGCCGCTACCAAGGATGGCAGTTTCGAATGGGAAATCGCTCCAGTCACCGTTTCCGGCCGCGGCGGCGACACCGTCGTCAGCATCGATGAAGGCCCGCAAAAAGCCCGCCTGGAAAAAATCCCGACCTTGAAGGCGGCGTTCAAAAAGGATGGCACGATCACGGCCGCCTCGTCTTCATCGATCAACGATGGCGCGGCAGCCCTGGTGCTGATGCGTGAATCGACGGCGGAAAAACTCGGCTGCACCGTCATCGCGAAAATCCACGGCCACGCCACGCACGCGCAGGCGCCGAACGAATTCACGACGGCCCCCATCGGCGCGGTGAAAAAACTGTATGCCAAGACGGGCTGGAGCAGCGGCAATGTCGACTTGTTCGAGATTAATGAAGCGTTCGCGGCCGTGCCGATGGCCGCCATGCACGACCTCGACATTCCGCACAGCAAGATCAACATCCACGGCGGCGCGTGCGCGCTGGGCCACCCGATCGGCGCCTCGGGCGCGCGCATCATCGTCACCCTGCTGGGCGCCTTGAAAAAAACCGGCGGCAAGCGCGGCGTGGCGGCCCTGTGCATCGGCGGCGGCGAAGCGACGGCAATGGCGATCGAACTGGTATAAGCTGCTCTGTTGACGACAGGCGCGCGCGGCGTGGACACGTTCGCCGCGCGCCTTTTCATTGATTGCATCGAGGGAGAAAACACATGCCTACCGCATTGATCATTGGCGCCTCGCGCGGCATCGGCCACGAAATCGTCCGTCAATACCGCCACGATGGCTGGCGAGTGATTGCCACGGCGCGCACGCAAGACGCTTGCGACGCCCTCACGCAACTGGGTGTGGAAGCGCACCGGCTCGACGTGACGGACGTGGACGGCTGTGCCGGTCTGGGCTGGAAGCTCGACGATGAAAAGCTCGACGTGGCCATTCTCAACGCGGGCGTGTATGGCTCGCGCCAAGATGGTACCCCTACGCAAGAAGATTTCGATGCCGTCATGCACACGAACGTGCTGGCGGCCATGCGGCTGCTGCCGATCCTGGCACCGCTGGTGGCCAATGCCAAAGGTAAACTGGCCGTGCTGTCCTCGCACATGGGCTCCTTGAGCGAACGGGGCAACCCCAGCGGTTCGCTGTACCGCGCCAGCAAGGCGGCCTTGAATTCCGTGCTGATCGACACGTCCCTTGTGCATGGCCCGCAAGGCGTCAGCTGCGTCGCCTTCCACCCGGGCTGGGTGCGCACGGACATGGGCGGCGCCGGTGCCGATATTTCGCCAGAGGAAAGCGCTGCCGGCATCCGCGCCACCCTGGCCAGCTTGCCGGCCACGGAGAAGGCCGTGTTCCGCAACTACGATGGCAAGCCGATCGGCTGGTAATTCCCCCACACACCATCAAAACAAACGAGACGACGTCCCATGATACTCAATGAAGAACAGACCATGATCCAGGAAGCGCTGCGCAGTTTTTCGCGCGAGCGCCTGGCGCCCAACGCGGCCCGCTGGGACAAGGAACATCATTTCCCGAAAGAAGAATTGCAGGAACTGGCCGCGCTGGGCGCCTTTGGCGTGGCCGTGCCGGAAGCGCTCGGTGGCGCCGGCCTCGACTATGTATCGCTGGCCCTGGTGCTGGAAGAAATCGCCGCCGGCGATGGCGGCACCTCGACCATCATTTCCGTCAACAATTGCCCCGTGTGCAGCATCGCCATGATGTACGCCAACGATGCGCAAAAGGAACAATGGCTGCGTCCGCTGGCGCAAGGCACGATGCTCGGTGCGTTTTGCCTGACGGAACCACACACGGGCAGCGACGCCTCGGCCCTGCGTACGACGGCCACCCGCGATGGCAATACATATGTAATCAACGGCACGAAACAATTCATTACCAGCGGCAAGTATGCGGACGTGGCCATCGTCATGGCCGTCACCGACAAGGCGGCCGGCAAGCGCGGCATCAGCGCCTTCTGGGTGCCGACGAACACGCCGGGCTATATCGTGGCGGGCCTGGAACAGAAGATGGGCCAGCATTCGTCGGACACGGCGCAAATCCTGTTCGAGAATTGCCGCATCCCTGCGGAAAATTTGATAGGCGAAGAAGGACAAGGCTACAAGATCGCCCTGTCCGGCCTGGAAGGCGGACGCATCGGCATCGCCTCGCAAGCCGTGGGCATGGCGCGCGCCGCATATGAGGCGGCCCTGAGCTATGCGCGCGACCGGGAAAGTTTCGGCAAGCCCATCTATGAACACCAGGCCGTGCAATTCCGCCTGGCCGACATGGCGACACAGATCGAAGCGGCACGGCAACTGATACGCCACGCGGCGGCCATGAAAGATGCAGGCTTGCCCTGCCTGAAGGAAGCGGCGATGGCCAAGCTGTTTGCGTCGGAAATGGCGGAAAAAGTGTGCTCGGACGCCATCCAGGTGCACGGCGGCTATGGTTATGTGTCCGACTTCCCCGTCGAGCGCATCTACCGCGACGTGCGCGTGTGCCAGATTTATGAGGGCACCAGCGATATTCAGAAAATCCTGATCGCCAGGGCCTTGTAAAAATATTTGGAAGTAACAGTCTCGGCGCTTTTAGAAACCGTAGCGAGCAAGCCCGATATCGGATTGAGTAACGCAGCCGTACTTCGGTACGGCGAGTAACGCCGATTCGAGAGCGGGCTGCGCAGTAGGTTTATAAAAGCGCCCACCAGACGAAAAAAAAGCCCGCTAGCGCGGGCTTCGTTCCAATGTATTACCAATGCTTTAATCGTGTCATGGACGCCAGTGCTATCTGCAAAGTGCCTCCTGATTTTCGGACTCCCATGCTATCTGCATGGTGACTCCAAGTGTAAATCGACCATCGTATCCGGAATTACAAAATCCATTTCTTCGCACTGTCACGCCATCGACATTACACCTGTCGGTCGCCGCGCTGAAACTGGATGGTGAGATAATTTGCTGCCAAATCTCAATCACTGAACGGAGTATAGCACAGCTTTTTGTGCAGTGCAATAACGAATTGAAACCATACGTTAAATCAAGTCCTTAGCGCCAGCGGCTTGTCCTCTTCGCCGCCACGGGCCACTCTCTCGTATTCGGAAATCACTTGCGCGCCCAGCAGCAGCAAGGTGGCGCCGATTTCCAGGCTGAACATGACGACGATGGCCGTCGTCATCGAGCCATACACGATATTGACCTGCGACAAGGTGGAGAAATACCAGACCAGCACGTGTCGCGCGATTTCCCACAACAGGGCCGCCGTGACGCCGCCGATCAACGCATGCGTGATCGACAATCGCCCCACCGGCATGACCAGGTAGATCGAACTGAGCACGAGGATTTCGCCCGCCAGCCCCAGCAAATACAGCAGCACGCCGGACACGCCTTCCAGGCCCCAGTCGTGGCGCAGGAAACGCACGCTTTCCTCCCCCATCACTTGCAAGCTGCCCGCCACCAGGGTGATCAGCAAAATACCGATACCGAGGCACAGGATGTAGCAATACGGCAGCACGGCGGAAATGAGGAAATGGCGGCGGCGGATGGCGACGCGGTGGATGAAGATCACGCTCATGGCGTTTTCCAGCACGGTAAACGCCAAGGAACTGAAAAACAGCATGGTCAGCAGCAGCAGCCAGCCGATCACGCCCCGGTTGTTGAGGAAATGCGCGACCTCGGCCACGATGGCCTTCGATTGCCCGGGCACCAGCCATTCCAGGTAATGGCCTATGGTTTGCAGCAATTCGTCCTGCGCGATCACGTGCGACAGGGCCACCACCACCAGCATCAGCAGGGGCACGATGGACAGCAGCGAGTAATACGCGACGGCGCCCGCCAGCAGCAAGCCCTGATTGGCGCGGAAACCCTTCAGCACTTGCAGCACGAAGGCCAGCGGGTGGCTGAGAATGTAGGTACTGGCGTGGCGGTTGATCATGTCGGGTGCGGTGAAGAAAGGCGGCGCGGCCTCGTGCCACGCCTGCAATCACACTAGCATACTGACAAGCGCCCCGCTGCACCGTACGCTAACAGACGGCCGGCTCCAATAAGGTCAAGGTTTGCCGGTCCGCATCCAGGGTGGCGAGGATGCCCATCGGTATCGTGAACTGGTGGCGGATGTGGCCAAACGAGTAGCCGCTGACGGCCGGCACGCGCAAGGGCTGCAAATGCTGGTCCACGGTGGCATCGAGGGTCAGCGCGGTATCGCCTTCGGCCGCCTCGCAATGCTCGAAGATGCCCAGCATCAAGGCCGCCGCCTTGTTGAACCCCACGGACAGGTCGAGCTGGCACAGCATGCGGTCGATGCGGTACGGCACTTCATTGATTTCTTCAAGGAACAAAATATGCTCGCGGAAATCAGCCGCATACGGCGTGCCGGCCAGCGCGCTGACCATGCACAGATTGCCGCCCGTCAAGCGCCCCGTCGCCTGGCCGCCGTGCACGGTGCGGATGGCGAAGTTCGGCTGCGTCTGCGCGCGGCGGTGGTTGTCCAGCGCCATCGGTATCGTATAACTGTCTTGCGGCGTCATCAGCACATTGCGCAGCTGCGTCACCGTGTAGTCGGAAAACGTGGACGAGGCCACGGGGCCATGGAAAGTCACCAGCCCCGTCTGGCTGGCGATGGCCAGGTGCAGGGCCGTGATGTCGGAATAGCCGATCAGCACTTTCGGGTTACGGCGGAGCAAGGCGTAGTCGAGCAGCGCCAGCAGCGAAATGCAGCCGGAGCCGCCACGGATGGCCCACACCGCCTTGACTTCCGGGTCGCGGAACGCCGCGTGCAAATCGTCGAGGCGCTGCCGCACCGTGCCCGCGTAGTTGCCGTGCACGGCGCGGATATTCGCGCCCAGGCTGGCGCGCAAGCCCAGCGATTCGATATTGCGCACGGCCTTGGCGATGGCGTCTTCATCCGTAAAACCGCCCGGCGCGATGATGGCGACCAGGTCGCCCTGGCGCAAACGCGCCGGCTTGATCAATGCGTGTTGCTGTTGCATGCGTTTGCCCTTCCCTTGCGCGGCCGCCGCCCATGCCGGTGTGCCTGCCGCCCCCAAGGTGGCGGCCAGCAAGCCGCCGAAGTGGCGCCGGCTGAGATTGGTCTGACTGGACATGCGGCCCTTTCCTGAAATAAAAACGGCGACGCCAGGCGCCGCCGCACGAGGTTAGCATGCCGACGGGATCGCCGCCGGCCTGACCGCCTTACATGAACTTGTACTTCAGCTGGAACGACAGCGAGCGGCCGCGCGGGTCGGCTACGCGCGGGTCCCAGCCGGCGCCCACCACTTCATCCACGTTGTGCGCGGTGAATGGGGGATCGCGGTCGAACAAGTTCTGGATGCCCACGGTGATGGTGGTATTTTTGAAGCCCGTGTACGTGCCCGACAGGTTATACGTGGTGTAGCTGGACACGTCCGGCTTGAAGCCCGGCGGCGGCGTACCCTTGCCGCCATTCGGCAGCTGGTCCTTGTAGCCCGACGAAAAACTCTGCACCAGCAAGCCGCTCCAGTCGCCGCGCGACACGCCGAAACTGGCATTGTGTTTCCAGCGCAGGTACAAATCGCGCGTATAGAACTTGCCGACCAGTTCCTGGTATTCCTGGCCTTGATATTCCGCAAACTTGAAGCTGTCCATATACGTGCCATCCAGGGTCGCCGTCCATTTCGCGTCCCGGATCTTGCCTTCGCCGCGCAAGCCCACGTCGAGGCCGCGCACGCGGCTGCCTGCCGCATTGATCCAGCCCGCCTGCACGTACTCGATGGTGCCGTCCGGATTGCGGTGGATGTACTGGTTCAGCGCCTGGTAGTTGGCCAGCACGATTTGCGGCGTGCGGTTCAGGATGCGGTCCTTGGTATTGATGGCCCAGTAGTCGAACGAGGCGGAATAGCCCTTGACCGGCTCGATGACAAAACCGACGCTGCCCTGCTTCGACGTTTCCGGCTTCAAATTCGTGTTGCCGCCCGTCCTGTAATCGAGGCGGTCGATGGCGCAATACTCGGGTACGCCCGGATGCTTGGCGCAGCCTTCCTGGTCGACCACGCCGTTCGGCAATTCCTGGCTCAGCGAACCGGAATACAGCTGCTGGAAGCTCGGTGCGAGGAAACCCTTGCTGGCCGAACCACGGAACAGCAGGAAGTCGGCCGGCTGATAGCGGAAGGCCACCTTCGGATTCGTCGTCGCACCCACCAGGCTGTAATCGTCGCGGCGGATGGCCAGTTGCATTTCCAGATCCTTCGTGACCGGCACCAGCAACTCGGCATACACGGCCTTGACGGTACGGCTGGCATCTTTTAATGCGGCATTGCCTGGCGACAGCAAAATCTGCGTGGCATCGACGTCTTGCGCAAAGCTGTAACCTTCGCGGCGCAAGTCAAAACCGGCCGCCATGGCCAAGGCACCGGCCGGCAGCTGGAACAGCTCGCCCGAGACGGAACCATCGATCTGCGTGAGGGTCGTCTTACCGTGCTGGAAGTCACCACGGAACTTGGTCGATTCGATCAATTGCTTGGCCGCTTCCGTCTGGCTCTGGCCCGCGCCCACCCATGGGTTGATGATGCCGCTGGCCAAGGCCGCGTACAGCTTGTCCGTGTAGGAATAGCCGTCCGTCAGCTTGGTCTTGGTGTTGCTCTCAGCGCGTGAAATGCCGGCCTTGTAATCCCACTTGCCGAAGTTCCCTTCAAAGCCCACCAGCACGCGGGCATTGTCGGTGGTGTTTTCCTGCGTGCGGTTGCCCACGTCATTGGCGCGCCATTTGTAGGAAATCGGCTTGGTGTTGTCGAACGAAGGGATGTAGGCCGACAGATCCTGGTAATAAGCGCCACCGACCGGATACAAATTCTTGTTGGCGACAGTCGCCTGCACCTGCATCGGCGTCAAAATGGCCGTGGCCTTGGTGCGCGAACCGAGCACTTCGACAAACATGCGATGGTCGGGCGCCAGCTGGAACGTACCGCGCGACAACAGATTGGCCCGTTCGACGGGGAATTGCAGCACATAGTCGGCGCCATAGTCATACGCGCAGGAATACGTGGTGCGCAGCGGCGAGGTCACGTCTTTCCACAGTGCCGTCTGGTACTGCGACATGCCGGCGATGGTGTCGCACTTGCCCTGGAAGCTCAGCGGATTGGCTTGCAGGTATTTATTCGCGTCGCCTGGCAGCTGGAACGAGGTGCCCAGCGCCGTTCCGGTACCCGCCATCTGATTGGCGAACGGCGTGCCCGTGGTATCGGGCGACAGGCCGCGGCCCGGCTGATAGCCGTTGACGAAAGAGCGGTCGCGGCCATTGAGCTGCTGCGCCTTATCGACGGTCAGGCTGGCCATGATGTTGTAGCGGTCCGACTCCAGCGAGCCCGTGCCTGCCAGCAAGGAGGCGCGGCGCGTGGCGCCACCGCCGGCCTGCGTGTCGTTGGTGGAGACGGACGCTTCCACGCCGCTGTAATTGGTTTTCAGAATGAAATTGATCACGCCGCCGATGGCGTCCGTGCCGTAGATGGCCGAGGCGCCATCCTTGAGGATTTCCACGCGCGAAATCGCGCCCAGCGGGATCGAGTTCAGGTCGACCGACTTGCCGCTGGCGCCGTGCGTGGCGATGCGGCGGCCGTTCAACAGCACCAAGGTGCTCGACGGTCCCAGGCCGCGCAGCGAGGCGAACGAAGCGCCACCGCTGACCCGGTCCGCATCGGCGCCAAACACGTTATTGCCCGAAGTCATGTTATCGGCGCCCGTGCCATTCGCTGACAGGGTACGCACCAGTTGCTCGGTCGTCGTGATGCCCTGTTTTTCGATCTGGTCAAACGAGATAACTTGCACGGGCAGCGCGCCTTCCTTGGCCACCCGCTTGATGCTGCTGCCCGTCACTTCGACCCGTTGCATTGCTGGGGCCGCCGCTTCCTGTGCGACGACCGGCCCCACCACCCCCATCAATGCCACCAACTGCGCTAGCTTTTTCAATTTCACAGGTCTTCTCCTTGTTGGGCAATCGAAACTTGAGTCATCAAGTCAGGCTGTATAGATATGTCGCAACGTCTGTCTCGCAGTACATTTTTTTATGACAATTGCGCATGACTTTATTTGTTTTCATTTTCAGAGTAGCGCGATGCATCCGCGGCCAGCCAATGAAAAATGCTTTCCTAACCATAACTTTTTGGAATGAATGCCCTTTTCAGCGACATGGTCACTTGCCTGCGGGGCTACCCTTGGCCTTATCCACGTCCAGATAGCGCCAGGACGTGAATTCCACGGGGTGGCGCCTGTAGTTTTTTAGCCACGGTTGTTGCAGGTCGGCAGAGATGGGATGCGTCAGCAGCACCCACGGCGTGTAAGCGTGGATCAGCTGAAACAGGTCGAAGTACAGACTGCGTCGGCGCGGCGTATCGGATAGCAGGCGCGCCTCCTCATAGCGTTTATTGTAATCGGGCAAGTTGAAGCGGGCATAGTTGGCGCGGCCAACGTTGCCACCATACAACAATTGCATAAAGTTATCGCCGTCGGGGAAGTCGGCGATCCAGTTGGTCTCGAACATCTGCACCTTGCCCAGGCGCGAGGCCTTGATGATTTCCGTCTTCTTGTCGCTTTTAAATTCCACGCGCACGCCGATGGCGTTCAGGTTGCGGCGCCACAATTCATCACGCAAGCGGCCCACCGTGCTCGGCTCCGTATGCATGGTCAGGATCAGGGGCGTGCCGTCCGGCTGGGTGCGGAAACCGTCTGGCCCCGCCTTGTAGCCGAAGCGGTCGAGCAGGGCGCGCGCCAGGGCCGGATCGTAGCCGACGGGGCTGCGGTAATGCTTGTCGTAACCGAGCACATTGGGCGGCAGCGGCGACTGGGCCGGCAAGGCCAGGCCTTTCTTTAATAACGCGATATCTTCGCGGCTGTTGTAGCTGAGGGCGATGGCGCGCCGCAGGGCCAGCTTGTCCTTGCTCATGCCGCCCAGCACAGGATCGTCCATATTCATCCACATGTAATACGTCTGCAGCACGGGAAAGCGCGTCAGCTGCAAACCCTTGGCGGCCAGCGCCGGTTTCAGGGCGCCGTTTTCCAGCACCATGTCCGTCATCGATTCCGGCACTTGCTCCAGGTAATCGAATTCGCCTTTCAGAAAGCCCAGCATGCGCGATTGATATTCCTCGACGATGCGCACCTCGATGCGCTCGACCAGGGGCAAGCGTTGTCCCTCCAGCGCGCTGGCGATGGCGCGCGCGTCGGCCGGCAAGGCGGCCAGCGCCTTGGCTTGCGTATGGAACACGGTGGGGCGGAAAGTCGGATTGGCCTGCAGCACGATCTTGTCGCTGCGCTTCCACTCTTTTACCAGAAACGGCCCCGTGCCCACGGGATGGTTGCCGATCTGCCCTGCCGCCGGGTACGCTTCTGCCACTTCGCGCGCCACCACAGCGGTCGCCGGCATGGCCAGGTAAAACAGGAAGTTCGGGTCGACGCCATTCAGGCGGATGCGCAGGGTGTATTTGTCCAGTGCCTGCAAGCCCGCGATCGGCGTGTCGTAGCTGAATTTGGCTTTCAGGGCCGCGTCGCCCACCAGCTTGTCTTCCAGCAGGAACAGCCATGGCGACTTCAGGCTGGGGTCATACAGGCGCGTCAGGCTATACACATAATCCTGCGCCGTCACTTCGCGCGGCTTGCCTTTGAAGGCGGGATCGGGCGTAAAAAAAATGCCGGGCTGTAAGTGAAAAGTATACGTGCGCCCGCCATCTTCCACCGTCGGCATGGCGCGCGCCGTATTGCCCTGCAGCTGCACGGGGCGCGCCAGGTAGTCATAGCGCAAGAGCGGATCGAAGATGTTTTCCATCAAGTTCAAGCTGGCCAGGTCGGATGCCACGGCCGGGTCCAGGCCCGTCTCGCTGGTGCTGAGGAATAAGTGCAGGGTCTTGTTCGCGCGGGCATCGTTGGCGGCATGGCCAGGCGCGGCGAAGAGCGTCAACAGGGCCAGGCCAGCGGCGCAGGCGGTTTTACGTAAAAACATCATCAGTGATCCAGTGCAGACAGGGGCAACAAACAAACGTGAAGAACAGGCATCACCGAGACTACTCGGGCACAGTACGGGGCGCCAATGAAAACAGGCTGCCAGCTTATAACTTTTTGGCATGCGATTGCTGCATTCTTTCATCAACTCGTATCGGGCTGCCTCTATACTTTGCTTGCAGCACCTTTTCACCTCCCGTCACACAGAACTGATCGCATATGGCACTTAATTACATCTGGTCCGGCTTTTTCCTCGTTGGCTTCCTCGCCGCAGTGCTGCAGTGGCTTTTTCTCGGCGATACCGATATCTTCAAGCGCATCATCGACGGCACGTTCGAGACGGCGCGCATGGGCGTGATGGATATCGCCCTGCCGCTGGCGGGCGTGATGACCTTGTGGCTCGGCATCATGAACATCGGTGAAAAGGCGGGCATCGTCGGCTGGCTGGCGAAAGTGATCGCACCGTTCTTTTCGCGCATCTTCCCGGAAATTCCCAAGGACCATCCAGCCACGGGCCACATGGTGATGAATTTCTCGGCCAACCTGCTGGGCCTGGACAATGCGGCCACGCCGTTCGGTTTAAAGGCCATGGAAAGCCTGCAAACCTTGAACCCGAACAAGGAAGAAGCGACGAATGCGCAAATCATGTTTTTGGTGCTGCACACCTCGGGCCTGACCCTGATTCCGCTGGCCATCATGGCGCAGCGCTCGATTCTCGGCGCGGCCGATCCGTCCGACATCTTTATCCCGTGCATGATCGCCACCTATGTGGCCACCATGGTCGGCATCATCACGGTGTCCATCAAGCAACGCATCAACCTGCTCAACCGGGTCGTGCTGGGCTGGATGGGCGGCATGACGAGCGCCATCGTCGCCATGATCTGGTACTTCACGCAATACCTGACGAAACAGGAAATCGAGCTGGTCTCGAAGGTTGTCAGCAACCTGGTCCTGATCAGCGTCATCGCCATCTTCATCATCGGCGCCCTGCGCAAGAAAGTGAACGTATATGACGCCTTCATCGAGGGGGCAAAAGGCGGCATCCAGACCTCGATCACCGTGATTCCCTACCTGGTCGGCATGCTGGTGGCCATCAGCGTGATCCGCAACGCGGGCGTGTTCAATTTCCTGATGAGCGGCATGAACTGGTTCTTCGCCAATCTCGGCATTAATACGGACTTCGTGCCCGCCCTGCCGACGGCCATGATGAAGCCGCTCAGCGGTTCCGGTTCGAAGGCGATGATGATCGACGCCATGAATACCTACGGCGTCGACTCCTTCGTCGGCCGCCTGGCTTGCGTCTTCCAAGGCTCGGCCGACACCACCTTCTATATCGTGGCCCTGTACTTCGGCTCGGTGGGCATCCGCAAGACGCGCTATGCCATCACGGCCGGCCTGATCGCGGATCTGGCTGGCGTGATCACCGCCGTCTTTGTTGCCTACGTCTTTTTCCACTAAGGAGCACCATGTTACGTCCTGTTCTGATGGCGGCACTGTTGGCGGGTCTTGGCCTGCCGACTGCCCAGGCGCAATTGCCCGAATCCGTCAGCCTGCTGTTGCGCAGCGCGAATATTCCCGAAGACGCCATGGGCGCCATCGTCTTGCGCGGCAACACCACCGTGCTGTCGCATGGGGCCGAACGCAGCATGCAGCCGGCGTCCACCATGAAACTGGTGACGACGGCCGTGGGCCTGGAGCAGCTGGGCCCCATCTTTCGCGGCCGCACGGAGTTGCGCACCAGCGCCGACGTCATCAATGGCGTACTGAAGGGCGACTTGATCCTGCGCGGCGGCGCCGACACGGACTTTAATGCGGACGTGCTGGCACACATGCTGCAAACCCTGCGCAACCAGGGCATCGTGAAAATCAAGGGCGACCTGATCCTTGACCGCCAACTGTTCCAGCCGGCCCGGCCCGATATCGGTGCGCCGCCCTTCGACGAATCGGCCGAGTTCCGCTACAACGTCATCCCCGATGCCTTGCTGCTGAACACCAATTTGCTCGATATCAATATGAACTCGACGGAGCGGCAATTGAGCATCCTGATGCAGCCGGCGCTCGAGAACGTCAGCATCACGAGCGACATGAAACTCATCAAGGGCAGTTGCGCCAGATGGGAAGATGGCTGGCGCCCACCCGAATACCGGCGCGATGCGAGCGGCAAGCTGCAGGTAATCCTGCACGGCACCTTCCCGCAAAATTGCAGCAAGGCCACCAGCATCAATGTGCTCGACCGCAATGATTATGCGGACCGCTTGTTCCGTGCGACCTGGAAGCGTTTGGGTGGCACGATCACGGGCACGGTGCGCGAAGCGCCGGCAACAGGCTTGCCGCCGACGGCCGAACCGGTCGGCACGCGCATGCTGGCCGACCACGTGGCGCGCGCCTTGCCGGAAGTGCTACGCGATATCAACAAGACCTCCGACAACACCCTGGCCCGCACCCTGTTCCTGAGTCTGGGCAGCTTGCAAAGCGATGGCTGGCTGGGCAGCCGCCCCGTCGCCATGGCCGCGCCGGAAGACACGGCCACGCGTGCGCGGCAAGTCATACAGGAATGGTTCCAGCGGCACCAGATCGACACCCAGGGCATGCTGGTCGACAACGGTTCCGGTTTGTCGCGCACGGGACGCATTGCGCCGGCGCAAATGGCCGGCGTCTTGCAGGCCATGCAGCAAAGCCCGTGGGCACCCGAGTTCCAGTCCAGCTTGCCCATCGTGGCGCTGGACGGCACGATGCGCAAGCGCCTGTTGAACAGCCCGGCTGCCGCGCGGGCCCGCATCAAGACGGGAACCTTGAAGAATGTGGTGGCCATCGCCGGCTATGTCCCCGACGCCAACAACCAGCTGTGCGTGGTGGTCGCCATGATCAATAGCGACCTGGCCGGTAACGGCAACGGCCGCGCCGCCGTTGATGCCTTGATCGAATGGGTCGCCAGGAGCGGCGCCACGCCGGCGGTTGCCGGTCAATAAAGGGAAGCAAAGACAAAAAGGCAGCGCACAGCGCTGCCTTTTTTTGTCTGTTGCATTGGCTGCTAAGTTGTCGGATTACGCTACGCTCATCCGACCTACCCGGCATCCTATGGACGTAGGTCGGCTTAGCGCAGCGTAAGCCGACACCACCCGCGGCATATCAAACCGCCAGACGAAAAAAAACCCGACCATTGCTGATCGGGTTTTTCTCTACTGCGAATAACAAGCCTGACGATAACCTACTTTCACACTGGTTGCAGCACTATCATCGGCGCAA
>NZ_JACYMG010000011.1:0-237868 GCF_020858035.1 Janthinobacterium sp. EB271-G4-3-2 | reverse complement strand
CGAGGTCGACCACAGGGCCTACTGTTGCATTCGGATCAAGGTAGCCAGTACGCCAGTCGAAAATTCCGTCAGCGCTTGTGGCGCTATCGGATACGACAGAGTATGAGCCGTCGGGGAAATTGTTGGGATAACTCCCCGATGGAAAGGCTGTTCCGCAGCTTCAAAACGGAGTGGCTGCCGTCAACAGGTTACATGACGGCACAAGAAGCACAACGGGACATCAGCCACTACCTGATGCACCGGTATAACTGGATACGGCCACATCAATTCAATGAGGGATTGGCGCCGGCCGTCACCGAAGAAAAACTTAACGTAGTGTCCGGGATGGGTTGACCACTACAGCTATTGCCAGACACTGTTCGGGAATTCCGCTAGTTCTGTCTCGAACGAGCACTCCTATGTCCCGTTCACGCATCCCGCAAGTGCGCCAAGCGGGGAGCGTGGGTCCCGACAGTTGTGCGAGGTTCAGCCAAACATGCAACTGGTTATGAATCGTCGGATGGGCCGTTTCCTGCCATATTTGCCAGTCAATTTCTGTCCGCAGGTGTGGCTGATCTAGCATTTAGGCTAGCCTTAGGATCGCTGCGAGGAAAAGGGCTCCTGGACGGCGACAATTTCGACGAGCAGGGCCACCAACAGATCTAGTTCTTCGATCGATGTGGTTTTGCTGAGACTGACCCGAATTGTGCCCGCTGCTAGGGCGTAATCAACTCCCATGGCGAGCAGCGTCTTTGGGGGGCTCAGCGAACCCGACGAACACGCTGATCCCGTTCCAACGATAACGCCACGCGCTGCAAGCTGATCCGCAATTTCCTCGCCCGATGCGCCCGGTATCGAAAAGCAGCTGGTGTTTGGAAGCCGCACAGCATTGGAGGAATGGAATTGAACAGGAAGAACTCCGCGCAGCCGCGACTCAAAATAGTCTCTTCGATTCCGCACTTCGTCGTACAGGGCGACGTTTATTTGGCCCACAGCCGCCGCCAACCCAGCTAGACCGGGCGTATTGGTGGTACCAGAGCGGAATCCCGCTTCTTGCCCACCGCCCACGAGCCATGGTAGAAGCGCTGTTCCAGGGCGGTAGTACATTCCTCCTATACCCTTCGGCCCGTGAAATTTGTGCGCCGAAAAGGACATTAAGTCCACTTCTGCCCAACTGCCCTGCAGATCGATAGGGATGCGTCCAATCGCTTGGGTTGCGTCGGTATGGAAGAGCGCAGTAGGACACCGGGCACGGACCAACTGCGCAATCTCCTCGATGGGCTGCACCACACCTGTTTCGTTGTTTGCGGCCATAACCGAAACAAGTTGGGTGTCAGGGGAGAGCAGCTCTGCCAATGTCTCGATGCATACGATGCCTTCCTTATTCACTGGAATCACGGACAGTTCGCAACCGTTCTTCCCAAGCCGTTCGGCCGGTTCACTTACCGAAGGATGCTCGATCGCACTAATGCACACTTTCCTAAGTCCTGAACTGTAAAGTGCAGAAAATATCCAGTTATTTGACTCCGTCGCACCTGACGTAAACAAGAAGCAGTCCGGTTCCTCAGCATTGAGAAGGCGGGCCAATTGTTCGGCTGCGATCCGACGGGGCACGTCTGCTCCAGTGTAACCAGCAGTGTTCGCAGAAGCGTTCGCATAGCAGTTCTCAAGATAATGGGTGACCGCCGCGACTACAGTGGAGGACGCCTTTGTTGTGGCGTTGTTGTCGAGATAAATCACGCTGATGCAGTCCTCGTCTTGTATTGATCCACAATGATTTTAACGATCAATGGCACAGTAGTCTCCACGTCGATGAAAGGCACCTGGACATACAGCGATTCAGGTTGTCCAATGCGCACGAGCATGTGTCCTTGTCCAAGGAGCCGGGCGGCGCCGCCATTTTTGATTCCCATTGCAATCTCGGATGTCGCGTCATTGTCGACCTTCAGCGTGAGCCTATTTCCGAGCTGAGAGCGCAATTGCATTGGCATTGCGTCTTTGTCGGGACGCTGGGCCGCAAAGATCAAGAAGATACCTGCAGCCCTCGCCTTCACGCTAAGCCTGTTAACAACATCCGGGACCACTTTCCGGTACTCCTCGATCATCATCCAGTCCGTAAATTCATCGTGGATGATCCACAACGTAGGCATCTCGTTTCCGGTCGCGCGACGATAGGCGCCGATGTTTGGAACGCCAGCTTCTTTGAATGTCCTGTATCGATCATCCATCACGTCAACCAGTTTCTTTAACGTTTCAATTGCAGCGAGAGGCTCGTCAATGATGCCTGCGGAGCCGGCTTGAATATGCGGCAGCGATTCAAGAGGGCGATAGTCCAGACCAAATTTCGGGTCAATTAGATAGATCAAAGCCTCGGCCGGCGAACGCGTCGCCGCGATGGTCAGCATGATATTCTGAATGAGAATGGATTTTCCGCTTCCGGTCATTCCCGCGACCAGCGTGTGCGGTTGAACGGACGGGTTGAGTAGCACGGGGCGACCGTCCTCCTCCGCGATACCAATGAGAATCTGTTCTCCATTTTCCTCGGCGTTGTACGTCTTTAAATATGCTAACAAGACGGCCTCGGTATGAAGTACCTCCCGGACAGGCCGTTTTACTGCAATTGAAATTCGGCCGGATTCTGGGGTGACACTGATGATCTGTATCCCATCGGATGTGAAAATCTCGCTTGCTTTCGCTTCCACGGCTTGGACAGTCAAGCTGGTTGTCCCTTGCAGCTTGATGATCCCTGCGTTAGGCGTCAGAACTAAATTTCCATCACTAGCCAGCTTCGCTGTGAGGCCTCGGCTGATCAATGCATGCCGGAGCTTCGCGCTCATTTCCGACAGCCATGCCTGGCCCTCCTCCTCGGATGAGCTAAATCGTGAAGCACGCTCTTCCAAGAACTCTATCAGCTCGTTTTTACCATTTTCCTTGCCGCCGCCAGCGCGCTGTGCCAGAGGCAACACAGAGCCAGGATTCCCTCGCACACCATGGTCATCTACCGCTTTACGGGTCCCGATCTCAGCATCATGAAGAGCGTCGACGACTGGCGCAGGGCGCGCATCGGAGGACGGCTCCACCGCACGGCCGACGTTGACGTCCTGGACCGCGTGCATAAGGTGCCGAATATTTGATTTCCCAAATGACAGGTGGCCATTGCTGTGCCGAAGATCTAAAGTGGCCTGGTGATCCTGCGCTTGAAAATGCGATAGCAATGCGCGCACATCCCCGGGCCCAAACACTTCTTGGAGCGCACTAAATTTGCTCCTAGGCTTTGGAGGAACAAGACCTACTACCCTGCTCACCTGCGTGGTGTATCCCTGCGGTTCATACACGAAGACATGCGAGTATCCCCACACCCGGAAGGTACACAATCGATCCCGCACAGCGCGCTTCCACGCGCTCGCGTCGAGTTGCGCCTTACCTGGCATAGTGACTGTTTGAAGTATCAGCAGATCGGAAATGCGAGCTAGCCAAGTTGCTTGATCGATCGTCGGAAATGTTTCATCCAATGCGTCGTTGATCTGGCCGAGCGTATCCATCAGCTGTTTTGCGGAGACTGTCGCCGCTTGATTGAGGCCATCAAATTTGACGAACTTTGCCTCCGTGACCACGATGTCCAAATGCAAGGAACCGTCGGGATTGACGATAGGAGCGAGGACAAGCAGGTCGGCCATGCTCGCCCCGTCTTTTTTACCAAGCCACTGACTGTAATCGTCTAGGAAACACCATGCAATTGCCCGGTCCTTACCGAGTTCCGCTTGGACGAGATAGCGTGATAGCACCATACCCAGCAGTTCGTTTGTATTGTTAGCCCTTCGAGCAGCTTTAAGGACAAGGCCGCCTGAAATCCGATTGGCATCCTCAATGGCACGCGCGCCCAGGTTCGCAATCCATGCCGGGCTGGTATCAGAAGCGACAAGGCCGCGAAGCTTTTCCCTGAGGGTATTGACCAGCAGCGTATCCCTCGCCTTAGAGGAAATAATGAGGTTGCGCCCGTGGGTGACCCGCTGTACATAGCGTATGACCTTAACCTTGCACTGTTCAAGCAGTTTTCGGTCCAAGAGTTCGTCTTCGTTCACGACCCAGGCAGCCAAATCATGCGTTTCGTTGAAGATGCGGTCCACGTTGCTGTCGTCAAAGTCAAGGGTCCGCATCAAGACCGAGCACTTGTCATTCGCCCAGGCCTCCGCTGCGCCCACGCCGCATAACTGTGCAATCGCGTATAGGTAAGTCCATCCAGTTACGGTTTGCACCGGACATACGAGTTGAAGGAGCACTTTGCGATCGCCTGGTGCTAGCGGTAGCCGTCGGTTCCACTGATGAGGCTGAAGCTCGATTGGATCGCGCGTGAAGCGCTCCACCCACTTAGGCTCCGTCTTTGCCTCACGCGAAATAAGGTCCCTGCAATACGCTATGTCCACGGGCTGCGTGCGGCCTCGATTGCGCAGGCGGTTAGCGGCAGTGATATTGACACGGACTCTAGCAAGGAAGTCACCGGTACCTTCGGTAGGATCATCTACAGTCTCAACGCCTCGCGACACGAGTTCACGATAGATTTCTCGCAGCCGATTTGCGCTTCGGTGCGTTAGCAAGATCTGGCACGTAATCTTGTCGCCGTCTCTAGCTTCGTTAATCCTGTTGATCTTGTTGACTACTGCGGCCGGCAAAGCTGCAGACTCGCAATCGTAGAGGAGGATGGACAGGTTGTCGCGCTCGTGCGGCTGAAGGCGCAGGTATTCCGTCACCTCGTGCTCGATTGTATTTGCGGCGGACACGAAATCATCCTCACCCGGAGCAAGATTCGCCATCGATGAACGCTCAGCGACGTGATGTAAAGAATAGCTGCCCAACGCCTGCATCCCTATACGCTGAGACGGCTCGTTTTCATCCCAAGCAATCGCCATTTCCGGATAGAGCGGATGAGTCAACAACTGCTCAACTTCACGGAAGAACAACGCCCCATGCGAGCCGTCGGAAAATGGCGCCCGTCCCTGTTCGGCCAGCCGCGCAATGTGAGCAATTGCCTGTTGTTGTCGTGCCTTCGTGGCTTCCATGCGCAATGGATGCCAGGGACAGACAACTGCGACCGAGGGCCGTCTGCCTGAACGGGCAACTTGAGCTTGTCCGACCGAGAGGACTATCTTGAGTAGACGACGTCGCGACTCTTCATGGGTCAGCGATGCAATGGCCAGCAACAGCGACCTATAAGACGCTGCGATCTGTTCCGTATGTTGGTGGTCCATTGCGTCATGAGCGAGCGCGCAAACGCCGAGGGAATACAAGGCCTCGAAATGCTCGAATTGAGCTTGGAGGGTGGCGATCGTTTCCGATCCAATCGATTGCGCACCACGGATGTGATCCATTCGCTCATCCCATTCAACCGGAATGGCCCTAATTTTCGTCTGCGCCGGCACGAACGCCCCCCGCCCACCCTGGCGCGCAACTTCGGCAAACCCTTGGGTATCGTTGAGCGACAAACTGAGCGGAACGCCCTTGCGCCCTACACCTTCATACTCGCTCTGACAGTGTACAAGGCACGTCTTTTTTTTCTCGGCGTATCGCCTTAACCCGTCGAAATCGGCGGCTTCCTGACTTAAGATCGACTCGGTTGGAAACTTCCAAAAGAGTTTGAACGAGCATACTTGCACGTCAGGCAGTCCGCTTCGCTCTACATAACCCGCCGCCACGAATTCGAGCGTGGTGGCACTATTGGACTTCTTCGCCCCGTTGTACTTGGGTCTGTCCTTCAAACTTGGCCAGACCGTGTCGGTATAGGAAAAAATCTGCGTCTTGCTGAAACGGATTTTGTTTCCTGATTTGACCTGAAGTGAGCGGTAATTACGTTCGAAATATTCGCATGCGCGCCGGTTACGGTCGATGTAACTATTGTTCTTCTCCTGGGACTTTCCTTCCAGGACAATGTAGAACGACTCGTTCGCATCGAGCCTACCGACGAACCGCTGCAGGCACTCGAAAATTCCACGAAGTAAATCGGTGCATTCGACGCGTTTTCCGTGGACGAAATCGGCCCAGTCCATGTAAAGCTTGCGGTCCTTTTCAATTGCGTCCGTGTGCCTCTCAAAAAAATCCCGATACTCCTCAGGCGCGGCGGCTGACTTGCGGGGCATTTTCTCCAAAGTGGTCATCAGCAAATCGTCGTCCATGCTGACCGAGACATTTTCATCCACAAGCGCTTTGCGCGTGAGCGTAGCAAAGTCCGCACGTGAGATCTTTCTGTCCTTGTCAAAACAACGCTGCGCATGTTGCCAATCGTGCTCATAGAGGAATGCTTGAACTGCTTCACTTCTTGGCGCGGCCTCGATATAAGCTTCAAAGGCACCCAACACTTCTTCAGGAACCGGCGGCATGCTTTTGCCATCCCGCAGACGCCGCAGGTCATCCCGCATCGTCTCCTGATCAAGCAGGTCAAACTTTTTTCCTCGTTTTTCCAGATAGCATTCCAACCCATAGTGCGTTCTGAATCTTTCCGCCCATTGGGACGGCAATTTCATTTTCGCTTCGTTCAGCGAAGCAAATGCGTCTTCCGATAACGGAAGGCCGATAACCGGCAATGCCTTGCCTGCGGCGCGCACCAGAGGTTCGTCCTTGTAAAACTGTAGGACTGCGCGAAGGTATGCACCTACCTTCACAGTTGGACACGACCCGGTATCGAAAAGGCCCTTCAAGAGCGCCTCCACGTGTCGGGCATCTTGAGGATAGAGCGTCATCCCCAAGCTGTCCGCTACGAACTTCACCCAGATGCCCGCAATTGCTTTGTCTTTCAAGTCCGATGCATCCGTTCGATCGCTGTCAGCGAGAGACGCTCCCGCATCATTTTCTAATTCGGCGGCAATAACCACAGTGCCAGCTGTGCGAGGACGATTACGCACGCCGACCGAGGATTCTTCCGTCAGGTGTTTCTGGTCGATATCGAAACCAGCAAGGACGCCCGCAGGAAATTGTAGAGCCAACCGCGTTGCCCATCCACCATGAGCGTCGCGCGCCTGAACGAATCCGACTAACTGCGCGACAGAGAACCCGGCAAGTACATGGAATGCTCCCCTGAAGCTGGTATCGGCCAACTGATCTTGAAGCTTGTGGAGTACATACTCAAGGGCAATCGAACCAACTAGCGCATCTGAATCAGATATCTGGTGCTCATTCATCCGCGTTTTTCCATTGGGTTAATGATGTAGGTGCAAGCGTCACTCATACGCCGTGCCAAGCCGAGTCCTATCAAGTGCTGGCTGAATCGCTCCCGATTCCGCTTGAAGTCGCTTTCGTCGAATAGGCTCGTAGGGACCACATCTCCCGCTTCCGTAGCACCGATGACTAGCCTGTAGCGCACGAACAGGAGGGTCAAAAAGGCACTCTCCTCCATGGGAGCCGACACATTGGCCAACACCAAGCATCGCAGTAGTTCATCAGTGGGCGCATAACGTGATCGATTAGTACCCCGCTGGGATACCAATCCGCATCCCTTCGCCAAGCCCACTAACCCAGCAGACGTATAAGTCTTATAGTGCCGTTCCGCGTGGGCATAGAAAGCCTTCAACATGGCATCGGCATTATCTCCATCATCGATAAGACGCTCATCGAGCGAGAATTTTTCTTGTAGGAAGCTGCCAAGCTGGCGCATTTTTTCGACGTCGTCAATGTCGTCGCCATCCAGCGCAGCCTGCAATTCCTCGTTCTCTTTCACGGTGGATTCCAGGTATCCTCGAACCGCTCGTAAACCTAATCCGTCATTATCCAAGTAAGATGAAATGGCAGCCTTTCTTACGAGATCGCTGCGCGGGGCAAGGATTTCGCAGACGATATTCGGCATATCTGCATTGCCGGCCCAGGCGTTTGCTGTCTCGATCGCATATAGATAAACATGCAATCCTAGTAGCGGCTGAATATACTGGAAGGCATCTTGATTCGGCATGCCTAACTCAAGCAAAGCCGCGATGTCAGATCCCATCCGGTCGTATGCAGGGTGCGCGATGTAGGGTAGGTAAGTGCCTCCCTTGCGGTTACCCAAGTCCGGAACTCCATCTTCGAGCAAGCGAAGCAGCAATTTGTTTCGCGCGCCATCTGGTTTCAGTGACGGCTCAAGACCATCCTTGATCCTCGTGCGGAGCGGCTCGGAGGCTCTGGTCAGCATCAGGTAAGCAAGTTCCCCCGTACGCGTGAAGACCCGCCGATTAAAATCGAGCTTGTCGGCACCTGGGGTTTCGTAGACCGGTTCGTATAACGCGGCCGGACCTATTGGGAAGATGAACTGAGCAGTCCAGGCACGGCTACTGCCAGGGTCTACGACGATACTGCGCAGCAACCGAACAATACTTACCAATTCGCCAAACGATTGGAATCGCGACCGGAGATAAGAGAAATCGGTAGACTGATTTATCCCCAAGATCGCGCTGTCGGCCATCTCCTCAAGCCAGGTATCCCATGCATCTTCGTCGTGATTGGATGAATCCGCCAAGATCTCTTCCATACCGGGATTTTTGAACAAGATGTTACGCAACTGGAGGCTGCGATTGGCGGTGTAGACGTGCTTGCCGTTTGGACGGGTCGGGTCAAAAAGCTGACCCTCACGGTACATACCTTCGGCAATACCGAGAAACTCGAGCATTAGTGCGGAAAAGGGCTGGGGTTCGATGCGATGTCCCCATATGGCTTCGACGACCCACATGTCGTTGCTCTGTTTGGAGCCTAAATAGGCTTCGCGATTGGTTGGAAGGGTAATCATTCGGAAAAATAAATCCCTTTTTTATGAACAGTGCCCGTGTCGTGTAGGTCGAGCAGATGCAGCATTGTTGGACTTGTGCTCAGCGCCAGGTCACGCAGACAACTCTGTTTCAAGGACATGAAGTCAGCAGACGCTTCGCGTGAGAAACTGGATGGCATCGTTCCCTCGGCTACGCGGCGCAGAAATTCGAAGCGCTGTAGCGTCAAAGGAAAGGAGAAGGTCAAGCCATTTGCATGCTGCAGTACCAAATCTGGAACCGTTTGATGGGGTTGGCGCACCACTTTCATGCCGGGGGGCGCCCCCTCTAGCTCAGCTTGCCCTAGGAATAAATTACTGATCGGCGCGGCGGTTAGATCAAGACCCGAAGTGTAGAGGACCTCGGCCACTTCATCGGATAAAAGAAGGCCTGTCCAGACACGATTCAGGCCCGACGCAAGTTTGCTGAGGTTGGAACGGGACGGTTTTTTACCAGCCGCGAGCTGCCCGATGATATCGGTGAGGTAGACTCCAGCATAGTGGAAGGTAGTCGTCTCCCAGAGTTTATGCTCCGTTAATTGCGCTTCGGACGCTTGCAGGAATATCCGCCGCCGCTCGGCGCTGAGGGCCGCTAAGAATTCCAGCGTCCGTTCTTCGTCTACGATGTCGCCTCGGATATATTGATTCAGGAGTTCGTCAAAATGGGGGTTGTGTTGCTTAAACCTGTCCACCTCAACTAGGGCCTGATGGGCCGCGTGGAGATCTGGGTCACGGGAGCCGAAAACGATGAGTTCGTCCAAGTCGTTTGTCGTCTCCTCTCCCACGTGCAACATGGCAAGAAATCGGTACACGCCTCTCTTGTTGCGGGCACTCGAAGTAAGATTGTCACCGAACAGGTTGCGATGGAAAGCGGCGAGGTGCAGCTCGTCGGAGTCAATAGCCAACTCGTTGTCCACACCTGGTCGGATAAGGCGATCACGAGCCTTCGGGTGTCCCAGCAAACTGTTTGTCAACAAACATAGGACGCCACGTACAGGAAGATGATGGCCGGTCGCGTCGGCAATCCGCGCAAGCATGATGAGCTTCTCGCGTATTTCGGGCGCGCTCAAGGCCGCGTGATTTCGCCTTAGCGATGACTTAGCTGAGAAAAGAGGATTAGTTTGCTCTGTCTCGAAGCACTGCCACTCGTCTCGGTCGAGCAGGGCCTCAAGGCAGCGCCGCATGATGTCTTCGCTGGGAATATGGCTTAAGTTGAGCAACCGCAGCCGTTCGCAGTCACGACCGCCCTTCGCGTGCAGGGAAACAAGGTCCGTTTTCAACCGCTCGATCAGCTCGTCTGTTCCGTGAGGTATCGCGCGGAATAGTTCGTGCAGCTGTCCATCATTTACCGCCAGGACGAAATAGTCATCTGATGCGGGGCCGTAGACAGAACGAGCCATACGCCCTAGAAGCTCAATCTGCTCTGGACGCAGGGTAGAAGTAGATTTCCATGCAGTCACATCGTAGATCAGGGTCAAAGTACGCATCCCTGCCGACGTGGAGACGTTTATACTGGTCATTCCCTGATCCCCAGCGCCATCACCATTCGTCAGTTCTCGGACGATATCAATACAGAGCGATGTCTTGCCGTCGCCGGCCGTCCCCGTTAGAACAACGTTCTTAAAATCGCCTGTCTCGCGCGGAAAACACGCCATCACTTCTGCGCGTGCGGGATGTTCGAAAGCGAGCTTAGGAATGCCTAGATCAGATGCAAGCTTGTCCACGTGCTCCGCTTGCATGGCTTCGTTATCAGCTACGGGGCCGTAGCTTCTCAGTAATCGAATCCAACTTTCGCCGTTCGTCATGTCCGCCTCGCCTTGCTCCAGTACTTACAATTGACAGATCAAACAACCGTCTCTAGCCCTGGGCACCACCTCGAGCCCACCGAGAGTTTCCGCAAGAGTTCGGTTCGGCTGGCGCTTCAAGATACGAATCTGTTTTTCATCCCAGTTGCCTTCAATTTGCGCCATCCTCTCAGGCTTTTCAAGATCGGTCAACGACTCGTTAGTGCACCAATAGAACACATTTCCATTGATGTGGTTTGGCTTCTCATACGCTTTCGCCTCCTCATAAAGATCAGGATAACGCTGCTTTAAGCGGACCCATTCAATTTTCTGCTGGTAGAAACAAAAGAAACATCCGCTTCGCGTACGACCCCACTCGGTGTAGGGAGGCATTCCCAATCCAGAATCTTCTAGAATGCGTTGCACACCTTCATATGCAATCCCGTCGTCACGAAATGGGAAAACCGCACGGATATTGGGCTTGTGGCTAATATAGCCTACGCGCTCCTCGTCGGCTCGGATGCCCACGTAGTTGATGCAGAAGTCGTCTCCGATATAATTTTCGAAGGGCTTCAATTTCATTAAATCGGTGCACCAACGACGATGGTTAGACGGCAGCATGCCACCTTTCATCCGGAGAATTAAGTCAAAAGTCGTCCCAAACGTAGTGCGCACAATTTTCTGCCCGAGGTATCCCTCAAGCCGCTCAAGGTATTCGTACGTATCAGGCAGCTCTTTACCCGTGTCGTGGAAAATATATTCCATATTCTCGACGCGATCGCGCATATGAACGGCTAAAGCCGCACTATCTTTCCCTCCAGAGAGGCTCAGGATGTGGCGGACCTTCGTACGGTCTTCCGGCCACGCCGTTGAGGTAAGTGGTAATTTGTCTGTCATTTTATATTGCACCTTTTTGCTCGCCCTCGAGCTGCGCCCATATTGCACGCATTGCTGCCGCTAGTCCATAGCGGCCATGCTCCGAGAGTATATTTACAATGGCCGCTTCGGCCTGGATTAATCGACCGTCATCCATTCCATCCCAATTTATAAGCTCGCCAACTTCTGTGCCGTCGCTCTTCGTTAACGCTATTCGACAGGCGCGACCACTTAGCTTCTTTGTAGTGCCTATCAAGGCCATTTCTGTTCGCAAGAAACGGCCTGCGGCCAACTCAAGCTGGTGATTAAATTCCGCTTCGTCTTTATCCGTCCAACGTTCAGGGGATTTGCGAGCCAAAAGATTGGCTATCGATTCGATCCACTCTCGTTGCTCCAACGTCTTGTCCGAAAGGCGTAATGCGAAAGCCTTCAGGCTAGGCTCAGTCACTGCAACGCTGAGCTGAGCTGCCCGGTCAGCAATGTTGAGGCGGGCTGTTGCCGCCGGCAGCTCTACCCTAAATGCGGCACTCAGCGATGCCGCGAGGCGCTCGATGAGGTTTGGGTAAGCCGTTCGAATTTCGTGCAACGCCTTTTTTAGTGAGGCAGCAAATTCATGCGGGTCAGAGAGGCCTTGGGCTCCAACAGGTTCGAATCCGCAGGCTATGGGCAAAGTCACGAATACTAGTTTAAGTGGCTCCCGGGCGTCCAACAGTGCACGCCGGACAGCGCCGGCGACGGCTGACAGCGTTTGGGTCTTCCGAGCGTAATCCGGAACCTCTCGACCAATAAAAATCGCAAGTGGACGGATTAAGTCTAAAAGATCCGCTTTCGATGCGTCCCGAGGATCGATTTGCAGCTGCGATAACAAGTTGGTTAGTAGCTCGGTGCGTACAGTGTCGAGTTCACAATGCTGCAGGTGGAAATGTTGAGGCTCCTTCATTAATCTCAAAAACGCGTCTCCCCCTACCTCATGAAGGTAAGTCCGATCTTCATAGACAGCGACCCGCTGGTGATGCGTGGCGAGATAGATGGCTACGACAAACGGCTGCAATCCTTCTCTAAGTCCGAACGGTGGAAGGGAGAGAATTTCAAACACTTCCGTCAAAGGGATCAGGACGTCGTTCCCTCTTTGCTGAAGTGTCTTCGTTATCAAATCGAAGGTAGGGATCAGGCGACACGCGTCCTCTTCTTCGGACGGGACGCGAAATACCCAGCCGTTCTCACCCTTCATATGGAAGTTACCGTGCTCTAGCACGGAAAGGTATAACGCCATCTCCGGGGGACGCTTAGTCGAGTCCATGCCGAGAAAGGGTTTTTCCGGGTTCATCGTCATCGCCTCGACGAGCTTCGTACGCGCAGCAACTGCCGCACTGCTCGGATATCGCCGATTGATGAGTTCGTTCAAAACCCTTGGCGTCTGAGAATAGATCCGCTTGCATTCCTTGCCAAGAAAAGTGAGTAGATCTTTCCCGGAGGAGAGGATTATTGGAGAGTCAGCATGGCAGTGATGCCATGCAAGCCTTTGACCATTTGACACTGCAAGGTTGTCCAGCCCCTCCAAAGAATCTCTCACGTGCTTCTCGGCCCGCCGAATTTGGCGCGCAACCTCTTCTCGGGCATGTTTGTCGCCAGAAAGCTGAGGAACATTGGCACCAATCCATTTCCAAGCGAGCAAATCACCCAGCGCCTTAACTGCTGAGTTTTGCGGTGTCGCGACACTGACGTATGTTCCCTCTGGAATTTCTCCTGCCCGCTGTAAAAGAAGCCTCTGGGCCTTCTTTTGCAAGGCTGCGTCCATAGGTAAGACAACGAATAAGCTGAGGTCGGCACCTTTTCCATTCAATTTTGGGAAGCTAGTCAATAACTTCTCAAGGTCGCTCGCGGGCACGATTTTTACGTCTGCATACCGAAGCGTTCCGGTCTCGGAGTAGTAGGCGCGTGGCACCAAGTCTTCCGACTTGATGTGACTACACAACGCATGCAGCCCTCCGGCCCCGTTTGTGGTGGCGATTGTCGCTCGCACGAGTGCTTCCTCAAGATCGACACTTGTGTGAGGCCAAAGGCAGAGACCGCGAACCGTCCCTCGTTCATAAATAACGCCCCGCTGGCGGAGAGATTTTATCGCGGCATTTACTACCGATGATCGCCCGCCAATGGCCAACGCGACTGCCGCTTCAGTAGAAGGCAAGTCCGGAGAATCCAGCAGGCTCAGCATTGCGATCGTCTTAAGAACCTTGTCTTCAATTTCACCTTCGGTGACTGTCGACGCGAGTACCGACTCGATGACTCCCCAATGTGTAAAACTACTTCCAGAAACAATCGTCGGCAAGAGGTTTAAGCGAACATAATCGAACAGATCCGAAACTCGATAGAAGCAGTCCCCATTCAACTCATTGGCGATGTGACTTTGTAGCCCCATTGGCTCGCCGGACGAAATAAAGCTGAAGAGCGAACGTTCGTTCTGACCGAATTTCCGCATCGTCCTCGTGAGGACAGGCAGAGCTGCGGGGTGAATCGGAAAAATTCTTGCGCTCAATCCTAGTAAGGACTCCGCTGCTGCTGCACCATACATACCCGCTCGCACCGCTGACACCATTGAATGGGACGCTTCCTCGCGAATCATTTTAGGAAGAAGTGTCTCGTTCACATTCAATGTCGCAGACAGAAGCGTAGCTACTTGTTCGGTAGGCTGAACGTAGACTATTTCCTCATACCGTCCAGAGACCTTATCCCATTCTCGCTTCGATACAGAGTCAAGACTGCTCGCATATGCCGCGACACCTTGGTGCAACATTGCGATGACCAGGAAGGCGTTCTTCCCGCTGCGGTTGGCCTCTTCAGCTAAACGCTGGAGCAAAAAGATGTCGTCTTCTTCCGGGTGTCGCGCCGCGAACTCTAGATTCTTACCTAGCTCATCCAATACCAAAACGACACCGGTAAATTTTCGCTTTCTCGCCGCAACGACAGCTGCCTTGACTGCCGAGAGGACCTCGTCCGTGCTTGGCTTTCTTTTTGCGGTCCATGGGACATCAAGGGCACGCAGAACGGTCCGGCCCAGCGGCTCGCTATCGCCTGTTGCGAGCGCGGGCACGAATGAAGAATTACCTATAAACCGGTGTAGGTTCTTTGGCAATTCACCTTTTTCGCCTTTTGCGATACGCGCCAACGCTAATCCGAAGTCCGTCTTACCTGATCCGTAGTCGCCCGCAATACGCCATGCACGCTGAGTAGAATCTGGCTGCAGACCTTCAGTAATTCGATCAAGCGCCTGGCGAGCCACAGGAGTCAGGATGTATGCCAAAGAAGAACGTGGATCTTCAATGTCGCGCTCTAGATGAACGGAACGCATGAACCGGGGATGGATCCGGAGCAGGCTTGAAATTGTGGTGTGCGCTGTGACAGCGGACTTTCTAGTGTTAGGCATTGTTATACGAAAATTGGGTTCTTGTAAGCTTCAGCGAGCGCCTTGCACCCGTCTTGCTTGGATACGCGTTGTAGCAGTCTCATATTTGCTGAATCGGTCAATTGAAACACCTGTGGCTGAGTCCGAGCCAGATGCTCAATTCGGCTCAGCACCTCACGCTCTTGCATCTTCAATAGGCGACCTGGACTGTGATCCCCTGAGGTGAGTTCGCGAAACGAAACCGTGCTTTCGTTCGGAAATTTCCGGTTCCACCAGTCATGGATGAAGTATGTAAAAAGCTGTTGTGGAATGCTGGCCTTTACACCAACGTCGAAGGTGTAAAGGGACTCCCACTTACCATGAGAATTGGGCCTCTCGCCGACCTCGCGGATGAGACCAAGAACCGAAAGGGCGCTGTCCAAATGATCTTCGCCTTTGTCGCCCCGTGGCGGTCGGTAGCTATGCAAGAGCACATCCCAATGCTGGCGAAGCGTGACCGGTGAGGCATCCTTGGAACTCTCCTGCGACTCTCGCCGGAAAGCCTCAAGCACTTCCGAAACACTAAATTCCATAGTGGGCCAACGATTAAACATGCACTCCCACGCAAATAGTGAATATTCGGTATTTGTACAGATGAGCCAATGAAGGAGCCAGTTGGACGTATGGTCTTCGAGATATGGGTCGAGGCCTGATGACGGACGAAATATCATGGCGCCAATGGGGCTGAGCTGCCATTTCCCGTCAATACGGGTTGCTACTTGGAAGGCCTCGATCCAACACCGCAAGGACTCGACCATATTTTTTCCCAAACCCATAGACGTAATTCCATGGTCGATGTCCGTGAACGGATCCTTGTCGTCAAGAATCTGTTGAATAGCTTTTGGGAGCCAAGAAATTCGCAGAGAGAACGATTGGTGGCCCGAGAAACGAAAGGACGGCGCCTGCTCGGCAATTGGAAGGGTAGAACGACGGAGATTCGACATAGAACTTTCAGGCTTGCTGCAATGATCTTTGGTTTCTGAGGGTGATATTTCGGGGGCGCCGGCATTTTTTCTGCAACGGGCGTGAGCCGATATATTGGTCGTAGATTTCATTTCGCGACCTCAAAGCCCATCGCTTCTGCAAGCACCTTTGCGGCCAACCAGTTAATGCTGACTTTCTCCCCTCGCTTCTGCTGCTCCGCCCCGGCAGCAATCACCAATGCGGCGTGTAGCTCGGGAGGGTCACGAAGAAATACCGTCTTCGAAGACGCGATGTCCGTGCCGATCTTGAGGGGAGTATTTTTTTAGCGCATTAGGGGGTACTTTTCTGGCGCAATAGTAACATGCCACGTCAAGCTGTCAATGATAGCAGCGATTTCAGTGCTAGCATCAAACGGACGGAAATTTGGTGTATTTTGCCAGGGACCGAAATGAGCCGGGGGCATACCCGCTCCCAGCATTGGCAAGTAGACTATGGTTTGCCGCCGGGCATACGTCACTACCGCTTTCGGCACGTCGAATAACCGCCGATTCCCGCCGAACTACGACTCTCGACGAACAGCTCGTGCACACGGCTACGCAATGCCGTGCGCTCAACATCAATGTGGCGGGCGCGCTCCCGATATGCATATAGGCATGACCGCGCTACGTCGAACACCGCGCAGATCAACTCGATTGATTCGTCACCACAAATCTGATCGATTACCTCGTACGTTCTATCCCTTCCGACATCAAGAGCGCGGTACCCCCTCCACGCAGACTTCGAGCCGCCCCTCATCGAAAACGTCAAAGGCATGATTCTGACTGTATTCACAGCGAAGAAACAACGTCTCTCGACGTCGATGTTTGACTGGGCGAAGCCAGTTATTGTGACTCGTAAGAAAGGCAAACGCCTCAGCGTTGACGACTGGGTTGCATAAGACTGCATGAGCCAAACCGGGTGTAGGCCGGCGATGTGAACCAAGCAGTCAAGGATGGTCTTGGTCAAGGATGGTCTTGGTCAAGGTGGCGTCACCGATAGCGGCGTGCCGATCTTCAATGGGAAGCTGGCTGGTGGCCATGGTCAAGCGGCTGCATTGGCGGATCGAACACTTTTAGCAGGTCGCGCCGGTGCGCGTCGTCGAGCACCACTAGTCCCCAACCATCAATCACGAGCACAGCTATTTTGACCAGTTGCCTGAGCAACTTCATGCAGGGCCCTCCGGTGCGGCCAATGGCCAGCTCGTAGAGCAAACACGGCAGATGAACGTAATACCCGCCTTTTCGGGACCCCGAGTCGATTCACCGTTACAATGAGTTCTGCGCTAAAGAATTTTCATATGGCAGTACATGCGTTAGGTAGTGTGATAAATCAAGAAATAGACCACACGGCCTAACCTTGAATTTCTTGGTCAATGCTACTCGTATAGGTGCCCGGAAAGATCAATATCATTTAATCTAGTCAAGGACATCGTATGTGGTTAGAAGAAGTCAGTCTTGAAAATATTAAATGTTTCAAGAAAACCACCCTAAATTTAAAGCAAGAGGGTGGAAGAGCTGGATGGGTAACACTGTTAAGCGAGAATGGCGGCGGTAAGACCACTTTGCTCCAATCAATGGCCTTAGCGCTCGCTGGACCTGAGGTCGCATCACAGTTGTTACCGCGCCCCACGGGCTGGCTGCGGCAAGAAGGTGTGGTTGGAAAAATTTCATGCCGTATACATCAAGAGCCTTCTGATTCAGGCACTTTTGGCGTGGATAAAATTCGTACCTCCTTCGCATATACACAGCATGTGACAGGCCATGAACGAATCATCATCCGAGGAAAGGTTCATACGCAACCGGGAGTGCATGAGTCCGCTGACCGATCATTAAGTTGGCTACGACAAAACGCTTTTTCATCAAGCAGCAAAGGTTGGTTCGCGGCTGGCTATGGCGCGTTTAGGCGGCTGACGAGAAGAAGCCAAGTTTTGGTTCCCTCAATGCAACAGCCATCTCGATTCACCAACTTCTCCACTCAGTTTGCAGAGGACGAAGGACTGGCAACTCTAGAAAACTGGTTGATGTATCTTGATTATCAAGAAGTAAAACGTTCAAAAAACACTTCGACTAGATTGAAAGAGATAAGTGTTGACGCGATAAATGGCTTGCTTCCTTCGAGTGTTCGCTTCGACTCGATAGACGATGAAGGTCGAATTTTGTTTGATGTGGATGGTGCCAAAGTTCCTACGTTCGCGCTCAGTGATGGTTATCGTAGTGTTCTCGCATTGGCTGGAGATCTGGTTTGGAGATTGATTGAAGGATTTCCAGATTTGTCGAATCCTCTCTCCGCTCACGGTGTCGTTTTAATCGATGAACTAGATATCCACCTGCATCCAGTATGGCAACGTTATATTGCGACCTGGTTGCAGGAGAAATTTCCAAATATACAGTTTATTGTTAGCACTCATAGTCCCTTTGTCGCTGCTGGAGCCGGCCGTGATGCGTTAACTCTAAAGATAATAAAAGATAATGAGTCTCCAAATAAAATTGTTCATGATGTTTTCGCTCTAGATGTTGACGATATTTTAAAAAGTGATGCTTTCGATCTTACGTCTACCTATGCGCCAGAAATACAAGATAAATTGAATCGATATGAATTTTTGATGGCAAAAAGGACTCGACTTACAACACGACAGAAGAATGAGCTGTCTAATCTTAGTGAGTTTTTTGCTATTTATAATCCCTATGGAATTGAAGAGCTTCCATCAGATTTTGAGAGGAAAATCAATAATTATATGGCAAAGCAAAATGATAAAAGTTAATCGCTCAGCCCAGCCAAAATCTTTGGTGACCAATGCTTCCAAATGGAAGAGCGAACTTCTCGCTGCGATTTCCGGTGGCGTCAAAAAAGATATAAAAAATGCTTTTTCTAAGTATGGACAGAAAGACGTTAAGGCGGCACTTGAGTTAATGTTTAATGATAAGTGCGCATATTGCGAATCTGAGATCAGTAGCGTCACGTATGGTCACATCGAACATTTCAGGCCTAAAAGTAAATATCCGTCCCGCACTTTTACTTGGAAAAATTTACTTTTGGCATGCGCGCGCTGCAACGATGCCGAACATAAAGGGCAATTGTTTCCGTTGGCGGCCCAAGGCGGACCGCTCGTTAATCCCTGCACGGAGAATCCAGACTCGTTCATAAAATTTACCTATGATGCTAAAACTCGAATGGCGCGAGCGGAAGGAAAAAATGGACGCGGTGTCAAGACTGTTGAGATATTTGGGCTTAATACTCGTAAGCATTTGGTAAGGCGACGCTCTACCATGATTAGAAATCTCGCTTTTATCCGAACAAAAGCCGCCACTGATCCGGAAGCAATGAACTTAATTATTGAGGCCAAAAAAACCACAAGTGAGTTTTCAGCTTGGGCAAAAAGCCTTTTTTAATGATGTTTTAGACGTTCTGAACACTTCATTTGAGTTGCGCGCCGAATTGTCCGCGAACACGCGGCGACCGGTGGGATTCAACAGCCGGAAGGTGTCTAGCGATCGGGTGATCGAGTGGAGCTTACGCAAGCGTGCAGCAAGAGTCCTCGCTTTGAAAAGCTCTATACCGATGGCGCCTATTGCGGAAAATGTGCTCATGCCATCGAGCTGGCACATCGTCTTTCGGTTGAAGTGGTTTGTCATCCAACCAATGGCACGACCGGAACGTTACTCGATCCCAACATCGCTCCTGAGCATGCTGCTGCTAAAGATGCCGGACTCATCGTCCTTCCCATGCGCTGGATCGTTGAAAGGACCCATGCGTGGAACGAACGCTGGCGCCGATGATTGATGTATTACGACCGCAAACTCGATGTCTCGGAAGCTTGGCATTAGACGGCACATGAGCTTGCACCACGGCACATAAGCGCCAGATAGGTTTGGACTGATCTGAAACTTGGCATCTGACGACATAGACGTCGAATTTTCTCGCGATTACTTCAAATACGGGATTGCGTGTGCGGTTAATTTGATCGATGTTCAAGTCGAAGTTGTGTTCTTCACGGTCTTCTTTCATACGCAGCGTAACTGCAATTCGGTGGCTTTGCCCACGATTTGGGACGTTCCGACACTTGCAATACATCAGCGATATACGAACGATACTCGCGATAACGTAAAAACGGCTGTGCCTAAGGCTCTAAGCGATAGTGCATTTAGAGTTCTGGTCCATCAACATAAACTGGATGAAGGCGTTGATATCCCCGCGGCCAAGCTCATGGTATTAACGTGTCCTTTAGGTAGTGCCCGAGAGCTTGTTCAAACTGTTGGACGTGTGGTGCGTACTTTTGACGGCCTTCATCCAGTCGTACTCGAATTCGACCATCCAACCAATTTCGCGATGTGGTCTAGTTACCGTGACTTTGACAGCTCGCTTCAATCTGTTAACGGCGTTAGCAAGTTTTTGGCTTCTCTTAACACGGGAAGACTATTTGAATTATACTTGGATGCATTTCCTGAATTCAGTTACCGATGAAAATCGGTTCGTAGGAAAATTTGATATTAATTCTTTTGATCCTGATACGGCATTAAGTATTCCAACCGCTTCGATCTGTTTTCTACACTCGCAGGTCGGGTTTGCGCTGCCGCAAGCTGCTGACACGCTTTATTGGCGTGCGACGAATCAAGGGAAGTTGTGTAAAGTATTTAAATCAAATTCAACGGAAATAATTGTTGTTCTGTCTGTCGTATTTAATAAATCTCGGTTTCTGTCCAATGAGCTTTTTTTTGAGCAAAGTCTTGAAATTGTTTTGTTGCGACAATTGGCAAACGGCATTGTTGCTGTATTCGATAGTCGTGGACGCACTTACAGTTCTGATGCTGAACTTAATTTTGGCTCCCCTCTGGAACAGAGTAAGTTGCTCAAAGTCATGACTAGAGGTGCTTCTATACGGCCCAAAGAAGCGAGCACTAGATCAATCAATCAGCTCGTAAAAGACCTGAAGCAATGGTAATTAGGGGGGAACCTGGATGATCTTGGGGGGCAGCAGCAATTTGCAGCATATCGTATGTCGACAATAAAGTGCGACACTTTAGACAATCAAGGAAATAAGTCAGGTAGCTATTATGTAGGGGGCGATGCTGGACGAATTTCGGATCATAAGGACCGTCAATTTAGTTTGGCAGATCTGGATGAATGGTTTGAAATGATTGAAAAATGTTTGGCATCTGATGTCGAAGCTTCGGGGCGAATTTTGAATTAGTTTTTAAAACAAATTATGCCCACCGATGCTTTAATGGCGGAATCAGTTGCGTTCGATTTTAGTATTTACGAAAAACCGATTGAGTTTCTTTTAAATGGAATTAAGTTTGAATTGGATAATAATTTTTTATATTATCAATATGATTCGAAATTTGTTTTAAGTAATGGAGTGAGGCGTGCAATGTAAGTGTAAATATTATTGCTGAGTATCCGTATGTTGAATTTGTTGCAGAAAATGATATTGAGATTATTAGTTTCGATGAGAGTTTTGGATTCGAAAAATTTTTAATCCGGTCATTGCATAAAATATTATTTAAAAATGGAATTACTTATACGGGAGGTCGATTTTATGAATTAAGATTGCCGACACAAGATGGTTTTGTTGTTGCTAATTCTGAATTGAGCGGTGTTCTCATCGCTATTCCCGGCCTATTGCAAGATGGATTAACTGAAAAAGGACATGTAGGCGGAATTATCCAGATCTCAGCCGATGAATTTTCCTTAAATTCAGTATTTCATATTTTTGATAAACTAAAAAATTACTCTTTACCAAATCCAACAATATCAGAATTGGGGCCGTTCTATTCACATATTGCTGCGGCAGATTTCATCTTGTGTTCCGACATGGGAACTGAGCCTGCTGATTTTGTCATTTCCTCCCCAGAAAAACTTGTGTATGTACCTGTCAAATGTGGCACGTCTGCGCAACGTCCGCAATCGTCTGCGGGCGCGCTAGCTGAGGTTGGCTCTCAAGCAACCAAAAATTTGGAAATGCTTGTTTCGGGCGACCGTAACCTGAAGGCTGCAAATTGAACAAATCTGTTGGCGGATTGGCCGGAGCCTGCCGCTCCTCAGCGCTTGGCAAATCGCATTCGTCTGTTCGAGGGGCGTAGATTTGATAGTACAGTTGATGCGCTTGAACCTGCACTTGAGCAGCTTTGGGCTGTAATAGCAGCACGCCGCAGAAGTGTCGGCGTTCGCAAGGAGGTCTGGATTATTGCGGCAAACAGCTTTTCGATTTCTGGTTTTGAGACGCAGATGAGACTAGGTGTAGGAGGACGTAGTGAGTCACTCCAAGCTTATCAATTGTTGCAAGGATGGATGAGTGCGGCATCGAACTTGGACGCCGAGGTGAAAATATTTGTGTCCCGGTAATTTGCTCAGTGCAAGCCCATCTGTGGTCCTGTGCAAACTCATGTGTCATTAGTGCAATTGTGGTTGATGGGGTCGTCAGCAACTTGCATCCGAGCTTTACACCGTATGCAGGTTTATGTGTCGTCGCGTGCAACTTTATCTGTCGCCGGTGCAAACTTATGTGTCGTCCAACGGCGCCCCGCGCTTGACCTTGGCGGTAGACAGGACTACTATTAATGACTCAAAAGTAAGTTACTTGGAAAGACACATGCAAGCCCCGATTGATACCAAGCCCCGCTGGGAGCGGCGCAAGGATGCCCGCCCGCAGGAGTTGCTCGCCGCCGCCCTCGACCTGTTTGTCGAACGGGGCTTCGCATCGACGCGCCTGGAGGATGTGGCCAAGCGGGCTGGCGTGTCGAAAGGCACTCTGTACCTGTACTTTGAGAATAAACAAGAGCTGTTCAAGGCCGTGGTGCGCGACAATATCGTGCAGTCGATCGGCGAGGCGGAAGACAGCATGGCCGCGTCGGACAGCAGCAGCGCCGAGTTGTTGCGCAGCATGATGATGCAATGGTGGGAAGAGTTCGGCGCCACCAAGCTGGCCGGTTTGACCAAGCTGATGCTGGCCGAAGCGAACAATTTCCCGGAACTGGCGCAGTTTTACAACGAAGAGGTGGTCACGCGTGGGAATGCGCTGATTGCCACCCTGGTCGAACGGGGCATGCAGCGCGGTGAATTCCGCCAGGTCGATCCCGTGCTGGTCAGCACCATCCTCAGCGCGCCCGTCACCATGCTCATGATGTGGACGCATTCCTTCCTGCCGTGCGAGGTCAAGAATATCGATCCGATCGCCTATATGGATGCGTTTATCGACATGAGCTTGCGCAGCCTGCAGGTGGAGGCGCCCGGGAAAAGCTGACGCGTCGTGTCCTCTGCTACCGTTCAGTTGCCCCTTTTCCAAGGTTCGCCCCCTCAAATCTGCAGATCGTCGCAAATTCCCTCCATTGCCCGCCTTTATGGTTAACATGTGCTTTCAGCCAGTTCAACGATAAAATGGCGGATTATTACTTCACTTACCGAGTCCAAAGATGAATATCGAACAAGCCCGCTTCAATATGATCGAACAGCAAATCCGTCCATGGGACGTACTGGATATCGACGTGCTGGAGCTGTTGAACGTGGTCAAGCGTGAAGATTTCGTGCCGGCCGCCTATAAAAACCTGGCCTTCGTCGATACCGAAATTCCACTGGGCGGCGGCGAATGCATGTTCACGCCGAAGCTGGAAGCGCGCATTTTGCAAGACGTAGCCGTCAAGAAGCATGAAAATGTCCTGGAAATCGGCACCGGCAGCGGCTACATGGCCGCCTTGCTGGCACACAAGGCGCGTCATGTGACGAGCGTGGAAATCGTTCCCCAATTGAAAACCCTGGCCGAGCAGAACCTGGCCGCCAACGGCGTGACGAACGTCACCGTGGAACTGGGCGACGGCGCCCAGGGCTGGAGCAAGGGCGCGCCGTACGACGTGATCGTCGTGTCCGGCGCCCTGTCGGTCCTGCCGGAAGCGCTGTTGCAACAAGTAAAAGTGGGCGGCCGCATCCTGGCCATCATCGGCGAAGCGCCGATCATGTCCGCGCACCTGATCACGCGCAGCTCGGACAAGGCCTACGACACGCGCAAGCTGTTTGAAACCAATGTCACGCCGCTGCAAGCTGTTGCACCGTCGCATTTCCAGTTCTGAGGCGACCGATTCGATGGAGCATTTGAGTGCACCGCAGCTGGCCGCCTGGCTGGCTGACCCTTCCCGCCCGCGTCCGTTCCTGCTGGACGTGCGGGAACAGTGGGAGTTCGACCTGTGCCACCTCGACGGTGCCACCCTGATGCAGATGAACTCGATTCCTGCCCGCATCGATGACCTCGATGAAGACGCCGAGATCGTCTGCATCTGCCATCACGGCATGCGCAGCATGCAAGTGGCGGCCTTCCTGGAGCGCAATGGTTTTGGCAAGATCAGTAATTTGACGGGCGGCGTGCATGCCTGGGCGCTGCAAGTCGACAGCGCGATGCCTAAATACTAAGTTATTTTGCAGTAGATGCACCCAGGCATGTTTTCCTGCATGCCTGCGGAGGCCTGTACCCCGCTCATCCGGCGGGCGCAAGGCAAGCGGTAGCAGATTTTTGATTCCATCAACTTTTGACGACTCCAACGGAGAAATGCAATGCGGAAACCCCTTATCGCCGTGCTGATGACCAGCGCCTTTGTCTCGATGACATGCTCGCTGCAAGCGCAGGCGGCCGATCTCATCCAGGTGTACCAGCAGGCGCTGGCCAATGACGCGCAGTATGCGAGTGCGCGCGCGGCCCTGTCGGCCGGGATGGAGCGGGTTCCGCAGGGGCTGGCTGGCTTGCTGCCGCAAGTGTCGGCGTCGGGCACGAATACACGTGGAAATCAGGAGCAGATCGCCCAGAACAATGGCGGCAACAAGATCACCTCGCCGTCCGTCAACGTGCGCACGAACAGCTACAACCTGACCCTGGCCCAACCGCTGTTCCGCTGGGACCGTTGGGAAACCTATCAGCAAAGCAAGCTGGCGCAAGCGATTGCTGAAGCGCAATTTGCGCAAGTCCAGCAAGACTTGATCACGCGCGTGGCGCAGGCGTATTTCGACGTGCTCAGCGCGCAGGACAACCTGGGCGCCACGCAGGCGCAAAAAGTGGCCACGACGGAGCAGCTGGCATCGGCCAAGCGCAATTTCGAAGTCGGCACGCAAACGATTACCGACACGCACGAAGCGCAAGCGGCGTACGATTTGGTGGTGGCGCAGGAATTTGCCGCCATCAATGACCTGGCCAACAAGCGCAGCGCCTTGCAAACGATCATCGGCGAAGCGCCAACGTCGCTGGCGCCGATGCGCACGGGCGTGGTCATCAGCGCGCCGGAACCGGCCGCCGTCGAGCCGTGGGTGAGCTCGGCGGAAGAACAGAACTACGGCGTCGTCACGGCCCAGTTCAACGTGGAATCGGCCAAGCGCGACATTGGCCGCAATCGCGCCGGCCACTACCCGACCCTGGACCTGATCGCCAATACGGGCCATAGCTACACCTCTGGTGGCGGCAACGGCAGCGGCAATAACAACAATGCCATCGGCGTGCAGTGGAGCATCCCGATCTTCAGCGGCTTTGCCGTCACCAGCAAGGTGCGCGAATCGATCGCGCTGGAAAACAAGGCCCGCAACGACCTGGAAACGGCACGCCGCACGGCATCGCAAGGCGCGCGCCAGGCTTTCCTCGGCGTCAACAGCGGTCTGGCGCAAGTCAAGGCGCTGGAAGCGGCGGAAGTGTCGAGCAAGTCGGCGCTGGAATCGAACCAGCTCGGCTATCAAGTGGGCGTGCGCATCAATATCGACGTCTTGAATGCGCAGAAACAACTGTTCTCGACGCAAAAAGACCTGTCGAAAGCCCGCTACGACACCATCATGAACGGCTTGCGCCTGAAGGCGGCGGCCGGCACCCTGAAGGAAACGGATTTGATGCCAGTGAACGCCTTGCTCGACAAATAATCTTTTTTCTGCAGATTCAGATGAAAACCAGCACCGGCGACGGCGCTGGTTTTTTTTCGTCTTGACCTGTTTTCACGCGGCACGGCTGTTGGCCACTTGCGTGAGCACGACACCGGTTACCACCAGCCCCGCACCGGCCCAGTGCAGCGGAGAAATGTGCTTGACGGCAAAGCCCAGCAAGCCGTAGCGGTCAATGGCCAGCGCGGCCAGCATTTGCCCGCCGATGACGGCCGCCATGAAGGGGCCGGAACCCATGCGCGGCGCCAGCATCAGTGCGGCCGTAATGTAAAACACGCCGGCCGCGCCGCCCAGCCAGGACCAGCCCGGTCCCCGCATGGCGAGACTGACATCGGGCGCGGGCACCCGCCAGACCAGCATCACGAGCGAGGCGAGCACGGCGCTGACGGCCAGCGAGGCGAGCGTGGCCCACAGCGGGTGGCCCAGGTTGCGGCCCAGCGCGGCATTCGCGCCCGCCTGAAACGGGACGACGGCGCCGGCCAGCATGGCCAGCGGGGCAAATACGGTAATCCATCCATGCATGTGTGACTCCATCACCTTGAGTTGATGGGATCATCGTATTATGCTGTCGTCATTAAATCCAATTCGTATTTTGTCAGCCAACTATGCACCAAATGAATAATCTGCGGGCCGTCGATTTGAACTTGCTGGTGATCCTGGAAGCGCTGCTCAGCGAGCGCCACTTGTCACGTGCGGCCGAGCGCTTGCACATGAGCCAGCCCGCCGTCAGCCATGCGCTGGCCCGCTTGCGCCATCTGCTCGGCGATCCGCTGCTGTTGCGCGGCAAAGGTGGCTTCCAGCCGACGGCGCGTGCTTTGGAGCTGGCGCGGCCGCTGGCCGAAGCCTTGCAAAGCGTGCGTTCCGTGCTCGGCGGCGCCGTCTTCGAGGCGGCCACGGCGCAGCGCGTGTTACGCCTGGCCATGTCGGATTACGGCGCGGCGCTGATCTTGCCGCGTTTGCTGCGCCGCTTGCGCGTGGATGCGCCCGGCATCGACCTGGCCATCAGCTATGCCAGCCGATCAGCTGTGATCGCTGGCGTGCAGGATGGCGAGATCGATCTGGCGCTGGGCGTGTTCCCGCAATTGCCCGAGCAGTTACGCCGTGAAACCTTGTTCGAGGAAACATTCGTGTGCGCGCTCGACCCGGCCAGCCTGGCGCCCGGTGAAATGCTGAGCCTGCAAACCTATCTGGCGCGCCCGCATGTGCTGGTGGCATCCAGCGAAGGCGGCATGGCGGCCGAAGTCGATGCGGCCCTGGCCCAGTTGGGCCAGACGCGCCGCATTGCCGTGCGTGTGCCGTACTGGACGGTCGCACCGGATGTTGTGAGGGGGACGGACTTGATCCTGACGGTGGCGCAGCGCGCCTTGCAGGGCAGTGCGGCGCAGGGGCTGGCGCTGTACGCTGCGCCATTTGCCATCGCGCCGTTTGCGTTTGAAACGATACGGCACCGCCGCACGGACGGCGATGCGGGCATCGCCTGGCTGCGCGCGGCCGTTGCACAGGCCGCCGAGCCAGGCTGATGTATTACAGGCCGCCGCCCTGGCCGTCGAACTTGCGTTCGATCAATTCGATCTTGTAGCCGTCCGGGTCGGTGATAAAGGCGATGACCGTGTTGCCGCCTTTCACGGGGCCCGGTTCACGCGTGACGTTGCCGCCATTCGCGCGTGCCGCGTCGCAGGCGGCGACGATGTCGTCGGCCGAGATGGCGATGTGGCCATACGCCGTACCCAGCTCGTAGCTGGTGGTGCCATAGTTATACGTCAGTTCCAGTTCCGCATGGTCGGGATTCGATCCATAGCCGACGAAGGCCAGGGTGTACTGGTATTCCGGATTGTCGCTGGTGCGCAGCAGCGTCATGCCCAGGACCTTGGTGTAAAAATCGATGGAGCGCTGCAGGTCGCCGACCCGTAACATGGTGTGCAAAATACGCATCGTAAATCCTTGAGGGTGTAGGGGAATGGCAGGATTTTATGCGTTTTACGGCTTTCTTGCCGAGGCCGCCCATGCCGCCCGCTGGTACCGGGGCGGCGGACGGTGGCGTGCTTACTCCAGATGGGCGTCCAAGGTGATTTCCGTGGCCAGCAATTTGGACACCGGGCAACCGAGCTTGGCGCGCAGGGCCGCGTCCTGGAACGCTTCGTCGGTGGCGCCGGGAATGGTCGCCACCAGGGTCAGGTGCACGGCCGTGATGGCATAGCTGCCATCGATTTTTTCCAGGCTGACGTCGGCCGTGGTTTTCAGGGCCGTGGCGCGCAGGCCCGCTTCGCCCAGCTGGCCGGACAGGGCCATGGTAAAGCAGGCGGCATGGGCCGCGCCGATCAGTTCTTCCGGATTGCTGCCGGGACCGTCTTCAAAGCGCGTATTGAAGCCATAGGCAACATTGTCGAGCGCGCCGCTTTGGGTGGAAATAAACCCTTTGCCATCTTTAAGGCCGCCACTCCAGACGGCTGATCCTGTTTTTTTCATGATGTACTCCTTGCGTGGTTCGAGCGCCCATCATGCGCGCGCCACCCTTGCCCTTCCGTTCGTTGCGCCACACAGGGGGCGCATGCGGGGGGCAGCATGTGCGGCGCATCGCCGTTCACGGCGCCGGCGTCACGCGCCAGATGACATTGCCCACGTCGTCCGCCACCAGCAGCGCGCCCGCCTTGTCGACGGCCACGCCGACGGGACGCCCCTGTGCCTTGCCATTGCTGTCGAGGAAGCCGCTGACGACGTCCTGCGGCGGCCCGCTGGGCACGCCGTTGGCGAAGGGCACATAAATGACTTTATAGCCGCTGAAAGGCTTGCGGTTCCACGAGCCGTGCTGGCCGATGAAGGCGCCGCCCCGGTAGCGTTCGGGCAGCAAGGTGCCGTCATAAAACGCCAGCCCCATCGAGGCCGTGTGTGCGCCCAGCGCGTAGTCGGGCGCGATGGCGGTGGCCACCAATTCGGGACGTGGCGGCTTGACCCGCGCATCGACGTGCTGGCCGAAATAACTGTAGGGCCAGCCATAGAAGGCGCCGTCCTTGACGGACGTCATGTAGTCGGGCACCAGGTCGTTGCCCAGCTCGTCGCGTTCATTGACGGCCGTCCACAGTGCCCCGCTATGCGGCTGCCAGGCCAGGCCGACGGGGTTGCGCAAACCCGTCGCATACACGCGTGCCTTGCCCGTCGCGCGCGTCACTTGCCAGATGGCGGCGCGGCCGTCTTCGGCCGACAGGCCGTTCTCGCCCACGTTGCTGTTGGACCCGACGGAAACATAAAGAAATTTGCCGTCGGCACTGGCGATGACGTTCTTGGTCCAGTGGTGATTGAGGGGCCCGCCCGGCAAATCCGCCACCTTGACGCCAGGCGCCGTGATGGCCGTCTGGCCTTCCTTGTAAGGAAAACGCATCAAGGCGTCGGCATTGGCGACATACAGCTCGTTACCGACCAGTGCCATGCCAAATGGCGAATTCAATCCTTGCAGGAACACGCTGCGCGTCTGCGCCACGCCGTTTGCATCGACGCCGCGCAGCAAGGTGATGCGGTTGGCGCTGGGCGTGGCGGCGCCCGCCTTTTTCATCTGCATCTGCATGATGGCGCCCTTGATACCTTTGTTATCCTCGGGCTTCGGCGGGGCGTTCGTTTCCGCCACCAGCACGTCGCCATTCGGCAGCACGTACAGCCAGCGCGGATGGTCGAGGTCGCGCGCATACGCATGGATGGCCAGGCCGGGCGCGACCACGGGGCGCTGTGCCGCCGTCCAGCGCCGCACGGGTGCCACGTTGACGGTGGGAATCAGCTGCTTGTCCGGCGCGGGCAGCACGGGCTGCGGGCCGAAGCCGATGGGCATGGCGGGCGCCTGGGCGTGGGCGGTAGTGACGCCGCAGGCAGCGGCCAGCAGGAATGAACAGACGTAACGGTGCATGGCGTACTCCATAACATGGGCAGTGCGAGTAGCGGTGCGTGAGGGTTGGAGTCAGCGCGCCTTCTTTGGTTCCAGTTGCGGGTCGGGACGGGCCTGTTTCGGCTCGGTGGGCTTGACCTTTTCCACGCCGGGCTGGGCGCGGCGGTCCGTGTCGACCAGGCCCTGTTCCAGGTCGCTGGCCGCCTGTTGCATGATCTTGCGCGGACGCGCGTTTTGCGCATCGGGCGACTCATCTCGCTCGTGCGGCAGACGGTCGACGCCGTCATTCTTGACCTTTTCATCGGTATTGATCTTGCGTTCACTTGGTTGGGTAAGCATATGGCCTCCTGACAGTAAAGTGAAACCAGTGTCCCGCCGCGGCAGGCCGCCTGCAAGCGGATTTGTCCATGCAGGGAGCGCTGGCGCACGCATGGACGATTCTTTTTCTGCGCTACACTGCGTGCAACACCAAGAACGCCCCTTGCGGGCACACGGCAGCCGCACTATACTGTGGATATATACAGTAATCATGCGATGCCGGCGTGCGACGCGACAGCCTGGGGCGGCTTGCCACCGAATTCACTACCGAGACTCTTATGCCCGTCGATACACACGCCGAACAGCGCGCCGAACAGCCAGCCGCGACCTTGCCAGCCCCGGGCGAACGCTTCAACCTGGGCGCCAAGACCATCGCCCTGGTCGTGCGCCAGAATACGGATGGCATTGCCGAACCCGTAAAAAGCATCGTCGATTTCCTGCAAGTGCTGGGCCATACGGTGGTCTTCGAGGCGGAGACGGCCGCGCATCTGAACCTGGCGTTTCCCGGCGTGCACGCCATGTCGCCGGCCGAGATCGGCGCCGCCGCCGATTGCGCCATCGTCATGGGCGGCGACGGCACCATGCTGGGCATTGCGCGACAGCTGGCGCCATTTGACGTACCGTTGATCGGCATCAATCAAGGACGATTGGGTTTCATGACCGACATCCCGCTCGAGCGCATGCTGCCCGTGCTGGCGCAAATTCTTGGCGGCCGCTTCAAGGCCGAGCGCCGCACCTTGCTTGAAGGCAGCGTGCTGCGCGACGGCGAGTCGATCCACGTGGGCATGGCCGTCAACGATGTCGTCGTCTCGCGCGGCGCCGGCGCCGGCATGGCCGAATTGCGCGTCGAGGTCGATGGCCACTTCATGTACAACCAGCGTTCCGATGGCTTGATCATTTCCACGCCCACGGGCTCTACCGCGTACTCGCTGTCGGCCGGCGGCCCGCTGCTGCACCCGACCCTGGGCGGCATCGTGCTCGTGCCGATCGCCCCGCATGCGCTGTCGAACCGCCCCATCGTCTTGCCCGACTCGAGCCAGATCGTCGTGGAAATCGTGCGCGGGCGCGATATCAGCGTCAATTTCGACATGCAGACCGTTGCCAGCCTGGTGCAGCAAGACCGCATCCTCATCCGCCGTTCGCCGCACACGATTACCTTCCTGCATCCGGAAGGGTGGAGCTACTACAACACCCTGCGTGAAAAATTGCACTGGAATGAGTATCCGTCGGGCGAGGGCAAGCTCAGCTAACTTTTTCTCCACCTCAACCCGCGGTGCGCCGCTCAACCACAGAAGCCATGCTCCATACACTGTCCATTCGCGATTTTGTCATTGTCGATACCATTGAACTGGAATTTTCCGCCGGCTTCAGCGTGCTGACGGGCGAGACGGGCGCCGGCAAGTCCATCCTCATCGATGCGCTGACCCTGGCGCTGGGCGGGCGAGGCGACGCCAGCGTGGTGCGCGAAGGCGCGGCCAAGGCCGACATCTCGGCCGATTTCTCCGTCAGCGACGTGGCGCAAGCCTGGCTGGTGGCGCATGAATTCGCCAACGACGATGGCGGCGCCCTGCTGCGCCGCGTGATCGACAATGTGGGCCGCTCGAAAGCGTACATCAACGGCATTCCCGCCACGGCCGCGCAGTTGCGCGAGCTCGGTGACATGCTGGTCGACATCCACGGCCAGCACGCGCATCAGTCCTTGCTGAAAAGCGAAGCGCAGCGCGCCTTGCTCGACGGCCAGGCGACGGCGCGCGAAGCGGGCGCGGAACAGGATGCGCGGCAAGTGGCCGCCCTGCACAAGCGCTGGCGCGCCCTCGTGCGCCAGCGCGAGGAATTCGAAACGAATGCGGCCAACGTGCTGTACGAGCGTGAACGCCTGGAATGGCAAGTGGGAGAGCTGGAAAAACTGGCCGCCAAGCCCGGCGAGTGGACGGAGATCACGAACGAGCACAGCCGTCTGTCGCACGCGGCCAGCCTGCTGGAAGGGGCCCAGGAAGCCTTGTCCCTCATTTCCGAGTCGGAAGACCACCCGATCGTGTCGCAACTGTCGGCCCTGAACCAGAAGCTGGGCAAGCTCGTGTCCGTCGATGCGGAATTGCAACCGATTGTCGACCTGATCGAATCGTCGCGCATCCAGTTGCAGGAATCCGTGTACGCGCTGAACAATTACCTGGACCGGGTGGAACTGGACCCGGAGCGCCTGCACCAGCTCGACGCGCGCATGGAAGCCATGCACAGCACGGCGCGCAAATTCCGCGTCACGCCCGAAGAGTTACCAGAGGAACACGCGAAGCTGTCGGAAAAGCTGCAGCACCTGGCCGACGCTTCCGATATCGAAGGCTTGCTGCGCCAGGAAGCGAAGATCGAGGCCGAGTACCGCGCCGTCGCCGAGCGCCTGTCCGCCACGCGCCGTGCGGCCGCCCTGGAACTGGGGCAAGCCGTCACGCGCGCCATGCAGGAACTGAGCATGACGGGCGGCAGCTTTGAAATCGCCCTGCACCCGTGCGTACCGGCCGCGCATGGTCTCGAGCAAGTCGAGTTCCTCGTCGCCGGCCACGCGGGCACGGCGCCCCGTTCGCTGGCGAAAGTGGCGTCCGGCGGTGAACTGGCGCGCATCGCGCTGGCCATTTCCGTCATCACCTCGCACGCCACCACCACGCCCACCCTGATCTTCGATGAGGTCGACAGCGGCATCGGCGGCGCCGTCGCCGAAGTCGTCGGGCGTCTATTGAAACGCCTGGGGCAGGGACGGCAAGTGCTGTGCGTGACCCATTTGCCGCAGGTGGCCAGCCAGGCGAATCAGCATTTCCAGGTGGCGAAAAGCACCCTGGACAATGGCAAGACGGCCTCGCGCATCGACATGCTCGACGCCAAGGCCAGGGTGGAAGAAGTGGCGCGCATGCTGGGCGGCCTGGAAATCACGGCCACCACGCGCAAGCATGCGCGTGAATTGCTCGCGATTTGATTCATGGCTGGGGGCAGACCGGGGTCAGACCCGTCGGGTCTGACCCCAGCTTTTGCTATGGGTGAATTGCATCGACATCCATCTTTCCCGATGTTGACGCAATGTAACTATAATGGTCGACTAATCCATCCAACGCCTTCGAAGAGCCTTCATGTCATTTCAAACAGAACCGCCGTACACGCATGGCAGCATCGACCGCAGCGCCGTGGTGCTGGTCAACCTGGGCACGCCCGATGCGCCGACCTCGTCGGCCGTGCGGCGTTACCTGAAGCAATTTTTGTCGGACCCGCGCGTGGTGGAGATTCCCCGCATCGTCTGGTGGTTCATCCTGAACCTGATCATCTTGCCATTCCGCTCCGGCCAGTCGGCGAAGAAATACGCGTCGATCTGGACGCGTGAAGGTTCGCCTTTGAAAGTGCATACGCAAAAGCAAGCCAAGTTGCTGGCCGGCGCCCTGGCCGAGCGCGGTCATGACGGCGTGACGGTGGCCATGGCCATGCGCTACGGTTCGCCTTCCTTGCCGGAAGTGCTGGCCAAGCTGAAAAGCGAAGGCTGCGAGCGCATCGCCATCCTGCCGGCCTATCCCCAATACTCGGGCACGACGACGGGATCCATCTACGACGCCGTGTTTGCCCATTACGCCAGCGTGCGCAATGTGCCGGAATTGCGTTTTATCAAGCAATATCACGAGCACGACACGTATATCGACGCCTTGCGCGATTCGGTGCTGAATCATTGGGAAGCGCATGGCCGTCCGGAAAAACTGGTGATGAGTTTTCATGGCGTGCCCAAGCGCACCTTGCTGCTGGGCGACCCCTACCACTGCCAATGCCTGAAAACGGCGCGCCTGCTGGCGGAAAAGTTGAAATTAACTAAAGAGCAATATGTGGTGACCTTCCAGTCGCGCTTCGGCAAGGCCGAATGGCTGCAGCCGTACACGGCGCCCACCCTGGTGGCGCTGGCGCAGCAGGGCGTCAAGCGCGTCGACTTGCTGTGCCCGGGTTTTACCAGCGATTGCCTGGAAACCCTGGAAGAGATCGCCATGGAAGCGAAGCATGATTTCGAGACGGCCGGCGGCCAGCAGTTTCATTACATCGCTTGCCTGAACGAAACGCCGGCCTGGATCGCGGGCATGGCGGAAATTGCGGAACAGCACATGATTGGCTGGCCGACGATGAAGACGGCGGCGCAGCGCGAGGCGGACAAGAAAGCGGGCGAGCAGGCACGCACGGCGGCGCTGGCCTTGGGCGCGGCGAACTGACATTGCCGAGTTTTTGCCATCTTGAAGCCGCGCTTGCGCGGCTTTGTCATGTCTGGCGCGGCCAAGCGGCTTTCCAAATAGCAACACCGCCAGTGGCGATGGTCGTGGCGGGGCTGGTAGAATGCCCGCTTTGCCGTGGGAAGCCTGGAAAATCAAGGGATGCGCGCACGGATGGATGCCCGGAATGGGGAGCGTATTTGTAATACGCTGTAACATGGACCGATGTAATTCTGGTTTTGCCACGCATACCCCTTGAAACAATAGGATATAGCCCCATCTGCCCGTTAGTGTTGTAAAGATAGTTAGACTAACTCATTTAAGTCATTGATTGTAGGAGCTTTTCAGATGCAAGATCAGGAAAACCAAGCTGTACCTAATCCGCAAGCGGACGCCGCGGCGACTGCCCCATCGACTCCCGCAGAGCCTACTTTGGAAGAGCAGCTGGCGAGTACCGAAGCGCGTCTTGCAGAGATGCACGATGCCTTCATGCGCGCCAAGGCCGATGGCGAAAATATCCGTCGCCGCGCGCAGGAAGATGTTGCAAAAGCGCATAAATTCGCAGTCGAGAGCTTTGCCGAAGCCATGGTGCCGGTGAAAGACAGTCTGGAAACGGCGCTGACGGTGGAAGCACCGACCATCGAATCGCTGAAAGAAGGCGTCGAGATGACCTTGAAGCAATTGAACGCCGCGTTCGAGCGCAACCGCCTGGTGGAAGTATTGCCAGTGCAGGGCGAGAAGCTCGATCCGATGAAACACCAGGCTGTTGCCGTGGTGCCGGCGGACCAGGAAGCCAATACCATCGTGTCAGTCCTGCAAAAGGGCTATATGATTGCGGACCGCCTGCTGCGTCCAGCCATTGTAACGACCGCGCAAGCAAAATAATCAGAGGGCGGCATCAAGCAAGCCTTGAAACCATGCCGCTTTGCCACATATAAGAACCATCTGAAATCTAGCAAATAAAAGGAAATAAATCATGGGTAGAATTATCGGTATCGATCTGGGAACCACGAATTCCTGCGTTTCCATCATGGAAAACGGTCAACCAAAGGTAATCGAAAACGCTGAAGGCGCACGCACGACGCCGTCGATTATTGCTTACCAAGAAGATGGCGAAATTCTCGTCGGCGCGCCAGCGAAACGCCAGGCCGTGACCAATCCGAAAAACACGCTGTACGCAGTCAAGCGTCTGATCGGTCGCAAGTTCGACGAAAAAGAAGTCCAAAAAGACATCGCGCTGATGCCATACCAGATCATGAAAGCCGACAACGGCGATGCATGGATCGGCGTGCGCGACAAAAAACTGGCTCCGCCGCAAATTTCGGCTGAAGTCCTGCGCAAGATGAAAAAAACGGCAGAAGACTACCTCGGTGAAGAAGTCACCGAAGCCGTCATCACCGTGCCTGCGTACTTCAACGACTCGCAGCGTCAAGCCACCAAGGATGCCGGCCGTATCGCTGGCCTGGACGTCAAGCGCATCATCAACGAGCCAACCGCGGCAGCGCTGGCGTTCGGCCTGGACAAGACCGAAAAAGGCGACCGTAAAATCGCCGTGTACGACTTGGGTGGCGGTACGTTCGACGTGTCGATCATCGAAATCGCGGATGTTGATGGCGAGAAACAATTTGAAGTGCTGTCGACCAACGGCGACACCTTCCTGGGCGGCGAAGACTTCGATCAGCGCGTCATCGATTACATCATCGACGAGTTCAAGAAGATCAACGGCATCGACCTGAAAAAAGATCCGATCGCCCTGCAGCGCATCAAGGCTTCGGCCGAGCGCGCGAAGATCGAATTGTCGTCGTCGCAGCAAACCGAAATCAACGAGCCGTACATCGCCATGGCGAACGGCGCGCCGGTCCACTTGAACCTGAAGATGACCCGCGCCAAGCTGGAATCGCTGGTGGAAGAACTGATCACGGCCACGATGGAACCATGCCGCATCGCTATCAAAGATGCAGGCGTGAAAGTGTCGGACATCGATGACATCATCCTGGTCGGCGGTATGACCCGTATGCCGAAGGTGCAGGAAAAAGTGAAGGAATTCTTCGGCAAGGATCCACGCAAGGACGTGAACCCGGACGAAGCCGTCGCCGTGGGCGCAGCGATTCAAGGTTCGGTCCTGTCGGGCGAACGCAAGGACTTGCTGTTGCTGGACGTTACTCCTCTGTCCCTGGGTATCGAAACCTTGGGCGGCGTGATGACCAAGATGATCCACAAAAACACGACGATTCCGACCAAGTTCAGCCAAGTGTTCTCGACGGCCGACGACAACCAGCCTGCGGTGACCATCAAGGTCTTCCAGGGTGAGCGCGAAATCGCCGCCGGCAACAAGGGCCTGGGCGAATTCAATCTGGAAGGCATCCCGCCAGCATCGCGCGGCACGCCACAGATCGAAGTGACCTTCGACATCGACGCCAACGGCATCTTGCATGTCGGCGCGAAAGACAAGGCCACCGGCAAGGAAAACAAGATCACGATCAAGGCCAATTCCGGCTTGACCGAGGCTGAAATCCAGAAGATGGTCAAGGATGCCGAGCTGAACGCGGAAGAAGACAAAAAGGTCAAAGAATTGGCCGAGTCGCGCAATCAGGCCGATGCTCTGGTACACTCGACCCGGAAATCCTTGACCGAATACGGCGACAAGCTCGATGCGGGCGAGAAAGAGAAGATCGAAGCGGCGATCACCGACCTGGAAGCAAGCATCAAGGCGGGCGACAAGGCTGAGATCGACGCCAAGGTGGAAGCACTGTCGAGCGCATCGCAGAAACTGGGCGAAAAAATGTATGCCGACATGCAAGCGCAGCAAGCTGCCGGCGGCGCGGAAGGTGCACAGCAAGCTGCTGGCGCATCGGACGCAGGCGCCAAGCAGGACGACGTTGTCGACGCTGACTTCAAAGAAGTCAAAGACAGCAAGTAATTGTCTTGCGCTCCCATGAACTGGGGGCAGCCGGGCTGAACGCTACATCGCGGGATTAGCCGCGAAGACCGGCCGAGCCGAGTCGCTGCCCAGTGCAGCACTCGACTCGGCTTTTTCGTGTAATTTTTACATCAGTAGATAGACTGCAAGGTGCCGACAACATGGCAAAGCGTGATTTTTACGAGACACTCGGTGTCGCAAAAAATGCTTCGGAAGAAGAGATCAAAAAGTCTTACCGTAAACTGGCGATGAAATACCATCCGGACCGCAATCCGGATAGCAAGGAATCGGAAGAAAAGTTTAAGGAAGTCAAAGAAGCCTACGAGATGCTGACCAATCCGGAAAAGCGCGATGCGTATGACCGTTATGGTCACGCTGGCGTGGACCCGAACATGGGCGGCGGTGGCGGCTTCGGCGGCGGTGCTGGCGGCTTTGCCGACAGCTTCGGCGATATCTTCGGCGACATCTTTGGCGGTGGCGGTGGACGCAGCCGCAATGCGGGGCCACAGGTGTACCGTGGCGCCGACTTGCGCTACAACCTGGAAATTACACTGGAGCAAGCTGCTCACGGCTTCGACACGACCATCCGTGTGCCGAGCTGGGACAAGTGCGACACTTGCCATGGCAGCGGCGCCAAGCCGGGCACGTCGCCCACCACCTGCGGTACCTGCGGTGGCCATGGCCAGGTGCGCATGCAGCAAGGCTTCTTCAGCATCCAGCAAACCTGCCCGAAATGCCATGGCAGCGGCAAGGTCATCACCGACCCGTGCACGCCATGCGGCGGCGCCGGTCGCATCAAGCGCAACAAGACGCTGGAAGTGAAAATTCCAGTCGGTATCGACAACGGCATGCGTATCCGTTCGTCCGGCAACGGCGAACCGGGCACGAATGGCGGTCCGTCGGGCGACCTGTATGTGGAAATCCACATCAAGCCGCACGCCGTATTCCAGCGCGAAGGCGACGACCTGCATTGCGAAATGCCGATCTCGTTCACCAAGGCAGCTTTGGGCGGCGAAATCGAAGTGCCTACCCTGAACGGCAAAGTGTCGTTCACGATCCCGGAAGGCACCCAGTCGGGCAAGACCTTCCGCCTGAAAGGCAAGGGCATCAAGGGTGTGCGCTCCGGTTACGCGGGCGACCTGTTCTGCCACGTGGCCATCGAAACACCGGTGAAACTGACGGAAAAACAGAAAGACCTGCTGCGCGACTTTGAAAAGTCGACGACCGAGGGCGGTGCCAAGCACAGTCCGCAAAGCAAGACCTGGAAAGACAAGGTCAAGGATTTTTTTGAATAAGCACACGTAACACCATGCGCCGGGATGCTTCAACATCCCGGCGTTTTTTTCATCACGACTGAACAATGTGCGCGCATCGCCGGCCTATGGGCGCGATCTGCCGCCAATTCAGTCGTACGTACACAATGGGAGCGATATGACCGAACAGAAAAATGGCCCGGCCCTGGCGGAACTGCTGCAGCGTAACCGCCGCTGGGCCGACTCGATGGTGGCGAAGGACCCGAACTTCTTCAAGAACCTGGAAGCGCAAACGTCGCCCGAATACCTGTGGATCGGCTGCTCCGACAGCCGCGTGCCAGCTAACGAATTGCTGGGCATGGCGCCTGGCGACGTGTTTGTGCACCGTAATATTGCCAATGTGGTCGTGCATTCCGATCTCAATTGCCTGTCCGTCCTGCAATTTGCCGTGGACGTGCTGAAAGTCAAACATATCATCATCGTCGGCCATTACGGCTGCAAGGGCGTGCATGCTGCCATGACGGGCACGCGCATCGGCCTGGTCGACAACTGGCTGCGCCACGTGCAGGACGTGGGCCAGAAGCACGAGCGCTACCTGGGCGACGTGCTGACGAGCCGCCAGCGCGGCGACCGTCTGTGCGAACTGAACGTGGTCGAGCAAGTCTTGAACGTGTGCCAGACCACCGTCGTGCAAGATGCGTGGGAGCGGGGCCAGGAACTCAGCGTGCACGGCTGGGTCTATGGCTTGAAGGATGGCTTGCTGAACGACCTGGAAGTGACCGTCACGGCTGGCCACGAACTGGCGCCGCGCATGGCGACGCGCCTGGCTCGCTACGAAGCAATCGCGTAATCGGCGCTGACGCCATGCCTAGGGCGTGGCGCCTTCCAGGCGGTCCAGATAATCGGCCGCCTCCCGCACACCTTCCTGCGCCGCCTGGCGCAGCCAGGTTCTGGCCTGGGGAATGTCTTGCGGCGTGCCCCGGCCTTCGGCCAGCGCCACGCCATAGTGGTAGCGCGCCAGCCGCGCATAGGCGGCGTCATCATTCGTATGCGCACCGCGCCGCATCAGCGCCGTCGCCTGTTGCAAGTCCTTGGTCACGCCGATACCCGTTTCATACAGCTGGGCCAGCCAAATCATCGAATACACATCGTTCCAGCGCCGGATGCAGTCTTCAAAGATGGCGACGGCGGCCGCATGGTCGCCCGTCTTGTCGGCCGCATAGCCGTACAAACACTTGATGCGCTTGTCGCTGTGCACATGGGCTTTGTAGCTGAGATCGCTTTCACCCTCGCTATCCTGCGCGTGGACGAAAGCAGGGAACAGCAAGGCGAGCAGCAGGGCGTAAGTGGGCATGGCTTTCCTGGTCTATTGTAAAGATTGGTGGGTAAGCAAGTTGCATGCTCAGCCCATTCCCGGGCAAAGTCCCTGCTGCTGCGCCATTGCGTGACAGTGCCTGTTGCAGCGTGGCGCAACGCGCCGCGCATATTCATATAGTAAATGCTTCGTTTGCAAGCAAGGCTGGCCGGCATACAGTGGACTTCCCCAGACTCTTGGCGAACTCCCATGTCGGCCGTCCTGAAACCCGTGCAATCCACCAGCCACTTCCGTATCGAGACTTTCGATGCGCCGCTCGGCGCGCAAGTGCTGGGGCTGGATCTGGCGCAGCCGCTGTCGTTTGGCGACTTCCAGCGCCTGCACCACGCCCATCTCGACCATCACGTGCTGGTGTTTCGCGACCAGCGCATCACGCCGCAGCAGCAAGTCGATTTCAGCCGCCGCTTCGGCCCGCTGCAAATCCACGTGCTGCGCCAGTTCCAGCTGCCCACGCAAGCGGAAGTGCTGATCATCTCGAATATCGTCGAAAACGGCCAGCCCATCGGCCTCGGCGATGCCGGTCATTTCTGGCATTCGGATTTGTCGTACAAGGAAGTGCCCAGCCTCGGCTCCATGCTGCACGCGCAAGAGTTGCCGGACGAGGGCGGCGATACCGTCTTTGCGAATATGCACCTGGCCTGGGAAAGCTTGCCGGCCGCGCTGCGCCACGCCGCGCGCGGCGCCCGCGCCGAACACAGCTACCTGAGCCAGTACGAGGAATTGCGCCGCCGCAACCCATGGCGGCCCGCGCTGACGCAGGCGCAGATCGATGAAGTCAAACCCGTTACCCATCCCGTCGTGCGCGTGCATCCGGAAACGGGACGCCGCGCCCTGTTTGTCAACGAGCATTTCACCACGCGCATCGTCGGCTTGCCCGAGGACGAAAGCCGCGCCCTGCTCGACGAATTGTTCGTGCACAGCGTGCGCCCCGAGCATTTATATGTGCACCGCTGGCAGCCGCACGACCTGGTGTTCTGGGACAACCGCTCCCTGATGCATCTGGCGACGGGATGCCCACCCGACCAGCGCCGCAAGCTCTACCGCACCACCATCGAAGGCGATGCACCCTACTGATTTTTCCCTGTAAGCCTGACCCAAGGAGTGTCCATGTTGCCGATCTTGACTTTTACCCGCCATCTGCTCGCCGCCATTGCCGTGCTGTGCATGGCCATGCCCATGGCCCGGGCCGAAGGGCAGATCCGCATCGCGGGCCAGCATGGCATCACCTTCTTGCTGCTCAATATTGCGCAGGAACAGAAACTGATTGAAAAACATGGCAGGCAGCAGGGCGTCGATGTGAAAGTCGAGTGGATTACCTTGTCCGGCGGCCCGGCCATCAACGATGCTTTGTTGTCCGGCAATATCGATATCGCAGGCGCTGGGCTGGGGCCGCTCTTGACCATATGGGACCGCACGAAAGGCCGGCAGAACGTGCGCGGCGTGGCGTCCCTGGGCAACTTCCCCTACTATTTGGTCAGCAATAATCCCAAAGTAAAAACCCTGGTGGACTTGACGGACAAGGACCGCATCGCCTTGCCTGCCGTCTCCGTTTCCGTGCAAGCGCGCATCTTGCAAATGGCCGTGGCGAAACAGTGGGGCGACAAGGAATTTGCCCGCCTCGACAAGATCACGCAAACCTTGCCGCACCCGGACGCGGCCGCCGCCATCATCGCCGGCGGCACGGAGCTCAGCGGCCACTTCGGCAATTCGCCATTCCAGGAACAGGAACTGGCGCAAAACCCGAACGCCCACATCATCCTGAACTCGTACGATGTACAGGGCGGGCCCAGCTCGTCGACCTTGCTGTATGCGACGGAAAAATACCGCAAGGACAATCCGAAAACCTACCGCGCCTTCATCGCCGCGCTGGCGGAAGCGGCGCAGTATGCGAGCAGCAATCCGCAAGGCGCGGCCGACATCTACATCAAGGTGAATAAAAGCAAGGTGGACCGCAATTTGCTGCTGAAAATCTTTGCCAACCCGCAAGTGCAATTCAAGATCGCGCCGCAAAACACCTATGGCTTGGCGCAATTCCTGCACCGCGTGAGCGCGATCCGCAACTTGCCCGACAGCTGGCGCGATTATTTCTTTGACGATCCCGCCATCACGCAAGGAGGCTGACATGAACGCACCCGCTTTTCACCTGGTACGTCCTCCCGTTGCGCTGCAGCCATTGCTCAGCGTCAAACATGTCAGCCTGGAATACCGTACCGAGCAGCGCACCGTGCGCGCCACGCATGACGTCAGTTTCGACGTGTTCCGCGGCGACCGTTTCGTGCTGCTGGGACCATCGGGCTGCGGCAAGTCGTCACTGCTGAAAGCCGTGGCCGGCTTCATCGCGCCGCGCGCGGGCAGCATCGCCATGCAGGGCCAGCCCATTCATAAACCGGGGCCGGATCGTGTCGTCGTGTTCCAGGAATTCGACCAGTTGCCGCCGTGGAAAACCGTGCTGGAAAACGTCATGTTCCCCTTGCTGGCCAGCAAGCGCCTGGATAAGCAGGCGGCCCGCGAGCGCGCCCATCACTGGATCGCCAAGGTGGGCCTGGCCGGCTTCGAGGATGCCCATCCGCATACCTTGTCGGGCGGCATGAAGCAGCGGGTCGCCATTGCCCGCGCCTTGGCCATGCAGCCGGAAGTGCTGCTGATGGACGAGCCGTTTGCCGCCCTCGACGCCTTGACACGGCGCAAGATGCAGGAAGAGCTGAGCCGCCTGTGGGAAGAGTTGCGCTTTACGCTTGTGTTCGTCACGCATTCGATCGAGGAAGCGCTGGTCGTGGGCAACCGCATCCTGCTGCTGTCGCCCCATCCGGGCCGGGTGCGTGCCGAATTGAACAGTCACCAGTTCGGCTTGCACAGCGCGGGCAGCGCGGAATTCCAGGCCGCCAGCAGCCGCATCCACGGCTTGCTGTTCGATGAGGAAGTCACTCCTGTCCCGCAAGCAGTTACCGCGCAGCGGGAGGCCGTATGAGCGCGCTGCTGGAGCCGCCGATCCGCCAGGAGTTCGTGTATGCGGCGCCGCCGCCGGCCGGCGTCACCGTCGAGCGGCCATTGTCGCACTGGCAGCGCTGGAGCCAGCACGCGCTGTGGCGCAAGGTCTTGATTCTAATCTTCCTGGCCCTGCTGTGGGAAGGCGCGGCGCGCTGGACGCAGAACGATTTATTGCTGCCCGGCTTTTTGCAGACGGCGCAGGCGTTTGTTGGCGGCATCGCCAGCGGTGAATTGCTCACGCGCACGGCTGCTTCCCTCGTCGTCTTGCTGCAAGGCTATGCGGTGGGTGTGCTGGCCGCCTTCGTGTTGACCTTGCTGGCCGTGTCCAGCCGTATCGGGCGCGACCTGCTGGAAACCCTGACGGCCATGCTCAATCCCTTGCCGGCGATTGCCCTGTTGCCGCTGGCCTTGTTGTGGTTCGGCCTGGGGCGCGCCAGCCTGATCTTCGTCATCGTCCATTCCGTGATGTGGCCGCTGGCCTTGAACACCTATGCGGGCTTCCAGGGCGTGCCCGAGACCCTGCGCATGGCGGGCCGCAACTACGGCTTGAACGGCTTGCGCCTGGTGCTGCACATCCTCGTGCCGGGCGCCTTGCCCTCCATCGTCTCGGGCTTGAAGATAGGCTGGGCATTCGCCTGGCGCACCCTGATCGCGGCCGAGCTGGTGTTCGGCACGACGTCGGGGCAGGGCGGCCTGGGCTGGTACATCTTCCAGAACCGCAACGAGCTGTACACGGACAAGGTGTTCGCGGGCCTGGCGGCCGTCATCGTCATCGGCTTGCTGGTGGAAAACATCGGCTTTCGCAGCCTGGAGCGCGTCACTTTGAAACGCTGGGGCATGCAACGGTAGTTATCTCACCATATTTATTTCAGGATCTTGCGCGCCGCCGCGATGATTTGCCGCGACAGCTGCTCCATGCGCGGCGACTGCACCTTCCACGTATGCCAGTACAGGGCCACGTCGGCCGGCGTCTTGGGCGTGAGCATTTCCACCAGTTCGCCATCCGTGTTCGCTTTCAGCAGCAGTTCGGGCACCATGCCGTAACCGAGGCCATAGCGGATGGCGTTGAAGTGCGAGGTGGCACCCGGTACGTAATGGCAGGGGTAGGCCCCTTCGGGCAGCCCCAGCGCTTCCTGCAGGAACGACGATTGCAATGTGTCCTTGCGCGTGTAGGCGACGACGGGCGCCGTGCGCGCCGCCTTGCGCGTCAGGCCGTGCGCGAACCACTGCTGGCGGAACGCTTGTGTGGCCACCAGCCAGTAGCGCATCACGCCCAGCGGCTCGGCCGTGCAGCCGCGCATGGGTTTCGGCTCCGTGCTGATGCAGCCGATCGCCATGCCTGTCTCCAGCAAGGTGTACGTGTGATCCTGGTCTTCCACGGTCAGGTCCAGCAGCACGCGCTCGCGTATCAGCACCTCGGACAGGGCGGGGAAGAACCAGGTGCCCATCGAATCGGCGTTCAGCGCCAGCACCAGGGTCAGCGGGGCGTCCTGCTGCACCGCCAGTTCCGCCTGCAAATCCGCTTCCAGCAGCTTGGCGCGTTTCAGATACTGCATCAGCCGCTGGCCCATGCGCGTGGCGCGCGCGGGGCGGCTGCGCACGATCAGGGCATTGCCCAACTGGCTTTCCAGTGCCCGCACCCTCTGGGAAATGGCGGGGGAGGTCAGGTGCAGCCGCAGCGCCGCCTGCTCGAAGCTGCCCGTTTCGACGACGGCGCGGAATGCTTCCGTATGTTTGGGATTGAGATCCATGACCACTGCCTTACATAAGAAAAATTTATCAATACTAAATAATACTTACTTTTCATAAGGATGGATGTGTTGCAGTGCACAATACCTCTTTGATGGAGTGCCGCGCGCCAGCGTGCGGCCTCCTGGCAGCAAGGAATACCACCATGGAAGCACAAGCGAACGACAGCAGCACCCGCAAGCCCCAGTCGAAGCTGGCGCGCAATCTGAAATTCGGCCTGGGATTGACCCTGGGCCTGGGCATGGCCGCCGCGCTGGCGGGCGGCTGGTGGCTGCGCCAGGCGTGGCAGGATTTGCCGGCCGTCGAGCACCTGGCCCAGTACAAGCCCGCGCTGCCGCTGCGTATCTTCTCCAGCGAAGGCGAGCTGCTGGCCGAATACGGCGAAGAGCGCCGCGAATTCCTGCCCCTCAAAGAAATCCCGCTGCGCATGCGCCAGGCCTTGCTGGCCATCGAGGATGCGCGTTTCTACGAGCATGGCGCCGTGGATTTTTATGGCTTGACGCGCGCCACCTTGGCTAACCTCGTCACGGGCCACCACGCGCAGGGCGCCAGCACCATCACCATGCAGGTGGCGCGCGACTTCTTCCTGTCGCGCGAAAAGACCGTGCAGCGCAAGCTGACGGAGATGCTGCTCGCCTACAAGCTGGAACAGCACTACGGCAAGGACAAGCTGCTGGAGCTGTATATGAACCAGATCTACCTGGGCGAGCGCTCCTACGGCTTTTCCGCCGCCTCGAACATTTATTTCGACAAGCCGCTGGCCGACGTCAGCATCGCCGAAGCGGCCATGCTGGCCGGCTTGCCGAAGGCGCCGTCGGCCTACAACCCCGTCGCCAATCCCCAGCGCGCCACCGTGCGCCAGCATTACATCCTGCAGCGCATGCGCGAACTCGGCTACATCACGCCAGCGGAATACGACGCGGCCGTGGCGGAAAAACTGGCCCTGAACAAGGACCGCAACAGTTCCGTGCATGCTGCAGCATATGCGGTCGAGGAAGCGCGCCAGCTGATCCTGCAAAGCTATCCCGAAGGCGCCTACAGCATGGGCCTGGACGTGACGACCACTATCCGCATGGCGCCGCAGCGGGCGGCCGACAAGTCGCTGCGCGATGGGCTGTTGAATGCGCAGGCGCGGCGCGGCTATCGCGGCCCGGAAGCGCGCCTGGCAGCTTCCGAAGACAGCGTGGCGCGCCAGCTGGCTCCCTATCCAGACAGCGGAGAACTGCGCGCCGCCCTCGTGCGCAAGGTCGATACCGCCGGCAAGCGCCAGGTGACCGCGCAGCTGCGCAATGGCGACGAGATCGTGCTGACGGCATCGGAAGCGCGCCTGGGCGGCAAGCTGCAGTGGGATGGCAAGCGCGCCATCGCCGAGGGCAGCGTGATCCGCGTGGTGCACGATGCGGCCAAGAAGGGCTGGCTCGTGAGCCAGCTGCCCGAGATGGAAGGCGCGCTCATTTCCGTCGAGGCGCACAGCGGTGAAATCGTCGCCATGGCGGGCGGCTTCGATTTTTACCGCAACCACTACAACCACGCCATGCAGGCCTACCGCCAGCCCGGCTCCAGCTTCAAGCCCTTCGTGTATTCGGCGGCGCTGGAAAAGGGATATTTTCCCGGCACGGCCGTCGATGACACGCAGCGCCTGCTGCTGCCGCGGGAAACGGGCGCACGGCCCTGGCGTCCGCGCAATTACGGCAACAACTATGAAGGCTTCATCAGCGTGCGGCGCGGCCTCGTGCGTTCGAAAAACCTGGTGGCCGTGAGCCTGATGCAGGCGGCCGGCCCCGGCTATGTGCAGCACTACGCCACGCGCTTCGGCTTCGAGGGCGCGCGCAATCCCGTGTCCCTGCCGCTGGCGCTGGGCGCGGGCGCCGTCACGCCGCTGCAGCTGGCGCAATCGTATGCCGTATTTGCCAACGGCGGCATGCAGATGCCGCCAAAACTGATCAAGGAAGTGCGCAGCCGCAGCGGCGAAGTGCTGTTCAGCGATGCGGCGCCACGCGCCAAGGGCGAGCCGGCACCTGGCACGCAAGTCATCTCCACGCGCAACGCCTACGTCATGGACAGCATGCTGCGCGACGTCGTCAAGAGCGGCACGGGACGCGGCGCGCTGGCGCTCGGACGCGGCGACGCGGCCGGCAAGACGGGCACGTCGAACAACGCCTACGACGCCTGGTTCGCCGGCTACTCGTCCGGCCTCGTCTCCGTCGTCTGGCTCGGCTACGACCAGCCAAAAAGCCTGGGCAACGCCACGGGGGGGACTTTGGCGCTGCCCGTCTGGCGCGACTACATGCAGGTGGCCGTGCAGGGCCGCCGCGAACAGGTGCTGGCCGAACCAGCAGGCCTGGCCCTGCTCGATGGCGACTATGTGTATGCCGAATACCTGGCCGGCGACTGCCTGAAGGATAACTTTGCCTTTATCCACAGCAGCGTCGGCTGCGGCAGCGGCGCTGCCGATACGCGCATGGCGCACGGTGACGCCGGCGATGGCGGCTCGAGCACGGGCACGAACGAAGCGCGCACCCTGAGCGAAGCGCGCGAACGCGAACAAATTCTCAAATCATTTTCGGAAGAGTAAGACCATGCTGCTATATACGATTTACCTGGTGGCGATCGTCGCCGAAGCGATGTCCGGCGCCATCATGGGCATGCGGCGCGGCATGGATTTGTTCGGCATCTGCATGATCGGCACCGTCACGGCGCTCGGCGGCGGCACCGTGCGCGACGTGCTGCTGGGGCACTATCCGCTGGGCTGGATCGCGCATCCAGAATACCTGCTGTTTACCATCGGCGCGGCCATCGTCACGGCTTTTGTCGCGCGCTATCTGCACCATCTGCGCGCCATCTTTTTGCTGGTCGACGGACTGGGCCTGGTGGCGTTCTGCGTGATCGGCTGCGACATCGCCATGTCGGCCAAGATGCACCCGGCCATCGTCGTGCTGGCGGGGATGATCACGGGCGTCTTCGGCGGCCTGCTGCGCGATATCCTGTGCAACCAGATTCCCCTCGTGCTGCAGCGCGAAGTGTATGCCACCGTGGCGCTGTTCACTGGCAGCCTGTACGTGGGCCTGCTGTACTTCAAGGTCGACAGCTCCGTGGCGCAGCTGGCGTCCATCGGCGCCGGTTTCCTGTTCCGCTTCCTGGCCCTGCACTTCGAATGGCGGCTGCCGAATTTCAATGGCGACCGCATACGGGGTTTTGAGTAAGGCAGCAGCCGAGTGAATATTTTCACGCGCGTTTAACCCCTTTTTCTGCGCCGCCGCGTTTCATGTTGGACACCCCAGCCAACCGGAGAAGAAGCGATGTCCAGCGCCCTCAAGATCACATTGATACTGTCCCTGCTGCTGTCGGCAGGCAGCCACGCCGCCGGCACGGCGCCGCGCAAGACCCTGGCGCCGTTCGCCAGCGAGCAAGCCTTGAGCAGCTACCTGCAGCAGCTGCAGGCGCGCCAGGCGGCCTTGCTGCGGGAGCAGCAGAAACTGCAGCGCGCCACGGCGCAGTCCATGTCGGCGCCGCCCGCTCCTCCCGCGCCGATGGCGGCCAAGGCGGCCCCCGCGCCATCGGCAGAAGCGGCGGAATCCGTCACCAATGTGCAGACGGCGGGCGTGGACGAAGGCGGCATCGTCAAGCTGCATGGCAAGCACCTGGTGATGCTCCGGCGGGGCAAGCTGTTCACGGTGGCGGTGGGCGGCAATGCCTTGCAGCCCGTGTCCTCGCTCGACGCGTTCGCGCCGGGCAGCGATCCTTCCGGCAGCTGGTATGACGAAATGCTGATCGACGGCGATACGGTCGTGGTGATCGGCTACAGCTACAGCCGTGGCGGCACGGAGATCGGCCTGTTCGATATCGATGCGAACGGCAAGCTGGCCTACCGCTCCACCTATCACTTGCGCTCCAACGATTATTACTCGTCGCGCAATTACGCGAGCCGCCTGGTCGGCGGCAAACTGGTGTTCTATTCGCCCCTGTCGCTGAACCTGCGCCGTGGCGACCCGTTCGGCGGCTTTCCCGCGCTGCGCCGCTGGCGCCCCGACGCCGTGCCATCCGACTTCAAGCGCATCGCCCCGGCCACGCGCATCTACCGTACCGATGAAGAACCCGAAACGGGCTTCGGCCTGACCCTGCACACGGTCACCGTGTGCGACCTGGCGCAGCGCGACATGCGCTGCGAAGCGACGGCCGTGATGGGGCCGCAGGGCCGCGTATTTTATGTGTCGGGCGAATCCGTTTTCGTGTGGACGACGCGCCGCGGCAGCGACTCGGGCGTGTTCCGCATTCCCCTCGATGGCAGCGCGCCCAGCGCCCTGAAGGTGGCCGGCGCGCCCGTCGACCAGTTCTCGTTCCTGGAAAGTAGCGATGGCCACCTGAACGTGCTGCTGCGCGCCGAGGGCCAGGGCGACGCCATGTGGGATGGTGCAAGAGGGCGGGGCGACATGGCCTTGCTGCGCGTGCCCTTGGCGTCGTTTTCCGATGGCCGCGACAGCGCGCCCGCCAGCAGCTACAAGCCGCTGCCCGGTGGCGGCGGCTACGGCTTGCAGAACCGCTATGTGGGATCCTATCTGTTGTACGGCAATCCCGGCAATCCGGGACGCCGCAAGGCGGACCAGGCTTGGCCGCGCCAGCCCCTGTACGCCGTGCGCTGGGCCGATGCGGGCAGCGTGCAAGCCTTGTCCCTGCCGCATGGCGTGGAGCGCATCGAGGCGCTGGGCAATGACGCCGTGGTGATCGGCGCTCAGGGCAGGGATCTGCACTTCAGCACCATCGGCCTGGGGGCGCAGGCGGCGATTGCCACGCGCTACATCCGCGCCGACGCGGCGCAGGGCGAGTCGCGCAGTCACGGCTTTTTCTACAAGCCGCAAGCGGCCGGTGAGGGCATGATCGGCTTGCCGATCCTGGGCGCGGACGAGCGGCCCGGCCTCAACAAGCCAGCCGCCTCCGTCCTGTATCTGCGCAACAGCGGTTTGACATTGACGGAACTGGGCGCGCTGGCGGCGCGGCCGGGCCAGGCGCCGGACGACGGCTGCCGCGCGTCGTGCGTGGACTGGTACGGCAATGCGCGTCCTTTGTTCCTGCAGGGCCGGGTCTTCGCCTTGCTCGGCTATGAACTGGTGGAAGGGACGCTCAAGGAGGGACAGATACGCGAAGTGCGCCGCATCAGCTATGCACCCACTGCACGTTGATGGCGTAGTGAAATTGCCGCTGCCGCGTAGTTCGGCTACACTGGTCCGCATGCACGACACCCTGATTACCGCGACGGATGAAGACCTGATGCTGCGCTACGGCGCCGGCGACCTGCCGTCGTTTCGCGAACTGTACCGGCGCCATAGCCATGGCCTGTACCGCTTCGTGGCCTGGCGTTCGCCGCGCCGCGCGTGGGTGGACGAGATCGTGCAGGATGCGTGGGCCAGTCTGCATGCGGCGCGTGCCGGCTATCAGCCGCAAGCGGCATTCCGCACCTATCTGTACCAGATCGCGCGCAACCGCCTGATCGACCTGCTGCGCCAGCGGGAAGGACAGGAACACGATGACGCGGGCGAACGGGCGGACGAGGGCGCGTCGCCGCCGCAATCGCTGGAGCAGAAACAGCAGCACGCGCGGCTGCATGCGGCCATCGCCGCGCTGCCGGTGGAGCAGAAGGAAGCGCTGGTGCTGCAGCAGTTCAGCGGCATGAGCATCCTCGAGATCGCCGTCGTGACGGGGGCGGAAGCGGAAACCGTCAAGAGCCGGCTGCGCTACGCCATGCAGAAATTGCGCGCGGGCTTGGACAGCGCCGCTGGCGCGGGAGGACAGGCATGAATACGCACGATCACGACGAACCGAATGACGAGGAATTGAACGCGCTGCTGGCCAGCCTGCCGCAGCCGGCGCCTTCCAGCGCCCTCGATGCGGCCATTCTGGCGGACGCGGAAAAAGCCTTGCAAAAACCGGCAGCCGCGAACGACAGCGCCGACGGCGTGCTGCGCACCTTGCCGGCCAAGAAATCGCCGGACTACCTGCAGCGCTGGCGCGTTCCGCTGGGACTGGCCGCCGCCGTGCTGCTGACGGTGAACCTGATCGGCGTGGACTGGTTCGGCTCGAAGCCGGCGCAATTTCCCGTGGTGGGGGAACCGGTCACGCAGGAGGTGATGTCCGCGCCTGCCACCGCACCGGTTGCCGCACCGGCCGCTGCGCCCGCGCCATCGCCGCCGGCAGCGCCAGCGCCGCGCGCCATGGCCAAAATGGCAGCCAAGCCAGCGCCGCCGGCGCCAGCCCCGTTTTCCGCGCCGCAGGCGGTAGCAGTGGCCCCACCGGCGCCTGCCACGGCGATGAGCCAGGCGATGGAGCAGCAAGCGGCCATGCAGGCCGAGTCCAGTATGCAGCGCCAGGCGCCCGTGCCCGTCGCGGCCCGCTCCGCGCCGATGCCGCCGCCCGCAAAACTCGACGCTGGCGTGTGGCTGGTGAAGATCGACGCCCTTTTGAAGGCGGGCGAAGGCGCGCTGGCGCAGGAAGAGTGGACGGCGTTCCGGCAGGCCTATCCCGACTATCCGGTGGCCGACGAGCTGCGGCAGCGGCTGGAAAAGAAATAGCGCGTTACACGATCCCCTTCCTGCGTTCCCATACGGCGCTGCCGACGAAAATGGCGGCGCACACCCACATCACGGCCGGCAGGGCGTTCACGCCCACGGACTGCATCAGGACGCCCGTCAGCAGGGGGCCGCCGCCGCTGGTCACGCCCCAGGTGGCGTTGACGATGGCGCTGGCGCTGGTCAGCGACAGGCCCGTAAACCGTTCGCCGCAGGCCACCAGCGCCAGCATGTAGATGCCGCCCGCCGCCGCGCCCAGCAACAGCAGCAAGGTCCACCACAGCCACGGCGTGCCGACGGCAAACGGCAGCAGCGGCAGCAGCAGGCAGACGGCCACGCCGCAGCCCGCGTGGACTTTGGCGCGGCCGTAGCGGTCGGCCATCCATCCCAGCGCGAATTGCAGGCCAGTGTCGCCCACCAGCACCACGGTGGCCGACAGCAGGGCCAGGTCCGTGCCGATGCCGTGCTCCATCGCGTACAGCGGCAGCAAGCTCAATGCCAGTGTGTCGAACAGGGCGAAGAAGGCGGCGCCGAGCACGATCATCGGCATGCGCGGCAGGATCAGGGGCCACTTCACGCCGTGTTCTTCCGGCTCCCTTTCCGGGCCGCTGTTCGAGATCAGCATCAATCCCGGCACGGCCAGCAGAAACAGCAGACCGCAGGCGGCGAAGCTCCACGAAATCTTGTCGTTGAAGAGCGCCACGAGGGCAGGGCCGATCAGCTGGAAAAACGTAAAACTGGTGGTGTACATGGCCACCACCCGTCCCCGCGAATTGTCGGGCGCCAGTCGGTTCACCCACGCCTCGCCGATGGTAAACAGCACGCCCATGGCGCCGCCGAACAGGAAGCGCAGCAAGCTCCACGCCAGCAGGTGGTCGGTACACTGCATGGCGATCGTCGCCAGCGACGCCACCCACACGGCGCCCAGCATGGTGGCGCGCGCGCCGAAACGCCCCACCCAGCGCGAAACGAACGGCGAGGCGGCCAGGATGCCGAGGGCGCTGACGGCCGTGATCATGCCGATGATGTCCGTGCCCACGCCGCGCTGGTGCAGGGTCAACGCGGTGAGCGGCATGGTGGCGCCCAGGCCCAGGCCGACCACGCCGATGCTGACGACGAGGGCGAAGAAGTCGCGCCATGGCATGTGCTTCATGGCCGCCCCCTCGGGGTGGAAAAGGTGTTCAGGAAGGCTGGAATACGGTGTGGATGCATGGGAAAGTGAGGGACTTTGCCTGCGGCGCTGGTGTTTGGCGCCGGACGGGCATATGATGATTTTACTAAGTGCAATATTGCAAAGCCGTAGTGTAGGCGATGTGTGCCATCGCTGGCCACGCCCATCGGTGTGGCCGCTGCCTGCGGCTCTGCTGTACAGTGAAGCGAGCGGCAGCGCTGTCATGGCGCTGTCATTGGATCGTCACGCCAGCGAGGAAGCTCTATGCGCCGTCCCGTCGTTCTCGTTCCCGCCTGCCAGCGTCAGCTGGGCAGCCATGCCTGGCACATGGCGCAGGACAAATACCTGCACGCCGTGCTGCGTGGCGCCGGCTGCATGCCGCTGCTGCTGCCCGCCCTGGGCGCGGACGCGGACCTGGAAGCGGCGCTGCGCATCGCCGACGGCGTCATGCTGACCGGTTCCGCCTCGAACGTCGACGCCCGCCTGTATGGCGAAGACATCCTGCATCCCGACCTGCCGCAAGACCCCGCGCGCGACGCCACCACCTTGCCCCTGATCCGCGCCGCGCTGGCGCGCCAGCTGCCCCTGCTCGCCATTTGCCGCGGCTTCCAGGAAGTCAACGTGGCCCTGGGCGGCAGCCTGCACCAGGCCGTGCACGCGGTAGCGGGCATGCAGGACCACCGTGAAAACGTGCTCGATCCCCTGGCGCGCCAGTACGGGCCCGCGCACCGCATCAAGCTGATGCCCGACGGCCTGCTGTCACGGTTGCTGGGCGGCGAGAGCGAAATGATGGTCAATTCCCTGCATGGCCAGGGCGTGGCGCGGCTGGCCGATGGCTTGCTGGTGGAAGCGCTGGCCGACGACGGCCTGGTGGAAGCGTATAGCGTGGCCAGCGCCGCCGGCTTTGCGCTGGCCGTGCAATGGCACCCGGAATGGCAGGTGGAGGACAATCCGCAGTCCATGCGGCTGTTTGGCGCCTTCGGCCAGGCATGCCGCGATTACCAGGAACAGCAGCACCGAAAGAAAGAATGACCGGCGCGCCGCACGAGTAGCACGCGGCGTTTGATCAAGACCAGCGAGAGGGAAACATGGCAATACGCGAAAATTTCACTTATACGGACATGGATTTGTGGCTCAATGAAAAGCGCGTCACGGAAATCGAATGCCTGGTCCCCGATTTGACGGGCGTGGCGCGGGGGAAGATTCTGCCGCGCGGGAAATTTACCCAGGAGCGCGGCATGCGCATCCCGGAAGCGGTACTGGGCATGACGGTGACGGGCAATTATCCGGTCGATGACGGCGGCTATGACCGCGCCATTTCCAGCACCGACCGCGACATGATTTTGAAGGCTGATCCCACCACCATCACCATGGTGCCGTGGGCAACCGATCCCACCGCGCAAGTCATCCACGACTGCTATTTTTCCGACGGAGCGCTGGTCGATTTCGCCCCAAGATCCGTGTTGCGGCGCGTGCTGAAACTGTATGCGGACAAGGGCTGGAAACCCGTCGTGGCGCCGGAACTGGAATTCTACCTGACGGCGAAAAACACGGACCCCGACTTGCCCTTGAAACCGCCCATCGGGCGCAGCGGCCGGGCCGAGACGAGCCGCCAGGTGTACAGCATCGACGCCGTCAACGAGTTCGATCCGCTGTTCGAGGATATCTACGATTACTGCGAATTGATGAACCTTGACGTCGACACCCTGATCCACGAAATCGGCGCGGGGCAGATGGAAATCAACTTCCTGCACGGCGACCCATTGGGCCTGGCCGACAAGGTCTTCTTCTTCAAGCGCACCCTGCGCGAAGCGGCCTTGAAACACGATATGTACGCCACCTTCATGGCCAAGCCCATGGCGGGCGAGCCGGGGTCCGCCATGCACGTGCACCAGAGCGTCGTCGATGCGAAGACGGGCCTGAATATCTTCAGCAACGAGGACGGTTCTGCCGCGCCCATCTTCAAGCATTACATCGCGGGCTTGCAGCGCTACATGCCGTCGGCCATGGCCATCGTCGCGCCCTACGTGAATTCCTACCGCCGCATCGTGCGCCACACGGCCGCGCCGATCAACATCCAGTGGGGCCTGGACAACCGCACGGTGGGCTTCCGCGTGCCCGAGTCGGGCGTGCAGGACCGGCGCGTGGAAAACCGCATCATCGGCGCCGACGCCAATCCCTACCTGGCCCTGGCCGTCACGCTGGCCTGCGGCTACCTGGGCATGACGGAGCAGCTGGAAGCGACGCCGATGATGGTGGGCAGCGCCTACGACATGAAGTTCGAACTGCCGCAAGGTTTGCCCGAGGCCTTGCAGCTGCTGCGCGCGGAAGACAAGCTGCGCACGGTGCTGGGCGAGCGCTTCATCGACGTGTATGCGGCCATCAAGGACCTCGAACACCAGGAGTTCATGACGGTGATCAGCCCATGGGAGCGCGAACACCTGTTACTGCACGTATAAAGGATCATCTATGAGCACATCCAACAATCCGCTGGCGCCAAGCGCCGCCCTGGTTGCCTCCGTGGCGCAGAAAAACGCGGCGCCGCAGGTGTACGACACGGCCGCCATCCAGCAGATGGACTCGGCCCACTACCTGCATCCATTTACCGATTTCCAGGATCTGGCAGCCAAGGGTGCGCGCGTGATGGTGCGCGGCGACGGCGTCTACCTGTGGGATAGCCAGGGCAAGAAGATCGTCGATGGCATGTCGGGCCTGTGGTGCGTGAACGTGGGCTACGGCCGCACGTCGATCTCGCAAGCCGTGTACAAACAGATGGAAACGCTGCCGTTCTATAACAGCTTCTTTGGCACGACGAACGTGCCGGCCGCGCAGCTGGCCGCCAAGCTGGCGCAGATATCGCCGCCGCAGTTCCAGCACGTGTTCTTCACCAGTTCCGGTTCCGAAGGCAATGACACGAATTTGCGCATGGTGCGCCGCTACTGGGATATCCTCGGCCACAAGGAACGCCACACCATCATCAGCCGCCACAACGCGTATCACGGCAGCACGGTGGCGGGAGCGTCGCTGGGCGGCATGGACGGCATGCATGCGCAGGGCGGCATGCCGATACCGGGCATCGTGCATATCGGCCAGCCCAATTACCTGGAGTCGGGCCAGGGCTTGACACCGGAAGCCTTTGGCCTGAAGGCGGCCGGCTGGCTGGAAGACAAAATCCTGGAAATCGGCGCCGACAAGGTGGCCGCCTTCATCGGCGAACCGGTGCAGGGCGCGGGCGGCGTCATCATCCCGCCCTCGACCTATTGGCCCGAAATCCAGCGCATCTGCGACAAGTACGGCATCTTGCTGATCGCCGATGAAGTCATTTGCGGCTTCGGCCGCCTGGGGCGCTGGTTCGGTTCCGAACTGTTCGGCATCAAGCCCGACCTGATCACGTTCGCCAAGGGCGTCACCTCGGGCTATGTGCCGCTGGGCGGCGTGCTGGTGGGAGACCGTGTCGCCAAGGTGCTGATCGAGCAGGGGGGCGAATTCACGCACGGCTTTACGTATTCGGGCCACCCCGTCGCCTGCGCGGCGGCGCTGGAAAACATCCGCATCATCGAGGAAGAGCGGCTGGTGGCCAAGGTGGCCGACGACACGGGACCGTACCTGAAGCAGTGCTTCGCCAGCCTGGGCGAACATCCGCTGGTCGGCTATGCGGACAGCTGCGGCCTGGTCGCGGGCCTGAACCTGGTGCGCAAGAAGGGCGCCACCGTGCACGAGAACGAGCTGTTCGACGAGGGCCAGGGCGTGGGCATGATCTGCCGCGGCCACATGTTCGACAACGGCGTCATCATGCGCGCCGTGGGCGAGCGCATGATCGTCGCCCCGCCGCTGGTCATGACGCGCGCGCAGATCGATGAAATGGTGGGCTTGATACGGCTGTGCCTGGACAAGACGTATGCGGATGTACAGGCGAAGGGATGGGTTTAGCTCTGAGCTGGCTTAAATACCGGGGTCAGACCCGCCGGGTCTGACCCCAGCCTTTGCCGTTGGGTTTTTACCCAAATAAGCGGCATCTATGCATTTTTTTGGACCAGAATCGCGGCAGTTCCGCTAAACTTCCATCCTGGCCGCTCTTTGTAGCGGCCAGTTTTTCATTTTGATAGCCACTTACCCAAAGCCTCCACATGACGATAGCAACACCAGCCGCGTCGGCCAGCGACGCCCCAGCGCCTTTCTTGCTGATTGATCAACTGGTCAAGGAATTCGATGGCGTGCGCGCCGTCAATGATATTTCCGTGACGATCAACAAGGGCGAGATTTTCGCTCTGCTGGGCAGTTCAGGTTGCGGCAAGTCGACCCTGCTGCGCATGCTGGCCGGTTTCGAGACGCCGACGTCGGGGCGCATCGCCCTGGCGGGCAACAGCATCGTCGACGTGCCGCCGCACCAGCGTCCCATCAACATGATGTTCCAGTCGTACGCGCTGTTCCCGCATTTGTCCGTGTGGGACAACATCGCCTTCGGACTGCGCCGCGACGGTTTGCCGAAAGCGGAAGTGGCGGCGCGCGTCGAGCAGATGCTGGCGCTGGTGCAGCTGGGCCAATACGCGAAGCGCAAGCCGCACCAGCTGTCGGGCGGCCAGCAGCAGCGCGTGGCGCTGGCGCGCAGCCTGGCCAAGCGTCCGCAATTGCTGCTGCTCGACGAGCCGCTGGGCGCGCTCGACAAGAAACTGCGCGAACGCACGCAGATGGAACTGGTCAACATCATTGAGCAAGTGGGCGTCACCTGCGTGATGGTCACGCACGACCAGGACGAGGCCATGAGCATGGCCACGCGCATCGCCGTCATGAGCGAAGGGCGCATCTTGCAGGTGGGCGCGCCCGGCGAAATCTACGAGACGCCGAATTGCCGTTTCGTGGCCGACTTCATCGGCAGCGTCAACCTGTTCGACGGCCGCATCACGCAGGACGAACCCGATCACGTGGTGATCGCCACGCCCGATGGCGAGCACTATGTGTCGCACGGCATCACGGGCAACCTGGGCATGGATGTCTCGGTGGCCGTGCGCCCCGAAAAAATCGGCATCCAGATCGCGCCACCCGCCTTGGAAGAGCGCGCATCGCCGGCGGAACACGGCTACAACTGCGCCCAGGGCGTGATCGTCGCCATGGCGTATTTTGGCAATGAAACCAGCTACCACGTGCGGCTCGACAGCGGCACCATGGTGAAAGTGTCGCGCACCAACGCGGCCCGCCACGACGCCGTGCGTCTCGAGCGCGAACAGCGCGTGTGGGTGTGGTGGGATGGCGCCGACATCGTCGTGCTGACCAGCTGAGGCCACCATGACGTCCCTCCTGCAATCGCTGCGTAGCCTGGTCACCCTGCGTTGGGTGACTGGGCGCAACGCCGTCATCGCCGTGCCGTCGCTGTTCCTGGCGGCCGCCTTCCTCGTGCCCTTCCTGATCGTGCTGCGTATCAGCCTGTCCGACATGGACACGGCGGGCAGCCCGTTCGGCGGCTTGCTGTCGTACGTTGACGGCATCGTCGTGCTGAAGGTGAAAATCGCCAATTACCTGTTCATCGCCGCCGATGAACTGTATCTGCTGACCTACCTCAGTTCCATCAAATACGCGGCGATTACCACGGCCATTTGCCTCTTCATCGGCTACCCGTTCGCCTACTTCATGGCGCGCGCCAAACCGTCGATCCGCCCCGTGCTGATGATGCTGGTGATGCTGCCGTTCTGGACCTCGTTTCTGCTGCGCGTGTATGCGTGGAAGGGCATCCTGGCCAACCACGGCTTGCTCAACGATCTCTTGATCGCGCTGGGCGTCGTGAGCGAACCGCTGCACATGATGAACACCTCGTTCTCGCTGGTCGTCGGTATGGTGTACGCCTACCTGCCGTTCATGATCCTGCCCCTGTACGCGAACCTGGTGAAAATGGACATGCGCTACCTGGAAGCGGCGGCCGACCTGGGCGCCACGCCCTTGCAGGCGTTCTGGCGCATCACCGTGCCCCTGTCGAAGTCGGGCATTATCGCCGGCGCCATGCTGGTGTTCATTCCGTCCGTGGGCGAATACGTGATTCCCGAGCTGCTGGGCGGCCCGGAAACCCTGATGATAGGCCGCGTGCTGTGGGATGAATATTTCACCAATAACGACTGGGCCATGGCGTCGTCGGTGACGGTGCTGGTGGTCTTGCTGATCCTCGTGCCGATGGCCATTTTTAACAAATACAAGACGGAGCAGGACGCGGAGGAGCGCACATGAACGGACGTACTTTCCTGCAGCGCTGGTTCGGCCGCGGCTGGCTCTCGCTCGGCTATCTGTTCCTTTACCTGCCCATCATCGTGCTGATCGTCTTTTCGTTCAACAGCTCGCGCCAGGACATGGTGTGGAGCGGTTTTTCGCTGCGCTGGTACAGCGAGTTGATGAGCGATACGGAGATCATCTCGGGCTTCGGTTTGTCCCTGAAGATCGCCTTCATGTCGGCCACCTCGTCCGTCATCCTCGGCACGTTTGCCGCTTTTGCCTTGACCAGCTACCAGCGCTTCCGTGGCCGCACCTTGTTCTCGTCCATGGTCAGCGCGCCGCTGGTGATGCCGGAAGTGATCATCGGCCTGTCCCTGCTGCTGATGCTCGTGTCCATGCAAAAGGTTTTCGGTTTTCCCGAGCGGGGCGTGCTGACCATCTGGCTGGGCCACACCTTGCTGGGCATGGCGTATGCGGCCGTGGTGGTGCAATCGCGCCTGCAGGAGATGAGTAAATCCCTGGCCGAAGCGGCCATGGACCTGGGCTGCCGCGCGCACCAGGTGTTCTTCCTCGTGACCCTGCCGAACATCACGCAGGCGCTGGCGTCCGCCTGGCTGCTGACGTTTACCCTGTCGCTCGACGACGTGGTGCTCTCGGCTTTCCTGTCCGGTCCCGGTTCGACGACGATGCCGCTGGTGATCTTCTCGCGCGCGCGCCTGGGGCTCGATCCCCGCGTGAACGCCATTGCCGCGCTGACCATTCTCGTCGTGACGCTCGCCGTGATCGCGTACGCCGTGATGCTGGCGCGCGCCGACCGCAGACGCCGCAAGCAACTGTCCGCAGCGTATTTGGAAGACTAGAGTAAGCTGGCGTTTTCACCTTGCAGGAGACGACCATGATGGAAAACACCAGCTGGCATGCGCGGGCCGCAGCGCTCACGATCGATGGACGCGCCTTCATCAATGGCGAACGAGTGGGGGGCACGTCCGGCCAGACTTTCGACAATCTGTCGCCCATCGATGGGCGCTTGCTGGGTCAGGTGGCCCGCTGCGATGGCACGGACGTGGATGCGGCCGTGCAGGCCGCCCGCGCCGCCTTCGACGACCGCCGCTGGGCAGGCAAATCGCCCGCGCAGCGCAAGCGCGTGTTGATCAAGTTCGCCGACCTGGTGCAGAAATACGGTCCCGAACTGGCCCTGCTGGAAACCCTGGACATGGGTAAACCGATCAAGTACAGCCAGAGCGTGGACGTGGGCGCCACAGCCAACTGCCTGCGCTGGTATGGCGAGGCGATCGACAAGGTCTACGATGAAATCGCCCCAACTCCCGCCAACAGCCTGGCCCTGATCACGCGCGAACCGGTAGGCGTCGTCGCCGCCATCGTGCCGTGGAACTACCCGATGATCATGGCCGCCTGGAAGATCGCGCCCGCCCTCGCGGCCGGCAACAGCGTGATATTGAAACCATCCGAAAAATCGCCGCTGACGGCCCTGCGCCTGGCCGACATCGCGCTGGAAGCGGGCGTGCCGGCGGGCGTCTTCAACGTGCTGCCTGGTTACGGCAGCGAGGCCGGCGCCGCGCTGGCGCTGCACATGGACGTCGATTGCATCGGTTTTACGGGTTCCACGCGCACGGGGAAATTGATCGTGCAGATGGCGGGCCAGTCGAACCTGAAAAGGGCGTGGACGGAATTGGGCGGCAAGTCCGCCAACATCGTGTGCGCCGATTGCCCGGATCTGGACAAGGCCGTGGCGGCCGCCGTCGGCTCCATTTTCTTCAACCAGGGCGAAAGCTGCAACGCGCCCTCGCGTTTGTTCGTGGAAGAATCGATCAGGGAAGAATTTATCGCCAAGGCGCTGGCCATGCTGCCCCGCTTCCAGCCCGGCGACCCGCTTGACGAAGCCACCGTTATGGGCGCCATCGTCGACGCCACGCAGATGCAAACGGTGATGGGCTATATCGCGGCCGGGAAGAGCGAAGGCGCGCAGCTGCTGGGCGGCGGCGAGGCCGTGCGCGCGGAGACAGGTGGCTACTACGTGCAGCCGACCATCTTTGGCGTGGAGGCCGGCATGACGATCGCGCGCGAAGAGATCTTCGGCCCCGTGCTGTCCGTGCTGGGCTTTACGGATATCGCCGAAGCGGTGAAGCAGGCCAATGCCACGCCATACGGCTTGCAGGCAGCCGTGTGGACCTCGGACATCACCAAGGCCATCCAGACGGCGCGCGCCCTGCGTGCCGGCACCGTGCACGTCAACCAGTACGACGGCGACGACATCACCGTGCCGTTCGGCGGCTACAAACAGTCGGGCAACGGGCGCGACAAGTCATTGCACGCGCTGGACAAGTACACGGAGTTGAAGACGACGTGGATACAGGTGGGGTAATTGCTATAAGGGTACTTAAAAGGGCTAATTAAGGGTGTTGCCGGCTTAAAATAGTTCTTTTAGGGCCTATTGAATTTTTCATGGCGCAGAGATGCAGAAGCTGGCGCAGTGGCCAGCCTTTATCTTTGACCTGATTCCCCAGGGAAGCGGACGGACATATTTGCTTGGGCAGCTGCAACTGGCCGATGGTCCGGCTGCCGATTTTCCTCTGATGTGCGCTGGCGCATTCAATCCCGTCGGGCGCGTGCGCATCGCCGAGGCCGTGCAGTACTACGCACAGCATATGAATCGCCATGACAAGGGCAAGCCGCAGACCGGTTTTTCACTGGACGAGATCATAGGTCGCGGCGATGCCTTCAATGAGCGCATGCTGATGCATAGCATGCTGGGCGCCGGCAGTCTGGGGGTGCAAGGAGCGGCGCCGAAATATCTGCTGACCACTGACCATGCCGGTCTCTGGCATGCCGATGGCGCCCTGGCGGACGAGGACGCGGCTGTCCATTTCATCGTCAAGCGTCCGCGCGGCAAGACCGCCAGCGACGCCAAGGTATTGCGGAATGAGGCCGCATACATGACTGTGGCGCGCGCGGTGGGCTTGCGCACCGAAGGCCAGCTGCGCTACCAGGACGATAGCTTGTTCATTCCCCGTTTTGACCGCCGCATCGTGGATGGAAAAGTGCTGCGGCTGCATCAGGAAAGCGCCGCTTCACTGGCAGGTATCGTCGGCTTTGAAGCCACGCCCAGCCAGTTCGAAAAAAAAATCGCCCCGACGAGTGCCGGGGCGATATCGCCTCAATAGGCTAGATCAGAAGATCAGAAGCAGTGTTCCAGCGCCGGGAAGCTGCCATCCTTGACGGCTTTGACGTAGCCGGTGACGGCGTCGTCGATGCTGGCCGCGCCTTCCATGAAGTTGCGCACGAAGCGCGCCTTGCGGCCTGGGAAGACGCCCAGCATGTCGTGCATGACGAGCACCTGGCCCGAGCAGTCGGGACCTGCGCCGATGCCGATCGTCGGGATCGTCAGCATCTCCGTCACTTCCTTGCCCAGCTGTGTCGGCATCGCTTCCATCAGCACGATGGCGGCGCCCGCGTTTTGCAGCGCCAGCGCATCGTTCTTCAGTTCGGCCGCGCTTTCCGTGCTCTTGCCCTGCACTTTATAGCCGCCCAGCTGGTGCACGGATTGCGGCGTCAGGCCGATGTGGGCGCAGATGGGGATGCCGCGCTCGGTGAGGAAACGGACGGTTTCGGCCAGCCAGGCGCCGCCTTCGATCTTGATCATGTGCGCGCCGGCCTGCATCAGGATGACGGCGTTCGCATAGGCTGTTTCAGGCGTGCCGTACGCGCCGAATGGCAAGTCGGCCATGATCATGGCCGACTTGCTGCCGCGCGCGACGGACGCCGTGTGGTAGGCCAGTTCGGCCACGGTGACGGGCAGGGTGGAATTGTGGCCATTGCAGACCATGCCGAGCGAATCGCCGATCAGCAGGATCTCCACGCCGCAGCGGTCCATCAGGGACGCGAAGCTGGCGTCATAGCAGGTCAGCATGGTGATCTTTTCGCCGGCGGCGCGCAGCGTGGCCAGGGTATGGATGGTCACGGCCTTGTTGGCGACAGGCTTGGCTGGCGCCGGCGCCGGTGTGGCGGCCTTGTCTTTGGCTGCCAGATCTGTTCCTTGCAAATAAGCGGACATAGTATTCTCTAGAGTGAAAGGGGGTGATGCGATTGCGACGCCGCTAGTGTAGTACTTTATATGGCGGCGTGCAGGGGCGGCATTGTAGTGTATGTCTGGCGCCGTGGCTCAGAGCTGGCTGATGGCCTGGTCGGCGACGCTTGCCAGGAAGGCTTGCGCCGGCCCGAGTCCGGGCACGACGATGGCGGGCGCCAGGGCCAGCAGCGGCACCAGCACGAAGGCGCGCTCGGTGAGGCGCGGATGCGGCACCGTCAGGGTGGCGCTGGCGATCTGCTCGTCGCCGTACAGCAGCAAGTCCAGGTCCAGGGTGCGCGGCGCGTTGCGGTAAGGCCGCTCGCGTCCGTGCGCCGCCTCGATGGCGTGCAGCGCCAGCAGCAGTTCCTCCGCCGGCAGGGCGGTCGTGATGCGCGCCACGGCGTTGATGTAGTCGTCGCCGCTCGAATCGATGGGCGCCGTGCGGTAGCTGGCCGAGGCGTCAACGAGGGATGCGCCAGGCAGGCGCGCCAGACGCGCGATCGCATCCTGCACATTCGCGCGCGCGTCGCCCAGGTTGGCCCCGATGCCGATGTAGGCGGTGACCGTCATTCGCCGCTGGTGCTGCCGGTGGTCGAGCCGCCGCCCGTGCTGGTCTTGCTGCGCGTGCTGCGGCGTGGCGGGCGCTTCTTCTTGACGGCGCCCGGCGCGGCATTGGCGCTGACGAGCAGCGCTTCGCGCGTTTCCTCGTCGCCTTCATAGAAGGCCGTCCACCATTCGCCGATGTCCACGTCGATCTCGCCCGAGGCGCAGCGCAGCAGCAGGAAGTCGTAGCCGGCGCGGAAGCGCAGGTGCTCAAGCAGTTTGTACGGCGCCTTGCCGACGCGGCGCTCAAAGCGCGGCTGCATCGACCAGATGTCGCGCATGTCGGAACCGATCTTGCGCTGCAAGGCCAGTTTTTCCGTTTGCGAGTCGAGCACGTCGTCGGCCGCCAGGTGCAGCGCGGGGATCGTCGACTCGCCGGCGGCGCGGTAGGCCGTCCATTTTTCCAGCACCTGGTGCCACAGCAGCGAGGCAAACAAGAAGCCCGGCGAGACGGTCTTGCCGGCGGCGATGCGCTGGTCCGTGGCGTCCAGCGCCAGGGTGACGAATTTCGCGCCCAGCGGCTGTTCCAGCACCACGTCGAGCAGCGGCAGCAGGCCGTGATGCAAGCCTTCCTTGCGCAGCTGCTGCAGGCAGGCCAGCGCGTGGCCGCTCATCAGGAGTTTGAGCATTTCGTCGAACACGCGCGGCGCCGGCACGTTGTTGATCAGCGGCGCCATGACGGGAATCGGCGCGGCCGTGTGCGGCTCGATGGTGAATTTCAGCTTGGCGGCAAAGCGCACGACGCGCAGCATGCGCACGGGGTCTTCGCGGTAGCGCTCTTCCGGCTTGCCGATCATGCGCAAGGTCTTGGCGCGGATGTCTTCCACGCCGCCGTGGTAATCGAGCACTTCCTGCGTGGCCGGGTTGTAGTACATGGCGTTGATGGTGAAGTCGCGGCGCAGCGCGTCTTCGTGCTGCAGACCGAAGGTGTTGTCGCGCAGGACGCGGCCATGTTCATCCTTGGGCGCGGAGTCGGCGCCGGCGCCGCGGAAGGTCGTCACTTCCAGCAAATCCTGGCCGAACATCACGTGCACGATCTGGAAGCGCTTGCCGATGATGAAGGCGCGGCGGAACAAACGCTTGACCTGTTCCGGCGTGGCGTTGGTGGCGATGTCGAAGTCTTTCGGTTTGACGCCCAGCAGCAGGTCGCGCACGGCGCCGCCGACGACAAAGGCCTCGAAGCCCGCTTCCTGCAGGCTGCTGGTGACGCGGATGGCATTCGACGACACCAGTTTCGGGTCGATTCCGTGTTGCGCAGGACCGAGCACGATGGGTGCCGTGGTGTCGCGCGCTGCCTCTTTTTTAACGCCGAGGATCTTGCGGATGAATTTTTTAATCATTGAATAAGTGGAGTGATGGCCAGCCGTGGAGGGATGCGTGTGCGCTCAAAGCGGTGTTGGGGTTGGTCGCGACAGGGTGGGTCACGACCGACAGCAGGGGAATGTCGTTGTGCGAATCGCTGTAAAAATAGCTGCGCTCGAACTGCCCCAGTTCCTTGCCCATCTTTTCCAGCCAGGCGTAGGTGTGGGTCAGCTTGCCCGCGCCCAGGGTCGGCGTGCCTACCAGCTTGCCCGTGACATTGCCCTGAGTGTCATATTCGGGCATGGCGGCCAGCAGATGCTCGACGCCCAGCGCATCGGCGATGGGTTTGGTGATGAAATGGTTGGTGGCCGTGACGATGGCCAGCAGGTCGCCCGCGTCCTGGTGCTGTTTCAGCAGGGCCACGACTTCCGGGCGGATGACCGGCATGACCACTTCGGCCATGAATTGCCGGTGCAGCGCTTCCAGGCGCTCGCGCGGGAATTGCGCCAGCGTGCCGAGCGAGAATTCCAGGTATTCCACCGGATCGAGCGTGCCGGCCTGGTATTGCGCGAAAAATTCGTCGTTGCGGCGGGTGAATTCGGCGGCGTCCACGGCACCGATGCGTACCAGGAATTCGCCCCACTCGTGATCCGAGTCGATGGGCAGCAGGGTGTGGTCGAGGTCAAACAGGGCCAGATTCATCATTCTTTCGCTTCCGCCTGCAGCAACTCGCGCAACAATGGCAAGGTGATCGGGCGTTGGGTTTCCAGGGAGTAGAGGTCGAGAGAGTCCAGCATCGTCGACAGCGAACGCATGTCGCGCCGGAAATGGGACAGCAGATAGGGTAACACGCCGGGCGACAAGGTCAAGCCGCGGGTGGTGGCCGCCTGGGTCAGGGCGGCGATTTTTTCATCGTCCGTCAAGCCGTGGATCTGGTAGATCAGGCCCCAGCCCATGCGGGTGCGCAAGTCTTCGCGCACGGGCAGCACGGCGGGCGGCACGGCGCCGCTGCACACCATGAACGCCTTGTTGGCGCGGATTTCATTGAACAGGGCAAAGGCGTCGATCTGCGCCAGCGGCGACAGCTTTTCGCAGTCGTCGAGCAGGTACAGGTCGACGTCAGGCGAATACACGAATTCGGACTCGATCGAGAATGGCGAAATGTAGCGCGCGCGCTCGGTGCTGGCCAGGGCCTTGAGCAGGTGGCTCTTGCCGGCGGCCAGTTCGCCCCACAAGTAGGCAAAATGTTCGCGCGACGTGCGCGCGGCGAACTGGCGCATCAGCTGCGCCACTTCGGCATTTTGTCCCACCTCGAAGGTATCGAGGCTGTGCGCCTGGTCTGTGCCTAAATCGAGCACCAGTTGTTTCATGGCGTACGCCTTGTCCTGTTTTTCATTACTGCATGTGCATCGTGGTATTGCTAGGTTGATATGATATCCGCTTTTACTAGGTATTATAGAAGCTGCTGGAGAGGTAGTGGCGTCTTAGATGCTTAAAAGCGACCATCAGGACGGCAGAAGCGGGTAAAGCGAGCAAAACGCCGACGAAACCGAACAATTGTCCGAAAGCCAATAAGGCGAAGATCACGGCCAGTGGATTTAAACCGATGCGCTCGCCCACCAGGCGCGGCGTGAGGAAAAAGCCTTCGATGACCTGGCCGCAGCCGTAGATGACGGCCACGGCGATGACGCCGCTCCAGTCGGCAAACTGCAGCAGGGCGGCGATCAGCGCCAGCATCAGGCCCAGGCCGAAGCCCAGGTAGGGGATAAACACCAGCAAGCCCGTGATGATGCCCACAGGCAATGCCACTTCAAAACCGGCGATGGCCAGTGCCACCGAGTAATACGTGGCCAGCACCAGCATGACAAGCAACTGGCCGCGCAGGTATTGCGCCAGCAGGGTGTCGACTTCCTGCGCCATGCCCACCGTGCGGCCGACCCAGCGGCGCGGCACGGCGGCGGCGATGCGCGCCAGCATCGGATGCCAGTCCAGCAACAGGTAGAACAGCACCACGGGAATCAAGACCACGGTGGCCAGCCAGCCCAGCACGGCCGTGCCGCCGATGCGGGCCGAGGCGAGCACGGTGCTCCAGATTTCATCGCCGCTGGTGGCCATCTGCTGGCTCAGCATGCGCTTGATGCCCGTGCCGTCCAGGCGCACGCGGATACCGAGGTCGCGCAGTTTCGGCGCCAGGAACTCGTTCGCCTTGCTGAGGAATTGCGGGATTTGCGCCTGCAGCAGCGGGATTTCCTTCTGCAACACGGGCACGACGATCAGCACCAGCGCCGTAATGGCGAGGAAAAACAACACTACGACGACCAGCACGGCCAGCGGACGGGGCACGTAAAAGCGCTTGTAATGGAGGCGCTGCAAGCGGTCGACGCCGGGATTGAGCACGTAGGCGAGGATGGCGGCGGCCAGGAAGGGCGTCAGGATGGGGCCGAGGCTGACGAGCAGCAGCAAAAATGCCAGCCAGACCGCGATCCAAAATGCTGTTTGCTTCTGTTCGGCGGTGATGGCGAATGGCATGTAGTTTGTACTGTTGCGTTAAAAAAAGGCAGTTAATTACGAAATAGCGGGGCAGTTTGATAAAATAGCGACTTGATCGACCGAATTCACCCGCTGGCGCCCTGCCGCACGATGTTGAAAAACATGCTTGCGCGCGCGTGCCGGCGGGTATCCGCCTTCTATTTTACCGCCTCCGCTGCCACCACACCATGAACCAGACTTCTAATGTTTCCCTTTCCTACCGTGACGCTGGCGTCGATATCGACGCAGGCGACGCTTTAGTCGAAGCAATCAAGCCGTTTGCCAAGCGCACCCTGCGCGAAGGCGTGATGGGCGGCCTGGGCGGTTTTGGCGCCATGTTTGAAATCAGCAAGAAGTACAAGGAACCGGTGCTGGTCTCGGGTACCGACGGCGTGGGCACCAAATTGCGCCTGGCGTTCGAACTGAACCGCCATGACACGGTCGGCATCGACCTCGTCGCCATGAGCGTCAACGATATCCTGGTGCAAGGCGCCGAGCCGCTGTTCTTCCTCGACTACTTCGCTTGCGGCAAGCTGGACGTGGCGATTGCCACCGACGTCATCAAGGGCATCGCCCAGGGTTGCGAACAAGCTGGTTGCGCGCTGATCGGCGGCGAAACGGCGGAAATGCCTAGCATGTACCCGGCCGGCGAATACGATCTGGCAGGTTTTGCCGTCGGCGCCGTGGAAAAATCGAAAATCATCGACGGCACCAAGATCGCCCCGGGCGACGTGGTGCTGGGCCTGGCCTCGTCGGGCGTGCACTCGAACGGTTACTCGCTGGTGCGCAAGATCATCGAAGTGGCGAAACCCGACCTGGAAGGCGACTTCCATGGCCGTAAACTGGCCGACGTGCTGATGCAGCCGACGCGCATCTACGTCAAGCCGCTGCTGGCGCTGATGGATGCCATGGAAGTCAAGGGCATGGTGCACATCACCGGCGGCGGCCTGGTGGAAAACATCCCGCGTGTGCTGCAGCCTGGCCTGGTGGCCGAACTGGATTCGAAATCGTGGACCATGCCACCGCTGTTCACGTGGCTGCAACAGCACGGCGGCGTGGCTGACGCCGAAATGCACCGCGTCTTCAACTGCGGCATCGGCATGACCGTCATCGTCTCGCAAGAGAACGCGGACGCCGCCATCGCCCAATTGCAAGCGGCCGGCGAAACCGTCTCGCGCATCGGCACCATCCGCGCCCGCGTGGGCGACGAGCATCAGACCATTGTTATCTAAGCTGTAGCTTGAACAAACAAGGCAGGCGCTCGCAAGAGGCCTGCCTTTTTTTACGCCCGGATGTCTTACCGCGCGTGCGCCGTCTTCATGCGGCCATCGGGCTGCGAGCCGCCCTTGCCGATCATGGCCACGCTGACGGCCGAGACGAGGGAGGCGAACAGGATGTAGCCGACGATGTGCCACGGCTCGCCATTGCCCGTTTTCAGCAGGTAGGTGGCGATGATGGGCGTCAGGCCGCTGGCGAAGATGCCCGAGAACTGGTACACGAAGGAGATGCCCGTGTAGCGCACCTTGGCGTCGAACAGGTCGCAGAACAGGGCCGCTTCCGGGCCGTACACGGCCGAATACAGCACGCCCAGCGGAATGATCACGGAACACCACAGCAGCAGCGGACTGTCGGCGTGGTTGAGCATGATCCAGAAGGCGGGAATCGACGACACGCCCGTGATCAAGGAGCCCCAGAAAAAGACCTTGGTGCGGCCGATGCGGTCCGACAGGCGGCCGAAAAACGGGATGCAGAAGCACATCACGACGGCCGACGCCATCACGCCCATCAGCGCTTCCGTGCGGTCGATCTTGATGGTGTTGGTCAGATAGGTGATGGAAAACACGCCGAAGATATTGAAGAACACGCCGTCGATATAGCGCGCGCCCATGCCTTTTAATACATTGCCCGGATAGCGCTTCAGCAGGTCGAAAAACGGAATCTGCGTCTCCGCGTTCTTTTCCTTGACGGCCTGGAACTCAGGCGTTTCCATCACGTTCAAACGTATCCACATGCCGATGAAGACGAGGGCCGCCGACAGGATGAAGGCTATGCGCCAGCCCCACGAAAGGAATTGCGTATCCGTCAAGGTGTACGACAGGATCGCCACCACGCCGGACGCGAGGCACAGGCCGATGGCCAGGCCGATCTGCGGCAGGCTGGCGTAGAAGCCGCGCTCTTTGGGGGGCGCATATTCATACGCCATCAGCACGGCGCCGCCCCATTCGCCACCGAGTCCGATGCCTTGCAGCACGCGCAGGAACAGCAGCAGGCCCGGAGCCCAGTAGCCGATATGGTCATACGTCGGCAGCACGCCGATCAGGAAGGTGGAGATGCCCATGATCATCAGGGTCATCACCAGCATGCTCTTGCGGCCGATCTTGTCGCCGAAGTGGCCGAAGATCACGCCGCCGATGGGGCGCGACAGAAAGCCCACGGCGAAGGTGCCGTAAGCCAGCATGGTCGAGACGAGCGGATCGCCGCCCGGGAAATACAGCTTGCTGAACACGATGCCGGCCACGACGCCGTATAAAAAGAAGTCATACCATTCGATGGTGGCGCCGATCACGCTGGCCATCACGACTTTCCGTAGCTCTTTGGCCTTTTTCGGATGGTTCGTATTGTTGTCCATAATATCTAGTCTCCAATCGATATCGATTATGTGTTTGATGTTTGGCTTGTCGCCTTTACATGGGGCGGGGCCGTCTGCCTGCCGCTGGCATCCTCCTGGGTGAGGTGGAATGGGGAGCTGCTTAGGCAGCCTTGGGCAGGCGCACGGCGTCCGCCAAAATCATGTCGGCCGCTTTTTCGGCGATCATGATGGTGGGCGCGTTCGTATTGCCCGAGACGATTTCCGGCATGATCGACGCGTCGACCACGCGCAGGTTCTGCATGCCGTGCACGCGCAGGCGGTCGTCGACGACGGCCATCGCGTCATGCCCCATCTTGCAGGTACCGCTCGGGTGGTAGATCGACTGGCTGAAACGCCGCGCCGCATCCAGCAGCTGCGCATCCGTCTCGAACTGCGGGCCGGGCACGAACTCTGAAATGATGTGCGGCGCCAGCGACGGCGCGGCGGCGATTTTTCGGGCCACGCGCAGGGCGGCAACCGCCGTCTGCTGGTCGCGCGGGTCGGACAAATAATTCGGGTAGATGCCAGGATAAGCGAGTGGATCGGCGGACTTGATCGACACGTGGCCGCGGCTGTGCGGGCGCAGCTGGCACACGGACGACGTGAAAGCGGAAAACGGATGCGCGCCTTCGCCCGGCTTGTCGGCGCTCAAGGGCTGCATGTGGAACTGGATGTCGGGCCGTTCCACTTCGGGCGACGACTTGGTAAACACCGTCACCTGGCTGGCCGCCAGGGTCAAGGGTCCCGAGCGGGAAAACACATATTGCATGCCCACCCACAGCTTGCCCCACAGGCTGTTGACTTCATCGTTCAGGGTTTTCAGGCGCGTCTTGAAGACGAGGCGGATTTGCAGATGGTCTTGCAAATTCTGTCCCACGCCGGGCAAATCGTGCACGAGCGGCACGCCCACTTCATCGAGCAGGGCGCGCGGTCCCACGCCCGAGCATTGCAGGATTTGCGGCGAGCCGATGGCGCCCGCGCATAAAATCACTTCGCCGCTGGCGCGCGCCTGGCGCAGCTGGCCATCCTGCCGGAACTCGATGCCGACGGCGCGCTTGCCCTCGAACAGCACGCGCGTGATTTGTGCGCGCACTTCCACGCGCAGGTTGGCGCGCTTGCGGGCCGGCCGAAGGAAGGCTTTCGCCGTGCTCCAGCGCAAGCCCTTGCTGGCCGTCTGCTGGAAGTAGCCGACGCCTTCTTGGGTGGCGCCGTTGTAATCGGCATTGAAGGGGATGCCGCTTTCCGTGGCGCCGGCAATGAAATGTTCGGCGATGGGACGGCGCAGCCGCAGGTCCGACACTTTTAACGGGCCGCCCACGCCGTGGTAATCGCTGGCACCGCGTTCCTGGTCTTCCGATTTCTTGAAATAGGGCAGCACTTCGGCATAGCTCCAGCCTGCATTGCCGAGCTCGGCCCAGCGGTCGTAATCTTCCTTCTGGCCCCGCACGTACAGCAAGCCGTTGAGCGAGCTGGAGCCGCCCAGTACCTTGCCGCGCGGCCATTGCAACTGGCGCCCGGCGATGCCGGCGTCCGCTTCCGTGCGGTAGCACCAGTCGAGCTTGGGATCGTGCATGGTCTTGAAATAGCCGACCGGCACGTGTATCCAGGGATTGTTGTCCTTGCCGCCCGCTTCCAGCAGCAATACCTGATTGTTGCTGTCGTGCGACAGGCGGTTGGCCAGCACGCAGCCGGCGGAACCGGCGCCGACAACGATGTAATCGTAGTGTGTTTGCAACATTGCTTTTGTCTCCTGCGTTGCGGTATCGCATCGCCTCGGCGGGCGTTTTTTGCGATACACTGGTCTTTATTGGTTATTTTTGGAACGTTTGGTTCCATTTATAAAAGACGTGCGGCATCGGGACAAGCGGAAACCACCGCATACGCGAGAGGTGAAACAGAACATGCATGATGCGTTTCAAAAACGGCCGGGCGAGGCCGAAGAAGGTGCTCAAGTGGAGACCGGCACAACGGCGAGTCATGGCGACGAGGCGCGGGGCTTGCGCGTGCTGCGCCTGATCGAGCACCTGGCCAGCGCCAGCCAGCCCCTGACCCTGTCGCAGCTGGCCGCGCGCATGCAGGTGCCCAAGGCCAGCATGATGCGCCTGCTCGATACCCTGGAACAGCACGGCTATGTGCTGCGCACGCCCGTGGGGCGCGGCTATGTGCCCGGTGCCGCGTCGACCAACCTGGCGCTGGCGACCCTGCGCAACAATGCCCTGATCCGCGTGAGCCGCAGCATCCTGGGCAGCCTGGTGGCGGTCACGGGAGAGACGTGCAACCTGGCCATTCCCGAGGGCAATGCGATCGTGTATGTGGACCGCGTGGAAACGCAGGAACCGCTGCGCCTGCACCTGGTGCTGGGCACGCGGGCGCCCATGCATTGCACGGCGAGCGGAAAATTATTCCTTGCGCATATGAGTTTGCTGGAGCGGCGCGAATTGCTGGCCATGCTGACCCTGCAAGCGCGCACGCCGAAAAGCATTACCGACCCAGTATTGCTCGAGCGCGAAATCGTGCGCATCGCCCGGCTGGGCATCGGCATCGACGACGAGGAATTCGTGCACGGCATGGTGGCCGTGGCCGTGCCTATCTGCGCGGCCGACGGACGCATCGTGGCGGCCGTGGCCTGCCACGCCCCCGTGGCGCGCAAATCCGTGGAGCAACTGATGCAGCACGTGCCGCAGCTCAAGGAGGCGGCCGTGAAACTACGGCCGCTGTTGCTGGCGGAAAACAGCTAGGGTTTCAATACTTTCGCCACCTTGGCCGCCCGCAGGCGGAAGGCATCGGGCATGCCCGAGCCCAGCAGCGGGCGCAGATATAACCGGAAAGCATCGGTCACGTCCGTGCCGCTGGCGCTGATGAATTCGTCTTCCATGGTGCGCGTCTTGCCCGCCACTTCCGTCAATGGCAGCAACTCGTAATCGACGGAATAAAAGCCCGTGCGCTTGATGGCCACGGAACCGTCGCGGTCGCCCCACATGGCGAACTGTACGGCTTTTTCGCCCACTTCGCGGGCCTCGCGTTGATCTACATCAGAGACGCAGCCGATGAAGGAGCGCTGCAGATAGCCGAAGGTATCGCCGCGCACGCGCTTGATGCCGAGCTTGGCCTTGATTTCGTCGCACAGCAGGTCGGCCAGCGCGCCCGTGCCCGACAATTGCACATTGCCGTGCGCATCGCGTTCGACTTCCTTGGCGAGCAGGCTGGCGATCGGTTCGCCCGAGGCGTCGTGGATGCCTTCCGAGACGGCGATCACGCAGCGGCCGTATTTTTCATAGGTCGCCTTCACGTCGGCAAGGAACTGTTCCAGCACGAAGACGCGCTCGGGCAGATAGATCAGGTGCGGGCCGTCGTCGGGGAACTTCTTGCCCAGCGCCGAGGCGGCCGTCAAAAAGCCCGCGTGGCGGCCCATCACCACGCCCACGTAGACGCCGGGCAAGGCTGCGTTGTCGAGGTTGGCGCCGGCGAATGCTTGCGCGACGAAGCGCGCGGCCGAGGGGAAACCTGGCGTGTGGTCGCTGCCCACCAGGTCGTTGTCGATGGTTTTCGGGATGTGGATGCAGCGCAGCGGATAGCCGGCCTTGTGCGCTTCCTCGCTGACGATGCGCACCGTGTCGGACGAGTCATTGCCGCCGATATAAAAGAAATGTTCGATCTCGTGCGCGCGCAGCACTTCGAAGATTTGCTGGCAGTAGGCGATGTCGGGCTTGTCGCGCGTGGAGCCGAGTGCCGACGACGGCGTGGCGGCCACCAGTTCCAGGTTGTGGCTGGTTTCCTGCGTCAGATCGACGAATTCTTCATTGACGATGCCGCGCACGCCGTGCAGCGCGCCGTACACGCGCGTGACATGCTGGAAACGCCGCGATTCGAGCACCACGCCCACCAGCGACTGGTTGATGACGGCGGTGGGACCGCCTCCCTGGGCAACAAGAATTTTTCCAGACGGCATGGGATCTCCTCGTAAATGGAACGGCCTTCCAGCCTACTCCTTTTTTAGCGCCGCGCTGTCTTTTCCCTATGCCGCAAGGGGAATTGATCTGGCGGGCCTGCCTGCCTATTCATTCCGGCGCCCGGATGTGCTCGACCAGCCCCGTGCTGCGGCGTCCCGGCGCCGGCGTCAGCCAGCTGACGAGGATGGCGGCGGCCAGGCCGGCCGGCACGCCGAAGATGCCGGCGGAGATGGGCGCGATATGGAACCATTGGCCACTGGCATTGCCGCCCAGCATGGTGCTCGTGTGCAGCATGTAATACAGGCATACGCCAAAGCCCGTCAGCATGCCGGCCAGCGCGCCCTGGTAGTTGGCGCGTTGCCAGAACACGCCCAGCACCAGCGGCGGGAACAGGGTCGAGGCGGCCAGGGAAAAGGCCACGCCCACCAGCGACAAAATGTCGGCCGGCTTTTGCGAGGCCGCATAGGCGGCGATGAAGGCCACGGCCAGCAGCAGCAATTTTGAAATCGTCACGCGCTTTTGCGTCGAGGCGCTGGGATCGACCACCTTGTAATAGATGTCGTGCGACAGGGCATTCGAGATGGCCAGCAGCAAGCCATCGGCCGTCGACAGGGCGGCGGCCAGGCCGCCTGCCGCCACCAGGCCGGAAATCACGTAGGGCAGGCCGGCGATCTCGGGCGTGGCCAGCACCAGCACGTCGGCGTCGATGGAAATTTCCGCCAGTTGCACGATGCCGTCGCGGTTGACGTCGACGATGCTGATCAGGGGACTGAGCTTGTCCACATTGGCCCAGTACGACACCCACGTGGGCAGGTTCGCGTATTGCGTGCCCACGAGCGCCGAATAAATATCGTACTTGACCAGCACGGCCAGCGCGGGAATCGTGAGATAGATCAACAAGATGAAGAACAGGGTCCAGAACACGGAGACGCGCGTTTCGTGCACGGAGGGCGTGGTGTACGATCGCATGAGGATATGCGGCAGGGCGGCCGTGCCCAGCATCATGCAAAACACGAGGGCCAGGAAATTGTTGCGCTTGATGTCGGATTGCTGCCGGTCCGCGGCGGGAAATGGCTGCGCGTGCGGAATGATCGGCTCGGCGCGTTTCTGGTTCTGCGCCTGCGCTGCCTGCCACAGCACGCGCGCCTCGTCCGGACTTTTCGGATAGGCGATCAGGTAGCGCTCCGCGTTGCGGATGTCGAACAGCGAGGTATTGCGCTGGCGCAAACTATCGAGCTGGCGCTGGGCCGACAGGCGGCCTTGTTCCCAGGAACCGGGCAAGCCGTCGATGCGCGCCTGGTAGCTTTGCGCGCGCTGGCGGAAGATGGCGCGCACTTCGTTTTCTTTCGGGTCCGCTTCCAGCACGTGTTCGCGCGCGCTCAGTTGCGTCAGCACCTTGCCGTAGGCGATCTGCGGCACGGGATTGTCCGCATGCTTGACAGACAGCCACATGGCGGGAATCAGAAAGGCGACGAGGATGATGATGTACTGCGCCACCTGCGTCCAGGTGATGGCGCGCATGCCGCCCAGAAAGGAGCAGACGAGAATGCTGGCCAGGCCCAGGAAGATGCCGACGGAAAAATCCACGCCTGTGAAGCGCGAGGCGATCAGGCCGACGGCGTAGATCTGCGCCACCACATACGTAAACGACACGATGATGGTGGCGGCCACGGCCACCACGCGCACGCTGGCGCCCCGTTTGTCGGTACCGCTGCCGTAGCGGGCGGCGAGGAAATCGGGAATCGTGTACTGGCTGAATTTGCGCAGGTAGGGCGCGATCAATAGCGCCACCAGGCAATAGCCGCCCGTCCAGCCCATGATGAAGGCCAGGCCGTCGAAGCCGTTCAGGTACAGGCCGCCGGCCAGGCTGATGAAGCTGGCCGCCGAGATCCAGTCGGCGGCCGTGGCCATGCCGTTGAACATGGCTGGCACCCGGCGCCCCGCCACATAGTATTCGGTGACGTTCGAGGTGCGGCTGATGACGCCGATGGTGGCGTACAGGGTGATGGTGACGAGCATGAACAGGTAGCCGATCCACGCGCGCGGCATGCCTTCCTGTTCCAGCACGGACAGGGCCAGCAGGAAGGCGGCGAAACCGGCCGTAAACAGCAGGTAGTAGCGGCTCAGCCGGGCAAAGAAGCTGCGCTGGCCGCTCATGCGTGCTCCTCGGCATGAAAGTCGCGGTCGAGGCGCCGCATGCGCCAGGCATAGACGGCGATGATGGCCAGGTACACGAGCGAGGCGCCCTGGGCCGCCATATAGAAGGGCAGGGGCCAGCCGAACAGGTTCAGGTGCAACAGTTCGCGCGCATAGAACACGGTCAGGAAGCCCGTCAGCAGCCAGACCAGCAGCAGGATGGCCGTCAGGCGCCGCGTCTTGCGCCAGTGCATATCGCGGCGCGCCTGCAGCTCGGGGCTGGGCGCGCGCGCGGGCCGCGCCGAGGCAACGGGTGGGCTCGGCTTATCCATACGTGATGTCATCCTCTTCTGGCGCGTCCGGCAACAGCAGGGCGATGCTCAGGCGCAGCAGGGTGCCCGGCAGCTTCGGCGACTGCGCGCGCGGATTGTTAAAAATATCGACTTCGGCGCCGTGCTGCTGGGCAATTTCGCGGACGATGGCCAGGCCCAGGCCGCTACCATCGACATTGCTGCCGAGAATGCGGTAAAAGCGTTCGAACACGTGCGCCCGCTCGGCCGGCGCAATGCCTGGCCCCGTATCTTCCACCTCCAGGATGGCCAGTTCCAGGGTGCTGCGCACGCGCACCGTGACGCTGCCACCGGACGGCGTGTAGCGCAGGGCGTTGTCGATCAGATTGCTCAGCAGCTCGCGCAGCATTATGGGATTGCCGGAAATCATGATCGAATACGCGGGCTGTTCGAAGCCCAGGTCGATATGCTGGGCAAACGAGGCTTGTACCCAGTCCTGCACCACGCCGCGCGCCAGTTCGCTCAGTTCGATCGGTTCGAACGCCGTGCCCGCCTGCGGCTGGTTTTCCGCGCGCGCCAGGGCCAGCAACTGGTTGACGAGGCGCGTGGCCGCTTCCGAACTTTTCGCCAGCTGCAGCAGCGAGCGGTGAATCTCGTCGTGGTCGGTCTGGCGCAGGGCCAGTTCCGATTGCATGCGCATGCCGGCCAGTGGCGTTTTCATCTGGTGCGCGGCATCGGCGATGAAGCGTTTCTGCATGTCGATCGACAGCGACAGCCGCGAGAGCATCTCGTTGAGCGAACCGACCAGCGGCGTGATTTCCTCGGGCACCTGGCCCGATTCGATTGGACTCAAATCGTCGGGCGGCCGCGCGCGTATGCGCTCCTGCAATTGCGCCAGCGGCGACAGGCCGCGCGCCAGGGCAAACCAGACGAGGGCCAGGATCACGGGCAGGATGATGAACTGCGGCAAAATCACGCCCTTGATGATTTCGTTGGCCAGCTGGGCGCGTTTTTCCAGCGTCTCGGCGACTTGCACCAGCGCGCGGCTTTGCTCATCGTCGTTGCTGGAAGGAATATCGAGATAGCTGAACGCCACGCGCACGGGCGTGCCGTGCATGGTGTCGTTGCGGAACAGCACCATGCCGCTGCGGTATTTGTCGGCGTCCTGCGGCGGCGGCAAATCGCGGTCGCCGGCCAGGTATTCGCCGCGCGGGCCCACCACCAGGTAATACAGGGTGTCGACATCGTCGCCGCGCAGCAAGTCGCGGCCGTTATTATTGCTGCTGTTCTTGTCCGGCGCGCGGCGCAGCATGGCGCCATCGGCCTGCTTGACCTGCTGCGTGAGCACCGTCACGCTGTCTTCCAGCGCATGGTCGAATGGTTGATTGGCGATGCTCTTGGCCACCAGATAGGTGATGGCGATGCTCATCGGCCACAGCAGCAGCAGGGGCGCCAGCATCCAGTCGAGGATTTCGCCGAACAGCGAATGCTCGATCGTGTCGTCCTGCTCCGTGGTGGGCGGTTCGAACCAGTCGTCGTCGTCCGGCTCGTCCGCTGGCGCCTCGCGCGCCTTCACTTGCTGGCGGGTCCGCTGGCCGGGCTTGCCGACTCGCCCGCTTCGGCGTTCAGGCGCGCCGCTTCCGAGTATTTTTCCAGGCAATAGCCGAGGCCGCGCACGGTGGCGATGCGCACGCCACCCACCTCGATTTTCTTGCGCAAGCGGTGCACATACACTTCGATGGCGTTGTTCGACACTTCCTCGCCCCATTCGCACAGGTGGTCGACCAGCTGCTCTTTCGAGACGAGGCGGCCGGTGCGGCCCAGCAGGATTTCCAGCAAGCCCAGTTCGCGCGCCGACAGGTCGAGCATCTGGTCGTTGATGTAGGCGCTGCGCCCCACCTGGTCGTAGCTGAGGGGGCCGTGCTTGATGATGGTGGCGCCGCCGCCGGCGCCGCGGCGCGTCAGGGCGCGCACTCTTGCCTCCAGTTCCGACAAGGCGAACGGCTTGGCCATATAATCATCGGCACCGAGGTCGAGGCCATTCACGCGTTGCTCGATGGAATCGGCGGCCGTCAGGATCAGCACCGGCAGCAGCGAGGCGCGCGCGCGCAGGCGGCGCAGCACTTCCAGGCCGGACATTTTGGGCAGGCCCAGGTCGAGGATCAGCAAGTCGAATTCCTGGGTGGACAGGGCCGTGTCGGCCTCCTGGCCCGTCTTGACGTAGTCGATCGCATAACCGGACTGGCGCAGCGAGCGGGTCAGGCCGTCGGCCAGCACGCTGTCATCTTCGGCAAGTAAAATACGCATGGTGCACTTCCTATGCTTTGCGGCGGTAGAAGCTTGTATTGTGTTTCATTTTCCGCAAGGTGGCGAATTTTTATGAAAATCCGCGGTTGTATTGATCTGTTTCAAAACAAATCCACGTTCCGCTTGCATTGATCACTGTTTTTTTATACAGTACTGTCTGTGTAAAGAATTTAACCCACTGGCGCTATCGCAGGCTGCAGGATTCACCCTGAATCCGCACCTGTAGAACGGCTGAAAGAACATATGGACGATAAAAAAGCTGTAGTACCCGCATCGGAAAAAGCCAAGGCGCTCGCCGCCGCACTGGCGCAGATCGAGAAGCAGTTTGGCAAAGGTTCGGTCATGCGCATGGATGCCAGCGCACCGATCGAAGAAGTGCAAGTCGTGTCGACCGGTTCGCTCGGCCTCGATATCGCGCTGGGCGTGGGTGGCTTGCCGCGCGGCCGCGTGGTGGAAATCTACGGTCCGGAATCGTCGGGTAAAACCACCCTGACCCTGCAAACCATCGCCGAAATGCAAAAACTGGGCGGCACGTGCGCCTTTATCGATGCCGAGCACGCGCTCGACGTCGGCTACGCGCAAAAGCTGGGCGTGAACCTGCACGAATTGCTGATCTCGCAACCGGACACGGGCGAGCAGGCGCTGGAAATCTGTGACGCCCTCGTGCGTTCGGGCAGCGTCGACCTCGTCGTCATCGACTCCGTGGCCGCACTGACGCCACGCGCCGAGATCGAAGGCGACATGGGCGATTCGCTGCCAGGCTTGCAAGCGCGCCTGATGTCGCAAGCCCTGCGCAAGCTGACCGGTTCCATCAACCGTACCAATACCCTGGTCATCTTCATCAACCAGATCCGCATGAAGATCGGCGTGATGTTCGGCAGCCCGGAAACGACCACCGGCGGCAATGCGCTGAAATTCTACGCCTCCGTGCGCCTGGATATCCGCCGCACCGGCTCGATCAAGTCCGGCGATGAAGTGATCGGCAACGAAACCAAGGTCAAGGTCGTCAAGAACAAGATCGCGCCACCGTTCAAGGAAGCGCACTTCGACATCCTGTACGGCGCAGGCACCTCGCGCGAAGGCGAAATCCTGGATCTGGGCTCGGATGCCAAGATCGTGGAAAAATCCGGTTCGTGGTACAGCTACAACGGCGAACGCATCGGTCAGGGCAAGGACAACGCCCGCGCCTTCCTGCAAGAGCGTCCGGCGTTGGCCCGCGAAATCGAAAACAAGGTCCGCGCTTCGCTGGGCGTGCGCGAACTGCCGCCGCTGGCTGCTGAAAAGCCGGAAAAAGCGGACAAAGCCGCCGACAAGGCTGCCAAGGCTGCGGAAGCCAAGGCAGAGTAGGTCGGATTAGCGCGGCAAAGCCGCGCGTAATCCGACAACAGCACAGAGGCCAACAATGTTGTCGGATTACGGCCCAAGGGGCCTAATCCGACCTACGCATGGCTTGCCGCAAGGTAGGACCCTGATCGCCGTCCCGCGCTGTTGCGCCGGGCGGCGATTGTGTTTGGGTGATGTGATCGTGGAATGGAAGACAAGGTGGGTGTATGGCCGCAGTACAACTAAGCCTGAAGGGCAGGGCGCTACGCTTTTTGTCGATGCGTGAACACAGCCGCATGGAATTGCGGCGCAAGCTGCAGCGCCATGCGCAGGAGGGCGATGATGTGGAAGCCTTGCTCGACAGCCTGGAGCAAGCCAACTGGCTGTCGCAGGAGCGCTTTTCCGAGTCGCTGATCCACCGCCGCTCGGCCCGCTTCGGCAATAGCCGCATCATGGCCGAACTGCAAAGCCATGGCATCGGCGGCGAGGCGCTGCAGGAGCTCAAGGCGGGCCTGGCCGAAGGGGAGGTTGCGCGCGCCTGCGAAGTATGGCGCCGCAAGTTTGGCGAGGTGGCGCAGGATGCCGAGCAGCGCAACAAACAGATGCGCTTCCTGATGCAGCGCGGCTTTTCCCAGCGCGCCGTGCAGGCGGCCTTGAAGGGCCTGGACCCCGAAGACGACTAGACGCGCGCCGGTGGCGCCCGGACTGGTCACGCGAACGCCCGGCCGCAGGCTCTTCCATTGTGTTCCTTCTGCAACAGTTCGCACCTTGCCTGTGTGGCAAGGACCGGCCCGTCACGCTTGATGGCATATTTTTTTGCAAGCGCACTCCGCTGTCATCGTCCTGTCAAGCTGGCGGCGTATTGTTGCGCTGCACGTGACCAGCGCCACCAGCGCTTGCCCATGCCAGACGGGTGTGGCGGCTGGCGCAGGACAGGCGTGCAAGGAGGGCATATCTATCATCACTGAACGTGATAACAGCGTCAATTTCCATGTGAATTCTTTATGCTTTGAAATGTTTTTATCGAAGCAATGAAAAATTATGTTGCGGCGCAACCGGCGCCCAGTGTGCTACACTTTTAGGGTTTTTGCGGCGCCGCAGGTGCGGTTGCTGTTCGTAGAAGCTGCGAACAGAGTGCTTTAGGCACATGGCTGCTTACTAAATTATGGCCGCGCAAGCGGCATCGGTCTTATGCCCCTGTCAACTCCCGTATCCCGGCGCGCCCTACGGCACTCCCGCGTTATCGACGTCCAAGCGTATGTGCGCGACGACGGCCTGTGGGATATTGACGCCCATATCACCGACATCAAAAGCTATGACGCGACCCTGGCCTCCGGCCCCCGTCCCGCCGGCTCCCCTCTGCATGACCTCCACTTACGCATTACCGTCGATCGCGAACTGACCATTGTCGAGGCCGAAGCTGTCTCCGATGCCGTGCCCTATCCCGGTTTTTGCGATACCATCGGCCCCGCTTACAGGGCGCTGATCGGTTTGAATTTATTGAAGAATTTCCGCCGCGACTTGAAACAGCGCCTGGCGGGAATCGCTGGCTGTACCCATTTGACCGAACTGGCGCAAGTCTTGCCGACTGCGACGGTTCAGGCATTTGCCGGCGATGTCTGGTCGACCCGTGACGGTGAGAATGCTGACTTGTCGCATGAAAAGCCGTTTCAACTCGACAAATGCCACGCCCTGCGCACCGATGGCGGGGCAGTTGCACAGTATTACCCGCGCTGGGTAGCCAAAGCGTGACCCCGGCGCTCTGTTTTTCCTGTTTTTTTTGCACCACTAACCGTATTTTTACAAATCAGTATCAGAAGGGAAGCCAGCATGAAAATCCATGAGTATCAAGCCAAAGAAATCCTCCGGCAGCACGGAGTGACGGTACCACGCGGTATTCCGTGCATGTCCGTCGAAGAAGCCGTCAAGGCTGCGGAAACCCTGGGCGGCCCGGTATGGGTTGTCAAGGCGCAGATCCACGCAGGTGGCCGCGGCAAGGGCGGCGGCGTGAAAGTGGCGAAATCGATCGAACAGGTCAAGGAATACGCTGACCAGATCATGGGCATGCAGCTGATCACGCACCAGACCAGCGCCGAAGGCCAGAAAGTCAACCGCCTGCTGGTGGAAGAAGGCGCCGACATCAAGCAAGAACTGTACGTTTCGCTGGTCACCGACCGCGTTACCCAGAAAATCGTCCTGATGGCTTCGTCCGAAGGCGGCATGGACATCGAAGAAGTGGCCGAGAGCCACCCAGAGAAGATCCATCACGTCACCATCGATCCAGGCACAGGCCTGACCGATGCCCAGGCAGACGACATCGCCGCCAAGATCGGCGTGCCTGCCGGCTCCATCGCCGACGCCCGCGTCAACCTGCAAGGCCTGTACAAAGCGTACTGGGAAACCGATTGCTCGCTGGCCGAGATCAACCCGCTGATCGTTACCGGCAGCGGCAAAGTCATCGCCCTGGACGCCAAGTTCAACTTTGACCCGAACGCCCTGTTCCGTCATCCGGAAATCGTCGCCCTGCGCGATCTGGACGAAGAAGATCCAGCGGAAATCGAAGCGTCGAAATTCGACCTGGCCTACATTTCGCTCGACGGCAACATCGGTTGCCTGGTGAACGGCGCCGGTCTGGCCATGGCCACCATGGACACCATCAAGCTGTTCGGCGGCGAGCCTGCCAACTTCCTGGATGTCGGCGGCGGCGCCACGGCGGAAAAAGTCACCGAAGCGTTCAAGATCATGCTGAAAAACCCAGGCCTGAAAGCCATCCTGGTGAACATTTTCGGCGGCATCATGCGTTGCGACGTGATCGCTGAAGGCGTGATCGCCGCAGTGAAAGCCGTCTCGCTGAACGTGCCACTGGTCGTGCGCATGAAGGGCACCAACGAAGACCTGGGCAAAAAGATGCTGGCCGATTCCGGTCTGCCTATCATCGCAGCCGACACCATGGAAGATGCAGCCAAGAGCGTCGTTGCCGCTGCTGCCGGTCAAGCTTAATTAAGGAATCAACATGTCCATTCTGATCAATAAAGATACCAAAGTCGTTACCCAAGGGATCACCGGCAAGACCGGCCAGTTCCACACCCGCGGTTGCCGCGACTACGCGAACGGCAAAGCTGCCTTCGTGGCAGGCGTGAACCCGAAGAAAGCCGGCGAAGATTTCGAAGGCATTCCTATTTTCGCTAACGTGACCGAAGCGAAAAAAGAAACCGGCGCCAACGTTTCCGTCATCTACGTACCGCCAGCAGGCGCTGCAGCGGCGATCTGGGAAGCTGTCGAAGCTGAAATGGATCTGGCCATTTGCATCACCGAAGGCATTCCTGTCCGTGACATGATGGCCCTGAAAGACCGCATGGCTAAAGCCAACAGCAAAACCTTGCTGCTGGGCCCTAACTGCCCAGGCTTGATCACGCCAGACGAAATCAAGATCGGCATCATGCCAGGCCACATCCACAAGAAAGGCCGTATCGGCGTCGTATCGCGTTCGGGCACCCTGACCTATGAAGCAGTGGGTCAATTGACCGCACTGGGCCTGGGCCAATCGTCGGCAGTCGGCATCGGCGGCGACCCGATCAACGGTCTGAAGCACATCGACATCATGAAGATGTTCAATGACGATCCAGATACCGACGCGGTCATCATGATCGGCGAAATCGGTGGTCCGGACGAAGCCAACGCGGCTTATTGGATCAAAGACAACATGAAAAAACCGGTCGTTGGCTTCATCGCTGGCGTAACCGCTCCTCCAGGCAAGCGCATGGGCCACGCCGGCGCGCTGATCTCGGGCGGTGCCGATACGGCACAAGCCAAGCTGGAAATCATGGAAGCTTGCGGCATCACCGTGACCAAAAACCCGTCGGAAATGGCGCGTCTGCTGAAAGCCATGCTGTAATTTTCAGCCTGGTTCATGCAGTACAAAAAAGGAGCTTCGGCTCCTTTTTTTTTGTCCGCAAGACAGGCCAATTCCCGGCCTGGGCGGACGGCGCTGGTCCGAACCCGCCCAAATGTGTCGCTTTTCTTTCCATGCGTACCGGCGCTGCCCGGGCGCGCCGCTGGCATGGCGCTTGCACCATGCATGGGGTGAGCAATGCACAATGGGAGAATACGATGCGCGCGCAAAGCGGTTTTACCCTGATAGAACTGATGATCGTGGTGGCCATCGCCAGTATCCTGGCGGCCGTGGCCATTCCCCAGTACGGCGACTATACGATGCGGGCCAAGGTCAGCAATGTGCTGGCGGCGGCTGCGCCGCTGAAGACTGCCGTGGCCCTGTGCGTGCAGGAAAATGGCGGCGAAGCGGCCGCCTGCAGCACGCCTACCACGGCCGTGCCCAGCGCCATTCCCGTTTTCAGCGCCACGCGCGAAGTGGCCAGCGCCAAGGTCGACAAGGGCGATATCGAACTGACCCTCGCGGGCGACCTGGGCAGCGGCTTGGGCGGCCAGACGGTGAACATGGAGTTGCAGCTCGGCACCAGCAGCCTGAGCTGGTTCAACAGCACCAGCGTGACGAATGCGGCGGCCAAGGAGGCCATTACCCGCACGAATATTCCCAAGGTGGCGGCGACGCAGTGAGCGGCGCCTGCCGCGCCGGTATCAGACGATTTTTTGCCGGTCCGCGATCAGCGCTTCATAGGTGAGGTTTTGCAGCAGCGTGTAGTGGGTCGGTTCCAGGTCGATGAATTGCACGCCGTACGTATAGATTTCCGCTACCCCGGCGGCGTGGCCACTCGACGGCTTGCCCACGCTCACGTTCTGGATGCGGGCGCGCGTGTTGACGCGCATCTGATGCTTGTTCGGCTGTACCAGCAGGGTAAAACTCAGTGCCACGCCTGCGTCATCGGGCGTGAGCATGCCGGGCGCCTCGATCAGCGCGCCCGAGACGCTGAGGTTGACGATGAACACGGGCACGGCCGCCACGTCGCGGTAGCTCAGCTGCGCCGGAATGTCCACCTTGACGCGCATGGCCGTGCGCAGGCTGGTGCCCTGGATGGTGTCGGGAAAGCTCAGGTGCACATAGTTGAGCGGGCGGCCGAAGATGCGCAGTACGCTGCAGGAAAACGAACAGACGGTGACACCGGAAAACACGCGGATGGTCAGCTTGTCGCCTTCGTTGAGGACAATCGACGCGCCGTTTTCCATGGGAATCTTGACGATCAGGTACTCGTCTTTCACATAGCCGATCACGGTCGAGAAATGCTGACTGGGTTTGATGGTGCGGTGCGTGATGAACTGGATGCGTCCCCCCACCTGCAGATTCATGGCCTCGAATTCGAAGTCCTGGAGCTTGCTTTCCGCGGCGGGTCTGTTGCTTGTCATGCGATGCTCATCTGGATATGGACGACTCGCAGTATGCATGATTTCTTGATGAAAAAGCATTTATATCAATGAAATTCATTTTTGCATCGAAAGTGCCATGGACACATGCCGGTGCGCGGTGCAGGCTTTAGAATGGGATCAATATTGACGAATGTAAATCTTATGCCGCGCAGCTACTTCTGGACCATGTTGTTCCTGATCTTGCATCAAATCGACGCTGCCTACTGGAAAGAGTGGGAGATGTTTTATCTGCCGGGCGGCGTGCAGGGTTTTCTCGTGTTTAACCTGGCGGCGATTGCCTTGGTGCTGGCCGGTTACCGGCACGTGCTGCTGGCCACCGCGCGGGCGCCCCTGTATGCTTGTGTCTGCGCCGTGCTGGGCGTGGGCACCTTTCTGATCCACGCCGGCTTTTCGCTGGCAGGGTTGGAGCAATTCCACTTGCCCCTGTCCATGGCCATCATCGCGCTGTGCCTGGCCAGTGCCGTCTGGCTGCTGCGCGACTTGCGCCGCGTCCAGGGCCATCTTGCGCGCCAGGCAAAATAATTACACCTCGGCGTGCCAATCGCCCGACTTGCCGCCATGCTTTTCCAGCACGCGCACATTCGTCATGACCATGCCCCGGTCGACGGCCTTGCACATGTCGTAGATCGTCAGCAAGCCGATCTGCACGGAAGTGAGCGCTTCCATTTCCACGCCGGTTTTTCCTGTCGTATCGACCTGGGCGCGGCAGTGCACGCTGTTGGCCGCTTCATCCACTTCAAAATCGACGGTGACGCGCGTGAGGGCCAGCGGGTGGCACAGGGGAATCAGGTCGCTCGTGCGCTTGGCGCCCATGATGGCGGCGATGCGGGCGATGCCCAGCACGTCGCCTTTCTTGGCGTTGCCGGAAATAATCAATGCCAGGGTGGCGGGCTGCATGCGGATGGTGCCGGCGGCCACGGCGCTGCGGCGCGTGTCTTCCTTGCTGCCCACATCGACCATATGGGCCTGGCCCGCGGCGTCGAAATGGGTCAGTTCCCCGGCGGGGGCTTGCTTGTCTGCTGTTGTCATGGCGTCAAAATAGGTGAGAAAAGGGGAGCGCGGCACGCCCGGTCACGACCTCATGCCACTGGCATGACGCGTGGGAATGGGCGCCGCGAACAAGGTATGATAGCACCCGTGAATTCAAAAACTCCCCTTCCGATCATCGTTGAAAACGCCGCTGCGCCATGGCTGCGCGGCTCACGGCGCGCAGCCATGCTGGCCGCATTATGGCTGGCGGCGCCTTGTGCGCTGGCGCAAACCTATACGTCCGCGCCTGCTGCCAATGTAGCGGCCAAGCCGGCTGGCGGCTGGACGCCGCCGGCCGTGCCGCCGGCGCCGAACCTGCCGAACCTGGGCGACACGTCGCGCGAAGATCTGTCTCCGGCGATGGAGCGCAAGATCGGCGAGGAAATCATGCGCGGCATCCGCGGCGACCGCGACTACCTCGACGACGCGCCTCTGCTCGAATACCTGAATACCTTCGGCAACGCGCTCGTGGCGGCGCGCCCCAGCGTGCGCGGCGAAACGAATTACGACTATTTCTTCTTTGCCGTGCGCGATCCCCAGTTGAACGCGTTTGCCTTGCCCGGCGGCTTCATCGGGGTGCACTCGGCCCTGGTGCTGGCGGCGCAAACGGAGGCGGAACTGGCGTCCGTGCTGTCGCACGAGATCGGCCACGTGGCGCAGCGCCATATCGCGCGCATGCTGGGCCAGCAGCGCCAGGATGCCCTGATGCCGCTGGCGGCCATGCTGCTGGCGGCGCTCGCTTCGCGCGCGGGCGGCGACGTGGCCATGGGCGTGTTTGCCGCCGGCCAGGGCCTGGCCATCCAGCGCCAGCTCAATTTCGGCCGCGACGCTGAACGCGAGGCGGACCGCATCGGTTTCCAGATCATGGGCGAAGCGGGCTTCGACACCACCGGCATGGTGGCCTTCTTCGGCCGCATGCAGGCAGCCAGCCGCTCCTACAGCGACTTGATGCCCGCCTACCTGCAGACCCACCCGCTGACGACGGAACGCATCGCCGACATCCAGGCGCGCATCCGCGAGCAGCCGTACAAGCAGCGTGCGGACAGCCTGAGTTTTCACCTGGCCCGGGCGCGCGCCCGCGTGCTGCAGGATGAAAGCGTGCAAGGCCTGTTGAATGCCAAGGCCGTCTTCAAGACGCAGCTGGAACAGCAAAGCCGCTTCCAGGTGACGGCCGCCCATTACGGCTTGTCCTTTGTCGCCGTCAAGCAGGGCAAGCCGGCGGAGGCGCAAAAGGAACTCGACGCGGCCAATGCGGCCCTGCACCAGCCGGCCGGGCCGAACGTATTTACCTCGGGCGGCACGCAAGCGCCCAATTCCCTGCTGGCGGCGATGGCGCTGGAAGTGCTGCTGATGCCGGCGCAAAAGAAGGAAGTGGCGCAACAGGCTTTGAAGGCGGCCGATGCGGCGCGCCAGCAGTTTCCCCTCTCGCGCGGCATTGCCCACCAATATGCGGAAGCGCTGATGGCTGCCGGCAAGCTGGAGCAAGCCACCTTGTACCTGCGCGAGCAGGTGCAGCTCTACAAGGAAGAGCCGGAATTGTACGATTTACTGGCGAAAGCCTATGCGGACCAGGGCAAGATGACCTTGCAGCACATGGCGCTGGCCGAATCCTACGTGCTGCAGGGCGCCACCATGGCCGCGCTGGATCAGTTGACGATCGCCCGCAAATCGACGGACGCGACCTTTTATGACCAGGCCGTGATCGATGCGCGCGAGCGCGAGCTGCAGGAAAAACGCCGCGAGCAGATCAAGGACCAGAAGGGTTAGTCTTGATTGGCTTGCGGCACCGGCTGGAAGTCGAATGTTTGCGGCACGGCGTCGTAGCGCAGCGGCTGCACGGCGATCTCCTTGCCGTCATGCAATAGGGTCAGCTTGCCCCGGCGCTCTTCCAGCCACGCCAGCAAGGCCTCGTCGCTGGCCACCTGACCATCGACGTGCAGGGCGTCCAGCACTTGCGCCATGTCGCGGTCATCGACCTGCGCCACGACCTCGCCCTGGCGCAAGATCAAGACGCCGTTGTCGCACCAATACACCTGCTCGATCTGTTCCAGCGGCGCGCCCGTCTGCAAGACAAAACCGTGCCGCGGATCGCTGCGGGCGATGTACGGCGTCGCTTCCAGATTCACATACACGCGCTGCGGGCCATTCTGGAAAAACCAGCAACCGCGTTCGTCCTGGGCGTAATTGCGGTTGATGAAATTCAACAGGGCCGCATGGACGATCTTGTCGCCCGGCAGTTGTTGCTGTTGCGCCTGCTGGTCGCGCATGCGCCAGTGGCCGCGCGCGTCCAGCCCCAGCCATCCGTAGCAGTGGGGTACGTTCGGCCATTTGGCCAGGGCCTGTTTGACGAGTTCATCCATGTGTAGCGTTTTCCATGTGCGTTTGCGAACTGCCAGCGTGCCAGCTTTGCGGCGCAGACGGCGCCATGTTGCCGTTTTCAAAGAAGGAGAGCAGCCGTTGCGGCAGCCAATGCAAGCTTCCCGGCAACTTGCCGGCGGCAAAGCCGACGTGGCCGCCGTGGCGCGGATACTCGAGCGTGATCGTCGGCGCGGCGCTGCGCGGCAGGAAGCGTCCGGGCAGGAAGGGGTCGTTCTGTGCATTCAGCACCAGGGTCGGCACGGTGATGTCGTGCAAGACGTGCTTGGCGCTGGCGCGGTGCCAGTAATCGTCGGCGTCGCGGTAGCCGTGCAGGGGCGCCGTGACGACATTGTCGAAGGCGTGCAGATCGCGCGCGGCCAGCATGGCGTCGCGCGCGAACAGGCCGGGAAACTGCTCGAGCTTGGCCAGGCATTTGGGTTTGAGCGTGTTCAGGAACATGCGCGTGTACAGCCGGTTGGCGCCCGAAGACAGGGCCTTGCCCCCTTGCGCCAGGTCCAGCGGGGCCGACACGGCCGCGGCCGCATCGATGAAATCGGCCTGGTGCTGCAACTGGCCCAGCCAGCACAGCAGGGCGTTGCCGCCCAGCGAGACGCCGGCCGCATACAATTTTCCCGTGGCGCGCGGGCGCAGGCGCTGCACGATCCAGTCCACTTCCTGCGCATCGCCCGAATGGTAAAAACGGGGCGCCAGGTTCGCTTCGCCCGAGCAGCCGCGAAAATGCGGCACGGCGCCCGACCAGCCGCGCGCGGCCACCTCGGCCATCAAGGAGCGCGCGTAATGGCTGTTCGACGAGCCTTCCAGGCCGTGGAACAGCACCACGAAGGGCTGGCCCGGCTGGCCATCGACCAGGTCGACGTCGACGAAATCGCCATCGGGCGCTTGCCAGCGTTCGCGGCGGAAGGCCACGGCCGGCTTGGCGAGGCATACGGCCGGATAAATCGTTTGCGCGTGGCCGCCAGGCAGCCACAGCGGAGCGGTGTAGGAAAGAGACAAAGCCATCAGTGCAGGATCTGCGTCCCCGCGGCGTCGGCCGGTGCGCCACCGGGGGCGATGGAAGCGTGGTGCAGCACGATGCGCCAGCCGCGCGGCGTTTTTACATACACATTCGTGGCCAGCAAATGCGCCGGGCCGCCTTCTTCCTGGGTCACTCCTTCGATCACCGTGTGCACCGAACTCATCAGATTGTGCGTTTCATGCAGCTGCGCCGGCACGATGTGCAGGCCGCCGCCGGCCAGAATGGTTTCCCACGAGGCGCGGATGGCGGCATGGCCGATCAGGCGCGCGCCGCCCGGGTGGATGCAGACGATCTCTTCATCGTCGGCCCACAGCGCCATCAGCGCTTCGAGGTCGGCGCGGTGCAAGGCATCGTAGAACGCCGCTTCGACTTCGGCGGCGCTGCCATTGAGTTCTTTCAGACGTTTCATGACGACTCCGGGCTGAACGGTATAACTTGATGCAAATAAAAACGGCGCGCTGGGGGCGCGCCGCTGGGCAGTTTAATGGTGGCCGGCGCTGGCGCCTTCCTTCAGGGTGTAGGCCGTGCCGCAATACGGGCACTTGGCGACACCGTCCTTGTTGAATTCCAGGAACACGCGCGGATGCGACGACCACAGCGGCATGGCCGGGTTAGGGCAGTGGGCTGGCAAGTCTTTACTGTCGAGTTCGACCGCTGGCTGGGTGGTTTTTGTCATCTTGTCATGCTCCGTGAGGCTGTATGGAAGGAAGTCGGCTGCTGCCAAAAGCACGATTTTAACGGATTCAGGCAGACAGCAAAAATCATGGCTAAAATGGCGGCTCGATCATCTTCGGCTGCGGCGCGGTTTTTCGCGACAATATGGCTGCCGTAGCGCCACCCTGACTGGATTTGCCTTGCCGGTATCACCGTTGCGGAGCCGTTCTCCGCGCACCATTGTTGTGCAGTTACCACACTACCTCGGCCGGAGCGCCGCGTGAACGCCGTCCCGGCCGCCAAGGACGACGCGCTGCTGAAAGATGCCTGGCGCGCCGGCCTGAACCTGGGGGCGCCCACCTTGCTGGGCATTGCCGCCTGGGGCATGGTGGTGGGCGTGGCCATGGTGAAAAGCGGCCTGACTGTCGCGCAGGCGGGGGCCATGACCCTGTTTGTCTTTGCCGGCTCGGCCCAGCTCGCGTCCTTGCCCCTGCTGGCCGCGCAGGCCCCCGTATGGGTGATCTTTGCCACGGCCCTCGTCGTCAATTTGCGTTTTGTTATCTTTTCCGTGCTGCTGGCCCCCCATTTCTCCCATCTGCCGTGGCGCCAGCGCTTTGCGCTCGGCTATGTGGCCGGCGACATCACGGTGGGCCTGTTCCTGCAGCGCTATCCCCATGAAGCGCCGGACCCGGCCAAGCTGCCTTTCCTGAAAGGCTTGATCTACCCCAACTGGCTGGCCTGGCAAATCGGTTCCTTCATCGGCATCGTGCTGGGCGCCGTCGTGCCGGCCGAATGGGGGCTGGGTTTTGCCGGCACCCTGGCGATCCTGTGCGTGACGGTGCCGCTGATCCTCAGCCGCGCCGCCCTGTGCGGCGTGCTGGTGGCGGGCGCGGTGGCCGTGCTGGCCTTCGGCCTGCCGTATAAGCTGGGCTTGCTGGTGGCCGTCGTGGTGGGCATGGTCAGCGCCATGGCCGTGGAAGAATTGACAGAAAAATGGACAAAACGCCATGATTGACGGCATAGCCTTGGGCAGGGCCGACGTGTGGATCGCCATCGCCGTGCTGGTGGTGGCGACCGCCGCCACGCGCAGCACCTTCTGGCTGATCGGCCATCACATCACCATCCCGCGCCGCGTGGGCGAGATGCTGCGCTATGCGCCGGCCTGCGCGCTGGCGGCCATCATCGCGCCCGACCTGCTGATGGAAGGGCAGCAAGTGCACTTCGAATTGTCGAATTTGAAACTCTTGTCGGGGATTGCCGCCACGCTCTTTTTCGTGATTCGCCGCAATATGCTGCAAACCATTGTCTTCGGCATGTTGGTTTTCACGGGCTTGCGACTGTTGCATGTTTTTCAGTAAAGCAGGACAAATCGGGGATTTGCGCTGGTCCTTGCGGTAAAATAGCGCACTTCCTTCCACTCGTCATCTGGATCGCCATGTCAGCTGTTCTCAACTTCATCCGTCTGCAAGATTTGATCGCCCAAAATGCACTGCAAGGCAAGCGCGTGTTTATCCGCGCCGACTTGAACGTCCCGCAAGATGACAGTGGCAAGATCACCGAAGATACGCGCATCCGCGCCTCGGTGCCGGCCATCCGCGCCGCCCTCGACGCTGGCGCCGCCGTCATGGTGACGTCGCACCTGGGCCGTCCGACGGAAGGCGAGTTCAAGCCGGCCGACAGCCTGGCGCCCGTGGCCGCCCGCTTGTCCGAGCTGCTGGGCCAGGAAGTCGCATTGAAACAAAACTGGGTCGATGGCGCCGGCCTGGAAAACCTGGCTGCCGGCCAGGTCGTCCTGCTGGAAAACGTGCGCGTGAACAAGGGCGAAAAGAAAAACAGCGATGAGCTGGCGCAAAAAATGGCCAAGCTGTGCGATATCTACGTCAATGACGCGTTCGGTACGGCCCACCGCGCGGAAGCGTCCACGCACGGCATCGCCAAGTTCGCCCCTGTCGCCTGCGCCGGCCCGCTGCTGGCCGCCGAACTCGATGCGCTGGGGAAGGCTTTGCACGCACCCGCCCGTCCATTGCTGGCCATCGTTGCCGGTTCGAAGGTATCGAGCAAGCTGACCATTTTGAAAGCGCTGTCCGACAAGGTCGATAACCTGATCGTCGGCGGCGGCATCGCCAACACCTTCATGAAGGCCGTCGGCTTGAATGTCGGCAAGTCGCTGGTGGAAGCGGAGCTCGTTGAAGAGGCGAAAGCCATCATCGAGATCATGGCCAAGCGCGGCGCGCAGGTGCCGATTCCCGTCGACGTCGTGTGCGCCAAGGAATTCTCGCCAACGGCAGCCGCCACCGTCAAGGACGTGGCCGACGTGGCGGACGATGACATGATCCTCGATATCGGCCCGAAAACGGCGGCCCTGCTGGCGCAGCAAATCGCCGCCGCCGGCACCATCGTGTGGAACGGCCCCGTCGGCGTATTCGAGTTCGACCAGTTCGGCAACGGCACCAAGACCCTGGCCTTGGCCATTGCCGGTTCGAAAGCTTTCTCGATCGCCGGCGGTGGCGACACCCTGGCGGCGATTGCCAAATACGATATTACCGATAAAATCAGCTATATCTCGACCGGTGGCGGCGCTTTCCTGGAGTTTCTGGAAGGCAAAACCCTCCCAGCAGTTGAGATCCTGACGCAACGCGCAGGCTGATCCAGCCTGACTGTCGTGCCACCAAGCGCAGCCTGACCGCTGCGCTTTTACCTTGCCGGGCGGCTCAGCCGCCAGGTCTTGCTCACCTTCGCTCGCGCACAAGGACTCCTATGCCACGCGGTACAAAAATCGTAGCAACAATCGGCCCCGCTTCCACTGACTTCGATATCCTGGTCAAAATGATACGTGCGGGTGTCGACGTGGTGCGCTTGAATTTTTCCCATGGCAAGGCGCAAGACCATATCGACCGCGCGACGCTGGTGCGCCTGGCGGCGGCCGAGTGCGGCCGCGAAGTGGCCATCATGGCCGATATGCAAGGGCCGAAGATTCGCGTCGGCAAGTTTGAAAACACGCGCATTCAGCTGGAAGCGGGCGAGCGCTTCATCCTCGACGCCAAGTGGGGCGAAAACGGTGAACTGGGCAACCAGGAGCGTGTCGGCCTCGACTACAAGGCCTTGCCGCGCGACTTGCACAAGGGCGACGTCTTGCTGCTGAATGACGGCCTTATCGTGCTGATCGTCGAGCGCATCCACGGCAGCGAAATCCACACGACCGTCAAAATTGGCGGCGAGTTGTCGAACAACAAGGGCATCAACCGCCAGGGCGGCGGCCTGTCGGCCCCGGCGCTGACGGCCAAGGATATGGAAGATATCAAGACGGCCATGAGTTTCCAGGCCGACTATCTGGCTATTTCCTTCCCGAAATGCGCGACCGACATGGAAATGGCGCGCCAGCTGGCCAATATCGCCGGCGAACCGTATCACCACAAGCCGATGATGATCGCCAAGATCGAGCGCGCGGAAGCCATTCCTGCGCTGCAGGAAATTCTCGACGCTTCCGACGGCATCATGGTGGCGCGTGGCGACCTGGCCGTGGAAGTGGGCAATGCGGCCGTGCCGGCCTTGCAAAAGCGCATGATCAAGATGGCGCGCGCATCGAACAAGCTGGCGATCACGGCCACGCAGATGATGGAATCGATGATCGTCAACGCCGTGCCGACCCGCGCGGAAGTATCCGACGTGGCGAATGCCGTGCTCGACGGCACGGATGCCGTCATGACCTCGGCCGAAACGGCCTCGGGCAAGTACCCGATCGAGACGGTGGAGATGATGGCCGCCATCTGCGTGGAAGCGGAACAGTCCGAATACAACAAGCTCGATGCCGATTTCCTCAACGTCACGTTTACCCGCATCGACCAGTCGATCGCGTATGGCGCCCTGTTTACGGCCCACCATTTGCGCGTGAAAGCCATCGTGGCGCTGACGGAATCCGGTTCCACCGCCTTGTGGATGAGCCGCCACAGCATCGACACGCCGATCTATGCACTGACGCCCAGCGTCACGACTTTGCGCAAAGCCGCGCTGTACCGCAATGTTCGGGCGTATCATCTGATGCAGAACGCCCCTAGCGCGCAAGTGCTGAAGCAGGCGGAAGAGCTGCTGGTGGCGCAGGGCATCGTCCGCAAGGGCGACATGATCGTCGTCACCTGGGGCGAGCCGATGGGGCAGGTGGGCGGCACCAACGCCTTGAAGATTGTGAAGGTCGGCGAATTCGACTAAAGCCCAAGAATTCAGGCGCCGCCGCGGTCATTGACCACCGCGAAGCGCCGCAACGGTTTCTATTGTTATCTGGAGTATTACCATGTCTCTCGTATCCATGCGTCAACTGCTGGACCATGCCGCCGAAAACGGCTATGGCATTCCTGCTTTCAACGTCAACAACCTGGAGCAAGTGCAAGCCATCATGGCCGCCGCCGATGCGCTCAACAGCCCGGTGATCATGCAAGCGTCCGCTGGCGCGCGCAAGTACGCCGGTGAAGCGTTCCTGCGCCACCTGATCGACGCCGCCGTCGAGGCGTATCCGCACATTCCCGTCGTCATGCACCAGGATCACGGCCAGTCGCCGGCCGTCTGCATGGCCGCTATCCGCTCGGGTTTTACTTCCGTGATGATGGACGGTTCGCTGGAAGCGGACGGCAAGTCGGTTGCTTCCTACGAATACAACGTGGAAGTGTCGCGTGAAGTCGTGAAATTCTCGCACGCCATCGGCGTGACGGTGGAAGCGGAACTGGGCGTGCTCGGTTCGCTGGAAACCATGAAGGGCGACAAGGAAGACGGCCACGGCGCCGACGGCACCATGACCCGCGAGCAACTGCTGACGGACGTGGCGCAAGCGGCCGACTTCGTGCAGCGCACCCAGTGCGACGCTCTGGCGATCGCCATCGGCACCTCGCATGGCGCCTACAAATTCACGCGCAAGCCGACGGGCGATATCCTGGCCATCGACCGCATCAAGGAAATCCACGCGCGCATCCCGAACACCCACCTGGTGATGCACGGTTCCTCGTCGGTGCCGCAGGAATTGCTGGCCATCATCCGCGAATTTGGCGGCGACATGAAGGAAACCTACGGCGTGCCGGTCGAGGAAATCCAGGAAGGCATCCGTCACGGCGTGCGCAAGATCAACATCGACACCGACATCCGCCTGGCGATGACGGCCGCGATCCGCAAATACCTGTTTGAAAACCCGTCGAAATTCGACCCGCGCGACTACCTGAAGCCAGCCCGTCTTGCTGCAGAGCAAATCGTGCGCGCCCGCATGCAGGCATTCGGCTGCGAAGGCCAGGCGTCGAAAATCAAGGCCATGCCACTGGAAAAAATGGCCGAGCGCTACAAGGCCGGCGAGCTGTCGCAAATTGTGAAGTAAAATTCTGTCTGGAACGGGCCGGAAGCAATGCTCCGCGCCCGATTTTCTCGACCGGCAGGCACCCCTTGCCTGCCGGTTTCGTTTCATCCAACTATTCCCCCGCTATGAACAGCCTCTATCAGACTTCCATCCACTCCCTGCCATTGCTGGGCCACGGCAAGGTCCGCGACAATTACGCCGTTGGCGACGACAAGATCCTGATCGTCACCACGGACCGCCTGTCGGCCTTCGATGTCGTCATGAACGAGCCTATCCCCGGCAAGGGCAAGGTCCTTAACCAGATGAGCGATTTCTGGTTCGAGAAACTGGGCCATATCGTGCCGAACCACCTGACCGGCGTGGCGCCGGAATCCGTGGTGGCGCCCGAGGAAGTGGAACAAGTCAAGGGCCGCGCCGTGGTGGCCAAGCGCTTGAAGCCGATCATGGTCGAGGCAGTCGTGCGCGGCTACATCATCGGTTCGGGTTGGAAAGATTACCAGGACACGGGCAGCATCTGCGGCATCAAGCTGCCAGCCGGCCTGCAACAGGCGGAAAAACTGCCGGAGCCGATCTTCACCCCGGCGGCCAAGGCCGAGCTGGGCGAGCATGACGAAAACATCAGCTTTGCTGAAATGGAAGAGCGCATCGGCGCGGAACTGGCCGCCAAGATGCGCGACGTGGCCATTCAACTTTACAAGACGGCCGCCGAATACGCCGCCACGCGCGGCATCATCATCGCCGACACCAAGTTCGAATTCGGCCTGGACGACAATGGCGTCATGCACCTGATGGATGAAGTGCTGACGGCCGACTCGTCGCGCTTCTGGCCCGCAGATTCCTACCAGCCCGGCATTTCGCCGCCGTCGTTCGACAAGCAATTCGTGCGCGACTACTTGGAAACGCTGACCTGGGGCAAGACCGCGCCGGCGCCCGCGCTGCCGGCCGACGTCATTGAAAAAACCCAGGCCAAGTATTTCGAAGCCATCGAACGCCTGACGGGCGAGAAGCTGAAGGCCTGAGATGACTGAGCAAAACAAGCCGCTGGTCGGCGTCATCATGGGTTCGTCCTCGGACTGGGACGTGATGCAGAACGCGGTCGCCATGCTGAAACAGTTTGGCGTACCGTACGAAGCGCAAGTCATTTCCGCGCACCGCATGCCCGACGAGATGTATGCGTACGCGAAAAGCGCGCGCGCGCGCGGCTTGCGCGCCATCATCGCCGGTGCAGGCGGCGCGGCCCACCTGCCTGGCATGGTGGCGGCGATGACCATCGTGCCCGTGCTGGGCGTGCCCGTGCCGTCGAAATACTTGCGCGGCGAAGATTCCATGCTGTCCATCCTGCAAATGCCCAAGGGCGTGCCGGTGGCCACCTTCGCCATCGGCGAAGCGGGCGCGGCGAATGCGGCGCTGACGGCCGTGGCCATGCTTGCCGCCAACGACGACGCCCTGGCCGAGCGCCTGGAAGCCTTCCGTGCCACGCAAACGGCCGCCGCCAAGGCCATGGTCTTGCCTGACTAATGTGTTTGAGAAATAATGAATAGTAAATCGACTTCCCCATTGCTGCCCGCCGCCCATCCACCGGCGTGGCTGGGCGTGATGGGCGGCGGCCAGCTCGGCCGCATGTTTGCCCAGGCCGCCCAGAGCATCGGTTATCAAGTAGCCGTACTGGAACCGTCCGATGCCTGCCCTGCGGGGCAGGTGGCGCAGCGCCTCATCAATGCCGGCTACAGCGATGCGGCCGGTCTCGACGCCCTGGCCGCGCAATGCCTGGCCGTCACCACGGAATTCGAAAACGTGCCGGCCGACAGCCTGTCGCGCCTGGCCGAACGCGTGTTCGTGGCGCCGAATGCCCACGGCGTGTCGGTGGCGCAGGACCGCATCGCGGAAAAGCGTTTCTTTGTCGACTGTGCGGCCAAGTCGGGCGTGCTGCCGGCGCCGCACATGGTGATCGCCACGCAGCTTGACATCGATGCGATCGGCGACGACTTGCTGCCCGGTATCTTGAAAACCGTGCGCATGGGCTATGACGGCAAAGGCCAGTTCCGCGTGCGCACGCGCGACGAGGTGCGCGCCGCGTTCGCGGAAATGGGCGAAGTAACTTGTCTGCTGGAAAAGATGCTGCCGCTGGCCTATGAAGTGTCCGTGCTGACGGCGCGCGGCGTGGATGGCGCATCGGTCGTCTATCCGATCGCCGAAAACGTGCACCGCGACGGCGTCTTGTTTACCACCACCGTGCCGGGGCCGAACGTGTCCGACGATTGCGCCGCTAGGGCGCAGCGGGCGGCGCAAGCGATGGTCGCCGAACTCGGCTATGTCGGCGTGCTGTGCATCGAATTTTTCGTGCTGGAAGATGGCAGCCTGGTGGTCAATGAAATGGCGCCGCGCCCGCACAACAGCGGCCACTACACGATGGATGCCTGCGTCACCAGCCAGTTCGCGCAGCAGGTGCGGGCCATGGCGCGCCTGCCGCTGGGCGACGTGCGCCAGCATTCGCCTGCCGTGATGCTCAACATCCTCGGCGACGCCTGGTTTGCCGACGACAGCGACGTGGTCACTGAACCGGCATGGGACCAGGTGCTGGCGTTGCCGGGCGCTTGCCTGCATCTGTATGGCAAGGACGATCCGCGCCGTGGCCGCAAGATGGGCCATTTGACCTTCATCGCCGCCAGCTTGCCGCAGGCGCAGCAGCGCCTGCGCGACGCTTGCCTGATCCTGGGAATCGCGCCGTGAGCGTGCCCGCACAAGACCTGGCGGCCGCCGCCGCCGTGCTGGAAGCGGGCGGCCTCGTCGCTTTCCCGACGGAAACCGTGTATGGCCTGGGCGCCGATGCGGAAAATCCGTCCGCCGTGGCGCGCATCTACGAAGCCAAGGGCCGTCCCTCGGACCATCCCGTGATCGTGCATGTGGCGCCCGGCGCCGACCTGGCGCACTGGTCCGACGATATCCCGCCGGAAGCGCAGCAACTGGTGGCCGCCTTCTGGCCCGGTCCGCTGACCCTGATCGTCAGGCGTGCCGCGCATATCCCCGACGCCGTTTCCGGCGGCCAGGATACGGTGGGCTTGCGCTGCCCGTCGCACCCGGTGGCTATCGAATTGCTACGCACTTTCAAGGGTGGCAAGGGCGGCCTGGCCGCGCCGTCGGCGAACAAATTCGGCAACGTCAGCCCGACGACGGCGCAGCACGTGCGCGATGAATTCGCGGCGGAACTGGGCAGCGGCTTGCTGGGCCTGGTGCTCGACGGCGGGCAGAGCGACGTGGGCATCGAGTCGACCATCGTCGACCTGTCGCGCCTGGCCACGCACGGTCCCGTGCTGTTGCGTCCCGGCCATATCAGCAGCGGGCAGATCGCCGCCGTCATCGGCCGCGCGCCGGCCATGGCCGACGCGGCCGCGCCGCGTGCCTCGGGCACGCTGGAATCGCATTACGCACCGCATACGCCTGTTGCGATGCAGCACAGCGATGACGTGAGCGCCACCTTGAACCGCCTGCTCAACGACGGGCGCCGCGTGGCCCTGATCCATTACTCGGATCTGCCGCCGGCCAGCGCCAGCGTACGCCTGGCCGCCAACCCGGAAAACTACGCACATGCGCTGTATGCCTCGCTGCGCACGATGGACCAGGTCGGCGCCGAGCTGATACTCGTCGAAGCGCCACCGACCGGCCCCGCGTGGCTGGGTGTCAACGACCGTTTGCGGCGCGCCGCTTTCGGCTCAAGTGGTATCTTGCAGCAATTCCTGTCCGTCTGAAAAAAGCCCCGCAAGGGGCTTTTTATTGATGCAGCGCAATAGCAATGCTTGCCACGAAACATAGTAAATCCTCCATAATTCAGCGGATCGCCCGGCCATGACGGGGCGCCGGCGATGTTGTTATTTCGTTGATTTTTAAAACATATTTTCTATACAAGCCTGAGGAACGATGGCATATTAGTTGGGTAGCGAATAGCACGCCCGTTCGTTTAGAAACCAGAAAAAAGACCGAGGAGACAAAATGCATCAAACAAAATTCGCGCTGGCCGTGCTGGCTGCGGCTGTCCTGGCAGGTTGCGGCGGTGCCAGTGGCGGTGATCAAGCCTTGAAAGTCAAATACACGGCGCAGGTGTCGTTCGGCGACAGCCTGTCCGATGTCGGTTCGTATGCCGTGGGTACGGTGCAGGCCAAAGGCGGCGGCAAGTTCACCATCAATGGCGACAATACCAAGATCAATCCTGAACTGACGGGCAAGAACTGGACCGAGCACCTGGCCGCGCAATTCGGCCTGGCCGCGCCATGCGCCGCCGAGACGGGCCTGGAGGGAAATGCGGCGCAAGGCCTTTCCGTTCCGCGCGTCAAGCATGCTGGCTGCTACGGCTACGCCATGGGCGGTTCGCGCGTGACCAACCCCGTCGGTCCGAACAATAAATTGACGGGCAGTCCGTTGGGCGCCCTGACCGTGCCCGTGGTGACGCAGATCGCGAACCACCTGGCCGTTTCCGGCGGCAAGTTCAGCGGCACGGAAGCCGTTTTCGTGATGGCCGGCGGCAATGACGTGCTGTTCCAGCTGGGTGTATTGCAAGCGGGCGCGACCGCTGCTGGCAAGGCTGCCGGCGCGGCCGCCGGCGCCCAGGCTTTCGCCACCAATTTGACCATGGCCCTGGCGGCCGGCGCCCCCAACCCCACCACGGCAGCGGCAGCGATCGGCGCCGCCATCAAGACGGCCAGCGCTGCGCCGGGCGCCACGTCGGAGGCCATCGTCGGCGCCGCCGTGCAAGCCGCGGTCATTGCCGGCAATACGGCGGTCGCTTCGGCTAGCGTGTATGGTCCGCTGGTCACCAAGGCGCAAGCCGATGCGACGGTGACGGGTAACGCTGCCGGTGCCAAGGCCGGTGCCGATTACGCCGTGGCCCAAGGGCCTGCACTGGTTGCCGCCATGAAGCAAGCGGGTACCGAACTGGTGGCGCTGGTCAAGGACCAGATCATCGCCAAGGGCGCCAACTATGTCATCGTCAACAATCTGCCGGACGTGGCCGGTACGCCATCGGGCCTGAGCAAGGATGCCAATACCAAGGCGCTCATCAATGCCATGGTCAGCGCCTTCAATGGCGAACTGAGCGGCGGCCTGAGCGCCAACGCGAAAGTCTTGCTGGTCGACGTGTTTGCCGTCAGCCATGACCAGGCCACCAACCCTGGCCCGTATGGCTTGACCAACGTCAGCGAGACGGCGTGCGACTTGAGCGCGCCAGGCAATATTCTGGGCAGCTCGCTGGTCTGCAATGGCTCGAACCTGAAAGCGGGCGACGTCAGCCATTACTCGTATGCCGATGATGTGCATCCTACGCCGTTCAACAACCTGTTGCTGGCCCGTTATGTGGCCAAGGACATGGTCGTGCGGGGCTGGCTGTAAGGAATCGCCGCGCCAGCTGCGCCCGCTGGGCGGGGCTGGCGCTGGCAGCGACAAGACTGGATAGCCCGGCTATCCGCACATAATGATCAGGAGACAAGATGAAAAATCGTTTGAATACCGCTGTACGCGTGCTGGCCGCCGCCGCCGCGATGGCCATGGCGACGGGCGCTTCGGCGCAAAGCGCAGGCACCTGGATGGTCAAGGCTGGCCTCAACAAGATTACGCCGCACGTGGACAGTGGCGACATTTCCGCGCCGGCCCTGCCGGGCACGAAGGCCGACGTCAAGCCGGATACCAAGCCCATCCTGACCTTTGCCTACATGATCACGGACAATATTTCCGCTGAAATGATCCTGGGTGTGCCGTACAAGCATGACTTGATCGGCGATGGTTCCATCAAGGGTACGGGCAAGCTGGGGACGGCGGAAGCCTTGCCGCCGACGGCTTTCATCCAGTACCGATTCTTCCAGCCCAATGCGATGATCCGTCCTTACGTGGGCGCGGGCTTGACGTATGCCTATTTCCAGAAGGAAAAAGGCTCGGGCCAGATGACGGCCTTGCTGGATCCGGGTGGATCGCCCGTCACCTACCGCCTGGACAACAAGCTGGCGGGCAGCCTCGTGGTCGGCAGCACCCTGGCCTTCAACGAGCGCTGGTTTGCCGACGTGGCCGTGGTCAAGACCTTCCTGAAAACCAAGGCGAAATTCTCGACGGGGCAGACGCAGAGCATCACGCTCGATCCGCTCGCCGTGAGTGTCAGCATCGGGTATAACTTTACCCTGTAAAACAAAAAATCCGCCTCGGCGGATTTTTTTTGTCCCGCTCAGGCTGGCGGTGTATTGAACTTTCCATTGTGGAAGATCAAGGGCGGCTGCGCGGCAAACGCGCATTGTTCCACTTCGCCCACGAAAATGACGTGGTCGCCTTCCGGATAGCGGCTGCGGTTGTGGCATTCAAACCAGGCCGACGCGCCTTTCAGGATGGGCTGGCCCGTGCGCGACAGTTCGTATTCGACGTCGTCGAACGGGTTCGGCGTGCGGCGTGAAAAGCGCGTGGCCAGTTCCGCCTGTTCGGCGCCCAGCACGTTGATGACGTAATGCGAGTTGCCGCTGAAGATGGGCATGCTGTTCGCCACGGAACCGAGGCTCCACAGCACCAGTGGCGGCGACAGCGAGACGGAATTGAAGGAACTGGCCGTCAAGCCGCGGAAACTGCCGTCGGCCAGGCGCGTCGTAATGACCGTCACGCCGGTGGCAAACTGCGACAGCGCCTGGCGGAAATGTGCCGTATCGAATTCTTGCGCTGGCGCGCGGGGAGAGCGTGTGTTCATGGGTGACCTGTCTATTTGCTGACATTATGCCAAAAATCGGCCGCGCCAGCGCAATCGTGGCCGGCATGCCCCTTATGTGCGGTGCACCACGCACCGTTTCAAGCGGCACTGCAGGCCATGGCGCTTTGCGTTACAGTAATGAAATGATACGTCGCACAGGCGTTGCGGGAGGACATCATGCATCAACAGACGGAAGTGGCGGTATTCGGCGGTGGCTGTTTCTGGTGCCTCGATGCCGTGTACGGGGAAGTGCGTGGCGTGACGCGCGTCGAGGCCGGCTATACGGGCGGCAGCGTACCCGACCCCACATATGAACAGGTGTGCACGGGCGAGACGGGTCACGCGGAAGTCGTGCGCCTGGAGTTCGATCCCGCCGTCATCAGTTATCACGACTTGCTGGAAATCTTTTTTACCCTGCACGACCCCACCACCGTGAACCGGCAAGGTAACGATGTCGGCACGCAATTTCGCTCCGTTATCCATTATCAGTCGGCGGAGCAGGAAAAGGTGGCGCGCAAGGTGCTCGCCGAGATGGCCTGCGTGTGGGATGCCCTCATCGTCACGCAACTGGCGCCGGCAGCAAGCTTTTATCCGGCCGAGGAGTGCCACCAGAATTATGTCGAGCAGCATCCCTTGCAGGGCTATTGCGCGCTGGTCGTCGCGCCCAAGGTGGAGAAATTCCGTGCCATGTATGCGGGGCGCCTGAAGTAAGCGCCCCGCGCGCCTGTCAGTGCGCCAGCACGGGCGCCGGCCTGGCATCCTGCGCATACATGTAGTTGCGCGACCAGGGCAGTGTGGAAGAACGCCGGCCCGCCTTCACGCAGACGATCTGGTACAGACTGATCAAATCTTGCTCGAAGGCATAGGCGCAGCCGGCCAGGTAGACGTGCCAGATGCGGAAGCGCCGTTCGCCCGCCAGCGGACGGATCTGCTCGGCATGGGCTTCGAAATTTTCCGTCCACAGGGCGCACGTGCGCGCATAGTGGCGCCGCAGGTTTTCCACGTCCAGCACTTCCAGTCCACCCTGCTGCATGGTTTTCAGGACATTGCCGATGTGCGCCAGCTCGCCATGCGGGAACACATATTTTTCGATGAATTCGCCGCCGCCGTACGGTGTTTCGCCATTGTCCGGATCGGTCGAGGTGATGCCGTGGTTCATCGCCATGCCGTCGGGCGCCAGCAATTTGTTGATGATGGAAAAGTAGTTGGGCAAGTGTTTCAGGCCCACGTGCTCGAACATGCCCACGCTGGTGATGCGGTCGAACTGGCCCGTCACGTCGCGGTAGTCCTGCAGGCGGATGTCGATCAGGTGCGCCAGGCCGGCCGCCGCCACGCGCTCGCGCGCCAGCGCGTACTGGTTTTCCGACAGGGTCACGCCCACGCAGCGGGCGCCATACTGCTGCGCGGCACGAATCACGAGGGCGCCCCAGCCGCAGCCGATGTCGAGCAGGGTCTGGCCCGGCTGCAGCTGGATTTTCTTCAGGATATGGTCGATTTTCTTGACCTGCGCCTGCGCCAGGGTTTCATCGCCCTGTTCGAAATAGGCGCAGGAATACACGAGGGCGGGGTCGAGGAATTGCTCGTAGAAGGCGTTCGACACATCGTAGTGGTAGCGGATGGCCTCGGCATCCTTGTTCTTGTCGTGCGTAAAACTGCGCACGATGCGGGCCAGCTTGCCTTCCGGTTTCAAGGTGTTACGGGCCAGGGCATTGCAGATGGAAATCATGTCCTGGGCCGTGCCCTTGACTTCGATATTGCCTTCCACATAGGCCGAACCGAGATTGGCCAGCGAGGGGTTCAGCAGATAGCGGGCCGAGGCGACGGTCGGCAGGCGGATGGTGACCCGCGGCGCTTCGCTGGACAGGTCGACGTGCTGGCCGTTCCACAATTCTATGCGTAGCGGCAAGGCGGTCTTGCTGCGGATGCTGGCGATCCAGGACTTGAGTTGGTTTTGTACAAACAAAATGGCCTCCAATGAAGCGGCCCCAGCCGGGGCTGCAAATTGAGAAACAATGTTATTTAGTAACTTCTACCTTCATAGCCTACACCTATATTGACCAGCTTGCTTTGCGCCGCCCCGCTTATTCTGCTTACGGTTGCAAGCGTTGCATGCTCCATTGCCCGTCAGCACCGCGCGTAAACACGATGCGGTCGTGGAAGCGCGAACGGCGCCCCTGCCAGAATTCGATGCGCTCCGGCTGCAAGCGGTAGCCGCCCCAGTGGGCCGGGCGCGGCGGCTGCGCGTCGCCGACGGCGGCCGCCACGGCTTCGTAATTGCTTTCCAGCGCGGCACGGTCGGCGATGGGGGCGCTTTGTTGCGAGGCAATCGCCGACAGCCGGCTTTGCAGGGGACGCACATTGAAATACTCGTCGCTCTCGGCCGCCGTGGTTTTCACCACCGTGCCCTCGATGCGCACTTGCCGCTCCAGTTCGCGCCAGAAGAACAGCAGGGCCGCGTTTGGATTGTGTTGCAGGTGCTGGCCCTTGTCGCTGTTGTAATTCGTGTACCAGGTAAAGCCGCGCTCATCGAACTGCTTGATCAGCACGATGCGCGAGCTGGGCTTGCCTTCGGGACTGACGGTGGACAAGCTCATGGCGTTCGGTTCGCTGACCTGGGACTTGAGTGCTTCATCGAACCATTTTTCGAATTGCGCGATCGGGTCGCGCTGTACGTCGTCCTCGGACAAGAGCCTTTGCACATAGTCGATGCGCATGGCGGCCAGGGTGGCGGCGTCGTGCACGGGGACGGCGGGAGCGGCCGCGTCAGGCACATCGGGCGCGATGCCGCGGCGGCGCTGCATGGCCGTGCCCAGCTGCTCCATTTGTTGCGCGCTGAACAGGCGCTTGGCCATCGGTGCCAGCTGGCCCTCTTCCTTGCTCATGTGAGCCTGGTAGGCGGCAACGTAGGCGGCCACGCCATCGGCGGACAGCTGCGTGCCCGTGCCGGCCGCGATGGCGTCCAGTTCCGGGCGCAGGGTCAGCCAGGCCTGGTCCATGCGCTGGTGGTCGGCCAGGATTTCCGGTACCAGGGTCGCCAGCAGGGCGGCATCGTCGCCCGTGGCAGTCGCTTGCAGCATGGGCATCAAGTCCTGCTCTTCATCGTCATGGTGCAGATGGGCGGCTTTATTGAAATATTGCAACACCGCCTTGGCTGCCTGCTGCGCGTCCGTCGTGTTGCCGTGCTGTGCCAAATGGCCCAGCAGGTTTTGCAGGGTCGTCAGCTGCTTGCGGATTTTGTCGTGGCAATGCTTGAGCACGGCGATGGGCTGGTCAAAGCCGGGAACGGAGTCGAACAGGGGAGAGGTCATGGCGAGTTCTCGTGATGGGCGGTGTGGGGGCGCGGCGACAGTGCTGCTTGTCGCTGTGTCAATTCGGCTATTTTAGAATATCCGTCAGCGCAGTGTCCGTTAAAATGGCGCCATGCATACCTCCACCAATGAACTAATTTCCATGGACTTGACCGAGATCGATTTTGAGCGGCGTTTCGGCGGCATCGCCCGCCTGTACGGCGCGCCGGCTTTGGCCCGTTTCCGCGCCGCCCATGTGTGTGTGATCGGCGTGGGCGGCGTCGGTTCCTGGATCGTCGAAGCGCTGGCGCGCAGCGCCATCGGCCGCCTGACCCTGATCGATCTCGACAATGTTGCCGAATCGAACATCAACCGCCAGATCCAGGCCATGAGCGACACCATTGGCCAGGCCAAGATCACGGCCCTGGCCGAACGCATCGAACTGATCAACCCGTTTTGCCAGGTCACGCAGATCGAGGATTTTATTACCCCCGATAATCTGGATCAATTGCTGGGCGGGCGCGATTTCGACTACCTCGTTGATGCCATCGACAATGCCAAGGCGAAAGCGGCCGTGATCGCATATTGCCGCGCGCGCAACATTCCCATGCTGACCATCGGCAGCGCGGGCGGGCAGACGGACCCGACCCTGATCGCCGTGCGCGACCTGTCGAAAACGGAACAGGAACCGCTGCTCAAGAGAGTACGCAAACTGTTGCGCACTGAATATGGTTTCCCCCGTGGCGTGAAAAACAAATTCAATGTCGACGCCGTGTTTTCCATGGAACCGTTGAGCACGCCCGAGAGCGCCGAAGCATGCGCCATCGATGGCGGCGCGCCCGCCGGCGTGACGGGCCTGAACTGCGCCGGCTTCGGTTCCAGCGTGGTGGTGACGGCCAGCTTCGGTATGGTGGCGGCCGCGCATGCGCTGAAAAGCTTGCGCCAGGACAAATTAGCCGCGGTGCCCGTGTCGATACCGGACGCCGCCTAGCTTAATTTCCTGCTGGCCAGGATGCGGTAGTCGCCGCTGCTCTTGAGCGATTCCACCAGCACCAGCTCGTCCGCCTGCCAGGCGACGGGCGCGAAGTCCCTGATGGCCGGCGGCGGCGCCTGTCGCGCCAAGGTCACGTGCGGCGTAAAACGGTCGTGCTCGAAGCGGGGCGCCAGCCCCTGTTCCGCCAGGCGCTGCATGCAGGCCGTGCGCAAGTCCAGCAAGGCGGGAGAGGGCCGCGCTAGGGCGGCCCAGGCCAGCGCCAGCTTCGTAAAATGGCTGGCGTGATCGAACAGCAGGGGCATGGGATGCGCCGGCAATTGCGCCAGAATATCCAGCAGGGCCGGCAGGTCGCCGGCCGGGCGCTGGCCCAGGAAGGCCAGGGTCAGGTGCAGCTTGTCCGGACGCACGGGTTTGCCTTCCAGGCGCGCCTGCCAGGTGGCCAGGGCCGCGCGCGTGGCCGCATCGGGCCACAGCGCGTAAAACAGGCGGGGGCAATGTGTGTCGGGCGACAAGTTTTTCCTATCGTTGCGGCGGTTTGCTATTATTGGCGTTCCCTGCCCACTTTCACTGGCAGGGATCTTACCGAAACTCACTGAAAGAATACATCATGACGCGTAGCTCCGTTTTGTTTGCCCTGATCTGCTCCGTCGCCGCGTCGCTGGCGCAGGCACAGGCGCCAGCGCCTGTTCCCGCCTCCGCCGTCTCGCTGAGCCCAGGCCCTGTCGCCGATAAATTGATTCTGATCGATAACAAGGTCGGCACGGGCAAGGAAGCGTCCGTCGGCAGTAACGTCACCGTGCACTACACGGGCTGGCTGTACCGTCCGCTGGCGAAAGATTCGCGCGGCAAGAAGTTCGACAGCTCCGTCGGTCGTGGCCCGTTTGACTTCCCGCTCGGCAAGGGCATGGTCATCAAGGGTTGGGACCAGGGCGTGGCCGGCATGAAAGTGGGCGGCAAGCGCACCCTGATCATTCCAGGCGAACTGGCCTACGGCCCGCGCGGCGCCGGCAATGGCGACATTCCACCGAACTCGGCACTGATCTTCGACGTGGAATTGCTGGACGTGAAGTAATTGTTCAGTTTGGCGGCGGCGCATGCCCGCGCCGCCGCCATTTACGCTCTGAAACGCGGTAGACTGGGTTCTTCTGAAATTGCTGTGGAGACCACACCCATGAACATCGCCAACGACGTCACTGAACTGATCGGCAATACCCCCCTGGTGCGCATCAATCGCATCGCTGCCGGCAGTGTGGCCACCATCCTGGCCAAACTCGAATTCTACAATCCCGCGCACAGCGTCAAGGACCGCATCGGCCTGGCCATGATCGTCGCCGCGGAAGCCGCAGGCAAGATCCACTCCGATACCGTCATCGTCGAGCCCACCAGCGGCAACACGGGCATCGCGCTGGCCATGGTGTGCGCCGCGCGCGGCTACCGCTGCACCCTCGTCATGCCCGACACCATGAGCCGCGAACGCCGCATCCTGCTGCGTGCCTATGGCGCCGAGCTGGTGCTCACGCCCGGCAGCGAAGGCATGCTGGGTGCCATCCGCAAGGCCGAAGAACTGGTGGCGGCCGACCCGCGCTATCTGATGCTGCAGCAATTCAACAATCCCGCCAATCCCGCCATCCACCGCGCCACGACGGCCGAGGAAATCTGGCGCGATACGGATGGGCGAGTGGACATCGTCGTTGCCGGCGTGGGCACGGGCGGCACGATTACCGGCATCGGCGAAGTGCTGAAGGAACGCAAGCCCGGCCTGCAAGTAATCGCCGTGGAACCGGAAGCGTCGCCGATGCTGTCGAAGGGCACCAAGGGACCGCACCCGATCCAGGGCATCGGCGCCGGTTTCGTGCCGCAGATATTGAACACGGCCATCTACGACGAAATCATTTGCGTCAAGAACGACGACGCCTTCGCCACGGCGCGCCTGGCCGCCAGCGATGAAGGCTTGCTGGTCGGCATTTCGTCGGGCGCCGCCCTGTGGGCCGCGCTGCAAGTGGCGCGCCGTCCGGAAAACGCGGGCAAGACCATCGTCACCATCATCCCGTCGTTCGGCGAACGCTACTTGAGCACGGCCTTGTACGCGGGCCTCGGCGACTGATTTTTATTAAACAGCAGCGGCAGGTCTATGCCTTCCGCCAGCGCCCGGTTGCCCGCATCGCCCGGGTGCAGATGGTCGCCCGAGTCGTAGGCGGGCAGCAGGCGCAGCGGGTGCGCAGGATCGCGCGCCAACGCGTCGAAGTCGAGCACGGCATCAAAGCTGCCGCTGGCGCGTATCCACGCATTCACTTGCTGGCGCAGCGCATCTTTTTCTGGCTGGTAATAGTTGCTCAAGGGCGTGCCGGGCAGGGCGCCTTCGAATGGCGTCAGGGTGGCGCCGATCACGCGCACGCCGCGGCTGCGCGCCTGGGCGATCAGCTGGGTGTAGCCGTTTGTTAACTCCTCCAATGTCGGCCGTTTTTGCCGTGGCGCAAACGCCGTGCCGGGCCAGCTGATGTCATTGATCCCCAACAAGACGACCACCGTGCGCACGCCGGGCTGCGCCAGCACGTCGCGTTCGAAGCGGGCCTGGGCATTGTCTCCCATGCCGTCGGACAACAGCCGCGCACCGGAAATGCCCGCATTGATCACGGCCACGCCGTGCGGCGCCAGGCGCCGGGCCAGGAAATCGGGCCAGCGCGCATCCATCCCCAGGCTGGCAGTGGCGCCATCGCTAATCGAATCGCCGAGGATGACCACGGCTTGCGCCCCCGGCGCCGCCTCCACCTGTATGGCGCTGAGCAAGAGACGCGCCGTGGTGGTCTGCACGCCGGGCGCGTCATCGATGCGCGCGGCCCGCGTCTGATCCTGCGGGGCGATCCACGCCGTCTCGCGCCCATCCCAGTGAAACGTGGAGACGGGACTGGCTTGCGGCAGGTGGATGCTCACCGTCAGCCGGGCCAGGTCCGGCACGGACAGCTCGACTGGATCGCTGACGAGCGGCGCGCCCGGCGCCACGCTGGCCGCCGGCTGGCCGGCAAAGGTCAGCGTGCGCAGGCTGCCCGCTTCGATGGCGGAACCGGAAGCGGCCAGGGCCACGGTGGCCGCGCCGATGCGCAGCGGCGCCTTGCCATACGCATTCGACAGCACGATGCGCACGCGCGGGCCGCCCACGCTGAGGCGCGCCACCTGGCGCACGGTCTGCCCGTGCAGCACGGCGGGCACATTGCTGGGGAACAGGAAATCGCTGCGCCACACGGCTTGGGGGCTGGCCGTCCAGCTGGCCAGCCAGGCGTGGGCCGGTTCGGCCGCATGGGCGAGGGGAACACTCAGCGCCAGACTCAGCAGGATGGCGGGGAGGAGGGACAATCGTTGCATGGCGGCTCGCTTTATCAAGGGGAATGTCAGCATGATGAAAGCAAAGCCATTTATGTACTAGACTATCTCATCGAAGAACATTTATGAGTTGAATTCACAATGGCCAGACTGGAAGTGAACCGTTCCGGCGAGCTGGAAGTGTTTGTGCGCGTGGTCGAGCTCGGCGGCTTTTCCGCTGCCGCGCGCGCCTGCGGCATGACGCCATCGGCCGTCAGCAAGCTCGTTTCTCGGCTGGAAGAGCGCCTGGGCGCGCGCCTGCTGAACCGCTCCACGCGCCAGCTGCAACTGACGGCCGAGGGTTGCGGTCTGTACGAACGGGGACAGCACGTGCTGGCGGCGCTGGACGAGGCCGAGCGCTGCGCGGGCGTGCAGGATGTGCCGCGCGGCAGAATCAAGGTCAATGCGAACGTGCCGTTCGGCCAGCATTTCTTGTTGCCGCTGGCGCCGTTGTTTCTCGAACGCTATCCCGAGGTGACGCTCGATATCGTGCTCACGGATGCCGTTGTCGATATCCTCGAGCAGCGCACGGACGTGGCCGTGCGGGCGGGACCACTGAAAAGCTCCAGCCTGCTGGCGCGCAAGCTGGGCCAGACGCGCATGGCGATCGTGGCATCGTCAGCCTACCTGGCGCGGCGCGGCACGCCGTTGATGCCTGCCGAGCTGGCCGCGCACAATCTGCTCGACGCCAATTACGCGCGCGCCCGCTCGGGTTGGCCGCTGCGCCTGCCCGAGGGCGACATCGTCGTGCCCGTCACTGGCAATGCACAGGCCAGCGATGGCGAAGCCTTGCGGCAACTGGCGCTGGCGGGGCTGGGACTGGCGCGCCTGGCCGCTTTCCAGGTGCGCGCCGATATCGCGGCCGGCCGGCTGCAGGCCGTGCTGGAAGAGTTCAACCCCGGCGACAGCGAGGAAGTGCATGCCGTGTTCGTGGGGCAAGGCGGGCATGTGCCGCTGCGCGTGCGCGTCTTTCTTGACTTCCTGGCGCAGCACGTCGAGCTGGAGTGATGCGATAGGCTGCTGGCGGACACGGCCGCGCAGTACAATATCGGACGGGCCGCAATGGTTCGGCCCGTATTGTGCCTTTGAATGGAAATATGTTCCTGGTAAAACCTGAACGCCGCCGCCTGCTGCAGGTGGGCGCAACCGTGGCTGTCATCGCGCTGGGCCTGGCCTCGCGCGCCTTTCCCCAATTCGTTCCCGCCGCGCTCGGCAAGTATCCGGGCGACGCCCTGTGGGCCATGATGATCGTCTTTGCGCTGGGCATCGTCGCCACGCGCATGCGCACGTGGCAGCTGGCGCTGACGGCCTTGCTGATCTGCTTTGCCGTGGAATTCGGCCAGCTATACCAGGCGCCGTGGATCGTCGCGTTGCGCGCGCATCCGCTGGGACACCTGGTGCTGGGCTCCGCCTTCGGCTGGGTCGATTTGATCGCCTACACGGCGGGCGTGGCGATCGCGGCGCTGGTGGACAAGGTTGTTCTGTTCCGGCGCCGCTAGCAATGGGGTCAGACCGGTCGGGTCTGACCCCAGAACTTACTTCACGTTACCCTCGGCATCGCGCACTTCCACGGGCGCCAGCTTCAGCTTCGACAATTGCGGGGCGATCTTCGCCTTGTCGCCCACGCCGATGACGATCAGCTTTTCCGGCTGCAGGTATTTTTTCGCCACCTGCTGCACCTGCTTGTCCGTCACGCTGGCAAAGCGCTGCGGCAAGGTCGTGTAGTAGTCGAGGCCCAGGCCGTAGATATACGTGTTGGCCATGCTGGCGCTGATGCTGGCATTCGTCTCGAACTGGCCGGGCAAGGACAGCACTTGCGAATTGCGCGCATTCGCCAGTTCTTGGCGAGCCAAGGGCTTGGCGATCATGGCGCGGATTTCCCTGACGGTTTCCGACACGGCCGGGCCCGTCACATCGGTGCGCACGCTGGCGGCAATCGAGAACGGTCCAGGCTGATTGCGGTACTGGAATTGCGAGCGCACGCCATACGTGTAACCCTTTTCTTCGCGCAAGTTGGTGTTCAGGCGGCTGGTAAACAAGCCGCCCAGCGCCGCGTTCATCACTTGCAGCGGCGCGTAATCGGGCGTGGCGCGCGGCACGGCGATGGTCGACAGGCGCACGGCCGTTTGCGGTGCGCCCGGCTTGTCGACCAAAATCAATTTTGCCTTCGTCGTCTGCGGCGCCGCGGCCACGGACGGCGCCACCGTGCCTGCCTTCCAGCTGCCAAACTTCGCTTCGGCCAGCGCTTTCAATTCCGTCTCGCCGATATCACCCGAAACGATCAGCGCCGCATTGTTCGGCAGGTAATGCTGCTGCCAGAAACCTTGCAGGTCGGCGCGGCTGGCCGCTTTCAAGGCAGCTTCCGTGCCCAGCTGAATGTAGCCATATGGATGCTGCGGGCCGTACAGGGCGGCCGCCTCCACGCGGGCCGCGACAAAGCCCGCGTTTTCGCGCTGCTGCGCCAGTTCGCCGATGCGGCTGGCGCGCTGGCGTTCGACTTCTTCCTGCGGGAATTGCGGGTGCAGCACCACGTCGGCCAGCACGTCGAGCGCTTGCGGGAACGTGGCTTTGAGCGACGTCAGCTGGGCGAACGACGCGTCCACGCCGGAGCCGGTATTGAGCAGCGCGCCCAGCTGCGCCACGTCGTCGGCGATCTGCGGCGCGCTGCGCGTGGCCGTGCCTTCCTGCAGCAATTGCGCCGTAAAGCTCGACAAGCCCGGCTGCGCCAGCGGATTGGCGCCCGAGCCGCTCTTGATGACCAGCTGGCTGGACACGAGCGGCACGGCGCCGTTGTAGTGGTGGATCACGGTCAAACCGTTCGCCAGGGTGAACGATTTTCCTTGCGGTAAAACAATCTTCGGCGCGGGGCCGGCCTTCGGCACGGCATTGCGCCATGGCTCGTCCGCATTGATGGCCGTGCCTGGCGCAGGCTTGACCTTGCCCGGCGCCGGCGTCGGTACTTCCGCGCCCAGATCCGGCGTGCCGGGCACGCCATAGACCACCACGCGCGACTGGTTCTTCAGGTACTGGTCGACGGCGCGCTGCACGCCGGCCGCCGTCACCTGGCGGTAGCGCTCGATATCCTTGGCCAGATAGCCGGGGTCGCCCACGTACTGGTTGTATTCGTTGAGCAAGTTGGCCACGCCGTGGCCGCCCATTTTTTCCACCTGGCTCAGCATGCTCGTCTCGATGCTGTTGCGCGCGCGCTCCAGTTCCTTCTCGGTCGGGCCCTTGGCGCGCAATTGTTCCAGCTCCGCCTGCAAGGCTTGCTCGATTTCCTCGGGCTTGCGGCCCGGGCGCGCCGTCGCGTCGATGGTGAAAATCGACGTGAGGGCGTTCGAACCCTGGCTGGCGCCCACGTCCTGCGCGATCTGCTTGTCGTACACCAGGGATTTATATAAACGGCTGGACTTGCCGCCGGCCAGGATATGCGCGGCCATCGACAATTCCGCGTCATCCCTGGTGTAGGCGGACGGCGTCAGCCAGGCCATGAAGACGCGCGGCAACTCGACCCGGTCCTGCACCACGACGCGGCGCTCCTGCGTGATGGGCGGCGTCACGACATTCGGTTTCGGCACGGCCGGGCCGCTCTTGAAGCTGCCAAAATACTTGTTGACCAGTTCCTTGGTCTTCGCCTTGTCGATGTCGCCCGCGATCACGAGGCTGGCGTTGTTGGGGCCATAGTATTTGGTGAAGAAATCCTTGATGTCGGCCAGCTTCGCGTTCTGGATGTCCGCGTGCGAACCGATGACGCTGGCGTAATACGGGTGGGTCTTGGGAAACAGCTGGTGGTACAAGGCTTCCTGCACGATGCCGTACGGCGCATTCTCCACGCTCTGGCGGCGCTCGTTGCGCACCACGTCCTGCTGGTTCGTCAGCGCCGTCTGGTCGAGCACGTCGAGCAGATAGCCCATGCGGTCGGAGTGCGTCCACAGGGCCAGTTCCAGCTGGTTCGATGGCACCGTGTCGAAATAATTGGTGCGGTCGAAATCCGTGCTGCCGTTCGAATCGGTGGCGCCCGCGCCTTCGAGCAATTGGTCGGCCATGCCGCGCGGCACGTGCTTGGTGGCGGCAAACATCATGTGCTCGAACAAATGCGCAAAGCCCGTCAGGCCCGGCGCTTCATTGGCCGGTCCCACGTGGTACCAGATGTTGACGGCCGTGACGGGCAATTTATGGTCTTCCACGAGAATGACGTCGAGGCCGTTCGGCAAGGTGTATTTTTCGTATGCAATGTTTGGCACGGCCGTGGCGCCCGTCGTGACAGCCGCATCGGCGGCGTGGGCGTGGGCGAGGGTGAGCGGGGCGCCGTACAGCGACAGCAACAGGGCGGGGAGGGCCAGCAGTTTGATCGGTTTCATGCATGCTTCCAGGGATGGGTGGAGAAGACGCTGCTGCCCGCTCGTGGCTGGCGCAGCGCGACGGTGCTACCGGTGCTACGGTTGATACAGCAGGGCCGCGCCGCCCAGCACCAACAGCGCGCTGGCGATGGAGACGATGGCGGCCGCGCCCAGCAAGCGCCATTCGCGCGGGGTGAAGACAGGCGCGCGCCCCGGCGTTTCCGGCGCAGGCTGGGGCACGGCCGCAGGCAAGCCGCCCGCCGCGCGCGCCTGGGCCGCCAGCGCCTGCGTGGCGGCGTCCAGCAGGGCCAGCTGGCGCTCGACGGTTTCCGCCAGCACGGCTTCGTTCAGCGCCACGAGGGCGAATATGGGGTCGTCGACGTCGACCTTGATGCCCGTCTTGTCGAACACGTGGCTGCGCAGTTTGTGCCGGTCCATCTACCACTGCACCTTGTCGAGCTGTTCGAAGATGTCGCGGTAGACGACCTTGATGCGCTGCTTTTCCATGATGTTGAACTTGTCGTTCTGCAGCACTTCCTGCATCGTCAGGCGCGCCGTGTTCATTTTCTTGACGTCCGCGCCGAAGGTGTCGGGATTGCGCTGGCTCAGGGTGATGCTGCCCTTCACGCGCGCGCGGTTGTCGCTGTACGACTGCGATTCGACGAATTGCTTGCCGGATGCCGATTGCAGCAGGCCGAAGTGTTCGTTCTGCCACAGCACCAGCGGCACTTTCGTCGCTTGGGCCGTCGCGACAAAACCCGTGGCCGTGTCGTGCAGGGTATCGCCGCCGCCGACGATGGTGTGGATGTAGACCTTGCGGCCCGATTCTTCCAGCAGCGAGAAACAGTCGTTTTCCAGCAGGTAGCCCATCAGCGGCGAAAACGTGTTCGCGCCATTGTCGATCACGCAGTTGCCGTCCGTGTCGAGAATGTCGATCATCAGCGCGTCGAAGCGTTTCGGGTCGATGTTGCGCGCATCCGTCATCACGGGCACATGCTTGACCTGCATCGCCTTGTAGCGCGAGAACGTGGCGTTTTCCTGATCGGTGTCATAGCAGCGCAAAGGCGTGTCGTCCTTGCCGCCTATCCACTGGGCCAGCAGGGTCGAGACGAGGGTCTTGCCGATGCCGCCCTTGCCCTGCAGGATGAAATGTACCGTGTTTTGCATTGCGACTACTCCAAGTTGTTGCGTCAGTGACAATCAAAGATCCGTGACAGCGTCGACTGGCATTTTTACCACAATCCTTTGCAAATATGCCATGCGGAACAGCGAATCTGGTTATGATGTTAATCAGGATACCATTGATGTAGAGCAAGTTTTGTGTGAAAAATGCACCCCAGAGTGTGAACGAGGACGCAGTGCCGATCTCCAGTCTCGATAAAGCCGACATTGACCGTCTGAATCAGCAAGCCCTGTCTTGCCTGGTCGGCAACCGCCGCCAGGCGCGCCGGCTGGCGCAGATGGCGCTGGCGGCGGCGCAACGGCAACAGTATGCGCGCGGCGGCGCGTATGCGGAACTCAATCATTGCTGGCTCGCGTATTACGCGGGCGAGGCCGAACCGTCATGCGAGCGCCTGGGCGCGTATTTCCAGCACAGCGGCGACCTGGAAGGGGGCATGGAAGTGGCCGCCCTGCAGGGCGCGTATGCGAGCCGGCGCGGCGATTTTGCCGATGCCGAGCAGCATTTCCTGCAGGCGCGCAGCCAGGCCGCGCAGATCCCCGACTCGCTGCACAAGTTCATGCTGTACGCGCGCCTGGGCGTCGATGCCCTGAACCGTGGCGATACGCAGGACGGCCCGCGCAATTTCCTGCTGGCGCTCGACATCGCCGAGCGTTTCGGCAGCCCCGCGCACCGGGTCAACAGCCTGTCGAACCTGGCGTCGTCGCAGCATGACCTGGGCAATGATGAAGACGCCATCCCCCTGCTGGTCGAGGCGCTCGAGATCATCGGCACGCAAAAACTCAAATACCAGCAAACCATCGTCTCGGCCAACCTGGCCATGTGTTTATTGGCCACTGGCAAGCCGGCCGAGGCGCTGGCGCTGGTGGAACCGTTTTACGAGTGGCCGGAAGAAGATCTGGCCGTGCGCGCCTTTCTGTTCTGCATCGCCGCCCACGCAGCCATCCTGTTGCGCCAGCCCGACAGTGCCTTGCAATTGCTGTTGCGGGCCGAAGAATATGCGCGCCGGGGCCAGGACCTGGAAGAGCAGATGCATGCGTGGCTGGTGCGCGGCAAGCTGGACCTGCACGCGGGCCAGACGGCGCAGGCGCTGGCGTCGCTGACGCAGGCGCACAGCCTGCTGAGCTGGACGCGCAATCCGTTTCACCAGCAGCAGATACTGCGGGGACTGGCCGACATCAACGCCCAGCTGGGCGAATGGCAGGCCGCGTATGGTTTCCTGCAGCAATATCAGGCAGCCTACGAGGCCAGCAGCAAGTCGGCGCGCGCCTCGCGCAGCCTGATGCGCAACCTGGAAAAGGAAATGCACAGCCTGAAGGCCGAGCGCGACAAGGCGCTGGAGCTGCAGGCGGCGCGCGAATCGGAAAACGTCAAGCTCGAGCACCTGAACCGTGAACTGGCGCACCAGATCCTGCACGTCAATTCCCTGCAGGACAGCCTGAAGGAACAGGCCATGCGCGACCACCTGACGGGCCTGTACAACCGCCGCCATTTTGAAACCTGCCTCAATGCCATCCTGCACGAGGCCAATGCGGATGCGCCCGTGGCCATCGCCATCATCGACCTGGATTTTTTCAAGCGCGTCAACGACACCTACGGGCACAATTTTGGCGATGAAGTGCTGATCCAGTTTGCGCGTCTGGTGGAAGGCCAGCTGCGCGGCACCGATATGGTCTGCCGCTATGGCGGCGAGGAATTTTGCCTGCTGTTGCGCGAAGCCGACAGCCTCATCGCCGCGTACAAGATCGACGATATCGCCGCGCGCTACCGCCAGCTGCTGATCCAGCAGGCGCCGCACAGCTTGACGGGCTGCACCTTTTCGGCCGGCATCGCCGAGTATCCGCGCCACGGCGCCGGCCGCCACGAATTGCTGATGCGCGCCGACAGCGCGCTGTACGCGGCCAAGCAGGCAGGCCGCGACCGCGCCTGCATCGCCGACGCTACTGAATAAAGCGCAGCAGTTCGCGCAGCGCGTGCGCCACCGCCTGCTCGCGCACGGCCTGGCGGTCGCCGGAAAACACGAGCCGCTGCGTCTGGATGCGTCCGTCCATGGCCCAGCCGAAGCAGACGGTGCCGACGGGCTTGCCCGGCACGCCGCCCGTGGGGCCGGCGATGCCTGTGGTCGAGACGGCCACCTGGGCTTCGCTGTGGGCCAGACTGCCTTGCGCCATGGCGGCGGCCACTTCCTCGCTGACGGCGCCGTGTGCGGCGATCAGTTCGGCGGGCACGCCCAGCATGCTGCTCTTGGCGCCGTTGGAATAGGTGACGAAACCCCGTTCGAACCAGGCGCTCGAGCCCGAGATATCGGTGACGGCCTGCGCCACGCCGCCGCCCGTGCACGATTCGGCCGTGGCCAGCAGCAGGCCTTTCGCCTGCAAGGCCAGGCCGAGCGCGGTGGAGAGGGGGACGAGTTCGTTGCTCATGGATGACTCCTGCATGCGGTGAAAATGGTGGCAAGACTGTAGCACGGCCAATGGTAAAAGAAACTTTCCCCGGTAACAGCGAAAATGCGTACACTCTTTTATACATTTGCTACCACTTCGGGCCGGCAGGCGCTCTGTCGCTGCGCCACCCTGGTGCGCATCGCCCGAACAGGCAAGCGGCATGGTGCCGCGCCTTCGTATGCATTATCTTTACTCGGTTGTCATGGCAATTCTGAACTGGACCTGGTGGCATCATCCTGGCCCCTTGCGCCGCCCCGCGCGCGGCGCTGCTCGCCGCTCCCTGCGCTGGGGCTGGCTATTGCTGCTTCTGGGCGTGCTGTGCGCCGATGCGCGATCGCAGGTGCCGGGGGAGCTGGAACGCCAGGTCAAGGCCGCGTATCTGTACAAGTTTGCCGGCTATGTCGAGTGGCCAGACGGCAGCTTTGCCCGGCCCGACTCGCCGCTGGTGATCGGCGTGGCGGGCGCCGACGCGCTGGCCGAGCAGCTCGAGCAGAGCGTGGCCGGGCATAGTGTCCACGGCCGCGTCGTGCAGGTGAAAAAAGTGCGCCGCGGCGAAGCGCTGGCCGGGCTGCACGTGCTGTACCTGGGCGCGCTGGAGAAAACGGCGCTGCAGGAGATGCTGGCCGCCAGCCGTGGCCTGGCGTTGCTGACGGTGTCCGATTCGGATGAGGTCTACGCGATGGGCAGCATGATCAATTTTGTGATGGCCGAAGACAAGGTCCGCTTCGACGTGGCCTTGAAACCCGTGGCGCAGGCGCATATCCGCATCAGCGCGCGCATGCTGCTGGCCGCCTACCGCGTGCAGACTGGGGGCGCCTAGATGATCAGACTGCGTTCCATCCGCCACAAGCTGATGTCGGTGGTCTTGCTGACCACCCTGGTGGCGCTCGTCATTTCGCTGGGCACCATCGTCGTCTACGACTTGCGCGCCTACCACCGCAATCTGGTGGCCGACATCAGTACCCAGGCCGAGCTGCTCGGGCACATGAGCTCGGCCGCGCTGGCCTTCGACGACGAGCGCCTGGCGCTGGAAAACCTCAATTTGATGCGCATCCGTCCGCGCGTGACGGCCGGCGCCCTGTACAAGGCCGACGGCAGCCTGTTTGCCAGCTACCGCGCGCATCAGCACGTGGGCGAGCTGCCGGCGAAGGCGGGCAAGGAAGGCGTCAGCATCGCGGGCAAATCCGTCGAATTGTTCAAGCCCATCGTCGACAATGGCGAATTGCTGGGCACCGTGTATCTGCGCGCCGATTACGAGCTGGCCGGCCGCACGGCCGATTACCTGGCCATCGCGCTGAGCGTGACGGTGCTGGCGCTGCTGGTGGCCTTGCTGCTGCTGCGCCGCCTCGATTTCGTCATCACGCAGCCCATCCTCGACATCGCCGACGTGGCGCGCGAAGTGATCGAGACGGGCGACTACTCGCGCCGCGCGCGCAAGCTCAGCGTCGACGAAGTGGCGCAGCTGGTCGATTCTTTCAACAAGATGCTGGCCGAGATCGAGCTGCGCACGCAGGCGCTGGAGCGCTCGAACGGCGAGCTGGCGCGCGAAGGCGAGCAGCGCGCCGAGGCGCAGCAGGAAGTCATGCGCCTGAATCAGGAACTGGAAGTGCGCGTGCACGAGCGCACGATGCAGCTGGAAATGACGAATGGCGAACTGGCCATGGCGATGGAAGAGGCGCGCAGCGCCAACTATGCCAAGTCGGCGTTTTTGTCGTCGATGAGCCATGAATTGCGCACGCCGCTCAACGCCATCCTGGGCTTCGCGCAAATCCTCAGTTCCGACCGCCTGCCGTCGACCCTGGAGCAAAAGAAGGAGTTCGCCGGCCATATCCTGAAATCGGGGCGCCACCTGCTGACACTGATCAATGAAATCCTCGACCTGGCCAAGGTGGAATCGGGCACGGTCAGCCTGTCGCTCGAGCCGGTGGGCCTGGACGCCATCTTGCAGGAATGCCGCGACATGATCGCGCCGCTGGCCAGCCAGCGCGGCATCGGCATGACCTTCCCTGACGCCTGCCCCCTGAACGTGCTGGCAGACCGCACGCGCCTCAAGCAAATCCTGTTGAACCTGTTGTCGAATGCGCTCAAGTACAACCGCGAGCAGGGGCAGGTAGCCATCGATTGCGCGCCGCAGGCGGGCGGGCGGGTGCGCATCAGCGTGCGCGATACGGGCGTGGGCCTCGACGTCGAACAGGTGGCGCTGCTGTTCCAGCCTTTCAACCGGCTGGGACAGGAGGGCGGCACGGAAGAAGGCAGCGGCATCGGCCTGGTGGTCACCAAGCGCCTGGTGGAGCTGATGGATGGCAGCATCGGCGTGAGCAGCGCGCCCGGCGAGGGCAGCACCTTCTGGATCGAGCTGCGCGTGGTCGACGCCTTGCCCGCACCCGACCTGCTGGCCTTGCCGCGGCCCGATCTGGCCGGGGCGCTGCTCGATCACAGCGCCCCCGTGACCTTGCTCTACGTGGAAGACAATCCCGCCAACCTGACCCTGGTCGAGGAAATCGTGCGCTACTGCCCGCAATTGCAGCTGTTGACGGCCACCGATGGCCGCCTGGGCGTGGAAATGGCGCGCACGCACCTGCCGCAGCTGATCCTGATGGACATCAATCTGCCGAACGTGAATGGCACGGATGCGCTGAAACTGCTGCGCGCCGATCCGCGCACGGCGCACATTCCCGTCATCGCCCTGACGGCCAACGCCATGCCGGGCGACGTCGAGCGCAGCATGGCGCTGGGCTTCTACCGCTACCTGACCAAGCCGATCAACCTCGATGAATTTACCGAGGCGATCAACAGCACCCTGGCCTATGTGGCGCAGCAGCGCCGGCAGAAGGGAACAGGCGCGCCATGATCAGCCAGGCCGATATCTACGCGGCGAAAATTCTCCTCGTCGACGACCAGGAAGTCAATCTGCGCCTGCTCGAGCATTTGCTGCAAAGCGGCGGCTACACGGCCATCACCAGCACCCTCGATGCGCGCGCCGTGGCCGGCCTGCACCAGCGCCACCAGTTCGACCTGATCATCCTCGACCTGGTGATGCCCGGCATGAGCGGCTACGAGGTGATGGATGCCCTGCGTCCGCTGGAGCTGGAAGGCTACCTGCCCGTGCTGGTGATCGCCGCCGACCCGGACGCCAAGCTGGCGGCGCTGGAAGCGGGCGCGCGCGACTTCATCAGCAAGCCCTTCGATGCCTTGGAGGTGCTCACGCGCATCCGCAACATGCTCGAAGTGCGTCTGCTGCACCGCGCCGCGCGCCACTACAACACTCTGCTCGAACGCACGGTGGGCCAGCGCACGGCTGAACTGCAGCGCTTTCGCGGCGCCATGGACGCCACCACGGACGCCATCTTCCTCGTCGACGTGGTGGGCATGACCCTGGTCGACGTCAACGACGGCGCTTGCCGCCTGCTCGGCTATGCGCGCAACGAATTGCTGGCGCTGGCGCCGGGCACCTTGCTGCCATCGCCGCCGGCCCCGCCGCTGGCCGCGCTGCCGGGCGGCCCGGCCCATCTGGCCACGGAAGTGACGGAGTGCGAACTGGTGCGGCGCGACCTGAGCCTGATCCCCGTGGAACTGGGCTGGCACTGGTATGCGCAAGCGCCCGTGACGGGCGGCTATTCTGGCACCCCTGGCGCGGGCGGCCTGCTGCTGATCGCCGTGGCGCGCGACATCAGCGAGCGGCGCCAGGCGCAGGAGCGCCTCAAGCACCTGGCCCATTACGATGGCTTGACGGGACTGCCGAACCGCAGCCTGTTCTACCAGACCCTGGCCCAGGCCGTGGAACTGGCGCAAGAGAAAAGCTGGCGCATCGTGGTGCTGTTCATCGCGCTCGACCGTTTTAAAAGCATCAACGACACCTTGGGCGCGGCGCTGGGCGACGAGCTGCTGCGCCAGTTCAGCAACCGCCTGGTCGAATGCGTGCGCCTGCGCGACACGGTGGGGCGATTGGGCAACGACGAATTCGCGCTGATATTGACGATGAGCCGCAACCAGCAGGAAGCCGTCGCCGTCGCCAACCAGGTGCGCGAAGCCTTGAGGGCGCCCTTCGACTTGCGCGGCCATGCGGCCACCCTGACGGCCAGCATCGGCATCGCCATGTATCCGGACGACGCCACCGACCCGGAAACCCTGATCAAATACGCGAATACGGCCATGGGCGGCGCCAAGCAGGCGGGCCGCGACGGCTACCGCTTTTTCACGGCCGGCATGAACGTGCAGGTGCTGGCACGCCTGGACCTGGAACTGGCGCTGCGCCATGCGCTCGAACACGACCAGTTCATCCTGTACTACCAGCCCAAGGTGGATTTGCGCACGGGCCGCATCAGCGGCGTGGAAGCGCTGCTGCGCTGGCGCCGTCCCGGCTACGGCCTGGTGGCGCCAGCCGAATTCGTGCCCGTGCTGGAAGACACGGGCCTGATCGTGCGCGTGGGCGCCTGGGTGATCCAGGCCGCCTGCCGCCAGATCGCCGAATGGCGCGACAGCGAAGTGGGGCCAGTGCACGTGGCCGTGAACGTGTCGAGCCGCCAGTTTGCCGAAGGCGACCTGGAAGGCGAAGTGACGCGCGCGCTGGCGCATCACAACGTGGCGCCGGAACTGCTGGAACTGGAACTGACGGAAACGGCGCTGATGTCGAACGCCGAGCGCACCATCGTCGTGTTGGGCAAACTGAAGAAAATCGGCGTGAAGGTGGCGATCGACGATTTCGGCACCGGTTATTCGAGCCTCGCGTATCTGCAGCGCTTCCCCATCGACAAGCTGAAGATCGACATCGCCTTTGTGCGCAACATCACCAGCAACCCGAACGACGCGGCCATCGCGCTGGCCATCGTCAGCATGGCGCACAGCCTGAAACTGAGCGTCGTGGCCGAGGGCGTGGAATCGCGTCCGCAGCTCGAATACCTGCGGCGCAACCGCTGCGACGAGATCCAGGGTTTCTATTTCAGCCGCGCCCTGCCGGCGCTGGAACTGGGGCAGATGATCGTCGCCGGCGCCGGCCTGCCGCCCGGCCACGACCCGGCCGCCCAGCCCGCGCAGACGCTGCTCATCGTCGATGACGACGTCAACGTGCTGTCGTCATTGCACCGCCTGTTCCGTCCCGAGGGCTATCAGATTCTTACGGCCAGCACGCCGGCCGAAGGGTTTGAAATGCTGGCCCTGCACAGGGTGCACGTGATCGTCTGCGACCAGCGCATGCCGAGCATGAGCGGCACGGAATTCCTCAGTAAAGTAAAAGAGCTGTACCCGGAAACCATCCGCATCATCCTGTCCGGCTACACGGGCCTCGAAGCCGTGCTCGACTCGATCAACCGGGGCGCCATCTACCGTTTTTATACGAAACCGTGGGACGACACCCAGCTGCGCGACAACATCCGCCTGGCCTTCCAGCACTACTGGATGGTGAACCAGCCGGGGCTGGCGCGCGTGGCGGTGCGCTAGCTCAATCGGTGAAGTGGTCGAAGGAACTCAAGGCCAGATCGAGCGGCTGCCCGGCCGCATCCACCAGCCGCAAGCCCGCTTTGGCCTCGATGCTGCCCACGCGCGTGGCGGGCGTGCCGCAGCTGGCCGCCAGCGCGGCGATGGCGTCGCGCGAGGAGGCGGGCGCCGTGAAGCACAATTCATAATCGTCGCCGCCGGCGGCCGTGTAGCGGCGGCGCAAGCCTGTTTCCTGCCGCGCCAGCACGGGGCCGGCCGGCAGGGCGTCGACGTCGAGCGTGGCGCCCGCCTGCGACGCTTTCAAGATGTGGCCCAGATCGCCCACCAGACCGTCCGAGATATCGATAGCCGCATGCGCGAGGCCCGCTTCGGCCAGCGCGCAGCCGAGCGCCACGCGCGGCGTCGGCGTGTGCATGCGCGCGCCTGCCATGGCCAGGTCGGCTGGCGACAATGCCTGTTCCTTGCGGTAGCCGGCCAAGGCCAGGCGCGCGTCGCCCAGGGTGCCGCTGACCCAGATATCGTCGCCCGCCACGGCCGCGCTGCGGCGCAGGGCCTGGCCCGGCGCCAGCTCGCCGAACACGGTGATGCAGATATTCAAAGGGCCCTTGGTGGTGTCGCCGCCGATCAATTCGCAGCCGTAGGCGTCGGCCAGCGCAAACAGGCCCTCGGCAAAGCCGGCCAGCCAGGCGCGCTCCGCTTGCGGCAGGGCCAGGGCCAGGGTAAATGCCACGGGACGCGCGCCCATGGCGGCCAGGTCGGACAGGTTCACGGCCAGGCTTTTGTGGCCGAGCATGCGGGCGTCGGCGCCGGCAAAGAAGTGCCGGTCCTCGACCAGCATGTCCGACGAGATGGCGATCTGCTTGCCCGCGCCGGGCGTGATCAGCGCGCAATCGTCGCCGATGCCCAGGGTGGCGCGGCCGGGGCGCTGGCGCACGAAATATTGTTTGATCAGGTCGAATTCGGAAAGCGCGTCGTGTGGGGCCATGGCGTGGTCAGTTCGTTGAATGAGGGTGTGGCCCGGCTATTATAGGCTGGCATACAATAGGCGCCTTTGCCATTGCCGAACAGCTTGCCATGCCCATCTTCGATATTCACTTTTTGCTGCAATCCTGGCTCGACCACGGCTGGCTGCGCGATCCGCAAGCCGTCGGCTTGCGCACTTTCGAGGCGCAGGAGCTGGCGGCGCGCGGCTTCGACGTCATCAGCGACGGCGGCCAGCTGTGCCTGTACGAAGATGCGCGCCTTTTCCGCCGCGCCGGCCGGCCCGTGCCGGCGTCGTTCAAAGTGTATCTGCAGCGCGGCCAGCTGGGCGCGAATGGCCTGGAACTCGGTTATCAGGTACACCTGGCCGGTGTACTGCGCGCGGCGCGGCGGCCCTTGCCGGCGTTTCGCGTGCTGCTGGAACACGGTGGCCGCAGCGGCGCCCTGCTGTTCGACAACGGACTGGTGCTGCAGTTTGCCACCAACTTGCGCGGCAAGTCCCGTCATTACTATCTGACCCTGGTCGAGGGACATGTGGCCGATGCCCAGCTTCCGGACCGCGACAGCGATATCGACTTGCGCGCGGCCAGCGCGCGCCATGTCCAGGCCATCTACGACAGCCGCGACCCTGCCGAACTGCAGCGTCTGGCGCGGCGCGGCAATGCGGCGCTGCGCGAGCTGGCGAGTCTGCTCGCCTAGTCTTTCTTCGCCTGCGCCATGCCGTGCAGCAGCTTGGCCAGCAACTGGTCGAGCTGGCGCTGTTCGTCCGCATCGAGCGCCGACAGCATGGCGCGCTCGTTCTCCACGTGCAGCAGCACGAGCTTTTCTATCAATTCCAATCCCTTTTGTGTCAGGGCCACCAGCACGCCGCGCCGGTCCGTCGGATGCTTCCGGCGTTCGATCCAGCCGGCCGCTTCCAGCCGGTCGATGCGGTTGGTCATGCCGCCCGAAGACAACATGGCCGCTTCGTACAGCGCCGTCGGCGTCAGGCTGTAGGGCGCGCCCGAGCGGCGCAATGTCGCCAGCACGTCGAATTCGCCCGGCTGCAAGCCGTGTTCGGCGAACAGCGGATTGAGCCAGTCGCGCGCCATCAGCTGCGCCACCGTGCCCAGCTGGCCCACCAGCTGCATGGCGCGCGTATCCATCTGCGGCAGCTCGCGCTGCCATTGTGCGGCGGCAAATTGCGCGCGTGTGTGTTCTTGCGGGGTAGTTGTCATGGGCTATCCATTTATCTTGACATCAAGATAGATTTCTATCTTTATGTTAAGATGCTTTTCATCGAGTCATATTTGATGACGCATTAAACCATGTGCCTCCCAGCGAGGCAAGGACTATCCCATGCCCTCCGCACGACCTGCCGCATCCCTTTCTGCTTCATCGTCTTCGGCCCTGCTGGTGGCCGCCATCATCCTGCTGGGCTTGAACCTGCGGCCCATCCTGGCCGCTATCGGCCCCTTGCTCGACAGCATCCAGGCCGGCACGGGCCTCAGCAATGCCGACGCGGGCTTGCTGACCACCGTGCCCGTGTTCGCCATGGGCGTGTGCGCGCTGGCGGGCGCGCAGCTGCAGCGCCGGCTGGGCGTGGCGCGCGGCATCTCGCTGGGCATCGCCATTATCGCCGCCGCCTGCGCGCTGCGCTGGCCCCTGCATGGCAGCGGCGGCCTGATCGCCACGGCGGCCCTGGGCGGCCTGGGCATCGCGCTGGTGCAAGCCTTGCTGCCCGCCTTCATCAAGCGCCATTTCCCCGAGCGGGCAGGCCAGCTGATGGGCTTTTATACGACGGGCATCATGGGCGGCGCGGCCATTGCGGCCGCCTCCGCTTCGCCCTTGGCGCAATCGCTGGGATGGCAGGCGCTGCTGGCCCTGTGGGCGCTGCCCGCCGTGGCCGCCGCGCTGCTGTGGCGCCGCGCCGCCGTGTCGCGCGTGGAGGTGACCGGCGGCGCGGGTGCCAGCCTGCCCGTGGGCAGCCGCCGCGCCTGGCTGCTGATGGTGTTCTTTGGCATCGGCACCGGGGCGTACACGCTGGTGCTGGCCTGGCTGCCGCCGTTTTACACGGAACTGGGCTGGAGCGCCGCCGACAGCGGCTTGCTGCTCGGTGGCCTGACCCTGGTGGAAGTGCTGGCGGGACTGGCGATTTCCAGCATCATCCACCGCTTCCCCGACCGCCGCATCCTGCTGCTGTCGGTACTGCTGGCCGTGCTGGGCGGCCTGGCTTGCCTGATCGTGGCGCCCGCGCAACTGGCCATTCCCGCCGTGATCCTGCTCGGTTGCGGCATCGGCTCCCTGTTTCCCCTGTCGCTGATCGTCAGCATGGACCACGTGCGGGATCCGGCCGGCGCCGGCGCCTTGCTCGGTTTCGTGCAGGGCGGCGGCTACATCATCGCCAGCAGCATGCCCTTCATCGCCGGCCTGATCCGCCAGCATTCGTCCAGCCTGGCCCAGGCGTGGATGGTGATGGCGGGCGGCGTGGTGCTGTTATTGCTGATCGCCGTGCGCTTCGCGCCGGGGGCGCGGCTGGCCGGTGCGCGCTAGCGTGCGCCTGACGTGTCCGGCCAGCTGATATATTTCGGCCATGAACATTGTCGACCATTATTTAGCCGGCTTGCGCCAGGCCATGCCGCCGGAGCCGCTGGCGGAACTGGCGCTGGCCAGCGGCGCCAGCGCGGCGCAACTGGCCAGCTTGCGCCAGGCGTATCCGCTGTGCCCGGACAGCCTGCTGCGCCTGCTGGGCCAGTACAACGGCACGTATTACCAGGAGTATCCCGGCGGCATGGTGCTGGTGTACATGCTGGGCTCGGACGTGTTCGAGTACCCGTATTACCTGAGTTCCGTCGAACAGATCCTGGAAGACCGGCAAGCGAACCAGCGCAGCATCGCCGATATCTACGGCCATTACCTGGAAGACGACCCCGGCATCGTCGACGCCCGCATCGACGCGGGCATCAAGCAGGGCCAGCGCCTGTGTTTTTCGCATTGCATGAACAATGGCGGCTCTTCGCGGCTGTATGTCGATTTCACGCCCACGGCGTCGGGCAAGGTGGGGCAGGTCGTGCGCTTCCTGCACGATCCTGATAGCTACCTGGTCATCGCCGACAGCTTCGACGCGTATCTGCAAATGCTGATCGATGACGACTACGGCTTCCTGATCGATGACAATTTCGAATAAGCGCGCCGCGTCGCCGTCCCTGCTGCCCGCCAACCGCCGCATCGTGCTGTCCGGCGAGGATGCGCTGCGCATCCTGCGCGAGATCGAATTTTTGTTAATGTCGCTCCATAACATCGGCCGCCACTATTATCCCGACGGCGACGATGACGGCGCCGATGCCCTGCGCCGCGCGCAGTATTGCGCGGAAACGACGCGCTTCATCGACGCGCAGCAGGCGACGACGCGCCTGGCGCTGATGCGCCGCATTTTGTCCGCGCCGTTCGACACGACGCTGGGCCCGGACGAGATGGACGATATCGAGCGCGCCGTCGCCGCGCTGCCGCTGTGGCGTGCTCCCGGTCAGTGATCACAAAAACTAATTGAAATATAAAATTTGATAGTTTTTCCTGTTGAGGACGTTTGTGTCGCCGGACGGCCTTACAATGCTAGGTTATGCGTTTTCGTGATATCAGACTGTGGCTAGCGGAAAATACCTAGCTAATTGAAAGAATCGGTCTGATAAAATCCGGAACACCCGATCGACCAAACAGGAAGGCAGCACAGCATGGATTCGTCATCTGATAAAAAAGAAGAATTGCGTCAACAATTGCGCTTGGCCGCACTCGAGTATCACGAGTGCCCGCGCCCCGGCAAAATCAGCGTGACGCCGACCAAACAACTGACCAACCAGCGCGACCTGGCACTGGCCTACTCGCCAGGCGTGGCGGCACCGTGCGAAGAAATCGTCATCGATCCGGCCAACGCCTATAAATACACGGCGCGCGGCAACCTGGTGGCCGTCATCACCAACGGCACGGCCGTGCTGGGACTGGGCAATATCGGTCCGCTGGCCGCCAAGCCGGTGATGGAGGGCAAGGGCGTGCTGTTCAAGAAATTCGCCGGCATCGACGTCTTCGACATCGAGATCAACGAATCGGACCCGGACAAACTGGTCGACATCATCGCTTCGCTGGAACCGACCTTCGGCGGCGTGAACCTGGAAGACATCAAGGCGCCTGAATGCTTCTACATCGAGCGCCAGCTGCGCGACCGCATGAAGATTCCCGTCTTCCATGACGACCAGCACGGCACCGCCATCATCGTCGGCGCGGCCATCCTGAACGGCCTGAAAGCCGTCGGCAAGAAAATCGAGGACTGCAAACTGGTCGTGTCGGGCGCGGGCGCCGCGGCGCTGGCCTGCCTGGACCTGATCGTCGACCTGGGCTTCCCGCTGAAAAATATCTACGTCACCGACCTGGCCGGCGTCGTCTACAAGGGCCGCACGGAACTGATGGACCCGGACAAGGAACGCTTCGCGCAAGACACGCCGCTGCGTACCCTGGCCGAGATCATCCCGGACGCCGACATTTTCCTCGGTGTCTCCGCCGGCGGCGTGCTGAAGCAAGACATGGTGCGCAAGATGGCGCCGAACCCGCTGATCCTGGCGCTGGCCAACCCGAATCCGGAAATCCTGCCGGAAGAAGTCAAGGCCGTGCGCAGCGACGCCATCATCGCCACGGGCCGTTCGGACTATCCGAACCAGGTCAACAACGTGCTGTGCTTCCCGTACATCTTCCGCGGCGCCCTCGATTGCGGCGCGACGACGATCACGCGCGAAATGGAAATCGCCGTCGTGCACGCGATCGCCGACCTGGCGCATGCCGAGCAGTCCGACATCGTGGCCACCACGTATGGCATCAGCAACCTGTCGTTCGGTCCTGAATACCTGATCCCGATGCCGTTCGATCCCCGTTTGCTGATCAAGATCGCGCCGGCCGTGGCCAAGGCGGCCGAGGATTCCGGCGTCGCCACGCGTCCGATCAAGGACTTGCAGGCGTACGCGGACAGCCTGCAGCAATTCGTCTACCGCAGCGGCACCTTCATGAAGCCGCTGTTCCTGATGGCCAAATCCACGCCGGCCGAACTCAAACGCATCGTCTACGCCGAAGGCGAAGAAGAGCGCGTGCTGCGTGCCGTGCAAGTGGTGGTCGATGAAAAACTGGCGCGTCCTATCCTGGTCGGCCGTCCACCGGTGCTCGAAGCGCGCATCCAGAAGTTCGGCCTGCGACTCAAGCAAGGCGTCGACTTCGACGTCATCAACCCGGACTTCGACGAGCGCTATCGCGATTACTGGAACACGTATTACGCGATGACGAGCCGCAAGGGCGTCACCGAGGAATACGCGAAGCTGGAAATGCGCCGCCGCCACACCCTGATCGGTTCGATGATGATCCACAAGGGCGACGCCGACGGCATGATCTGCGGCACCTTCGGCACCACCCAGCTGCACCTGAAATACATCGACCAGGTGCTGGGCAAGCGCGCCGGCAGCAATGTGTATGCGGCCATGAACGTCCTGATCATGCCGGAACGCCAGCTGGTGATGGTCGACACGCACGTCAATGAGAACCCGGACGCCGAGCAGCTGGCAGAGATCACCATTATGGCTGCCGAAGAGATGACCCGTTTCGGCCTGTCGCCGCGCGCGGCCCTGCTGTCGCACTCGAACTTCGGTTCCAGCGACAGCGCCTCGGCGCAAAAGATGCGCGCCGCCCTGGCCATCGTCAAGGAACGCGCGCCGGACCTGGAAATCGACGGCGAAATGCACGGCGATACGGCCCTCGACAGCAAGCTGCGTCACAAACTGATGCCAAATTCGGCACTGAAGAACGACGCCAACCTGCTCGTCATGCCGAATATCGAGTCGGCCAACATCGCCTACAACCTGGTGAAAACGGCGGCCGGCAACGGCATCGCCGTGGGCCCGATCCTGCTCGGCTGCGCCAAGCCCGTGCACATTCTGACGCCATCGGCCACCGTGCGCCGCATCGTCAACATGACGGCGCTGTGTGTCGTTGACGCCGTCGCCCAGCGTAAAGTCTAAGGCTGTCGCTGTCAGTTAAAAGCCGCGTCATCCGCAAGGGTGGCGCGGCTTTTTGACGTCAGTGCGCCATCAGCACGGGCAAGTCCGGCACTGCCGTGCGGGCCGGCGGTCTTATTATGCCGGGCTTGATGCGGGTCAAAAAAATAGGGGTTATGGCCATCCGCAAGGCCATCGCCAGGAAATTGCAAGTTATTTGATGTGCATCAAAATGCTCGGCTCGCTGCCGGCCATAATGGCATCGAACTCTTTGCCCTTCCAGTGGTCTGCATCGGCGCCGGCGCCATCTGTCCGGCACTTCCTTGTGTGACGCAACAACGCTGGCCGTGGCGGGAGTTCACTTTTTCAGACGGCCGCGTGGCTTTCCTCTTTCTCTGCCCAGCGCAGCCGGATGGCGTCGATGGCGGGCAGTTCCTTGACAAACAGCTCGACCAGCCGCGCATCGAAATGGCTGCCTTGTTGCGCTTGTAAATAGCCTACGGCGTCCGTCACCGACCACGCGCGCTTGTACGGGCGCACCGAGGTCAGCGCGTCGAAGACGTCGGCCACGGCGATGATGCGTCCCGCCAGCGGGATCGCCTCGCCCGCCAAGCCGTTCGGGTAGCCGCTGCCATCCCATTTTTCATGGTGCGACAGGGCGATTTCGCGGGCCAGCGCCAGCATGTTGCCCGCGGCATGTTCGCCGATGATGTCGGCGCCGATACGCGCGTGCGTCTGCATGACGGCCCATTCGTCCGCGTCGAGCTTGCCCGGCTTTTGCAGGATGCGGTCGGGAATGCCGATCTTGCCCACGTCGTGCATGGGCGCCGCGTGCAGCAGGTCGTCCGCGGCGGCCTCGTCCATGCCGGCGGCCACGCCCAGCAGGCGCGCGTAATGGCTCATGCGGATCACGTGCAAGCCCGTTTCATTGTCCTTGTATTCGGCCGCCAGACCCAGGCGCTGGACGATCTGCAGCCGCGTTTCCTTCAGTTCGTCGATGCGCACCAGCGACAGATGCGTGCGCACGCGGGCCCGCACGATGGCGGGGCTGAGCGGTTTGGTGATGTAGTCGACGGCGCCCGCTTCAAAACCGCTCAGTTCGTCGCGCATGTCGTTCAGGGCCGTGACGAAAATGACGGGGATGGCGGCCGTCAGCGGCGCCGCTTTCAGCTGGCGGCAGGTGTCGTGGCCGCTCATGCCCGGCATCATCACATCGAGCAGGATCAGGGCCGGGCGTTCCTGCTGCGCCAGTTCCAGGGCTCGCGCGCCATCTTTGGCGAACAGCAGCGCGTAGTCGTTCTGCAAGATCTGGCGCAGCAATTGCAAATTGGCCGCTTCATCGTCAACGACGAGAATCACGGGCCTGGCTCGTGCATTCATGGGGACTCCGGGGCGAAGGTGGGCAGCAGGCCGTGCAGGAGCGACTGTGCCAGGGGAAAATCAAAGTCGTCGATGGCGTGCAGCAGCGGCGCCAGCGCGTCCGCTTGCGCGCCCATGGCCTGCTGCAATTGTGCTTGCGCCGCGTCATCGAGTTCGCCGCGCTGCAAGGCCTGCAGCAGGGAGCTGGCCGCTTGCCGGGCGGCGGGTGCGTCGATGGCATCGGCTGTTGCCGCTGGCAATGCAGGCGGTGCCAGCCGGGCGATGGCGGCCAGGGCCGCCGGCCATTGCGTCAGCAGCTTGCCCAGCGTCTCATCGAGCTGCAGCGCCGTGGCGGGGCCAGGGCTGGCGCACGCTTGTTCCAGGGTCGCCAGGCTGGCGGCCAGCTGTTCCAGGCCGAGGTTGGCCGCCGCGCCGCGCAGCCGGTGGCTTTGCGGCAGGAGCACCGCGTGGTCGCGTGCCTCGATGGCGGCCAGCAGGGCAGGCGGCAGGCGCGGATGCTCGCGTCCGAAACGGACCAGCGCCGCGCGGTAGGCGCTGTCGTTGCCGGCCCAGCGCTGCAGGGCGCCCGCATGGTGCAGCACTCTTCCTCCAGCGGGCGCGGGGCTGTCATCGGCAGGCTCCGCCGCCAGGCCCAGCACGCGGGCGATTTCCCGCGACAGCGCCTGCCATTCGACGGGCTTGGTGGCGAAACCGTCCATGCCGGCTGCCCGCGCCGCCTTGCGGTGCGCATCGAGCACGCTGGCCGTCATGGCGATCACGGGCACGCGCGGGCGGCCATCGCGCAGGGCGGCGGCACGGATGGCTTGCGTGGCGGCCAGGCCATCCATGCGCGGCATTTGCAAGTCCAGCAGCAGAATGTCGAAGTCGTCCTGCTGCGTCAGCTGCAAGGCTTCCACGCCATCGCCTGCCGTGATCACCGTGTGGCCGCGCTTGCCCAGCAGCAGGCTCAGAAGTTCCAGGTTTTGCGGCACGTCGTCGGCGGCCAGCACGCGCAGGGGCGGCAGGCGCACGCTGCGGCGTTCGCTGGCGGGCAGCGCCGCCTGGCGTGCCGGCAACAAGGGCAGCATGACGTGGAATACGCTGCCGTGCGGCACGCTGGCGTCGGCCCAGATGCGCCCCTGCATCAGGGTCACCAGCTGCCTGCTGATGGTGGTGCCCAGGCCCGTGCCGCCAAAGCGCCGCGTGGTCGATGCGTCCGCCTGCACGAAGGGATCAAAAATGGCGTCGCGCCGTTCCTCGGCGATACCGATGCCGCTGTCCCGTACCAGCAGGTGCAGCTGGCCACCGTCGAGGCACGCCGTCAGGCTGACACCGCCACTGACCGTGAACTTGATGGCGTTGTCGAGCAGGTTGCCCAGCACCTGCCGCATGCGCAATTCGTCGCCATGCAGCACGGCCGGCAGTTGCGGATCGTATTGCACCTCCATGCGCAAACCCTTGTTGCGCGCATGGATGCCATACGTGGACGCCAGTTCATCGACCAGCGCCAGCAGGCTGTAGTCGCGCATTTCCAGCGCTACGGCGCCCTTGTCCAGCTTGGCCGTATCGAGCACTTCGTTGAGCAGGCGCAACAGCGAGCGGCCGGACTGCCGCACGGTATTGAGGTGGCGCCGCTGCTCCGGCGCCAGCGGCGAGTCGAGCAGCACATCGGTGAAACCGAGGATGGAATTCATCGGCGTGCGGATTTCATGGCTCATGTTGGCGACAAAGCTGGCCCGCGTGGCGGCCGCCAGCTCCGCTTTTTCCTTGGCCTTGCGCAAGTCTTCCTCCATCTGCCGCCGTTCGCTGATATCGAGGATGACGCCGTCGACCCAGCGCACGGCGCCTGCCGCATCGTGCACGACGGTGCCACGCTCCCACAGCCAGCGGGCCGTGCCGTCGGCATGCAGCAGCCGGTATTCCAGCAGGTAGGGCTCGCCGCTGGCCACGCTGCGGTTGAAGACGTCGACGACGTAGGCGCGCTCTTCGCTGGCAATCAGGCCCGTGATGCTGCGGCGCGGAGTTGCGCCGAGAAAGTCGGCGGGCGGATAGCCGGTGACGGCTTCCACGCCATCGCTGATGAACAGCATGGGCTGGTTTTCCGCCGTGGTGCAGCGGAAGGCGATGCCGGGAATATTGCCGATCAGCGAGCGCAACTGTTGCTCGCTTTCGCGCAGGGCGGCCAGCATGGCGCGCCGTTCGCTGATGTCCGTAATGAACAGCACATACAAATCCTGGTCGGCCAGGCGCGCGCTGGCCACCGAACGCTGCACGGCGACCGGTATGCCATCCTTGCGCAGGTAGACGATTTCCTCGCTGGACTGGAAAGCGCCAGCCTCGCCCGTGCGCAGGTAGTGCAGCAGGCCGTGCTGTTCCGACTGGCGCACGTCGCTGACCAGCACGCTGACATGGCGGCCGACAATTTCCGCCGACCGCCAGCCGAGGATGCGCTCGGCCGCGCCGTTGAAGTCGATGATGCTGCCGTGCCGGTCGATGGTGATGACGCCATCGACCGTGCTCGTCAGCAGCGAACGGGTCCAGTGTTCGCTCTGGTTCAGGTGGCGAAACAGTTCGCGGTAGCGCAAGATGCCCACGGCCGAGGCGACCAGGATCGTCAGGGCAATGGTCAGCAGGGTCACGCTGATCACCAGCATGGGCCGGTTGGCATCGGCATCATTGCCTGGGGGAATCGTTCCCACGAAGCGGGCCGCCTGCATGCCCATGTAATGCATCCCGGCAATCGCGCAACCCATGACGCAGGCGCCGATCAGCGTGCGTTGCGACGAGGGCACGCGGCTGCTCCAGCCGCGCAAGCCGAAACGTATCCACAGGGCCAGGGTGGCCAGCGCGACGGCAACGACGAGCGACAGCGCGAACAGCAGCGGATCGTAGCGCAGCGACAGGCCCATGCGCATGGCCTGCATGCCCGTGTAATGCATGGCGCCGATGCCCAGGCCCACCAGCAAGCCGCTGCGCAGCAGCAGCGGCGCCGTGACGGCGCGCCGGCTGATGGTGGCCAGGGCCACGAACGAGGCCGCCACGCTGGGCACGATGGACAGCAAGGTCAGGCCCGGATCGTAGGCGACGCTGGTGCCCAGCTCGAAGGCCAGCATGCCGATGAAATGCATGGCCCACACGCCGCAGCCCAGCGCCAGGCTGCCGGCCAGCAGGCACAGCAAGTGCAAGCGGCGGCTGATGCTCGCCTGCGCGCGGCTGTACGCCGTCATCTGGAAAGCCATCCACGACGTAAAAATGGCGATCACGAGCGACAGCAGCACCAGACCCGGCGCATGCTGGCCGTGGTGCAGCTGGGCCGGATCGGCGGGAAGGTGGAACAGGTGCTGGACGCTGGCAGGTATCATCGTAGGCAAACAGGTGGCGCGTTGGGCGCCGGCATGCACGCCTGCCGCCACTGCGGGTGATCGATGCGAATTACCTTACCAGATTTCAGGAAACAAATATCTTAATTGTAATTATTTCCCTGTCGTGCAAGCGATTCCCGAGCGGGATAGGTGGGGCGCGGACTTGTCGTGCCCGTGGAATGGCGGTGCTGGCGAGGAAGTTGCCATCAAGAATTGTGTGGTTTTTTTGCAAGGTGCGACGCCTTGCCGGGTGTCATGTTACATTCGCGCCCTGTTTTTTCTGAAAGGATGACGATGCCTTTAAGTAACAACTTCTTGCGGCATAATCAGCAAGCCTGGGATGCACAGGCTGTACAGAACAGCCCATGGTCGCAACCTGTCGACTGCGCCACCATCGCCGCAGCGCGCGCCGGGCAGTGGCAAATCCATTTGACGCCCGGCCCCTTGCCGGCCGGCTGGCTGGGCGATGTGCAAGGCAAGCGTATCCTGTGCCTGGCTGGTGCCGGCGGGCAGCAGGCGCCCGTGCTGGCCGCCGCCGGCGCACACGTGACCGTCTTCGATTTGTCTGAGCAGCAACTGGCGAAAGACCGCATGGTGGCTGAACGCGACGGCTTGCACCTGGCCACCGTGCAGGGTGACATGCGCGACCTGCGCCGCTTTGCCGACGCCAGTTTCGACCTCATCGTGCACCCCGTGTCGAACCAGTACGTGCCCGACATCGCTCCCGTGTGGCGCGAATGCGCACGCGTACTGGCGGACGGCGGCGTGCTGTTGAGCAGTTTCTTCAATCCGGCCGTGTTCATCGGCGACCGCGATCCGCAATGGGCAAAGCAGGGCTTGATACGTCCCCGTTTTGTGCTGCCGTATTCGGATGTGGAGGATATGCCAGCCGATGCGCTGGCGGCGCGCATGGACAGGGGCGAGGCGCTGCTCTTCGGCCACGGCCTGGACAGCCAGATCGGCGGCCAACTGGCGGCGGGGTTCGTGCTGGCAGGCTACCACGAGGAAATGCATCCCCAGCCGCGCTTTGAAATTGAAAAATACCTGCCCAGCTTTATCGCCACGCGCGCCGTCAGGCTGGCGCGCGCGATAGCTTAGTTATAGGGCTGCAGATCGAGCCATACGGCATACGACAGGCGCTTGCCGTTCCACAGTCCGCCGCCGCGGATGACGGCGTCGCACGAGGTCAGCTGGCCCACCATATCCATGCGGCCCAGGTTGCGGCGCAGGCGCAGGGCGTCGTTGTGCGACAGGTAGCCGACCAGCAGGCCATCGATGAAGACGGCGATGGCCTTGTCCTGGAAAGGATTGGCGTCGTCGCAGACGAGCAGGGCCAGGCATTTTTCTTCCGCATTGCCGGGACCGTGCTCGCCGGCCAGCTTGGCGATGGCGGGCTGGTACATCGCTTCGTTTTCCACTTCCGACGCAAAGCGTCCCTCATCGCTCCAGTGGTGCGCGGGTGCGCCGGGAGGAATCGCCGGCACGTACTGGCGCACCGAGACGAGCGGCTTGTGCAGCGGTTTGACGGGCGTGCGGCCGCTGAAGACGTAGTACAGCAGGGCGGTGACGATCACGATGGCAAGCAGGTAAAGCATGGTATCTCTCTGATTTCTAAGGGGGGAGCCGGGCTCGCGGGCGCGCCGCGCGGCGTTGCCGCTACTATAGCAAGTTCGCCGCCTGGTCCCGCGTAAATCTGCCCATGATTTGCCGCCGGCGCCGCAGTGCCAGCGGGTCGCTCAGCACGATGGGCGAGGCGCCAGTCAGCCCCGAATAATACTGCCCGTGCCGGCGCAGCACGATGGCGTAGGCACGCAGCGCGTGGCCGTGCGCCAGCATGCGCGCGTCGCAATCGACCTCGATGGCAAAGCGCAGCCGGTGCAGTTGCCACCACAGGGGCAGGTTCCACGGCATGAGAATAATCAATGCGTATGCCACGGCCAGCAGCAGTGGATCGCGCGCAGCCAGCCGGCATTGTTCGTGCGCCAGCAGCAGCGCCTGTTGCTGCGGCAGAATCAATCGCAGCCAGACGGGCATCACGATGCGCGGCCGCAGCAGTCCCGCCACGCAGGGACCGATGCCGCCGCTCAGGAAGACGGGCGTGCCCAGCAAGGTGCTCTTTTGCCAGCGGCGCTGGTGCGACAGCAGCCAGACGCTGCGCAGCAGCAATATCAACAGCATACCGCTCGATAACATGAACCAGCCCAGCTTCAGTTGCGCCTGTTCCTCCGGCATGGCCGCCAGCACGCCGGGCAGCCATGCCAGCGGCAAGAGGACGGACGCGGCGATGGCCGCCAGCCACCGCCAGCGCGTCGTGCGGCCGCGCCGCTGCAGCAGGCGCTCGGCGCCCCAGGCGGCAGCGCTCAACAGCAGCGCCAGCGCCATGCTGCAAACCAGCCAGACCGGCACTAGCGTGTCAACGCCATGCCGACCGAGGCGGGCGCCGTGTGCTTGAAACCGAATTGCGCATACAAGTCTTGCGCCTGGCCATCGGCGATCAGGCTGACGTACGCGCTTTCCGGTACCTCCGTCTCGATGAATTGCATGATCTCGCGCATGATGCGCTTGCCCAGGCCCTTGCCCTGGTGGGCCGGCAGCACGGCGATATCGGTGACCTGGAAGAAGCAGCCACCATCGCCGATGACGCGGCCGATACCCACCACCTCGTCGCCATGCAGGATTTGCACGGCAAATAGCGAGTTCGGCAAGCCCTTGGCCGCCGCCGCCGTGCTTTTCGCGCTCATGCCGGCGGCGACGCGCAGGTGCTGGTAGGTGGCGCTGGAGGGGATGGCCAGGCGGGTGATGTAGGACGATGCTGCGGTCAAGGTGGTCTCCTGTGCAATAGGGATGGAATGGCCATTATAGGCGGCACGCTTTATTCGCCGCGCGCTATGTTGTCCGGGACGCTTTTGCGCTATGGTGGCGTCATCCATCCATTTGTTGAAAGCACGCCATGTCCGCAGGATTTACCGCCACCGAGTTGTCTGTCATCAATGAAGACGACGCCCTGATCACCACCCTGGCCGCGCCAGCCGGCAAAGGCGAGCGCGTCTATCTGATGCTGCAGCGCGCCGATGAATACGACGAGCAGGACGTGGCCATGGGCATGGACGAGCCCTACATCGAATACGGCGGCCAGGAGTTCGCCTGGTATGGCCACATGCACGCCGTGATTTTGCATCCGAACCGATTGTCCGTGCAGATGGATGCCGAGGCCGCCATGCAAATGGATGACGACGGCCAGATCGACGTGCGTTTCAATTTGACGCCCGAGCGCTACGCCCAGCTGCAGCAGGCGCTGCGCACCACGTTCGACGGTTGCGATTACTATCGCGAGGAACGCTGATCTGCGCGGACGGCACCGGCCAGCTGGCCGGCTTGCCGCCCATGCGGGCGCTGACGTAAAAAAACCCGCAGCATCTGGCGATGGGCGGGCTTGATCAGGTGCTACTAAAGTGTTCTGTGGTGCCGGGAGCCGGAATCGAACCGGCACGCTGTTTCCAGCGCGGGATTTTGAGTCCCGTGCGTCTACCTATTCCGCCATCCCGGCAACGCGAGACGCATTATCACTGATTTGTCACAATCTGGCAAGTTTTATGCTTGGCGTGTGTTTTGCACAAGCGTTGAAAGCCTTTGAACGCGCCGATTCCAGCGCAAGAAGCGGAGTGCCGCGCCTGGCCTGCCGTTCTATCGTGTCCCTTCATTCACCTGGAGGGATATCCCATGAAGCAACTGGACAACAAGGTCGCCATCATCACGGGCGCCAGCTCGGGCATCGGTCATGCGGCGGCGCGGCTGTTTGCCCGTCATGGCGCGCGGCTGGTGCTGGTGGCGCGGCGGCGGACGGAACTCGATGCGCTGGTGGCGCAGCTGGCGGACGGCGGCGCGCAAGCCGTGGCTTGCGTGGGCGATGTGGGCGACGCCGCGTGCGCGCAAGGGGCCGTGGCGCTGGCGCTGCAACGCTTTGGCGGCCTCGATATCGCTTTTAATAATGCGGGCACCCTGGGCCCCATGGGACCCACGCAGGACGTTGCCCTGGAAGACTGGCGGGCGACGGTCGATACCAATCTCACGAGCGCCTTCCTGGCGGCCAAATACCAGTTGCCTGCCATGGCGGCGCGCGGCGGCGGCTCGCTGATTTTCACGTCCACGTTTGTCGGCCATACCTTGGGCATGCCCGGCATGGCGGCGTATGCGGCCAGCAAGGCGGGCGTGATCGGCTTGACGAAGGCCCTGGCGGCCGAGTATGGCGCGGCGGGCATCCGCGTGAATGCCCTGCTGCCAGGCGGCACCGATACACCGTTGGGGCGGCAAGTGGCCAATACGCCCGAGACGCAGGCCTTCGTGGCGGGACTGCACGCATTGAAACGCCTGGCCACGCCGGACGAGATCGCCCGCTCGGCGCTGTACCTGGCCTCCGATGCATCGAGCTTTACCACTGGCACGGCGCTGCTTGCCGACGGTGGCGTGTCCATCGTGCGCACCTAAGTCGCCTTGAAACGCCGACGGCCCGGGGATGAGCCGGGCCGTCGGTGCTGTGCTGCTAGATCAAGCTCAGTTGTGAACCGAGTTCAGCTGGCGCGCGATGATGTCGTGGTTGAGCCAGACGACCGGTGCCGGCGGTTCCGACATGGTGTGGAACATCAGCGGGCCCGTGCCTTCCAGTACCAGCGAGCTCAGGTGGTCGGTGATCAGCTCCTTGCGGTCCTTGTGCAGCTTGGTGATGTCGTCCGAGGTGCCGATCATGACGTCGGCCAGTTCCGGCGTGTTGTCCATCGGCCAGGCGGCGAAGTTGCGGAACTGCACGCTGGTCGCGTCGCCATTGTAGGCGGCGATACGGTCGAGCAAGTCTTGCAGCGAAACGCCGTCTTCCAGCAAGCCCTGGCAGATTTTCCATTGCGCTTCGGCCCAGGCGCCGCCGCCTTCTTTTTTCAGTGCGTCGAGCAGCGGGAACAGCGACAGTTCCACGCCGACGAAAATGTCGGACGAGTTCGTGCGGATTTCCGGGCAGTTGAAGACGGTGGCCTTGATGCCTTTGTCCCACGCGGCCTTGGCCACGTTTTCCAGGCGCATCTTCGCCAGGCCTTGCGTGTAGTTGCTGTAGGTTTGCCACTGGTACTTGCCGTCGATCAGGATTTCGGTACCGTGGTAGCCGTAGGCGCTGTAGCGCACCTGTCCGCCCGTTTGCTCGATGCGGGCGCGGATGGCGGCGCTGCCGTCGATCAGGTGCTGCAGGGTGTTGGCCGTGACTTCGTCGAAGTTCATCAGGATCAGCTTGCCCAGGTCGCTGTCGAGCAGGGCGCGCGAGGACATGAAGCGCTCGCCGCGGCCTTTGTAGATGCGGTTGGCGATCGCCAGGAAGACCTTGACCTTTGGAATGCCGCCGGCCATGGTGTGGGCGAAATACACATTGCTGCCGTCAGGAATCAGGCTGTCCAGTTCGGCCATGGCTTTGGCCACGGACGCGCTGAAGCGGGCGATGCCGGCTTCGCGGCAGCGCTCGATCTGCGCCCAGTCCAGCTTGTCTTCTTGCCAGCTCTTCAGGGTCATGTCGGCCAGCAGGGCCGTCGGCGTCGGTTCGCCGGCTGGCGCGTCGAGGTCGAAGCCGGCCATCAGCGGCACATTGATGATGCGGCCGCCCAGGTTGGCTTCGGCTTCGGCCAGCTCTTCCGCGTTCAGCGGACGCAGCGCCATGTTTTCATCGCGGCGGCCGACCGTCATGCCGACGATATTCATGCCCGCCTTGCGCGCTTCGTCCAGCAAGCCATTTACATAGCCGCGGCCGAACAGCTCGCCGAACAGCACAAAGGTGTCGCCCTTGCGGAAGATATTTTTTTGCGGGATGTCTCTTAAGGACGTGATCTCGGTCATGGTGTCAATTCATTCTAAAATTAGCAGGGCAGATGGCTGGTGCGACTGCCCGCTGGTTCAACATAGTTGTAAATTATGCGCCATTTCAGCGAGGAAAATTCTGTTGCGAACGATTCTCGTCTGGAATGGCATCTTCTTCTGCATGCAGCTCTTATTCTTTCGCCATGGCGTATTTTACGCTGCCACGGCGCACAGCGCCTGCGGACAGGGTCAGATAAGCCCGGAAGGCGCCGATATTACCTCAGCTTGGCCGCCCAGGTCAGCAAAATTGATCTAAAACAAATCCTGCTGGCCCGACACGAGGCGCGAAAAATCGTCGCCCAGGAACGGCAGTATCGCGTCGGCCACCGGTTGCAGCTGGCGCGTCAGGTAATGGTGGTAGTCGATGGGCGAGCGCTGTGTTTCCAGCGGTTCCGGCCCTGCCACCGTGATGACATAGCTGATCCAGCCGCCGTTCTGGTATTGCAGCGGCCGTCCCTGCGCCAGGTTATAGGCGTCGGCCGTGCGCGCCGCGCGCACATGGGGCGGCACGTTGCGCTGGTAATCGTCGAGCGGACGGCGCAGGCGCTTGCGGTAGACCAGCAAGGCGTCGAACTCGCCGCGCACGGTACGCGCCACGTAGTCGCGCACATAGTCCTGGTAGGCGGCGCGCTGGAAGATGCGCCGGTACAAATCCTGCTGGAATTGCTGCGCCAGCGGCGTCCAGTCGCTGCGCACGGTTTCCAGGCCTTTGTAGACCATGTCCTCGCTGCCATCGGGTTTGCCGACCAGGCCCGCATAGCGCTTCTTGCTGCCTTCTTCCGAGCCGCGGATGGTGGGCATCAGGAAACGCCGGTAATGCGTCTCGAATTCCAGCTCCAGCGCGTTCTCGAGGCCAAATTCGTCGCGCAAGTATGTATCCCACCAGGCATTCACGTGTGTCACCAGGGCGCGGCCGATCTTGCCCGCCTCTTCATCCGTATGCGCCGTTTTCAGCCACACAAACGTGGAATCCGTGTCGCCGTAGATCACCTGGTAACCGTGCCCGGTGATCAGCTCGCGCGTGCGGTGCATGATGTCGTGGCCGCGCAGGGTGATCGACGACGCCAGACGCGGATCGAAAAAGCGGCAGCCGCTCGATCCCAGCACGCCATAGAACGCGTTCATGATGATTTTTAGCGCTTGCGACAGTGGCGCGTTGCGTTCGCGCTTGGCCGTCTCGCGCCCCTGCCACACCTGCTTCACGATAGCCGGCAGGCAGTGTTTCACGCGCGAAAACTGCGCGCCCCGGTAGCCGGGCACGGTATCGGCTTCATCGCCGCTCGTGCCCACCACCAGGCCCACGGGATCGATGAGGAAGGTGCGGATGATGGACGGATACAGGCTTTTGTAGTCGAGCACGAGCACGGAATCGTACAGGCCCGACTGCGAATCCATGACGAAGCCGCCCGGGCTGTTTTCGCCGGAGACGTCGCCCAGGTTGGGCGCCACGTAACCCTGCCGGTGCATCAGCGGCAAGTACAGATGTTCGAAGGCGGCCACGGAGCCGCCGCTGCGGTCGGCCGCCAGGCCCGTCACGCTGGCCCGTTCCAGCAAGAAGGTCAGCAGCTCGGTTTTCGCGAAGATGCGCGTGACCAGTTCGCAATCCTTGAGGTTGTAGCGGGCCAGCGCCGGTTTGTCTTCGCGGAAACGCCGGTCGATCTCGGCCATGCGCTGGTAGGGATTGTCGATGGACTTGCCTTCGCCCAAGAGCGTCTGCGCCACGTTTTCCAGACTGAACGAGGAAAAATTCCACGTCGCCGATTTCAAGGCTTCGATGCCGTCGATGATCAGCCGTCCCGCAGCGGCGGCAAAATAGTGTTCCTGTTTGCCGCCGTGTTCGCGCCATTCCATGACGGCGCCGCCGCGTCCCAGTTTCAACGGTACCTGGTAGCGCTCGGCGTGTTGGCGCAGCACGCGCAAGTCGAACTGCACCAGGTTCCAGCCGATGATGGCGTCGGGATCGTGGCGCTCCATCCACGTGTTCAGGCGTTCGAGGATCTGTGCGCGGCTGTCGCAGTATTCGAGGTCGAAGTCGAGCGTCTCGTCACCGCCGTTTGGCGGCCCCAGCATGTAGACCTGGCGCTGGCCGCAGCCTTCCAGGGCCAGCGAATACAGTTCGCCATGCGCCGTCGTCTCGATATCGAGCGACACCAGTTTTAATGTGGGGCGGTAGCCGGGCGCCGGTTTCAGCTGCACTTCCGTTTCTCCGCTGAACGTCACCGGTGCCGTGATGAAACGCTCCATCAGGTAGCGCTCGGGCGGGCGGATGTCGGCTTCGTACACGTCGACGCCGTGCGCGCGCAACTGCTTTTCCAGCTTCAGCAAATGCCGGTATTGCTTGCAGTACAGACCCAGCACGGGGCGGTGGTGGAAATCGCACAGCGACAGGGGCCGCAGCTCCGCATGGCGCTCGCCGCGCAGCAGCTGTTGCGCCTGTTCCTGCTGCTCCATGGGAAGGAAGGCGACGGCCGTCTGGACGGGCAGGCGCACGTGACGGGGCCCGGCATTCGTTGCCAGCCAGAAATCGACTTCCGTGCCGGCGCTCGTGTCGCGCCAGTGACGGGTCAGGATGAAGCCCTGTTCGGGCGTGTGCTGGGTGTTGCCTGTCATGGTGCCGTCAGTGTCGGATGTGCTGGCCTGCACATTACAGCAAGCTGACGCAGGGCGGGGGCGGTTGCGGCTATAATTTTCTGCATCGAAGACGATAACAAGAGCGCGCCGCGCCACCCACCCCGGAGACAGCATGCAAGCAATCAGTTATGTACACGGCGCCCACGAGACGCCGTTGATCGGCGAAACCATCGGTGCTTATCTGGACGGCATTGCCGCCCGCTACGGCCAGCACGACGCCCTCATCGTGGCGCACCAGAACGTGCGCTGGACGTATCTTGAATTCCAGCAGCGCGTGCACCGTCTGGCCGCCGGCTTGCTGAAACTGGGCTTGCAGCCGGGCGACCGGGTCGGCATCTGGGCGCAGAACTGCGCCGAATGGGTATTGACCCAGTTTGCCACGGCGAAAGCCGGCTTGATCATGGTCAACATCAACCCCGCCTACCGGCGCTCGGAACTCGAATACGTGCTCGACAAGGTGCAATGCAGCGCGCTGATCCTGTCGCCCAGCTTCAAATCCAGCGACTATCTGGCCATCGTGCAAGACGTGGTGCCGGAAATCGCCCGTTCGCGCGCCGGCGCCCTGCAGTCGCCGCGCCTGCCGCAATTGCGCCACGTCATCCGCCTGGGCGCGGCCGCCACGCCGGGCATGCATAACTTCGAGGTGGTGATGGAGGGCATTGCCGATGCCGACCTGGCGCACCTGGAAGAAGTGAGCGCTGGCTTGCAGTTTGACGACGCCGTCAACATTCAGTTCACGTCCGGCACCACGGGCGCACCGAAAGGCGCCACCTTGACGCATCACAATATCCTGAACAACGGTTTTTTCATCGGCGAAGCCATGCGCCTCACCGAACAGGACCGCTTGTGCATACCCGTGCCCCTGTACCACTGCTTCGGCATGGTGCTGGGCAACCTGGCCTGCGTCACGCATGGCGCGGCCATGGTGTTTCCCGGCGAAGGCTTCGATCCGAAAGCCGTGCTGGAAACCGTGCAGGCCGAGCGCTGCACGGGCTTGCATGGCGTGCCGACCATGTTCATCGCCATCCTCGACCATCCCGACTTCAAGCAATATGATTTGTCGAACTTGCGCACCGGCATCATGGCCGGCTCGCCGTGTCCGATGGAAGTCATGACGCGGGTCATCGAGCTGATGCACATGGCCGAGATCACGATTGCGTATGGCATGACGGAAACGTCGCCCGTCAGCTTCCAGACCTCGATCGACGATCCGCGCGAGATGCGCGTGTCGTCCATCGGCCGGGTCCACCCGCACCTGGAAGTGAAAATCATCGATGCGGAAGGCCGGATCGTGCCGCGCGGCGAGAAGGGCGAATTGCTCACGCGCGGCTATTCCGTGATGCAGGGCTACTGGGGCGATCCTGAAAAAACCAGCGAGGCCATCGACGCGGCGCGCTGGATGCACACGGGCGATCTGGCCGTGATCGATGACAACGGCTTTTGCAGCATCGTCGGGCGCTCGAAGGACATGGTGATACGCGGCGGCGAAAACATCTACCCGCGCGAAGTCGAGGAATTCCTGTACCGCCATCCGAGCGTGCTCGACGTGCAATGCGTGGGCGTGCCCGATGCCAAGTATGGCGAAGAGTTATGTGCCTGCATCATCCTGCGGCCCGGCACGCAGGCCACCAGCGACGACATCCGCGCCTTTTGCGACGGGCAGATCGCCTATTACAAGATTCCCCGCTATGTGCGTTTCGTCGAGGAATTCCCTATGACGGTGACGGGCAAGATCCAGAAATATGTCTTGCGCAAGCAGGTGGCGACGGATCTGGGCTTGAGCGTGGAATAAGTTTTTCGTCAGCCATAAAAAAACACCGGGACGCTCGCTGCGGCCCGGTGTTTTTTATTGGATCAGCGTAAAGCTCAAGCCATCGCGGCTTGCGCTGCGCGCGCTGGCGTGCGGCGACGCATGAATGCCAGCAAGCCCAGGCCGGCCAGCAGCATGGCGTAGGTGCCTGGTTCCGGCACGGCCGACACGTTGACCGTGTTGAAGCCGGCGCCGGTCATGGAGACGTGGCCACGATTGATCGAGCTGACCGAGTCGGCGATCAGCGTGCCATTCATGCTGCCCGAACCCGAGAACGCGCTGTGCGGCGCCAGGATGTTGCCGTTGATGCCGACGTTGTTCAGGCTGGTGGTGGTGGCGTTGGCGAAGTTCAGCAGCGTGCGGTTGGCGTAGCTGCCGAAATTGTCGAAGCCGCCGCTCAGGGTGATGTTGGTGGCCGTGCCGTTGATGATGATGCTGGCCGTGCTTTTCAGCGAGGACAGGTCCAGGGTCAGGTTATGCAGGTTCGACGCATCGATGTTGAAAATATTCACGTCGGCGTTGATGTCGCCCACCAGCTTGAAGCCGTTGTTTTGCGACAGCACGGTGCCGTTCGATTGCAGTTTGGCCACGTCGCCCGACAGGGTCGTCAGTTGCTGCTTGGCGCCCGCGAAGTCCAGGGTGGACGCGTTGCCTTTGCTGATGTTGTTGGTTGGGAACCATTGTGGCGCCGTCAGGGTGGCGTTGGGGTTGCTGACGCCGTACACGGCCGAACCGCCGAGCGTGCCCCAGCCCGTGTTCAGGTTGCCGCCAGCAACGACGGAATTGACCGCGCTGCCTGGCTTTTTGTTCGTGCCGACGTTGTAGTTGTCCAGGTAGATATTGCCGCCAGCGGCGATGCTGCCACCGACGCTGGTAAAGCCGCTGGCGCCGCTGCTGCCGATGTTGCCGAAGATGAAGGCCGAGTAGCCATTGGCGACGCCAAGGTCAACCACGGTGGCCTGGGCCGACGCGCTGAAGGAAAAAGCGAACAGGGCGGCGCTGATGAGCGGCAAGGTGCGGGTAGCAAATAATTTCATGGACAATCTCATAGTAAATTGGGGGACGATTAGGGCGGGAAAGCAAGACACCGCCATCGCGCAGTCCGCTATTATAATATAAAAAGCAATTCTAGTTCAATTTAGGTAATTAACTATATTTTAAGGCAACATTTTTCCTACGGGCAGCAATTGTCTGGCGGACATAAAAAAACCGGGCTGGCCCGGTTTTTTTTTGCTGCTTACCTGACGCGCTGGTACAGGCGGAAACGTTCCACGTCATCCGTGGGACGGCGCCCTTCCCACAGCTTGATCCAGTCCGCGCCGTGATGCTCGGGCAGCTTTTCCTTGTTGTCGGGAACCTTGATGCTGTCTTGCAACAAGAACACATCGCATTCCTGCTGCCCTACGCTGGCAAACGGCAGGTGGCCGAAGTAGGCGAACGAGGCGCGCTGGGCGGCGCCGACGTTGCTGTTGATGCACTTGCTGCCTGGCGGCAGGTGGACGGAAATCTGGTGCGCCACGCTGGCGTAGCTCTTGCTGTAGTTCAGCGGCGGCAGGAACAAGGTCATGATCAGCACCCAGATCAGGATCAGGCCGCCGGACGACAGCACCACGGCGCGCCACAGCACGGCCGGCTGGCGCGAGATGCGCCAGTGCACCAGCGCCACCCAGCCCGCGCTGGCGCAGGCGGCGACGAAGAAGGCCAGCAAGTCCAGCTCGGGCTTGAAGCCGGGCATGAGTTTCAGGGCGTTATGCGACAGTTTCGGCGGCCAGCCCGTCAGGATGGCGAACCAGAACAGCCACAGCGCGAGGGCGCAGATGGTCAGCACCATCACGGAGAACCAGTCGATGGCGTTGATGGCGCCCCGTTTCATGGTCAGCAAGCCGAACGCGGCCATCACGGCCAGCGGCGGCAGCAGCGGCAGCAGCTGGCTCGGGTCGGGATCGGGATGGCACAGGCCCAGGATGGCCAGCATGGCGACAAAGGTCAGCGGCACGACGATGTGCAGCACGTGGTGCTGGCGGCGCCAGGCATATACGGCCCAGGCGGCGAAAGGCCAGGCGGGCCAGAAGAACCAGATGCCGACACGCAAGAAATACTGCACGCTGATCAGGCTCGGAGCGCTGAGCTGGCGCCAATTCCATTCCATCCACGCTTGCAGCGGCGAATGGCCGTAAGGACGCAGCCATTCGCCCGGCAGCAGCCAGACGAGGGTCAGCGCGGCGCCGATCACGATGGCCAGCGCCAGGTGGCGCACGCTGCGCAGCAGCGGCAGGCGCAGGAAGACGGTGCACAGCAGCAAGGCGATGCTCAGCGCCGCCGGCGTGATCCAGCCGCGCGCGAGGGTCAGGCCGCCCAGCGCCAGGCCCAGCAGGGCCGCATTGCGCACGGACGGGCCTTCCACGTAGCGCACGGCGCGGTACAGCAAATAGGCCATCAGGGACACGTACAGCGCTTCGGCCGTGATGTCGTGGCTGTGCTGCAGCAAGCCCAGGCAGCCCAGGTAGATGAGGACGGCGGCGTCGGCCAGGGTACGGCCGAAGTCGTCCGGTTCGGGCTGGCCGCCGAAGGCCAGGCGCAGCGGCTGGGCGTCGTTGCGGCGGCCCAGGTTGAAGGCCGTGTACCAGACGGACAGGGTGCTGACGACGAAGATGCCGATGGTCGACATGCGGGCGCCGAAGACGTCGCCGTCGATCCAGCCGAACAGTTTGATGAAGATGGCGCCCAGCCAGAAGGCCAGCGGGCCTTCATCGGGCTGCGACAGGCCGGCGATGTTGGGCCACAGCCAGTCGTTCAGGCCGCCATGCGCCATGGTCCACATGATGCCGAAACTGGCGGCATCATCGTTCTTCCACGGTTCGCGGCCGATCAGGCCAGGCAGGATGTACAGCAGGCCGAGCGCAAACAAGGCCCATCGTGGCAGCGCGAGTGTGGCAGCGGCGGGAAGGCGGACTGGCTTCATCGATAGTTGTATCAGAATAGTGGCAAGACGCGACGAATGGCGTCGGGTATGCGCGAGTATAAAGTAAAGCGGCCAAAGACAAAAAAGGCAGCCGTGGCTGCCTTTTCTCTGGTAGCCGAAGCTGCCCTTTTTTGCCGCAAAGCGGCAAAAATTAGCCTGCTGCGACTGCGGTTTTCGAACCAACCGAACCGAACTTCTGACGGAACTTCTCGACGCGACCAGCGGTATCGACGATTTTGTGCTTGCCCGTGAAGAATGGGTGCGATTCAGCCGAAACCTCGATCTTCACCAGTGGGTATTCTTTACCGTCGTGGGTGATTTTTTCGCGGGTTTGGATGGTCGAGCGGGTGACGAATTTGAAATCGCACGACAGATCGTGGAAAACAACTTCGCGGTATTCTGGATGGGTATCGACTTTCATGGGATTCTCTCTAAGTAGGTAGCCAAACAGCACTTCGTCGGTCGTCTTGCTTCTTGACCCGATTGCCGATCACTTGCCAGGGTTTAAAATAATGCAACCGTCGATTATATAGCGCTTTGGGGCCGCAGGCAATAAAAAAGCCGCTCAAAAGCGGCTTTGCATGATCGCGTAGGTCGGATTAGCGCGGGCGGCGGTGGTGTCGGATTACGGCCTGCGGCCTAATCCGACCTACGCTGCCACGATGGGCACCGGAGAGGGAGAAACCGTAGCGAGCAGGCCACAGTTGCGATTGAGTAGCGCAACCGTACAAAAGTACGGTGAGCAACGGAGATCGCAAATGCGGCCGCGCAGTAGGTTTATCCGCCCCGGCGCATCATGTCGAAGAACTCGGCGTTATTCTTCGTGGCTTTCATCTTGTCCAGAATGAACTCCATCGCCTCGATCTCGTCCATCGAGTACAGCAACTTGCGCAGAATCCAGATTTTTTGCAGTTCGTTCGGCTTGATCAGCAGTTCTTCGCGGCGGGTGCCCGATTTGTTCAGGTTGATTGCCGGGTAGACGCGTTTTTCGGCCAGACGGCGTTCCAGATGCACTTCCATGTTGCCGGTACCCTTGAATTCTTCAAAGATCACGTCATCCATGCGCGAACCCGTTTCGATCAGCGCCGTGGCGATGATGGTCAGCGAGCCGCCTTCTTCGATATTGCGCGCGGCGCCGAAGAAGCGTTTTGGACGTTGCAGCGCGTTCGCGTCGACACCGCCGGTCAGGACCTTGCCCGAGGCAGGGATGACGGTGTTGTAGGCACGGGCCAGACGGGTGATCGAGTCGAGCAGGATGACCACGTCTTTTTTCATTTCGACCAGGCGCTTGGCTTTTTCCAGCACCATCTCGGCCACTTGCACGTGGCGCGTGGCCGGCTCGTCGAAGGTCGAGGCGACGACTTCGCCGCGCACGGAGCGTTGCATTTCGGTAACTTCTTCCGGACGTTCGTCGATCAGCAGCACGATCAGGGTGATATCCGGGTGATTTGCCGTGATCGCATGCGCGATGTGCTGCAGGATCACGGATTTACCGGATTTCGGCGACGCCACCAGCAAGCCGCGCTGGCCTTTGCCGATCGGGGCGATCAGGTCGATGATGCGGCCGGTGATGTTTTCCTGGCCATTCATTTCACGTTCCAGGCGCAGCGGCTCGTTCGGGTGCAGCGGCGTCAGGTTTTCAAACAGGATGCGGTGTTTCGACATCTCCGGCGATTCGCCGTTGACCTTGTCGACTTTGACCAATGCGAAATAGCGTTCGCCATCTTTCGGGGTCCGTACCTCGCCTTCGATCGAATCGCCGGTGTGCAGATTGAAGCGGCGGATTTGCGAAGGAGAGATGTAAATGTCGTCGGTGGACGCCATGTAGCTGGCGTCGGGCGAGCGCAGGAAGCCGAAGCCGTCAGGCAGCACTTCCAGGGCGCCGTCGCCAAAAATCTGTTCGCCGGACTTGGCGCGTTTTTTCAGGATAGCGAACATCAGCTCCTGTTTGCGCAAGCGGGCTGCGTTGTCAATGTCAAGACCGATCGCCATCTCAAGCAGGGCGGATACGTGTAGGGCCTTTAGTTCGGATAAATGCATATGTGTTGAGTGTCCCGAGACGGGATGTAAAGGTAGGGGAGGGGACTGCGTGGCGTTGATTAATTATTGGGGAAGGCTGTGCACGAATGAGGGCAAAGCCGCTTCCCGGTTGTTCAGTCAGGCGGCGCTGCGGGCGCAGCGCTGCCCATCATACATTAAATGTTGCTGTCGACGAAAGCGGTCAACTGGCCCTTGGCCATGGCGCCTACTTTTTGAGCAGCTGCAACACCATCCTTGAACAGGATCAGGGTCGGGATGCCGCGGATGCCGAACTTGGCAGGCACTGCCTGGTTGGCGTCCACGTCCATCTTGGCGATCTGGATGCGGCCGGCGTATTCCTTGGCCACTTCTTCCAGGATCGGAGCGATGGCCTTGCAGGGACCGCACCATTCTGCCCAGAAGTCGACCAGTACTGGCAACTCGGATTGCAGGACGTCTGCTTCAAAAGATGCATCGCTAATGTGTTTGATATTTTCGCTCATATTTTCCTCAAATGAGGGTGGGATCAATAATGCCTGGAATTAACCATACGCTGGTTCGCCATCCATGCTTCCTGGAATACAATTAGAAGATGGGGACAATGGGCACGAATTCAATGTTATTGGAAGGTGCGACCAGAGGTATGCAGGCGGGGATGGCTGAAATAATAACCCATTTTTTCAAAGCGTGGCGATTATTGCAGAAAAACTTGAGGCATATCGCCAGCATATCGCTCCCGCGCGTGCCGGCAGGGCGGCAAAGCCGCATGCCTGCTGGCCTGCAGCGCCATGCCCGCCCCTTCGGCCTGGCCTTGAGATCAGGCTTGCGCGTTGGCTTGACGCGCCGTGTGCTGCAGTTGCAAGTTCACCATCAACTGCAATTCCGCGCTTTCCATCGGCTTGCGGAAGGTGCCCAATATATGCAGGCCGTTGGCCATGGCCAGGCGCTCGGCCGCCAGGCGCACGGCCGAATGCAGGCCCGACAGCAGGACTACGCCGCCGCGGAAGCCGTTTTCAGCCGCCATGCGCAAGAATTCGATGCCGTCGATGTCGGGCATGGACAGGTCGCAGATCAGCAGGTCGGGCTGGTGCTGCTTCAAGGTCGACAGCGCCTGTTCGCTGTGCGACTCGCAACGGATGTCGAACGGGCCCATCTGCTCGAGCATGTCGCTGAGCACGTCGAGCATGAAAACGTCGTCGTCCAGCAGCAGCACGCGCAACGGCGCCAGGCCTGCTTCATTGTGTTCCCCGCTTGTTTGGTTTGGTGCAGTGTTCATCGTCATGTCTTTCTGTTGATATGCATCGCTGTCGATGCCGATACCTTGCCATAGCGTAATTTGGCGGTAGCTAATCGTCATTGGCAAAGCTGGTGTTATTCATGATTTGTTCGGTAATCTGTTCCAGCAAGGGCCACAGGCGCGCGACGATGCGCCGTGCCCGCTCCGCCTCGTCGGCCGGTTCGCCCGGCGCCAGGGTTTCCAGGTTGTGGCACAGCTCGGCCAATCCCAGGGCGCCCACGGTGCGCGCCGACGATTTGATACGGTGTCCCAGTTCGCGCACCTGGTGCACGTCGCCGCGCGCCAGGGCCGCATCGATGTCGCCAAAGCCATCCTGCGTGGTCTGCAGGAACTTGAAGGCGAACTTGCGCACCTTTTCCGGGTTGTAACCCAGCAACTTTGCCAGGATGGACAGGTCGATCACCTGCGGGTCGCCGGCCAGGGTGGTCTTGAAGGCGGGCGCGGCACGGCTGCGCGCCGGTGGCGGCGGCGTCTCGCGGGCCGGCAGCCAGCTGGCGATGGTCTGGTACATCATGGCCGGCTGGATGGGCTTGGAAATGAAGTCGTCCATGCCCGCGTCCAGGCAGCGCACGCGGTCTTCGCTCGTGGCCGTGGCCGTCATGGCCAGCACGCGCAAATGCGCCAGCTGCGGATCGGCGCGGATGTGGCGCGTCGCTTGCAAGCCATCCATCAGCGGCATCTGCACGTCCATCAGCACGCAGTCGAACTGCGTTTGGCGCAGCAGGTCGAGCGCTTCCTCGCCATTGTTCGCCAGGCAGACGGAAGCGCCCGCTTCTTCCAGCAATTCCAGCGCCACTTGCTGGTTGAACGTATTGTCCTCCACCAGCAGGATGCGCGCATGCTTGAGCGTGCGCATCACCAGGGCCGCGTCGGCGCTGGCGCGCATGGCTGCCGCCGTCTGCACCATGCTGTCGAGCATGGCCGGTGCCGCCTGGTCGGAAATGCCCAGGTTGGCCGTGAACCAGAAGGTGCTGCCGGCGCCGGGGCGGCTGTCGACGCCGACGTCGCCGCCCATCAGCTGCGCCAGCTGCTTGCAGATGGCCAGGCCCAGGCCCGTGCCGCCATATTCGCGCGTGGTGGACGTGTCCGCCTGCTGGAAGGACTGGAACAGTTTGCTCATTTCATCCTGCGACAGGCCGATGCCGTGGTCGCACACTTCAAAGCGCACCAGGCAGTGTTTCGCGTCCGCCACGACCTTGCGCACTTTCACGGTAATGCTGCCCTGTTCGCTGAACTTGATGGCGTTATTGGCGTAGTTGATCAGCACTTGCCCCAGGCGCAGCGGGTCGCCCACGAGCACGGCCGGCAATTGCGGGTCGATTTCAAACAGCAGTTCCAGGTTCTTGCCGGCGGCGCGCGGCGCCACCACCGTCATCAGGGTTTGCACGACATGGTCGAAACTGAAGTTGACGCGCTCGATCTCGAGCTTGCCCGCCTCGATTTTCGAGATGTCGAGGATGTCGTCGATGATGCCCAGCAAGTGTTCTCCGGCAAAACGGATTTTTTCCAGATAATCGCGCTGGCGCGGTTCCAGGTCTGTTTTCAGGGCCAGATACGCCATGCCGATCACGCCATTCATCGGCGTGCGGATTTCATGGCTCATATTGGCCAGGAATTGTCCCTTTGCCAGGCTCGCTTCTTCGGCCACCTGCTTGGCCTGGTCGAGCTGTTCGGTGCGCTGCGCCACGCGCTCTTCCAGATGTTCATTGAGTTCGCGCAAGGCGCTTTCGCTGCGCTTGTGATACGTGATGTCCGTCAGGCTGGCCACCACCATGCCCACCTTGCCGTACTCGTCGCGGATGGCCTCGGTATTTACGGACAGCCACGACAGGCTGCCGTCCGGCTGCTGCACGCCCATCAGCACGTCGCGCATGGCGACACCCGTCGACAGGGTGATGTGCACGGGATGGCTGCGCTGGTCGAAGGGGGAACCGTCCTCGTGGATGGCTTGCCACAGGCTGTTGCCGGCAGGACTGGCCGCCAGCATGCGCTCGGCGGCGGCGTTGCTTTCCAGGATGTGGCCGTGGCTGTCCTGCACCACCAGGCCATTCGTCACGGCGCCGAACACGGACGCCATGCGCTGGCTCGAGTTCGACAGCGCGATCGACGCCTGGCGCCGTTCCGTGATGTCGGTGATCATCGCCAGGGTGCCGCCCGGCTCGCCATTGTCCGACTGGATGCTGGTGCTCGACAGCAAGCCCCACAGGCTGGACTGGTCCTTGCGGAAGAAGCGGAAATCGACCTGGTCCGGCTGGCTGGCGAGGCTGCCGTGGCTGGCCAGGCGGCGCTGCATCAGCAGCTGGCTGTCGCGGTCCATGAAGTCGAGCAGGGGACGGCCCAGCATTTCCTGCACCGTGTAGCCGAGCATGTGCGCCATCTTCGGATTGACGAAGGTGGTCTTGCCGTCCGCACCCGTCATCCAGATGCCTTCGGCGGCCGTCTGCACGATCAGGCGGTAGCGTTCCGAACTGGCGTGCAGCGCTTCCTCGGCGCGTTGCCGCTGCGTCATGTCGCGCAGCGAGACGATGGAAAACACCTGGCCCGCCATGCGCAGCGGCGACAGGCTGACCTTGGCAGGAAAATGCGTGCCGTCGCGGCGGCGCGCCATCATTACCCGCCCCGGCAGGCTGTGCCGTGCTTGCGGGTCGGCCACGGAATGGCTGGCCGTGCTTTCCGGTACCAATTGCTCCAGCGACATACCCGTCAATTCGGCCAGCGGATAGCCGAAGCAGCGCGCGCCGATCTGGTTGGCGTAATGCACCTTGCCCTCGACATCGGCCACCAGCATGGCTTCGGGCGCCGCTTCCAGCATCGAGCGCATGCGCGATTGCTCGTCCTGCTTGCGTTCGCTGATATCGCAGATGATGCCGCTGGCCTGCGTGGCGGCGCCATCCGAGGCGCGTGTCAGCACGGCGCCGCGCGCCAGCAACCAGCGCCAGTGGCCGTCGCTGTGGCGCAAACGGAATTCGCAATTGAAGGTGCCGGGCGCCTGGCCATCCAGATGCTGGCGAAATGCCAGGCTCAGGCGCGCGCGGTCGTCGCGGTGCACTTCGGCCAGCCACTCGTCCAGTGTATGGTCGAGCTTGGCGCTCTTGTCGCCCAGCACGTCCTGGTACTGGGACGCGAACTGCAGCCGCCCGGACTGGCGCCGCCAGGTCCAGCCTGCCAATGCCGCGCCGCGCAAGGCTTGCCCTGCATCCTGTTCGGCCAGGGCATGCGTGGGCAGGAGCAGGCGGCGCAACTGTTGCCGCAGCCGCCATGCTTGCCAGCAAGCCACTCCCGCCAGGGCGGTGGCGCTGGCGGCAGCGTACGGCCACAGCACTGTTGGCGCCATGCCGTGTACCGCCGCCTGCACCGGCAACGAAAGCGCCATGCCTGCCGCCAGCATCGTATGAGCGAGCCGGCGCAGCGCAGGGCGCCGGGGGCGTGATGCGCTGAAACTCGTGTGGCTGCAATACGACAAATGCATCCCTTTCTGGGGCATGATGGAACTGGGCTGACAGTGCATGATGCGCGCTCAAATAAACGCCTGCGGCGCTTTCTGGCGGCAACTATAGCATCGAATATTTGCTCGCAGTAGTTAAGTTCTGAAACAGCCAAAACGGGATTTTTTTTGCCGCGGAATGGCTGTTTTTTTCGCGATTTGGTGAGAATCTGAGAGAAAGTCGGCGCGAAATCGTGCTACGGAATCAGCGATCTGTAGAACACCTGATAAAACCGTAGCGAGCGGCAGCGAGGCTCGGCGCCCCCTTGTGGCCAAGAAGCGCAACCGTGCTTGAGCACGGGGGCGCGCCGAGCCGGTGAGCATCACAGGCCGCAAAGCGCGACGCGCAGCAGGTTTTTCAGGTGTTCTCAGGTAAAGCTGCCGGCAAACTGATATCGGTGTCCGGGATGCCACATGGTGGCGATCGAGGCGATCTTGCCGCCTGAGCGCGTCTGGCGGCGCAGCACCAGGCATGGCTGTTTCGTGTCGATGGCCAGCATTTCGGCGATGTCGCGCGGCGCAGACAGCGCTTCGATGCTGTAGGTGGCGCCTTGCAGGGGCGCGGCCGCCATCAGATATTCGTTCGGCGTGATGCTGGAAAAATCCTGCGTCATGTAGTCGGGCGCGCACTCGGGATTGACCCAGCGGTCTTCCACCTGGATCGGCACGCCGTTTTCAAAATGCACGATCAGCGAGTGGAACAGCGGGTGCTCGGGAGGCAGGCCGAATTGCTTGGCCAGCAAGTCGGACGCCTTGGTGCGTTCCAGCAATTGCAAGCTGCTGCGGTGGATATGGCCGCGCGCGCGCACTTCATCGGCGATACTCTTGATTTCCAACAAGGTCGCCTGGTATTTTTGCTGCGCGACATACGTGCCGGAACCCTGGCGCCGCGTCAGCACCTGTTCGCTGGTCAATTCGCGCACGGCGCGGTTGACCGTCATGCGCGAGACGCCGAATTGTTTTACGAGGGCTTGCTCGGAGGGAATCACGTCGCCTTCCTTCCAGCGTCCGGCGGCGATACCGGCCAGCAGAAAATCCTTGATGCGCTGGAAAATGGGCGTATTTTCTTGTGTATTGTGATCGTCCAATGCGGTTTCTCCGAGGCGCGGGCAGGGCGCGCCGCCGGCTGGAGGCGCGATGGCCGATTTTAGCACCGAGCACGATGCCTTCCGCCAGCCTTTTTTGAATTCAAAAGCAAGCGCCGGAGTGTGGCGCGCGCGGGTGCTGGCTATGCTGGTGACTTATTATTGATTTGCACGGAGTTCGCCATGGAACACGCTTACCTGACTGACGATGAACGCTGGGAGGCCTTGCGGCGGCGCGCGCCCGATGCCGACGGCGTCTTTTACTATTCGGTACGCACGACGGGCGTGTATTGCCGCCCTTCCTGCGCCGCGCGCCCCGCCTTGCGCCGTAACGTGGCTTTCCACGCCAGTTGCGAACAAGCGGAGGCGGCCGGCTTTCGCCCCTGCCTGCGCTGCAAGCCGAATTTGCCGCCGCTGGCCCAGCGCCAGGCGGCCATCGTGGCCGACATCTGCCGGCTGATCGACGCCAGCGACGAGCTGCCTGACCTCGACAGCCTGGCGCGGGCGGCCGGCATGAGCCGCTTTCACTTCCACCGCATCTTCAAGGCGCACACGGGCATCACGCCGAAAGCGTACGCGGCGGCGCGGCGCGGCGAGCGCCTGAAGGCCGGCTTGCAGGGCGAAGCGAATGTCACGGAAACCTTGTATGCGGCCGGTTTCAATTCCAGCGGCCGCCTGTATGCCGCCACGCCGGGTTTGCTGGGCATGACGCCGGGCGCGTTTCGCGCCGGCGGCAGCGGCGCCGTGATCCGCTTCGCCATCGGCGCCTGCTCGCTGGGCGCCATCCTCGTGGCCAGCACGGACAAGGGCATTTGCGCGATTTTGATCGATGACGATCCGGAAGTGCTGCTGCGCGACTTGCAGGACCGTTTTCCTCAAGCCGAGCTGCGCGGCGCGGAAGCCGACTATGAACAGACGGTGGCGCAGGTGGTCGGCCTGGTCGAGGCGCCGGGCCTGGGACTGGATTTGCCGCTCGACGTGCGCGGCACGGTGTTCCAGCAGCGCGTGTGGCAAGCCTTGCGCGAGATTCCCGCCGGCAGCACGGTCAGCTATGCCGAGCTGGCCCGCCGCATCGGCGCCCCGCAAGGCGCGCGCGCCGTGGCCGGTGCCTGCGCCGCCAATGCCCTGGCCGTCGCCATTCCCTGCCACCGTGTTGTGCGCAACGATGGCGCGCTGTCCGGCTACCGCTGGGGCGTGGAGCGCAAGCAGGCATTGCTGGAACGCGAGGGTGAGCGGTGAAGGCGCTCGATTGGCGCCAGATCGAAGATGAGCTGAATGCGCATGGCTGCGCCGTCCTGCCGGGCTTGCTCGATCCGGCGCAGTGCGCGGCGCTGGCGGCGCAGTATGACGATGCGTCGCGCTTTCGCAGCCGTGTGGTGATGCAGCGCCACGGCTTCGGCCAGGGCGAGTATCAGTATTTCGCCCATCCGCTGCCCGCTGTGGTGGCCGTCCTGCGCGAACAGCTGTACGGACCGCTGGCGGCGATCGCCAACCGCTGGCACGCCAGCATGGGCCTCGATAGTCGTTTTCCTTTGGCGCACGCGGACTTCGTCGCGCGCTGCCATGCGGCAGGGCAGACGCGGCCCACGCCCTTGCTCTTGCGCTACCGCGAGGGCGATTACAACTGTTTGCACCAGGACCTGTATGGCGAGCACGTGTTTCCGCTGCAGCTGGCCGTGCTGCTGTCGCGCCCGCAAGACGATTTCACGGGCGGCGAATTCGTGCTGACGGAGCAGCGCCCGCGCATGCAGTCGCGCGCCGAGGTCGTGCCGCTGGCGCAGGGCGACGCCGTCCTCTTTCCCGTCGCGCTGCGCCCCGTGAACGGTACGCGCGGCACTTACCGCGTCAACATGCGCCACGGCGTGTCGCGCCTGCGTTCGGGCTTGCGCCACACCCTGGGCATCATTTTTCATGATGCGAGCTGAACGGTGGGCGCGGCGCTTGAGTTTCCGCAATTACATGGCATGATGGCTACTCCCTGTCACTTTTCACTTTTGCCATGTCCGCGTTGTTCCGCCTGTTGTGCCTGTTGACCATCTTCCTGCTGCCCGCAGCCCACGCGGACGATGGCGCATCCTCGCTCGTTGCGGAAGCCGCGACCGCCATCGCGCCGTCACAGGCTGCCGCCGTCAAGACGGCGCCATTGATGTTTGCCAACCGCAGGGTATTCGTCTTCCGCGCCGCGCTGGCCGGCTATCCGCCCGCTGAACGGGCCATCGGCGCGCAGCGCCGCCTGGAAAGCGTGCTGGCGAAAAACGGTCCCTTGCAGGCGAGCACGCGCATGATTCCCGAAGGCACGCAGGTGCTGCTCGACGGCGTGCAGCTATTCGTTGTCGTACCTGGCGACGTCAACCAGTTGGCCGGCGACACGACGGAAAGCGTGGCGAAAACGGCGGCCGAGGAGCTGAGCAAGGCCGTGTTTGACTATCGCGAGCAGAGCAGCTGGCGCTACCTGGCGATCGCCGCCGCCGTGTGCGCGGCCGCCACGCTTGTGTTCTGGCTGGTGTGGATGGGCTTGACGCGTCTGTACCGCTGGGCCAAGCGCCGCAGCGGCATCCTGCTCGCTTCGCGCCTGCGCGACGTGCGCCTGAAAAACGTGCGCGTGCTCGACGCCGAACACTACATCGCCTTCGCGTATCAGCTGCTCAGCGCCGTGCTGTGGGGCTTGCGCCTGATGGCCACCTATCTGTGGGCCGCCTTCGTGCTGGGCCGTTTGCCCTACACGCGTTCCTGGGGCGAAAGCCTGAGCGGCTATTTGTTCGACGTGGCCGCCGACGTCTTCCACGCCATCATCGGCGCCTTGCCGGGGCTGGTGCTCGTGTGCGTGATCTTCGCCATCGCGCGGCTGATCGCCGCCACCGCCGCCTCGCTGTTCAAGCGCGTGGAAAGCGGCGAATTGCAGATCGGCTGGCTCGACAAGGACACGGCCCTGCCCACGCGCCGCATCGCCAGCGTGGTGATCTGGCTGTTCGCGCTGGCCATGGCGTATCCGTATCTGCCCGGCTCGCACACGGCCGCTTTCCAGGGCCTGTCCGTGCTGGTGGGCCTGATGGTGTCGATCGGCGCGTCGAGCATCGTGGGCCAGGGCGCCAGCGGCCTGATCCTCATGTACACGCGCGCCCTGCGCAAGGGAGAATATGTGCGCGTGGGCGACAGCGAGGGCACGGTGGTCGACGTGGGCATGTTCGAGACGCGCCTGCGCACGGGCCTGGGCGAAGAAGTCGCCTTGCCGAACGCGTGGGTGATGTCGCAAACGACGAAGAATTATTCGCGCGCCCAGCCCGGCGGCGGCTTCGTGCTCGACTCCACCGTTACCATCGGCTACGCCACGCCCTGGCGGCAAGTGCATGCCATGCTGGAACTGGCCGCGTCGCGCACGCCGGAACTGTCGACCACGCCGAAACCGTACGTGATGCAGCTGGCCCTGCAAGATTACTATGTGCAATACCGCCTCGTCGCCTACGCCAGCGCCGAAGTCCCCCGCCAGCGCGCCGAAGTGCTGAACCGCTTGCACCAGAACATCATCGATGTCTTCAACGAATTCGACGTTCAGATCACCTCGCCGCACTACATCGACGACCCGAAAGAGTCGCACGTGGTGCCGCCAGGTGAATGGTTCAGGGCGCCGGCGAAGCGGGGGGAGGAATCGATTGAGGTGGTTCCGCCCAAGTCTTGAACGCGAGGCGTGGTCTGTACGTGACGGATGCAATGGCACGCGCTATCTTGGTTTTTCCTCGGGAGCGCAGGTATTCTTGCCATTTGTCAGCTGAATCACCTGGAAACCCCCGGCGGGTGCCGTGAGCAGGCAGAAATCTGCCGAGTAGCGCGAAGTGGGATCGGACGCGGATGGCGGCCTTCCCAGGAAGGATACGCCATACACTTTTCCCGCCACCAGCGGCGCGGCATCGCTGCTCTCGGCCCCCTCGGGAGCCTTGCCATAGCGCACGCATCCCTTGTTTGGCAGACGATAGCTGGGATCGCCAAACGAGGCATTCGGAAACATGACCGTCCATACATCTTTCCAGCCATTCGGCCCAGGCGTGCTGATCGTCAGCATCTTCAGACTGACTGGTCCCCTTGAGCGTTCCTCTTCGCTGGCAATCTTGAAGCAGGGAAGGCCCGCCTCAGTCATGACGGCGGCTGTGCCCATGCGCGACCACGCCGAGGCATCCATGCTCGTCAAGGTCGCCAGCAGACAAAGAATAAGGTGGCGATGATTCATGGCATGCCTTGCGTTATCGGGAAGAATTTCTGGCTGGGCACGTATCATCCATCCAGGCCTGTGTATCGCTTTTGATGACGACGAGGCGTGGCTTGGCAGAGACCTGCTGTACGAGACAGAACTTTGCCACATATCCATAGGTTGGATCGGCAGGATCGGCTGGCCTGCCATTCAGAAATACCTCGTACACCCTGCCGGTCTTCAATTCAGGCGCGGGCACGGCGTCGGCATGTGCCGGAATATTCCCATAGGGAATGCAATTTGTTGAAGACAGCGGAACTTTCTTACTGTCCGTCATGAGAAACCCCCATATTTCCGTCGTTGGCTTGACCGTCACGTCGGACACGCTCAAGGCACCGAGGAAGGGCTGGCCGTTGCGCCTCTCTTCCTGTTTGGAAATGCTAAAGCAGGGCACGCCATTGATCGAGGTAACGTCGGCATCGGCCATGCGTGAGCGCGCGTCGCTGTTCATGCTCGAGAATACGAGCAGTATTAGCAGTGCTTTATGGCATAAGGACATAATGTTAAGGAGGCGTCGGACAGACTTCATCGATCCAGGCCTGCATGTCGCTGTTGATGGGGATGACTTGCTGGCCGCCATCCGCCGTAGCTCTCACGCAGAATTTTCCTTGGTAACCATAGGTTGGATCGGACGGATCTTTAGGGCTGCCATTCAGGAACACATGATAAAAATGCCCGGGTATCAGTTTTTCAGCGCGTATGCCCGTCGCGCCGGTAGGCAGGTTTCCATAGCGGATGCATGTGCTGGCACGGATGGGTAACGCCATGTCTGGCGGTAGGGAGAATCCCCATACTTCTTTTACTGGTTGCACGGACATGTCTGAAACCATGAGTGCGCCAAGAAATGGCAGGCCATTGCGCGTCTCTTCCTTTTTTGTAATCGAGAAGCAGGGTATGCCCTGCGCCGACTGGATAACTGCTTCTGCCATGCGGGAATATGCCCATGTGTCAGGGAATATCGAATATAGGCTCATGGTCAATATCGTTGCCAGGCAAGTTTTTCGGGCTCTTACGGTCGTTAAAAAAATCATTGAGTACCTTTTTAAACAGTTCTCCGGAGTTTTTATACCGCTGTTGGCGCATGGCGCGAGTGGAAGTTAAAAACCTCAGCACAAAGTAGTCCGCCAATAAATCACCTTGCGCTTCCATGTCATGGCTGGATAATTTCTGATTGGGGAGCAAGGTATATTTGTAGTCCAGCCCCAGGCGAATGGCTCCCCGCAGTTTTACTGAATATCCGAGTTGGTACTGCCAAACATGAACCATTTCGTGCATAAACCAGTGTTTCAGACTATCTTTTTCTTTGGAAAAGTCCTCTTTGTAATCCGACTCATGAAAGTAAATCTCCCCATCCGGCGTCATGGCCACATCCTTCGGTTGCAAGCCGAACCATAGATACGGCTCCCCATGCACCTTGACCTTGCCGTAGTCGATCGCATCCTGGAACAGCAGCTGGCGATGCGCCCCGTGCGTCCCTTCGCATCTGTCGTGCCCGTCCACGTTTCGCCATTGCTCAAGGTGAGCCGGTAATCGGCGTGTGCCAGCGGCACCTTGTTTTGCGAGACGAATTCCAGCTGTTCGTCGTAGCCGCAGCACCAGCATTCGTCGGGCTGTCCGGCCAGGCGGTGCAGTTCGCAGCCGCTAGTCGCGTTGCGCAGGGTGGCGCCCAGCACGGGCCGGCCGTCGGCGCTGAAGGTGACGATCATGCTGTCGAAGCGCGCGCCCAGGCTTTTCTTTTGATGGGCCACGAGCTTGAAGAACACGTCGCACGCGGTGGTGCTGATGACATGGTGCCTGGCCATAGGGGCTCCGCGATAAAACGCCAGCGTAGGCCAGCGGCGGCGGGGAGGTATTGACTGGGCGCAAGGCCTGGGCGCTTGCGTTAAGATGCCGGGCGTTTCCCCGTTACGATGAAAAGAAAGAGAACCATGTCCCGTGCCTTACACACCGAATCCTCCCGCACCGCCCGCAGCCTGGCCGCCGCCCTGATCGGCGACCCGTTCTACCGCGCCGTCACGGTGGCGTGCGGCGAGGACGAAGCGGCGCGGCTGGCCATGCTGGAAGCCTACTTCGCGCTGGCGCTGGCCGAGGGCGAGCAGGCGGGGCGCGTCGACCTGGCCGATGCGGTAGGCAATGGTGCCGCCATCTGGACGACGGATACGCCGGCAGCCCGGCGCCAGGCCGCCTACGCGCAGCGCGAGGATGCCTTGCGCGTGCTGCTGGGAGAGCAGGGCTACGCGCATTTCACGGCCATCGTCGGGAACATGGAGCACGCGCTGGCGCCGCATGGTCTGCAGGATGCGTGGTATCTGTCGATCGCCGGCATCCACCCGGACGTACAGGGGCGGGGACTGGGCGCGTCCGTGCTGGCGCCGGGACTGGCGGCCGTCGATGCGGCGGGCGCCGCGTGCTTCCTGGAGACCTACAACGAGCGCAGCCTGCCGTTTTATGCCCGTCTGGGTTTCGTGGTGGCGGGGCGTTACGCGGAAGCCGTCACGGGCTGCGATTACTGGCTGATGGTAAGGCCTCCGCACGCTGCCTGATTGACCATTTTGCCAATTTCTATACACTCGTCTTTTCACTCATTTATTAAAAGACCTGGAGATGGAAATGCCGACCCTGCCACTGCGCCGTACCCTGCTAGTTCTCGCCTGCCTGGGCACCCTCGGCCAGGCCCATGCCGACACGGTCATCGACAATGCCAACGGCTATACGCTCGACGCGAATGGCAAGGTGCTGCGCTTCACGGCGCTGGCGTTTGACGACGCTGGAAAACTCCTCGCCGTCGGCAGCGCCGCGCAGGTGAAACGCAAGGCGGCCAAGGGCGCTATGCACGTCGACGTGCAGGGCAAGACCGTGCTGCCAGGCCTGATCGACGCGCATGGCCACGTGTTCGGCCTGGGGACGATCGCCAGCGGCGTGATGCTGTACGGTTCCACATCGCTGCCGGCCGCCGTGCAGGCCGTGGGCGACTTCGCCCGCGCGCATCCCGAGCGCAACTGGGTCGTCGGCAATGGCTGGAACCAGGAAATCTGGAAGCTGGGCCGCTTTCCCACGGCGGCGGAACTCGATGCGGCGGAAAGCGCGCGGCCCGTGTGGCTGCGCCGGGTCGACGGTCACGCGGGCTGGGCCAACAGCCGCGCGCTGGCGCTGGCCGGCATCACGCGCGCCACGCCGGATCCGGTGGGCGGCAAGATAGTCCGCGATGCGGACGGCAATGCCACCGGCGTGCTGGTCGACAGTGCCATGGACTTGATGGACGCCGTGCTGCCCAAGCCGGGCGACGTGGAAAACCGCGCCGCCCTCGATGGCGCGCTGGCGCAGCTGTCGCAAGCGGGCCTGACCAGCGTGCACGATGCGGGCATCGGCCAGATGCAGGACCGGCTGTTCCGCGACTATGCGGACCATGGCAAGCTGACGGTGCGCGTGTACGGCATGATTGCCGACACGACGGAAGACTTCGACGCGCTGTCGAAAAATGGTCCCTTGATCAGCTATGCGCATGACATGTATGCCTTGCGCGCCGTGAAACTGCTGTCCGACGGCGCCCTGGGCAGCCGCGGCGCGGCCCTGCTGGCGCCGTACAGCGACGATCCTTCCACCCGCGGCCTGCTGTTCTACCCGGACGCCGCCATGCGCGCGAAGATGGAAAAAGCCATGCGCGCCGGCTACCAGGTGAACGTGCACGCCATCGGCGACGCGGGCAACCATCAAATCCTCGACGGCTATGCAGCCTTGACCGCGCAATACCGCAGCGCGGGCCTGCGCCACCGCATGGAGCATGCGCAGGTGGTGCAGTTGAGCGACATCCCCCGTTTCAAGGCGCTGGGCATCGTCCCTTCGATGCAGCCGACGCACGCCACGTCCGACCAGAACATGGCGGAGCAGCGCGTGGGCCACGAGCGCATCAAGGGCGCGTATGCGTGGCGCACCTTCCTCAAGCAAGGCTCGCGCATCGCCTGCGGATCGGACTTCCCCATCGAGTCGCCGAACCCGTTCGAGGGCATCCACGCGGCCGTCACGCGGCAGAACAGCGAGGGTTTCCCGGCCGGCGGCTGGTATCCGCAGCAAGCCATGACGGTGACGCAAGCGCTGCGCTGCTTCACCCTGGACGCGGCCTGGGCGGCGCACCAGGAAAAGGTCATCGGCACGCTGGAAGCGGGCAAATGGGCGGATTTCATCGTCGTCGACCAGGACCTGTTCACCGTGGCGCCAACCGCGATTGGCAAGACGCAGGTACTGCAGACGTGGGTGGCGGGCAAGCGCGTGTTCGAGAAAAAATGAGGGCCGGGGTCAGACCCGTCGGGTCTGACCCCAAAAGAAAACCTGTTGACTTGGTTGTATAGACAACCTATGCTGGGAGTACCAGAGCGGACCACGCATGTCCGCTCGCACCCTACGAGGAGACAGCACAATGGACACCGATCCACGCTTTGATGCCAGCCGTACCATCCGCGCCCCGCGCGGCACGGTCATGGCTTGCAAGAGTTGGCAGGCCGAGGCGGCCTACCGCATGTTGCAAAACAACCTGGACCCGGAAGTGGCGGAAAATCCGCAGCACCTGGTCGTCTACGGCGGCATCGGCCGCGCGGCCCGCAACTGGGCCTGCTTCGACCAGATCCTCGCGTCCTTGCGCGAACTGGAAGACGACCAGACCTTGCTGATCCAGTCCGGCAAGCCGGTGGGCGTGTTCCAGACCCACGCGGACGCGCCGCGCGTGCTGATCGCCAATTCCAACCTGGTGCCGAAATGGGCGAACTGGGAACACTTCAACGAACTCGATCGGCAAGGCTTGTTCATGTACGGCCAGATGACGGCCGGCAGCTGGATCTACATCGGCACGCAGGGCATCGTGCAGGGCACGTATGAAACCTTTGCCGAGGCGGGCCGCCAGCATTTCGGCGGCGACTGGGGCGGGCGCTGGATATTGACGGCAGGCCTGGGCGGCATGGGCGGCGCGCAGCCGCTGGCCGCCACCATGGCGGGCGCCGTCTCGCTCAATATCGAATGCCAGCAAAGCAGCATCGACTTCCGTTTGCGCACGCGCTACCTGGACAAGCAGGCGGCCAGCCTGGACGAAGCCCTGGAGCTGGTCAAATACCATACCGAACGCAAGGAAGCGATTTCCATTGGCCTCCTGGGCAACGCGGCCGAAGTGCTGCCGGAACTGGTGCGCCGCGCGAAAGCGGGTGGCCTGGTGCCGGACCTGGTGACGGACCAGACGTCCGCGCACGACCTGGTCAACGGCTACCTGCCGCGCGGCTGGAGCGTATCGGACTGGAAGGCGGCGCAGCAGGACCCGCAGCGCCACGCGCGCCTGACGGTGGCCGCCGCCGATTCCTGCGCCGCCCACGTGCAGGCGATGCTCGATTTCCACGCCATGGGCGTGCACACGGTCGATTACGGCAACAACATCCGCCAGGTGGCGTTCGACCAGGGCGTGCGGAACGCCTTCGACTTCCCCGGCTTCGTGCCCGCCTATATCCGCCCGCAATTTTGCGAAGGACGGGGGCCGTTCCGCTGGGTGGCCCTGTCGGGCGACCCGGAAGACATCTATAAAACGGATGCGAAGATCAAGCAGCTGTTCCCGCACCACAAGCAGGTGCACCACTGGCTGGACATGGCGCGCGAGCGCATCGCCTTCCAGGGCCTGCCGGCGCGCATCTGCTGGCTGGGGCTGGGCGAGCGCCACATCGCCGGCCTGGCCTTCAACGAGATGGTGCGCACGGGCGAGCTGAAGGCGCCCATCGTCATCGGCCGCGACCACCTCGATACGGGTTCCGTGGCCAGCCCGAACCGCGAGACGGAAAGCATGAAGGACGGCACGGATGCCGTCTCCGACTGGCCGCTGCTGAACGCCATGCTGAACACGGCCGGCGGCGCCACCTGGGTCTCGCTGCACCATGGCGGCGGCGTGGGAATGGGGTATTCTCAGCATGCGGGCATGGTCATCGTGGCCGACGGCAGTGAAGCGGCGGCGAAACGCCTGGCTAGAGTGCTGGTTAACGACAGCGGCTCGGGCGTGATGCGCCATGCCGATGCCGGCTACGAAACAGCGGCCGCCTGCGCCAAGCGCAACGGCTTGATTCTCCCCATGATGAAGTGAAAGCGAAGATGACACAGCACTCAAAAAGTTGGACGTTAAAACCCGGCGCGATGACCCTTGGCGACCTGCGCGCCGTCTGGGCCGCGCCCGCGAAACTGATCCTCGCCGCCGAAGCCTATCCCGTCATCGAGGCGTCGGCCGCCGCCGTGCAAGCCATCGTCGCCAAGGGCGATGCGGCCTACGGCATCAACACGGGTTTCGGCCTGCTGGCCAAGACGCGCATCCCCGATGAAAAGCTCGAGCAATTGCAGCGCAACTTGATCCTGTCACACTCCGTCGGCACGGGCGAATTGCTGTCGGACGCCGTCGTGCGCCTGATCATGCTGATGAAGATCGGCAGCCTGGCACGCGGCTTTTCCGGCGTGCGCCCGCTGATCGTCGATACCCTGATCGCCCTGTACAACGCGGGCATTATGCCGGCCATTCCCGCCAAGGGTTCCGTGGGCGCCTCGGGCGACCTGGCGCCGTTGTCGCACATGACCCTGGCCATGCTGGGCGTGGGCGAAGTGCGCGTCAACGGCGAATTGATGGCGGCGCCCGAAGCGCTGGCGCAGGCGGGCATCGCGCCCGTCGTGCTGGCGGCGAAAGAGGGCCTGGCGCTGATCAACGGCACGCAAGTATCGAACGCGCTGGCGCTGCATGGCCTGTTCATGGCCGAGCGCTTGCTGGAAGCGGCCATGGTTACGGGTGCGCTGTCGCTGGACGCGGCCAAGGGCAGCGACTCGCCTTTCGACGCGCGTGTGCATGCCGTGCGCGGGCAGCCGGGGCAGATCCTGGCCGCGCAGATGTACCGCCAGTTGGTGGCGCACAGCGCCATCCGCGCCTCGCACCTGGAAGGCGACGAGCGCGTGCAGGATCCGTACAGCCTGCGCTGCCAGCCGCAAGTCATGGGCGCCTGCCTCGATTTGATCGGCAATGTGGGACGCACCCTGCTGATCGAAGCCAATGCCGTCACGGACAATCCGCTGATCTTCCAGGATGGCCCCAACGGGCAGGCGGAAATCGTCTCGGGCGGGAACTTCCATGCCGAGCCGGTGGCGTTTGCGGCCGACACGCTGGCGCTGGCGATTGCCGAAATCGGCGCGCTGGCCGAGCGCCGCATCGCGCTGCTGATCGACGCCACGCTTTCCGGCTTGCCGCCGTTTCTCGTGCGCGACCCGGGCGTCAATTCCGGCTTCATGATCGCCCACGTGACGGCTGCCGCGCTGGCGTCGGAAAACAAGTCGCTCGCCCATCCGGCCAGCGTCGACAGCCTGCCGACGTCCGCCAACCAGGAAGACCACGTGAGCATGGCCACGTTCGCCGGGCGCCGCCTGGACGACATGGCGCACAACACGGCTGTCATCGTCGGCATCGAGCTGCTGGCCGCCGCGCAGGGCATCGATTTCCACCGTCCGCTGAAAACCTCGCCGCACCTCGAGCACGTGCATCACCAGCTGCGCCAGAAAGTGCCGTTCTTCGACGCCGACCGCTTCTTCGCGCCCGATATCGAGGCGGCCAAGCGGATGGTGCTGCAGGGAGAATTGAGCAGCACGTGCAAGAATTTGTTCGCCCCGCTGTACGCCTGAGCGGGCGCAAGGAGACACGCATGGATTTCCGCTTCAACGAAGGCAGCATCCCGCTGCTCGTGTCGATGCCCCACGTGGGCACCGACATACCCGACGATATCGCCGCGCGCATGACGCCGCAGGCCTTGATCAAGGCCGATACGGACTGGCATTTGCGCGAACTGTATGGCTTTTTGCAGGAGATGGATGCGTCCGTGCTGTCGGCGCGCTGGTCGCGCTATACCATCGACTTGAACCGTCCGCGGGAAGACACGAATCTGTATCCGGGCCAGGATACGACGGGCTTGCTGCCCAGCGATACCTTCCACCGCGAGCCGCTGTACCTGGCCGGCAAGGAGCCCGATGCGGCCGATGTGCAGCGCCGGCTGCGGCGCTACTGGGCGCCGTATCACGCGCAGCTGCGCGCGGAACTGGACCGACTGCTGCGCGTGCATGGCGCCGTGGTGCTGTGGGATGCCCATTCCATCGCCTCGCATGTGCCGCGCTTCTTTGACGGCAAGCTGCCCGACCTGAACTTCGGCACGGCCGATGGCGCCAGCTGCGATGGGGGCCTGACGTCGGCCGTGGTCGATATCGCGCGCGCGCAGGATCAATTTACGGTCGCGCTGAATGGCCGCTTCAAGGGCGGCCATATCACGCGCCATTACGGCCAGCCGGACAGCCGCGTGCAGGCGATCCAGCTGGAGATGTGCCAGTGCCTGTACATGGACGAGACGGCGCCGTTTGACTACCGGCCCGACCTGGCGGCGCAGGTGCAGCCGCTGCTGCGCCAGATGATGGAAGCGGCCGTGGCATGGGTGGCGCGTTGAGCGGCTGCTTGTTTGCCCGCCACGCGCTGCTGCCGCAAGGCTGGCGCCGCGACGTGCTGCTGGAGTGGGACGCGGCCGGCGATTTGACGGCGGTGGCGGACAACGCCGCGCCGCCGCCCGGCGCGGAAGTGGCCGAATATGTCTTGCCCGGCATGGTCAACCTGCATTCGCATGCGTTCCAGCGGGCGCTGGGCGGCATGACGGAGATTGCAGGTGACGAGGTTGTAGCGGACAGCTTCTGGACCTGGCGCGACCTGATGTACCGTTTCGCGCGCCACATCACGCCGGAACAGATGGAAAGCATCGCCGCGCAGCTGTTTGCCGAATGCCTGCGCCATGGCTACACGGCTGTCTGTGAATTTCACTACCTGCAGCGCGATGCGGCCGGTGCGCTGTATGCGCGCCCTGCGGAAACGGCCGAACGGGTGCTGGCCGCGGCGCGCCTCAGCGGCATCGGCGTGACCATGCTGCCCGTGCTGTACAGCCATGCGGGTTTTGGCGCACAGCCCCTCAAACCCGAGCAGGCGCGCTTTCGCACCGGTGCGGATGACGTGCTGCGCATCGTCGAAGCGCTGGCACCGCAGCGTGGCGGGCAGGTGGAGGTGGGCTTTGCGCCCCATTCCCTGCGCGCGGCCGGCGTGGCGCAGATCCGTGAAGTGGCGCAAGCGCTGCCCGCGGACCGCCCCATCCACATCCACATCGCCGAGCAGCAGGGCGAGGTGCGCCAGTGCCTGGACTGCAGCGGCCGGCGCCCGGTGCAGTATCTGTACGATCAAATCGACGTCGATGCGCGCTGGTGCCTCGTGCATGCCACGCATGTGCAGCCCAATGAAGTGGCGCTGATGGCGGCCAGCGGCGCCGTGGCAGGCCTGTGCCCGACGACGGAAGCGAACCTGGGCGACGGCCTGTTCCCGCTGGCCGAATTCATCGCCGCCGGCGGGCGTTTCGGCATCGGCAGCGACAGCCACGTGTCGCAGTCGCCGGTGGAGGAATTGCGCTGGCTCGAATATGGCCAGCGCTTGCAGCGCCAGCAGCGCAATGTGGCCGCCACGCCAGATGAACGCCATGTGGGCGACTATCTGTGGCAAACGGCCTTGCAGGGCGGCGCGCAGGCGGCCGGGCGCAAGCTCGGTGCCCTGGCGCCGGGCTGCCGCGCCGACTTGCTGGTGCTCGACGACGCGCATGTGAACCTGTGCGGCGTGGCCATCAGCGATGTGCTGGGCAGCGTACTTTTCTGCGGCAACGACAACCTGGTGCGCGACGTGCTGTGCGGCGGACAATGGCAGGTGCGCGATGGGCGCCACGTGGCGCAGGACGCCATCGCCACCGCCTACAAGCGCACGCTGGCGCAACTGAGGGCACTCTGATGGCGACCTTCATCCCGCAGGAATACCTGCGCGCCACGCCGTGGAAAAACGGCGGCGGCAGCACGACGGAAATCGCGATTGCTCCCCCGGGTGCCGGTTTCGACGATTTCGACTGGCGCATCAGCCTGGCGACGATCACGGCCAGCGGGCCATTTTCCAGCTTCCCCGGCATCGACCGCAGCCTGATGCTGGTCGATGGCGACAGCGTGCAGCTGACGCTTGATGGCGCGCGCAAGGTGACCTTGAGCGCGGCGCAACCGATGCTGTGGTTTCCCGGCGAAGCGGCCGTGGTTGCGCAGGTCAAGGGGCCGACGACGGATTTCAATGTGATGACGCGGCGCGACCGCTGCCGCCACCAGCTGGAAAAAATCACGGCGCCGTGCAAGCTGGCGCGGCGCAGCGCGGCGACCCTGCTGTTCGTCGCCGGCGAAGGCCACGTGCTGGCGCGCGGTGGCGAGCAGCAGTTCGCGCTGGCCCGCCATGACGCGCTGCTGCTCGACGCCGACGATGCGCCGGACTGGCGGCTCGACGCCTTGCAGCGCACGGCCGTATTCCGTGTCGACCTGTTCATCTAGGAAGGAACACACATGCAAGACTGGGATATGGTCATTCACAATGTTCACCTGGCCACGATGGAACATGGCTATGGCGAACTGCTGGACGCGGCCATCGCCGTCAAGGATGGCCGCATCGCGTGGTTCGGGCCCGGCGACGAGCTGCCGGCCAGCGGCGCGGCGCTGCTCGATGGACAGGGCTGCTGGCTGACGCCCGGCCTGATCGACTGCCATACGCACATCGTCCACGCGGGCAACCGCAGCGATGAATTCGAGGCGCGCCTGAATGGCGCCAGCTATGAAGACATCAGCCGCGCCGGCGGCGGCATCATGTCCACCGTGCGCGCGACGCGCGCGGCCAGCGACGACGAATTGCTGCGGCAAAGCCTGCCCCGCGTGCTGGCGCTGCTGGCCGAGGGCGTGACCACGATCGAGATCAAGTCCGGCTACGGCCTCGACGCGGACAGCGAGGCGAAGATGCTGCGCGTGGCGCGCAGGATAGGAGAGCAGCTGCCCGTGTCCGTGCGCACCACCTTCCTCGGCGCGCACGCGCTGCCGCCCGAATATGCTGGCCAGGCCGACTCTTATATCGAGCTGCTGTGTGCGCGGATGCTGCCCCAGCTGGCGGGCGCTGGACTGGTCGACGCCGTCGACGCGTTTTGCGAGCGCATCGGCTTTACGCCGGCGCAAACGCAGCGCATGTTTGACGCGGCGCAGGCGCTGGGCCTGCCCGTCAAATTGCATGCGGAGCAGTTGTCGGACCTGGGCGGCGCGGCGCTGGTGGCGCGCTACGATGGCTTGTCGGCCGATCACCTGGAATTCCTGTCGGAAGAGGGCGTGGCCGCCATGGCGCAACACGGCACGGTGGCCGTGCTGCTGCCGGGCGCGTATTATTTTTTGCGTGAGACGCAGCCGCCGCCTGTCGCGGCTTTGCGCGCGGCCGGCGTGCCGATGGCCGTATCCACCGATTGCAACCCGGGCACGTCGCCGATGACGTCCCTGCTGCTGGCGATGAACATGGCGTGCACCTTGTGGCGCTTGACGCCGCAGGAAGCGCTGGCTGGCTGTACGATCCATGCGGCGCGCGCGCTGGGTTTGCAGGATCGGACGGGCAGCCTGGTGGTGGGCAAGCGCGCCGATTTCGCCCTGTGGCGCATCGCGCGCCCGGCCGACCTGGCGTATGCGCTGGGCCTGAACCCGTGCGCGGGCGTGGTGCATGGCGGTGTCTGGCGCGCGCCGGTGGTAAGCTTGCCGGATTGATCATCCGTCCTGGAGCGCCGCGTGCGTGTTGTTTACCTGTTGTTGCTGCTTGTTTTTGGCGCCGCGCCCATGTCCTCCCTTGCCCAGGATGGTGGCACCTTGAAGGTGGGCTCGAAGCGCTTCACGGAATCGTACATTCTCGGCGAAATCATCCAGCAGAGCGCCGCGCCGCACGTCCAGGCGCAGCACCGCCAGGGCCTGGGCAACACGGCCATCGTGCTCGCCGCGCTGCAGGCGGGCAGCATCGACGTGTATGCCGAATACATGGGCACCATCGGCAGCGAAATCCTCAAGCACGACAAAGCCATCGGCGTGGAACAGATGCGGCGCGAGCTGGCGGCGCTGGGCCTGGGCGTGGCCGTGCCGCTGGGCTTTAACAATACGTATGCGCTGGCAGTGCGCCATGATGAAAAATCCATCGTCAGCCTGGCGCAACTGGCGCAACACCCGGCCCTGATATTTGGTCTGTCGCATGAATTCATCGGCCGTGTCGATGGCTGGCCGGGCCTGGCCGTCCGCTATGGCTTGCCGCAGCGCCCGCGCGGCCTCGATCACGGCATCGCCTATGAAGCGCTGGCGCAGCGCCAGGTGGACGTGATCGACATCTATTCGACGGACGCGAAGATCCGCCAGTACGGCTTGCGCGTGCTGGCCGACACGCAGCAATACTTTCCCCGCTATGACGCCATGCTGTTGTACCGGCTCGACGTGCCGCAGCGCTTTCCCGCGGCATGGCTGGCGTTGCAAGGGTTGCAGGGACGCATCAGCGAGAGCGACATGATCGCCATGAATGCGGCCGTGGAAATCGACGGCAAGCGTTTTTCCGACGTGGCGCGACAGTGGCTGGCTTCCGGCACGCAGGCGAATCAACCGGCCGCCGCGCGCGGCAAGCTGCTCGATAAAATCATCGGCGACGACTTGTGGACCCTGACGCGCCAGCATCTGACCCTGGTGCTGCTGTCGGTCGCCCTGGCGTGCCTGATCGGTATTCCGCTGGGCGTGCTGGCGGCGTTTTCGGCGCCGCTGCGGCAAACGGTGCTGGCCTTCGTCGGCGTGCTGCAGACGGTGCCCTCGCTGGCCTTGCTGGCGATATTGATCCCCGTGCTGGGCATGATCGGCACCGTGCCGGCGCTGGTGGCGCTATTCGTGTACGCGCTGCTGCCCATCGTGCGCAACACGTGCACGGGCATCTTGCAGGTGCCGCAAGGCTTGCGCATGGCGGCGCTGGCGCTGGGCTTGAGCCGGCGCGACCGCCTGCTGCACGTGGATTTGCCGCTGGCCTTGCCCGTGATGCTGGCGGGCGTGAAAACGGCGGCCGTGATGAGCGTGGGCACGGCCACCATCGCCGCTTTCATCGGCGCGGGCGGTTATGGCGAACGCATCACCATCGGTCTGGCGCTCAATGACAACGACATGCTGCTGGCCGGCGCGATCCCCGCAGCCGTGCTGGCCCTGCTGACGCAGGGCTTGTTCGAGCTGGTGGAGCGCTGGGCCGTTGCCGGCCGGCAGCGCTGACGGCGTCACGGTTACAGCGAGTGCAGTTTGGAGCGCACCGAGACGACGGCCTGGTGCAGGATGCGTTCGGCCTGGAAGTCGTTCTCGCGCTGTTCGGCGATGGCTTGCAAGTCGCGCGTGTAGCGTTCCAGCCGGGAGCGCAGGTAGGCGCGGTAGATTTTCATGACGAGCGGTTTGGCAGAAACATTCATGATGTGGCTCCCGTATGCGATTCGTTCATTGATTCGTTCATTGTGTGTGAGCGCATTGCCGCCATTTTGCGTCGCATCAAACGCCAGCGTACCGTCACTTTGGCGCGTTTGATCTTCCGCAATGTCCCCCGGACAGAAGATGCCACACTGAATTTTCCCTGTTCGCCTGGTCATCATCAGCCGCGAGCCCTGATTCCCTCAAGCATACTCAAGGAGCGTCGCATGGTTATTTTTGCCGTGGTTGCTGGCTGCATCGCCTGCCTGACAGTGTATCAAATCTATAGAAAATCGCAGGGTGGCAGTGGGGTTGCGCAACAACATATCGGCTTGCACGGCACATTGATTGAACCACGGAAATAATCAGTGGCATCCGAACGACACTGGGTGACACTTGGTTAGCGGATTTAAGTCAAATGTAAGGCCCGGTAAGCAAATGTAAAGGTCCGCGCCATCGCAAGTGGCAGCGTTTATATTGATAACCGTTGATTGCATTCTCCCCCTCCCACTTGACAATGGGTTCTGCCCCGCGGTGCCGCTAGCCCGCGGGGATTTTTTTTGGAACTTACGCTTACAGTTCCCCCATCAGGCCGATGTTGGCGTGCCCGCCGACAATTGCGTCAAGGCATCGCCAGCGACCCGGCAGATGCGCCAGTCCGGCATCACGTCCGCGCCCATGCCCTGGTAGAAGTTGATCGCGTTTTCATTCCAGTCCAGCACCGACCATTCGAAGCGGCCGCAATCGCGTTCGACGGCCAGTTGCGCCAGCGCCACCAGCATCTGCTTGCCATAGCCCTTGCCGCGCACCGATTGCTTCACGTACAGGTCTTCCAGGTACAGGCCCTTGCGGCACAGGAAGGTGGAAAAATTATGGAAAAACAGGGCGAAGGTCACGACTTCACCATGTTCCTCGCCGACCAGCGCTTCGCACGCGGGGTGCTTGCCGAACAGGCTGTCGTGCAGCATGGATTCCTTGGCGATCATCATGTGTTCGAGTTTTTCAAACACGGCCAGTTCATGGATCATGCCGAAGATGGCCGCCACGTCGGATGCGGTCGCGGGACGGATGGCGAGGGAGGAATAGGTGCTCATGTTGCCTTTGCGGATGAAGTGGTGGAAAGAGAGGAAACGGCAGCCGTCTTGCGCGCGCCCGACGTCAGGGCCCAGGCCACGCTGGACAGGCACAGCACCATGCCCACCCATTCGATGGGGGCGGGCCGGTAGTGTTCGAACTGTACCGACAGCAGCACGGAAATGACGGGCGTGACGACGCCGATATACACGGTTTTTTGCGTGCCGATGCGGGCGATTAACGTGAAATACGCGCTGAAGGCGATCACCGAGCCGAAGATGGCCAGGTACGCCAATCCCATCCAGTAGCTGGGGCGCGTGGGCAGCTGCCAGGACTGGCCCGTGGCGATGGCCCAGCAGGCCACCATCAAGGTGCCCCACAGCATGGTCCAGGCCATGGTCAGCATCACATTGCCCGAATGTTCGCGCACTTTCATGACGAGGGCGTTGCCTGCCGTGCTAGACACGGTAGCCACCAGCGCCAGGATAAACCCGAGCAGAAAATGGCCATTGCCGCCGCCCAGAATATCTTGCAGCGCCGCGCCGATGGACTGGTAAAACAGCAGCACGATGCCGCAGATGGCGACGAATGCCGCGCAGCAGGTGCTCCAGGTGATCGGTGTGCCGAAGGCGATGCGGTTGAGCAACGGCGTCCAGAATACCATCAGCGCGAACAGCACGCTGACGAGGGCCGATACCAGGTATTGCTCCGAGCTGTAGGTGCACACATAGCTGAGGGCAAACGAGGCCAGGCCTTGCAGCAGCATCCATTTTTGCGCGCGCCACGGCAGACGCAGGCGGTCGCCGCGCACGGCGCACCAGGCAAACAGGGTGGCCGACGCGAGGCCGAAGCGATAGACCACGGAAACGGCGGGGGCGACATCGCCCAGCTGCAAGGTAATGGCCCAGAAGGTGGAGCCCCAGATCAGGCAGGCAATGATGAACAGGAGAGGAGAGGACATCGCGCAAGTATACGGGCATCGCGCGGGGATGGCGAGTGCGGTCGAGTTTGCTCAATGCGGCGTCAGGAGACAGCCGGGATTGAGCCAGCGCAGTGCTTCTGGAAAATATTGAATTTATGAAAATATTTACTTTATTATCAAGTAAGTATTTTCCGGATTGCATCTTTGAAAGGGGAGCGCCATGCCAGCCTCACTGCAGATCAAAGTATGGAGCGTGCTTGTGTATGTCGTCGTGACGGCTGCGATTGCCATCTGGCTGCACCCTTCAGTCTTGCTCGCTGCCGGCGCATTCGGCTGAGCGCCTGCGCCGGCAAACGGATCAGTGCGTGACGCGGGTCTTGCGGCCGTCCGACAGCAGGCGCACGCGCTCGCCCGGGCGGAACAGCTCGTCGGCATCTTGCACGATGGCGCGCATGTCGCCATTGTCCAGGCGCACGGTGATTTCCAGGCCGGGCTTGTTCGAGGCGTTCGCTTCGATGCTCTTGCCGGCCATGCCGCCGGCGACGGCGCCGAGGATGCTGGCCGCGATGGCGCCCTTGCCGCCACCAACTGTCGAGCCGGCCACGCCGCCCAGCGCCGCGCCTGCCAGCACGCCCGTGCCCGTTTCGCCCTTGTCGATGGTCACCTGGCGTACGGATTCAACCGTACCCATGCGAACCGATTGTTCATTCTGCGCCTGGCGCGCGTTGTAGACATTTGCCGAGTTCGGTTGTACGGCGCAGCCGGCCAGGGTGGCGAGCAATGCCACTGCAATAATTGGTGCTTTCATGTGGGACTCCCTTGGACAAAAGTTGGTTGCCGATTGCGTCGACCGGCAGATGATGACTTATCATAAGGACACTTGCTGCAGATACCTAGTTGCGAATAGTAAAAATCTGTTACCGGTCCCACGTAACCACCTAACCGCTTGCCGCTCAATACGCCAGCCGCAGGCGCCGGTACAAAAATCCCAGCACGAACAGCGGCCCCACCAGCAAAAAGCGCAAGTCGTCGAGGAACGACGGTTTTTTGCCTTCGATCTGGTGGCCGATGAACTGGCCTATCCAGGCCAGCACGAACAGCGCCAGCGACACGGGCAGGATGGTCAGCGGGGGCATGAGCAACAGCAGGCCCAGCATGGCGGCCAGCATCGCCAGCATGCCCGCCGCAAACGGGCGCGACAGCTTGTAATAATAGTATAAGGCCAGAACACTGCTGAGCAGCGCCACGCTGGGATGCACGCTCCACAGCAGCCCCAGCAGGCTGAAAACGATCAGCGGCACGCACACGATGTGCACCCATTCATTGACGTGATTGCGGTGGCTTTCGCCATACTGGGCCAGCAGGGTGTCGATGGTGCGCATGGGCGGTCTCGTGGGCAGGAAGGTTGTGCGGGAATTCTACACCGTCGCGTGGCCGGGTAAAATGGTCCTTCGTTTTCCCTTCCGGACCGCCCTTTGAATAGCCCAGTCAATAGCCCAGTCTTCCTGCCAGAGCAAGCCGCAGATGCGCGCAAGCGCTGTTTCGACCCCGTCGTCGATGCCGGCACGCGCTTGCTGATACTGGGCAGCCTGCCCGGCGAAAAATCGCTGGCGCACAGCCAGTACTATGCGCATCCGCAAAACAGGTTCTGGATGCTGCTGGGCGAGGTGCTGGGCGTGGATTTGAAGAGTCAGCCCTATGAGGAACGTCTGGCGACCTTGCTGGCGCACGGCGTGGGCTTGTGGGATGTGGTGGCGCAGGCACAGCGCACGGGCAGCCTGGACAGTAATATCCGCGCCCGCGACGACAACGACCTGGTGGCCCTGGCAGCCAGCCTGCCGCAGCTGCAGACGATCGCTTTCAACGGCGGCACGGCCGCGAAGCTGGGCATCAAGGTGCTGGGCGAACACGCGCAGCGCTACCGCATCGTCAGCTTGCCGTCGAGCAGCCCCGCCTATACCCTGGCGTATGCGCAGAAATTGCAGGCATGGCTGGCTTTGCGCCGGTGAGGTCAGGTGGCAAGCCTGTGCAGGAGGCGCTGCGCCTGTTCCTGCCGGTACTGGCGCCGCCAGAACCAGGCGATGCAGATCAGGCCCAGCAGGGATGGCGCCAGCTGCGTCCATGGCTGGCCCATGCGCAGCAGGTTGCCCGCGGCGGCTGAAAGCATGGCGAACAGCGAGGCGAGCAGCTTGTAGATATGCTCATAGCGCCACAACATGCCATGCCAGCGGCGGGGAAAGGCCCAGCGCACGCCGTCGTAGGCGAGGATGGTGGCCAGGCCACCCAGCGATGACAGCACGACGATGGCTTGCTGTCCGGAAGCATCGTGCTGCAGACGCAACAGGATCAGCCCGCCCGCCACCAGCGCCGCTGCCGTCATCGCGCCATCGACGGCTTGCGGACCGGCCTCGCGCGTGTAGACGGCGCGCCAGCCGCTCAGCAGCTGGTACAGCACCAGCACCGTCAGCACGGCAAAGACGGGGCGATAGTCAAACAGCAGATTGCCGATGGCGGCCGTGGCGCAGACCAGCAAGGTCAGCCACGCGAACAGCCTGCCGCGGCGGCGGTGCTGCGGCGTGCCCTTGGCGGTAGCCAGCAGAAACAAGCCCAGTCCGATGGCGGCACTGCCGGCCAGCACATGGGTGGCAATATTGATCAGTTGCGGCTGGGGCATGCGCATCTCCGGAAGGTGCGCCAAGCTGGTCGCACGCTAACGGCAGATGGTATCTTGATAACTGCCGCTTGTCGAGATGACGGGGGAGGGGCTTACGCCGGCGCGTACGGCTGCGCTTCCAGCGGCTGTCCCTTGGCATCGAATTTCAGCGCCACGGACAGTTGCGTCACGCCGATGGTGGCCAGCGCGTCGCAGATGTCGTCGACTTCGTCCTGCAAGTCGGCGGCCAGGTCCAGCGGCTTGTCGGCGCTGTGCAGCAGTTCGCCAGCCGCCGTGCTGACGTTGACGCGCAGCAGCATTTCGCCATGTTCATCGGCCGGGCCGACGACCACGGCGACGTCGCCGGCGTCCATCTTGTTTTCCGCCAGTGCATGGTTGATGCCGGACATCATCTGCAGCATCGCGTACTCGCTCATGCCTTGCTCCTTGCCGCCGTGGAACAGATCCTGGTAGAGGAAGCTCACTTCCAGAGGGCTGCCGGCCGGCGCCAGGCAACGTTTGACGAGCTCGCCCACTTCCGTCGTCCACTGCTGGTAGCGGGCCATGCGCGCATCGAACCAGGCGTCGAGCGCTGCTTCGTCCTTCGGCTCCGCATAGAACGGGTCGTCCACGCGTTTCAAGGCAAAGCCCAGCAGGAAGCGCAGTTCGACGGCCGTGTCCTGCGGACCGAAAGCCGTTTCGCTCCAGCCGACGATGCTGCTTTCCAGGCCCGGCGTGGCGACGATTTTCTTGTCCGTCATCGAGCTATAGGCATCGCGCACCATCTCGTGCAAATGGCTATAGGTGATGCGGTCGATCTCGTCGAGGTCGTAGGCATGGCTCATCAGGACCACCTTGGCCTTGGCGCTTTCCAGTTCTGCCTGTTGGAAACTTTTCACCAGCGCTTCGAAAGCGTCCTGGTCCTGGAAGCTGTCCGCTTCCTTCAGGCCGCCCGTGCTTTGCACCAGCAGGGGCACGACGAAGGCGTTGATTTCCATGGCCGGGGCATTCTCGCGGCGGATCACGGAAATGGATGCCGCTTCCTCGATGTGGCTGCGCAGGTACTGGTAGGCGCCCACGTCTTCGTACTTGGCGCGCTCGATGGCGTCGTACAGAATTTCATCCTTCTTTTGATTCAAGGCCTTGCGGATCAGGCGTCCGAACTCGACGGCTTGCTCGGCCAGCACCGTGCCCTGCGATTCGCTGTCTTCCTGCTCCGCCAGGTTCAGGGCCATCGTGCACAGCATGCGCGTGACGGATTCATCCTTGTCTTCAGGCGTGTTGGCGGATTTACGGGGGACAGGGCGCTTATTTTTGGGCATGGCGATCAACAGGTTAAGAAATAGGGGGCAGGCAAACGGAAACAGGCGCCATGGCTCAGGCCAGGCGCCGGGACAGATCATACAGGCGGACGCGGCCGCCTGATACCTCAATGGTCGGTATCGAACATCTCGTGCAATTCGTCGAGCAGGTCGGCGGCTTCTTCCTGTGACAGGCCGAGATGCTGGCAGGCAAGTTCGCCACCCTTGTCCCACTCGAGCGAAGTACTGTTGCCATGGTAGCGCTGAATGCCCTTTTCGGCCAGCAGCGACAGGGCGACGAGCGAGCGGATGGCGTCGTCCGTGGACGGGTCGGCCAGCACCGTGTAGTCGTGGTGATGCAAAATCGCCCAGGAGACGTCGGAGGACAGGCCCCAGTTGCGTGCCAGCAAGCAGCCGATGGCCGCGTGGTTGGTCTGGTGGCGCGCGTCTTCCAGTGCCGTAAAGCAATTGTGCGCATCGTTGGCCGCCGCCGCGTACGTGTTGACGTAGTCGGGGAAGCGGTTCATCAGCAGGGGCACGCCGATATCGCAGAACAGGCCGAAGGTGTGGGCGATGTCGGGCGGGGCGATGCGCAGCTTGCGCGAAGTAAATACCAGGGCGCGCGCGCGCTTGGCCGACACATCCCAGAAGTTGGTCAGTTCCACGCCTTCCGCTTCCAGCGCCTGGCGTGCCAGCAAGCCCGTCATCATGGCGCTGCACTGGTTGATCCCAAGAAAGTTGATGCCTTGCTCGACGGACTTGGCCTTGCGTGCGGCGCCATAGAACGGTGAATTGGCCAATTTCAGCAGGGCGCCGGACATGCCGACGTCATCGGCGATGATGCGCGCGATGCGGCGCGGCGACGGATCCTGTTCCGCCAGTTCGCGCTGCAAGTCGACCAGCAGGCTGGGACGCGGCGGGATACGGATGGAACGCATCAGGGCGTCAACCGGATCTTCCTGCACTACCTGCTTTTGCGCTGCCGCTCTCATCATCACGCTTTCATCATCATTTTTGTGCCGGTGCTTATTCTGTGCGCGCTGCCGCTGCCGCTGCATGAGCGTCTGGCGCAGTGCCCGACGATTATCGCTGTTTATGCACGGCAATAGTTCATCTCTGCAATATTTTGTCGCAAAAATTCCCGTTTGGGCCTGCTCCAGCTGCGATTTTTGTCATTTTACGACGCTGCCGATGAAGACGTTTATGATGAAAAGAGCAAGTTTTATTTGTTTTCAAGACGAAGCGAGGCGTGTGGCGCGATGCGCGGCGGTACAATTGCCCGATGAAAAAAATCCTCGCGGGTATCGATTTTGCGGACGATTCCAGCAGCGTGGCGCGCCAGCTGATCGGCGCGACCGTGCTGGTCGACGGCGTGGGCGGGCGCATCGTGGAAACGGAAGCGTATGACCGGCTGGACCCGGCTTCGCATACGTATGGCGGGATGACCCCGCGCAATGCGGCCATGTTCGGCCCGCCCGCGCACGCCTATGTCTACCGCTCGTACGGCATCCACTGGTGCCTGAACTTTGTGTGCCGCGAAGCGGGGCATGGCGCGGGCGTGCTGATCCGCGCCATCGAGCCGCTCGTGGGGCTCGATACCATGCGTGAACGGCGCGGCGTCGAGGATGCGCGGCTGCTGTGTTCGGGGCCGGGCAAGGTGTGCCAGGCGCTCGGTGTCACGCATATGCATAACCGGCTGGCGCTCGATGCGCCGCCATTCATGCTGCTGGCGCGCGAGGAAGAGGTGACGGTACACGCTGGCTTGCGCATCGGCATTTCCAAGGCGATGGAGACGCCGTGGCGTTTCGTGCTGGCCGGTTCGCGCTACCTGAGTAAACCGATGCGCGCGCAAGACGCCTAGCTGCGCCGGCGCTGTGGCGCCGTGTTTGCGCCGGGCATGCCGGGCATGCCGCGCAGCGGGCTATGCAGTGCGCGCCGCTCCTGCTGCGCACTGGCCGGATGCCGGAACGCTTCCTCGTCCGGCGCGGCGGGCTGCGCGGACGCCAGCGGGTCGAGGGTGAACACGGCCACGGCCGCCGACAATTTGACGGCCTGGTCCTGCAAACTGGCCGCCGCTGCCGCCGCCTGTTCCACGAGGGCCGCATTTTGCTGGGTGACGTCATCCATTTGCGTGACGGCCTGATTCACTTCCGTGATGCCCGACGCCTGCTCCGCGCTGGCCTCTTTCACGCGCTGGATGATTTCATTGACTTGCTGCACCGAGGCCACGATGGCGCCCATGCTGTCGCCCGCCTGCTGCACGGCCACGCTGCCGCCGTCGATGGTGGTGACCGAGGTGGCGATCAGGGTCTTGATTTCTTTGGCGGCCTGGGCCGAGCGCTGCGCCAGGGTGCGCACTTCGGACGCGACCACGGCAAAGCCGCGGCCCTGTTCGCCCGCGCGCGCCGCTTCCACCGCCGCATTCAGCGCGAGGATATTGGTCTGGAAGGAAATACCATCGATCACGCCGATAATATCCACGATCTGGCGCGAATTGGCGCGTATCGTCGCCATCGTCGTCACCGCCTCCTGCATCGACGCACCCCCTTGCACGGCCAGGGTCGATGCTTGTCCCGCCAGCTCGCAGGCCAGCTGGGCGTTGTCGGCATTGTCATTGACGGCTTGCGTCAGTGCTTCCATGGCGCTCGACGTTTCTTCCAGCGAACTGGCCTGCATTTCCGTGCGCGCCGATAAATCCAGATTGCCGGTGGCAATTTCGCGCGAGGCCGTGTCGATCGATCGCACGGCGTCCATGATGGTACGCAAGGTCTGATTCAGGTGGGCGATGGTCTGGTCCAGCACGCGCGACGTGGCGGCGATTTCGTCATTGCCCTGCTTGGGCGCGCCGGCCGTCAGCTTGCCCGCCGCCAGGTCTTGCACGGCGTCGGCAATGCCGCGGATTTCCACCAGCATGGCACGCCGCACCAGCATGGTCACGACGATGGAAACGAGGATAGACAGCAGCACCGTCAGCAGCAAGCTCCAGCCCAGGCTGCGGAACTCGGCGCTGGCCGTCGCATGGGCCTCGCTGCTGAGCGTTGTTTCCAGGGCCGACAGTTGCGCCAGCTGCGTGTTGAGCTGGACGAATTGGGTTTCCGCCTTGAGCATGGAATTGGTGGCGATCGACTGGTCCATCTGCGCCATTTCCATGGTTTCCAGCACAGCCTTGCGATAGCCTGCCAGCGCCGTGATGGCCGCATCGACCAAGGTGCGCTCGGCGCCTGTGGCCGTGGCGCGCAGCGTGGCCAGCTGGGCGCCGATGGCCGCGTGGCGTGCCTTGATCTGTTGCTCCAATGTATCGAGGCGGGCCTTGGCGAAGCTGCCGTTGGCCCACGACAGCAACTGGTACATATTGCCGTGCACCTGCTTGGCGTCGCCGGCCACGTCGGAGGCCGCCTTCAAATGCGTGATGCGTACCCGCACCATGTTTTCCAGCGAGGCATTTTGCCGCACCATGCCATACCACGCGCCGCTCGAGCTGAGTATCAGCAGCAGCAAGACCAGGGTGGGCGCCAGCAATAATTTTGGCCCGATGCGTAATTGATTGAGCATGCTTGACTCCTGGCGATGGCTGTTCAAACCGCAGGCGGCGCATGGCGTGCGTGCGCGCCGCCCCCGTCTTATTTTTTGTAGATGCCTGCTTCCAGTACCACATCATTGACGCGCAGAATGTACGTGGTCTTCGGCTCGATCTTGCCGCTGACGGGATTCTTGTACTGGTAATCGACCCAGCCCTTGCCCTGCTTTTGTGCCAGCTCAATGATTTCACGGCGATATTTCTTGCCGTTCGCATCGGGCACATCCGTCAAATCCTTGCCCACGATGGAAGGATTGATGGGGTGGGCCAGCACGATGCCCGTCTTGATGTCGCGCATGTCCACATACAGCGAGCCCTGCACGAAGTCCGGGTCTTTCGCCGTGATTTTCTTCATCATTTCTTCCTTGCCATGTGCCTTCATGAAGGCGGCGCCCCGTTCGGCCATGGCGATGGCGTCTTTTTCCGTTGGTTCGACTGCGGCACTGACGCTGCCGCCGGCAAATGCCAGGCACAGCAGGCTACCCGTGAATAAGCGTTTCATGAAAGCTCCTTGTGATATCGATGGAAGTGTTGCCAAGACGTAATTTACGTCGCCGAAGTCCGTCTCAGCTTGCGTTGGAACAAACTAAGGTGTTGCTTGTAGGCAGCATGCAACGTATCGACGGCTTGTTGATATGCAGCAATTTGGTTCCGAACGGCAAGAATTATGATGACTTTCACAGCATGCCGGGGTGGCCTGACATGCGGGGGGGAAAGGCTGGGATTGGCCGATATACGGCCGATTTCATGAAAGTTATCGCTATTTACAGGCAAGGAGCCGATCGTGTCCGCACTCATTACCGAGCCGTTTTCACCCAAGTTCAAGCCGTATACGCGGCAAACCATTCAGCAGGCGCGGCAGTGGGAATGGCTGCCGGAAGAGCAGCGTGTAGCCGTGCAAGTGGTGTCACACGTCTTGCCGTTTCGCACCAATGAATATGTGCTCGATCAGCTGATCGACTGGAACAATATTCCTGACGACCCCATCTACCGCCTCGTCTTTCCCCACCGCGACATGCTGCCACCCGAGCAGTATGCGCATTTGCGCGACCTGGTGCTGGTGCGGCGCGACAAGGCGGCCATCGATGCCTATGTGCATGGCTTGCGTCTGGGCATGAATCCTCATCCTGCCGGGCAGATGACGCATAACGTGCCCCGGGTCAACGACGCGCCTGTGCGCGGCCTGCAGCATAAATATGCGCAAACGGTGCTGTTCTTCCCCAGCGCGGGCCAGACCTGCCACGCGTATTGCACTTTCTGTTTCCGCTGGCCCCAGTTCGTCGGCATGGACGACATGAAGTTCGATGCGCGCGAGTCGCATGAGCTGGTTGCCTACCTGAAACTGCATCCGGAAGTGACGGACGTGCTGATCACGGGCGGCGACCCGATGATCATGAATACGCGGCAACTGGCCGCCTACCTGGAGCCGCTGCTGGCGCCGGGCCTGGAACACATCCAGAATATTCGCATCGGCACCAAGGCGGTGGCGTATTGGCCGCAGCGCTTCGTGTCCGACCGCGATGCGGATGATCTGATGCGCCTGTTCGAGCGCATCGTCAAGGCGGGCAAGAACCTGGCCGTGATGGGCCATTACAGCCATGCCGTCGAGTTGCGCCAGAACATTGCCCAGCAAGCCGTGAAACGCATCGTCTCCACGGGCGCCACCTTGCGCATGCAGGGGCCGCTGATCCGCCACATCAATGAAGACCCGGCAAGCTGGGCCGAGCTGTGGCAGACGGGCACGCGCCTGGGGGCGATTCCATATTACATGTTTGTCGAACGGGACACGGGTCCGCGCGGCTATTTCGAGTTGCCCTTGGCAAAGGCGCACGAGATTTTCCAGGCCGCCTACCAGATGGTGTCGGGCCTGTCGCGCACGGTGCGCGGACCGTCCATGAGCGCCTTTCCCGGCAAGGTCGTCATCGACGGCATCGTCACCATCAATGGTGAAAAACTGTTTGCCCTGCAATTTTTGCAGGCGCGCAACCCGGACTGGGTACGCCGGCCGTTTTATGCGAAATTCGATGCGGAAGCGACATGGCTGGACGATTTGAAACCCGCATTCGGCCACGACAAGTTTTTCTTTGAAATGGATGAGCCCGTGCCGCAGCTGCCGCATAAAATCATCCGCCTGGCACAGGCCGCCTGAGCATGCACGCGGCCGGTGCGCCTGCCCGCTCCGGCGTGGCCGTGTTTTGCCTGGTGTTCCTGCCGTTCGCGCTCGGTCATTACCTGTCGTGCCTGCTGCGCGGCGTGAATGCCGTGCTGACGGCGGAACTGCTGGGCGCCATCGCGCTGACTCCCGCACAGCTGGGCTTGCTCACCAGCGCCTTTTTTCTCGCTTTTGCCCTGGTGCAATTGCCGATCGGCATGGCGCTCGACCGCTACGGTCCCCGCGCGGTGCAACTATGGCTGCTGGCGCTGGCGGCCCTGGGCGTGTGGCTGTTCAGCCGGGGCCACAGCTTTGCCGAGCTGATGTGGGCGCGCGCCCTGATGGGGGCGGGCCTGGGCGGCTGCTTCATGGCCGCCGTGAAAGCGATCTCGTGCGCCATCGCGCCATCGCGCCTGCCCTCCGTGCATGGCTATCTGATCGCCGTGGGCGGCCTCGGCGCGGCCACGGCCACCATGCCCGTCAAGCTGGCCCTGCACTACACGGATTGGCGCGGCGTCTTCCTGGGCCTGGCGCTGGCGGCGCTGGCTATCGGCTTGCTGATCCGCCTGCTGTCGCCTGCCATGCCCGCGCCTGCCGCGGCCAAGAGCAAGGTCAGCGTCTGGAGCGTGTACCGCGATCCCGGTTTTCGCCGCACCATCGCGCTGATCCTGCTGCCGCACACGGTGTTCTTTGGCGTGCAGGGCTTGTGGGTGGGGCGCTGGCTGGCCGACGTGGGCGGCTTGTCCGATGACAGTGTGGCGTATTTGCTGTACCTGGGCATGGCGGCCGTCATCTTCGGCGCCATCGGCATGGGCATGCTGACGGAGTGGGCCGGGCGGCGTGGCATTGCACCCATGCAGGTGGCGGCCGCCGGCATCGTCCTGTTTGTCGCCGTGCAAGTGGCGATGGCCTGCAATGTCGTGCCCAGCCTGCCATTGCTGTCCGTGCTGTTTACCTTGCTGGGCACGGTGACGGGCCTCGAGTATGCGATCGTCGCGCAAAGCATGCCGGCCAGTTTGACGGGCAGGGCGGCCACCTGTCTCAATTTGCTCATTTTCACGGGCGCCTTCCTGGTGCAGGCGGGTTTTGGCCTGATCCTCGGCTGCTGGCCCCTGAACAGCCAGCAGCAGTATCCGCCGCAGGCGTATCAGGCGGCGTTTGGCGTGCTGGCGGCCTTGCAACTGCCGGGACTTGCGATGTTTTTCATTGGCCGCTACAGGCGTGCCGGGCCATCCGGTAAAATGGCAGCCTGCACAGCGGCAATGATCAACTCCAAGGAAGACTATGAAACTCGTTCGTTATGGACGTCCAGGCAAGGAAAAACCGGGCCTGATCGATGAAGAAGGCAAACTGCGCGACCTGTCCGGCGTGGTCCAGGATATTGACGGCGCACAACTGTCCGACAAGGCCCTGCGCAAGCTGGCCAAGCTCGACGAAAAGACCTTGCCCCTGGTGCGCGGCAATCCGCGCTTCGGCGTGCCGCTGGCGAAAATCGGCAAGTTCATCGGCATCGGCCTGAACTACGCGGATCACGCGGCCGAGTCCGGCATGCCGATCCCTGCCGAACCTATCGTGTTCATGAAGGCCATTACTTGCCTGAACGGCCCGGACGACAATGTCGTGCTGCCGAAAGGCTCGAAAAAGACGGACTGGGAAGTGGAACTGGGCGTGATCATCGGCACGCGCGCGCAATACGTGAGCGAAGAGGACGCCTTGAAATACGTGGCCGGCTATTGCGTCGTCAACGACATTTCCGAACGCTCGTTCCAGCTGGAACGGGGCGGCCAGTGGGACAAGGGCAAGGGCTGCGACACCTTCGGCCCCGTCGGCCCGTGGCTGGTGACGCGCGATGAAGTCATCGACGAGCAGGACCTGGACCTGTATCTGGAAGTCAACGGCAAGCGCATGCAAACCGGCAATACGCAAACCATGATTTTCACGGTGGCGCAGATCGTCAGCTATTTGTCGCAATTCATGACCCTGGAGCCGGGCGACGTCATCGCCACGGGCACGCCGCCGGGCGTGGGCCAGGGCCGCAAGCCGCAGCGCTTCCTCAAAAAAGGCGACAGCCTGCGCCTGGGTATCGCCGGCCTCGGCGAACAGCAGCAGGACGTGGTCGCCTGGACCGCCTGATGGCCGGTAGCGATATCGACCGTTTGCCGCCGCTGCCGCTGGACCAGCTGGACCAGCAGCAGCGCGCGGCGGCGCAAGCCATCATCGACGGTCCGCGCGGGGCCCTGTACGGCCCCTTCGTGCCCCTGATCCGCAGTCCCGAACTGATGGAAACGGCGCAGCGCATGGGAGAGTATTTGCGCTACCGCAGCGCCATCGGCACACGCCTGTCCGAGCTGGCGATCCTGGTGACGGCGCGCCAGTGGGACCAGCAAGTCGAGTGGGCCATCCACGCGCCGCTGGCCGTGCAGAACGGCATCGCGCAAGCGGCCGTGGACGCCATTGCTGAACGGCGCGTACCGCTTGCCCTGAAAGACGATGAGCAGGCCGTGCACGACTTTTGCATCGAGTTGCAGCAGAACAAGCGGATCAGCGACGCCACCTATGCGCGGGCGCGGGCGCTGTTCGGCGAGCACGGCGTGGTCGACTTGATGGGCATCAATGGCTATTACACCTTCCTGGCCATGGTGATGAATGGGGCGCAGACGGCCGTGCCGGCGTTGGGCGTGCCGCCCTTGCCCGCCTGATGAGAGGAGTGTAGAGGAGTTCTTCGGCAAAGATGGACAAAGTGTAATGAAGTTGCAATTATTCAATATATAATTTTACTTCCCTTCCATTGCCAACAAGCTCAATGAAAACTCGTCCGTGCCTCACCCTGATGGGCCGTGCCTTCCTGGCGCTGGCCCTTTCTTTTTCCCCCTTGATGACGGTGCGTGCGCTGGCCGCCGAGACGGCCGCCAGCGCCAGCGCTTCCGCCCTGGAAAACTCCGTCGTCAAGGTGTTTTCCACCCTGCGCGGGCCTGATCCGTACAAGCCGTGGAGCAAGGCCGCGCCGCAAGAGGTGATGGGCTCCGGCGTCGTCATCGAAGGCCGCCGCATCCTCACCAATGCGCACGTGGTCGGCTATGCCAGCCAGGTGCAGATCCAGGCGAATGGCGCCGGCGACAAGATCCCGGCGACCGTGCTGGCCATCTCGCGCGGCATGGACCTGGCCTTGCTGAAAATCGACGACGACAGTTTTTTCGCCAGCCACAAAGCCGTGCCGCGCGCCAATGTGTTGCCGGACGTGCGCGATGCCGTGCTCGCGTACGGTTATCCGACGGGCGGCACGTCATTGTCGATCACCAAGGGCATCGTTTCGCGCATCGAATTCGTGCGCTACAACTTCCCCGTCTCCGGCCTGCGCATCCAGATCGATGCGGCCATCAACCCGGGCAATAGCGGTGGCCCCGTGATTGCCGGCGACAAGATGATCGGCCTGGCCTTTGCCGGCATGCTCAATGCGCAAAACATCGGCTACATCATCCCCAACGAGGAAATCGAGCTGTTCCTGCGCGACCAGGAAAGTGGCGCGCCCAAGGGCAAGCCGGCCATGCGCGACGTGACACAAACGCTGGAAAACCCCGCGCTGCGCACCTATCTGAAACTGGCCAAGGGTGTCGAGGGCGCCGTCGTGATGTCGCCAGCCAGCAAGGATGCGGCCTATCCGCTCAAGGAGTGGGATGTCATCACGCATATCGGCGACTTCCCTGTCGACAACCAGGGCATGGTCAAGCTGAATGCCAACAGCCGTGTGCGCTTCCAGTACCGGGTGCAGCAGCTGGCGAAGGACGGCGAACTGCCGCTGACGGTGGTGCGCCAGGGCGCGCCCCTGAAAATCAAGGTACCCGTCTCGGCTGCGCATCCGATGCTGATCGCCGGGCTGCAGGGCAATTACCCATCCTATTTCATCTTCGGCCCGATGGTGTTTTCGCGCGCCACCACGGAATTCATGGCAGCGCCCAATGGCAACCCGGCGATCCTGGGCGGCATGGCGTTTGCCGGCAATCCGCTGGCCACGCGGCGCGGCGATGCGCCCGATGCCGAGCGCGAAGAGCTGGTAGTGATCGCCGCGCCGTTCTTCCCGCACAAGCTGATGAATGGCTACAGCACCCGTTTCTTCTCGGTCGTCGATTCCGTCAATGGCGTGCGCGTGCGCAGCCTGGCGCATCTGGTGGCCTTGCTGCGCGACCAGACCGATGACTTGCTGACCTTCCGTTTCCAGCAGCGCGATGCGGAAATGGTCGTCGTGCCCCGCAAGGACATGCTGGCAGTGACGGAATCGATACTGACGGACAACGGCATTCGCTCGGAAGCATCGCCCGACATGCTGAAAATCTGGAATGAAAAAACGCCGGCGAACTGATCGTTCCCGGCGTTACGTACACGTACAACAACAGGCGCGGCGCACACCGCGCCTGTTTTATTTTAGGCGAGGACTTTTTTCAGCCACGCGCCGATGGCGTCGATCTCTTCCTGGCACAGCGAGTGTTGCATCATGTATTCGTGCCATTCCATCTTGTAACCCATGCCGGTGAGCAAGTCGCGCGACTGCTGTGCGCGCGCGACCGGTACCACGGGGTCGGCCGTGCCGTGCGCCATGAAGACCGGCGTCTGCAGGCTTGCCGGCGTGCGCTCGGCTGCCGTTTTGTCGGCCAGCGGCAGATAGCCGGACAGGCACATCAGGCCGGCCAGCGGTTCCGCGTGGCGCAAGCCCGTCTGCAAGGTCATGGCGCAGCCTTGCGAGAAGCCGGCCAGGATGATGCGGCTGGCGGGAATGCCGCGCGCCTTTTCGCGCGCGATCAGCGCTTCGATCTGCGTCTGCGAGGCGCGCAATCCGGCCTCATCTTCGCGGCGCACGAGGTCGTTCACGAGGATGTCGTACCAGGCGCGCATCACATAACCGTTGTTGATGGTGACGGGCATGGTGCCGGCGCTGGGGAAAATGAAGCGGATGGCGGGGCAGCCGCGCAAATCGAGTTCTTTCACCAGAGGAACGAAGTCGTTGCCGTCTGCGCCCAGGCCGTGCATCCAGATGATGGCGACGGTAGGATTCGGCGCGCTGTCGAGTTCTATGGTTTCCAGCAAGTTGCTCATGTGTTTTCCTCTGGTAATGGTTGCGCCGGACGCAGCGCTGATTTGGGACGGAAGGCCTTGCAGATGGCCGGATCGGTTTCCATGTAGGGGCCACCGATAAGGTCGATGCAATATGGCACGGCGGCAAAGATGCCGTTCACCAGTTGCACGCCAGCGGCGTCTTTCAAGCCTTCCAGGGTTTCCTTGATGGCTTTCGGCTGGCCCGGCAAGTTCATGATCAGGGCGGCACGCTCGGGCGTCTCGCGGATCACGGCCACCTGGCGCGACAGGATCGCCGTCGGCACGAATTGCAGGCTGATCTGGCGCATCTGTTCGCCGAAACCGGGCATTTCCTTGGTCCCGACGGACAAGGTGGCGTCCGGCGTGACGTCGCGCCGCGCCGGTCCCGTGCCGCCCGTCGTCAGGATCAGATGGCAGTGGCTCAGGTCGACCATGTCGATCAGGGTGTTTTCAATCTGCGAGCGCTCGTCCGGGATCAAACGCTTTTCCAGGCGGAAAGGCGTGCGGATGGCGGCGGACAGCCAGCTTTCCAGGGCCGGGATGCCCAGGTCTTCATACACGCCGCCGCTGGCGCGGTCCGAGATCGACACCAGGCCGATAATCAATTCGTCTTCTATCGTGGTCATGGGGCACCTGTCTATGTCGTAAAAAAACCGGGCTGATCCCGGTTTTTCGCTACTTTCGGGGTCAGACCCGCCGGGCCTGACCCCAGTTGCTTATTCGTCTTCTTCTTGCTCAACGCCATCTTCATCGGCATCTTTCTTGCCGCTGTTGTTCTTTTTGGCGATCTCTTTCAAGATCTGGAAGATTTCGCGGTAGGCTTTTGGCGGCTTGTTCTCGGCCTGCTCCTTGCGGGCATTGCGGATCAGGGTGCGCAGGTGCTGCACGTCCAGTTCCGGGTTTTCCGACAGCAAGACGGTCAACGCCTTGTCATCCGTCAACAGCTTGTCGCGGCGGCGTTCCATCGCGTGCATATTGGCCGTGTCGGCTTTCGACAAGCCTTTCCAGCTATCGATGGTGCGTTGGATGGCGGCAACTTCTTCCTCATCCAGGGTGCGCATCTTCTTGCCCACGTATTGCAGCTGGCGGCGGCGGCCTTCGTGATCCTTGATTTGCTGGCATTCGAGAATGGCGTCGCGCACGTCTTCCGGCATCGGGACGCGCTTGACGCGGTCGCGTGCTTCATTGACGAGTTCTTCGCCCAGCTTTTGCAGGACGGTCATCTGGCGTTTGAGTTCCGATTTCGACGGACGTTCATATTCCTGTTCGAATTCGGTCGATTGGAAGCCGCAAGCTCCCCGGTTTGGATTTGGCATGATATATAAGGCGGGAGAGGACTTGTGGACCGCTCCTGTAAACTGTAAACGACTGCTATGATAACCTTTTTAGCGGCTTTCCGAAGAAAACAGCGCATGAACGACTCCGTATTTACCCATAGTCAAGAGCAATTGCAGCAACTGGCCCGTGATGTGTTGTCTTTTGCGCGGGAAGCGGGCGGCACCGACGCTGCCGTCGAAGTCAGCGAAGGCGGCGGCCTGTCCGTTTCTGTACGAAAAGGCAAGATCGAGACGATCGAGCAAAACAAGGACAAGGGCATGGGCGTGACCGTGTTTGTCGGCAAGAAGCGCGGCAATGCCAGCACCTCCGACTTTTCGCCGTCCGCCCTGCGCGCCACGGTGGACGCCGCCTACAACATCGCCCGCTTCACAGCCGAGGACGATTGCGCCGGCCTGGCCGACGCGGACATGCTGGAAATGTCCCCCCGCGACTTGCAACTGTTCTATCCGTGGCTCATTTCCACCGAGGAAGCCGTCGCGCTGGCCCAGCGGGCCGAAGCGGCCGCGTTTGCCGTCGACCCGCGCATCACCAACAGCGAGGGCGCCAGCGTACACGTGCAGCAATCGCATTTTGTGTCCGCCAATTCGCGCGGCTTCATCGGCGGCTACCCGTTTTCGCGCCACACCCTGTCCGTGGCGCCCATCGCCGGCAAGGGCGCCAAGATGCAGCGCGACGACTGGTATTCGTCCGTGCGCGACGCCGCCAAAATGTCGAGCCCGGAAGCCATCGGCCGTTACGCCGCCGAGCGCGCCCTGTCGCGCCTGAATGCGCGCAAACTCGGCACGCGCACTTGCCCCGTGCTGTTCGAGGCACCGCTGGCGGCCGGTTTGCTTGGTACCTATGTGCAAGCGACCTCGGGCGGCGCCCTGTACCGCAAGTCCACGTTCCTGAACGACTCGCTGGGCACGCAAGTGCTGCCTTCGCACGTGCAGATCTTCGAAGACCCGCACGTGATCGGCGGCGTCGGTTCGGCGCCGTTCGACGAAGAGGGCGTGAAAACCGTCAGCCGCGACGTCGTCAAGGATGGCGTGGTGCAAGGCTATTTCCTGTCGACTTACACGGCTCGCAAGCTGGGCATGCAGACGACGGGCAACGCGGGCGGTTCCCACAATCTGTACCTGACCTCGACCCTGACGGCCGCCGATGACGATTTTGTGGCCATGCTGAAAAAGCTGGGTACGGGCTTGCTGGTGACGGAATTGATGGGGCAAGGAACCAATTACGTGACGGGCGACTATTCGCGCGGCGCGTCCGGTTTCTGGGTAGAAAATGGCGTCATTCAATACCCGGTCGAAGAAATCACCATCGCCGGCAACATGAAGGACATGCTGCGCAACATCGTGGCCGTGGGCGCCGACGCCTTGCGCCGCGGCACCAAAGAGACGGGTTCCATTCTCATCGAGAGCATGGTGGTGGCGGGCGGTTAAATCTGCCCGGTACCACCCCAGCCCGCGGCATAGCTGCCGGCTGGCTGGGGTGTTACTGCATTACCTTCTTACGTTGATTTGACGTTGACGCATGTCCATGAAATATTCGAGGCGTCCCAGGTCGCTTTCCAGTTAATCGTCGTCTGGTCCCTGCATGCTTGCTCGGACGCAAATTTGGTATCCTGGTAGCGCTGGTAGATATAGCCGTCCTGAGGACGCCAGACGGCGCCATACCAATAGTTGTTGGCATCGACGGCGGTGGCCGGCTGTTCCAGTGGCTTATTCAGTGCCGTGTTCTTGTAGTCGATAGCGGAGCTGCCATCCGGGTTGAAGAGTCGAATCCACACGGAATTGTTCTGCGTACCAGCCGCATCGACTGGAATGCACATTCTCGTTTTGGCCGTGTACAGGCTATCAGGCATTGTTAGGCAGAAATATGGACTTGGCGAACCTGCTGCAATCGACCATTCCACGTTGCTGGTCGTCGTGCCGCTTGGGTCGCAGTAATTCGCGTATTTGCCCGATTTGAAGCCTTGGACATAAGTCGACGTTTGCACACCCGAAAAATACGTTCCGGATGAATTGCTGAGGGTGGGCAACACATTACGGCCTGTGACGGACATGCATGCCTTGTAGCCGGCATCGGCATACCCGATCGCCATGCCGATGGGTTGCATATTCGTATCCAGATGCAATTTCCAACTATTCCGGTATTGCAGCTTGCCACTGGCATTGCTACGTAGCAGTGAAATGACTTTGACGGATGTTGCTTGTTGCGATACTCCATTGGTAATGAATGGCGCAGACTGTCCAGATTCCTGGCTCACGATTAAGGTCGCCGTCCCCAGGCTGCCATCGTTGGATGCCAGATTCGAGATGGTCAGGTCGCTTCCCAAGAATTTATTCAATGCATCAGCGGCATTGATGGATGCCAGCACCGGTGTCGGTGGAACCACCGGTTTAGGATCCGGACTGCTGCCATTCCCGCCACCGCCTCCGCCGCCTCCGCAAGCGGCGAGCAAGCTGACGATCGCGCACAATATGCTCTGTTTCTTCATCTTTACAACCTAATATAGCGACAAGAATGCGTGTCGTTGCGCCGCCGCATTATAGGGAGTGTTGATTGTAGGAAATCTATCGAATTGTATCGATGGTCCCCCATTTGCCCTTTCATTGCCGGCGCCATGTTTTTCTTACGCTCGAATTAAAACATGGCTGCCTGGCGAGAAAAGCCGTGCTGGATGAATGATGCCGGCGGCCGGCGCAATACGTGCATGTGCTGCGTGTCGGCCAGCGTGCAGGTCTCGCTCCTTCAATAGTGATCAGCGCGTCATACGGTGGAAATATTCGCTTCGTATGATGTCGCCATCGGACGTTATCTGCGTAATTTAGATGATTTTAATGTAAGTAAGCCGAACTTAGTGATATTTCATGCAAGATGCGAATCTTGTCGTGACGCGTTGTTGTTGATCCAACCTGCATAGTGAACTCTCCATGACCGACTCCCGTACCCGCATCGCCCGCGCGGTGGCCCTGATGTGTGCCATGACCGCCGTGTTCGCCAATCAGGCACAAGCCCATGGCGATGCGCTCGCTGTCCCCGTTTCCGCCAGCGACGCTATCGATACCCCGCAAGCCGTGATCGTCACGGGTACGCGCGGCAGCAACCGTACGCAATTCGACACCATGGCGCCCGTCGATGTCTTCAACCGCGAAGATATCGGCGCCGTCGAGTCGTCGGATTTGAACGACGTGCTGGCGCAACTGGTTCCTTCGTACGTGGTGCAGCGCTTGCCGATGGCTGACGGGCAAGTTTTCGTGCGTCCCGCTACCCTGCGCGGCCTGTCGCCGGACCAGACTTTGGTGCTGATTAACGGCAAGCGTTTCCACCGCAGCGCCCTGTTGGGTGCGCGCGGCGCGCAGGCGCCCGACCTGGCGCAGATTCCCGTGTCCGCCATCAAGCGCATCGAAGTGCTGCGTGACGGCGCCTCGGCGCAGTACGGTTCCGACGCGATCGCCGGCGTGATCAACATCATTCTCGACGATACGCCCGGTAGGGAAATTTCCGTGCACCACTCGCAATATTCGGAAGGCGATGGCAAGGGCAATGAGATCAACCTGAAGACGGGCTTTGCCTTTGGCGAGACGGGCAAGGCGACGATTTTCGGCGCGCTGGCCCGGTCCGACCCTACTTCGCGCACGCGCCAGCGGGCCGACGCCATCGCTTTCCAGAACGCCCATCCGGAACTCAAGGTACCCAATCCCGTGCAGCGCTGGGGCCAGCCAGAACTCGACAGCAAGCGCATCGGCTTCAATGTCGGCATGGCCCTGTCCGACACGATGGAATTGTACGGTTTCGGCCTGTTCAGCCGCAGCGACGGCACCTCGGATTTCAATTGGCGGAATCCCGACACCAGCACGGGCGCCTATAAGACCAGCAGCTTGTTCCCCGGCTGGGATTTGCGCAGGTTGTATCCGCTCGGCTTCAGCCCCAGCTATTCGAACGACCAGGATGATTTGCAGCTGGTCGCCGGCGTGCGTGGTCACTTCAATGATCGCTTCGGCTGGGATGTGAGCGCTTCCTACGGCCGCAACCGCATTGATTACAACTTGGCCAATTCCATCAATGCCTCGATGGGGCCGGCCAGTCCGACGGCCTTCTACCTGGGCCAGTTGTCGCAGGCGGAAAAGATTCTCAACGCCAACTTCAACTATGAATTGCCCGTGGCCTCCTTGCCGCAACCGGTCAACATCGCCTTCGGCGCGGAAGCGCGCAACGAAACCTATGGCGTGAAGGCGGGCGATGCGGCGTCCTGGACGGTGGGGCCGGGCGCGGCCATCGGTCTCGACGCGAACGCCAACGGCGCCCCCGGTTTCAGCGACCGCCAGGCGGGCAGCTGGGGCCAGGATAGCTATGCGGCCTATCTGGACGTGGAAGTGCCCGTCACGAAGGCCCTGAGTCTGGGCGGCGCGGCCCGCTATGAGCATTTCTCGGAATTTGGCAGTACCGTCAACGGCAAGTTGTCCGCCCGCTACGCGCTGAGCGAAGACCTGGCCTTGCGCGGCTCCTACTCGACGGGTTTCCGTGCGCCAACGCCTGGCCAGTCGAACACCAACAGCACGAACCAGGGCCTCGACACCAAGACCCTGCTGTTGTTTACCAGCGGCCGCCTGGCCAACAACGATCCGCTGGCCATCCTGCTCGGTGCGCAGGCGCTGAAGCCGGAAAAATCGAAGAACCTGTCGCTGGGTTTTACCTGGAAGACGCCGGCTGGTTTCTCCGGTTCCGTCGACGTGTATGACATCAAGGTCAGCGACCGCTTCAGCACGTCCGCCGCATTCGCCGTGCCGGCCGGCGTGGCCAATCCCTTGCGTTACACCTCGGTCAGCTATTTCACGAATGACTTCGATACCACCACGCGCGGCATCGATATCGTGGGCAGCCACCTGAGCCGTATCGGCGACGGCAAGTTGAACCTGACCCTGGCGTATAACTACAATACGACGAAAGTCGATGGCGGCAAGTCCAGCCTGGTGACCAATCCAGCCCAGCGCCAGGTGTTCGAAGAGCGCCTGCCGCGTCAGAAAGCCACCATCAGCGGCAACTATGACCTCGGCAGCTGGAATACGCTGGCCCGCGTGCGCTACTACGGCGCGTGGACGGACAATTCCGGCAATGCCACGGGCGATATTTTCCAGCGCTTTGGCGCCATGCAATTTCTCGACCTGGCCGTCAGCTACAAGATCAACGACAAGCAATCGATCCGTGCTGGCGTCGACAACGTGCTGGACAAGTATCCTGATGAGGCAAGCTTCCAGGCCAGCCGCGGTCTGATCTATTCGCGCAACGCACCCTACGACACGGACGGCCGCAATCTGTACGTCGAGTACAAAGTGAAATTTTAAGGGGAGATGACGATGAATCCACAACGCCGCGCCCTGTTGCGCGCGGGCACGCTGGCGGCGGCGCTGCCTTTGACGGTGGGCGCAGGATCGGCGGCCGCTGCGTCCGGTTTGGCTTCACCTTTGCCAGCGGTGCCGGCCGGCAGCACGCCACACATACTGGCCACCAACCAGGTTTATTGGCAGGCGGTCGCCGCGCAATACGACACGGCTGATGCCATCGTGCAACTCGACAATGCCTACTGGGGTTCGATGGCCAGGCCCGTGCTGCGTCATTACGAGCAGCAACTGGCCATGGTCAACCGCGATAACGCCTGGTATGCGCGCATGCGTTTTCCGGCCGACTTCGAGGCGGCGCGCGCGGCGGCGGCCAGGGCGCTGGGCGTGGCCATCGATGAAATCGTGCTGACGCGGGGTGCCACGGAAGCGCTGCAAGTCTTGATCGCCGGCTATAACCGCTTGCAGCCCGGTGACACGGTGTTATACGCGGACATCGATTACGACAATATGATTACCGTCACGCGCTGGCTGCAGCAGCGGCGCGGCGCCCAGGTGGTCCATATCGCCATGCCGGAACCGTTTACGCATGACAACGTCGTTGCCGCCTATGTTGCCGCCATGGAGCGTCATCCGACCTTGAAACTGATGCTGCTGACACATGTCAATCACCGTAACGGCATGGTCTTGCCCGTGGCCGAGATCAGCCGTCTGGCGCGCGCGCGCGGTATCGATGTCATCGTCGATACGGCGCACGGTTTTGGCCAGCTGGACATGACGATCCCCGATTTGCAGGCGGACTTTGCCGGCATCAACTTGCACAAATGGATAGGGGCATCCGTCGGCGTGGGCGCTGCCTACATCAAGCGGGGCAGGGTGGCCGATATCGATCCATGGCTGGGAGAAAAGGCGGGCGACGATATCCGCACCCGCGTGCACACGGGCACGGTGAATTTCGCCGCCTACCTGAGCTTGCCAGCGGCGCTGGACTTGCATGCGCAGATCGGCGTGGCCAACAAGCAGGCGCGGCTGCGGCTGCTGCGCAACCTATGGGTGGAAGCGGCACGCGGCATCGATGGCATCGAGGTGCTGGCATCGAGCGATCCGCGCCTGACGAGCGCCATCGCCTCGTTCCGTTTGAAAGGCAAGACCAGCGTGGCCGACAGTTATGCCCTGTCGAAAAAGCTGGTGCAGGAACACGGCATCTTTGCCGTGCCGCGCGACGGTCTTGCCAGCGGTGCGTGCGTGCGCGTCACGCCAGGCATCTTTACACCGGAGTCGCATCTGGACCGGCTGGTCGGTGCCTTGCGCCAGGTGGCTAAGGGCTGAGTTTGCTTCGGCAGGGGGGGGGATGGTCTCAATACTCTTCCCAATCGGTATCGGCGACCACGGCCAGTGCCCCCGCCTTGCCTGCTTTCTTGGCGGGGACGGCAGTGGCCGTGACGCGCGGCGCGGCGGCAAGCTTGGCTGGCGCGCGTGCCGGAGCGCGGATGGCTTGCACCTGCGCCGGCGGCAGCGCCTGCGTGCCGTCGAGCTTGAACACGCTGACGGCTTCGGCCAGGATGCCGGCCTGATCCTGAAGTGCTTCGGACGCGGCGGCCGCCTCTTCCACGAGGGCCGCATTTTGCTGTGTCACGGCATCCATTTCCGTGATGGCCTGGTTGATCTGTTCAATGCCCGCCTCCTGCTCGTTGCTGGCGGACGTGATCTCGGCCATGATGTCCGTGACGCGCCGCACGCTGCTGACGATCTCTTCCATGGTGCTGCCCGCCTGGTTCACGAGGCTGCTGCCGAGGTTGACCTGGTGCACGGAGTTGTCGATGAGGAGCTTGATTTCCTTCGCGGCGGAGGCGGAGCGGTGGGCCAGGTTGCGCACTTCCGTGGCGACCACGGCAAAGCCCCGTCCCTGCTCGCCCGCCCTGGCCGCTTCCACGGCCGCATTCAGGGCCAGGATATTGGTCTGGAAGGCAATGCCGTCGATGACACCGATGATGTCGGCGATTTTCTTCGACGAGGCATTGATGGAATCCATGGTCGTGATCACTTCGGCCACCACCTGGCCGCCCTTGCTGGCCACGCTGGAGGCCGATTGCGCCATCTGGTTGGCCTGGCGCGCGTTTTCGCCATTCTGCTTGACGGTCGACGTCAGTTCCTCCATCGACGATGCCGTTTCTTCCAGCGAGCTGGCTTGCTGTTCCGTGCGCGACGACAGGTCCATATTGCCGGAGGCGATTTCACGCGAGCCGTGGGCGATGGCATCCGTGCCGTGGCGCACGCGCGCCACGATGCCTTGCAGATTGTCATTCATGTCTTTCAGGGCGCGCAGCAGCTGGCCCGTTTCATCGTTGCCGCGCGCGTCGATGGTGACCGACAAGTCGCCGGCCGCCACCCGTTGCGCCACCTTGACGGCTTCGGCGATGGGCCGGCTGATGGAACGGCTGATCAGGACGGCCAGCGCGATGGCAATGAGCGTCGCGGCGAGCGACAGCGACAGGGTCAGGATGATGGCCATGCGTCCATCGGCGGCGGCTTGCTTGCCTTCCTTTTCCATCAGCGATTCCTGGAAGTTGGCCATGGCCGCCAGTGCCGTCAAGAATTTTTCTTGCGGATAACGCAGCTGCGTCAGCAGGAAGATGCCCGCCGTTTCCGATTTGCCTTCTTGTAACAGCTTGATATTCGCATCGCGCGTCCTGGCATAGCTCTCGCGGCTGCTCATCACGGCCTGGAGCAGCTCCTGGCCCTTGGGCGTGTTGATCATGGTTTTCAGGCGCGCCAGCAGCTCCGCGTTCTTTTTGATCGACGCCTGCACCTTGGCCACGGAACTGCTGACTTCATCGGCATCGTTGGCGCCGATGATGGCGATGCTCAGCAGGCGGGCCTGGATATTGACTTCGGACTGTATCGTATTCGACAGCATGACCTTGACATAGCGGTCGTTGAGAATTTTTTCCGTCGAGGTGTTGATGTTGCGAATGCGGCTGATGGAAACAAATGCCACCATGGCAAGCAGGACAATGATCAGGCCGAAACTGAAGGCAAGGCGGGTGCTGATTTTAAGCTTAGACATAGGTATTCATCCTCGGCGAAAAGCGGTAAGCGTGCGCTTGGCAGCGTCCTGCGGACAAGCGGCGTCCGTTCATGACGATGCTGATGCGGTCAGTTTGCGTTACAGAAGAGCTAATTCGGCAGATATGGGGCCGCGGATGCGTATTTCCTGTGGCCGGGAAGTCATGGCGACCTGCCCGGCGAGATATTCTTGCGGGGCCGCGCAGCGTGGCGCGGTCCGATTCTGTTGCTTAGTGTAGGACGATAATTTCTGGCAGGCAAGATGTTCGGAAAAAAAACTGCTCGGCCAGCAACGCTTGCCGCGCGGGCAAAAAAAATGCCCCGACGAGCGGGGCATGGGGTCAAGCGGGCCGCTTCGGCCCTGGCGCTCAGGCGCGCAAGGTAGAGAGGATAGGCTGCAGCACGGCCGCGCCCAGGGCGGCGCTGCGGGCGCCGCTCCAGCCCGTTTGCGGGTCGGGATCGTTGGCGTTGTCCTTGAACGGCAATTCCAGGGTCAGCGACAGGCAGCCGAAGGCGTGGGTGATGTGGGGCGAACCCATGGTCAGCACTTCCGGCGTGAACGGGCCGTCTTCGTAGCCGTGCTCATCCTGGAAGTCGGGGCTGGCCACCTTGAAGTCGGCGATGAAGCGGTCTTGCTCGGCTTTTTGAGCTGGCGTGAAATTTTCCAGCGCGTCGCTGCCGGCCACGAAGACGTAAGGCAAGCCTTCGTCGCCATGCACGTCGAGGAACAGGTCGCAACCGATTTCATGCATTTTCTGTTTCACCAGGAATACTTCCGGGCTGCGCTCCATCGTCGGCGTCATCCATTCGCGGTTCAGGTTGGCGCCGGCCGCGTTGGTGCGCAGGTTGCCATGCACGGAACCGTCCGGATTCATGTTCGGCACCACGTAGAAGACGGCGTCCTGCAGGCACTGGCGGGCAAACGGATTGGCCTGGTCCAGCAAGGCTTCGAGCATGCCTTCGACAAACCATTCGGCCATCGTTTCACCGGGATGCTGGCGCGCGATGACCCAGACTTTTTTCTCGGCATCGGCATCGCCGACGACCAGCAAGTTCATGTCGCGGCCTTCCACCGTGCTGCCCAGGTCGATCAGGCGCACCAGCGGCGACGCTTGCGCGCTGTCGATCAGGGCCAGGTGGCGGTCCCATGGATACGGCTCGAAATAGGCGTAGTACACGCTTTCTTCTTCGGGCGTATGTTCGATCGTCATCACGGTGCCGTCAAAGCTGGTCGGCACGCGGAACCAGGTTTCGCGGTCGTAGCTGGCGACAGCCTGGTAATCTTTCCAGCCGTCCGGGTAGGCCGACTTGCCTGCGTTCATGAAGCGGATCGTGCACGCCTCGCCTTGCGCGCCTTGGAGGCGGAAGTAAAACCACTGCGTGATGTCGGCGTGGGAATCCTTGCGGATGTTCAGCTCGATGGAGTGGGCATCGTCGGCGCGCAGCACCTCGATCGCGCCGGCGTCGAATTGCTGGCTGATTTTAATGGTCATGAGTGTTCCTGATAAAAACGTATGGGTTTTGCATCGTGTGCAATGGCGCGATGATACCTGTTTTGCGGTGGCCTTTGTGCTGGCGCAAACGATGACGGACATGCTTTGCTAACGTGGAAGCTCCGATACGGGGAGAGCATCATGGATGACAACGGCAAACACATACGCGAACTGGAAAAGAAAGTCAGCGCCCTCAGCGACGCCCTGGCGCACCTGGGCAAGGGCACGACCTTGCAGGAATTGCTGCGCATCATACGTTTCCCCGGCTATACGACGCCGGCCGAATACACGTTCAACGTCGCCATCCTCGACACCATGCTGGTGCAGGTCAATGCGCTGGAAAAGCTGGGGCAGGATTTGTTGGCGGGGGCCAAGCAAGTAGTGGTGAAACAGTAGCTTGAGGTGGGTTTAGTCTCTTACCCTAAACGCAAAGGCTGGGGTCGGACCCTCAAGGGTCCGACCCCGGTACTACGCCGTTGGGTTCAGGTATTAAGTCCGCCAAAACGCTCGTAGAACCACGGCTCCACGTCGGGCGCGTGTTCGTCCTCGCGCCGCAGGGTGGCCAGGATATGTTCCTCGGCCGCCGCATACGTGATCCGGTACAGGTCGCGTGCCAGCGCATACGCTTGCGTGCCGGGCCACGGTTCGGGCAGCAGTTCGACGGGCAGTTGCGGGTCGTGCAACTGCACGCGGCGGTAGGCGTGCGTCAGCAGCGAGCGGATGACGAACGCCTGCTCCGCGTCGAACACGGGTTCTTCTTGCAGCAGGGTCAGCAGCGGCTGGAAGCTGGCGATGAATTTTTCGTAGCCGGCCATCACTTCCGACAAATCCCAGCAGTCGCCCACCATGTCGCGCAGGGGGCGCGTGCTCACGCCCGGCAATTCCGTGGTGTGGCAGACGTACAGCTTGCCCTGCACCTCGTTGCGCACGAGGATATCTTCCAGCGCTTCCGCATTGCTGGCGGGGTGGCCAAAGATGCCGGGAGAAATCAAGCCATAGCCGGCCCACAATAATTCCTTGCGCAGCGCTCCCCGCTCGGCCGCGCCGATGCTGCCGGCCGGTCCGATCACCAGGGTCCAGCTGCCATCCCAATGCACGACCAGCGGCGCATAGATGCGGCGGTAGGCGCGTTCGAAGCGGGCCAGCGCCTCCGGGCGTATCGTATAGGCGCTGCGGCGGCCGTCGCGCTGCGAGCTGAGCCAGCCTTCCTGCGCCAGGCGGAACACGCTGGTGCGCAATAAGCGGTCATTGACGCCGAATGGCGCCAGCAGTTCGATCAGGCTGCCCAGCCAGATGGCGCCGCCGCGCGGCACGATGGCGTCGCCAAAGATGGTCATCACCAGGGACTTCGAGCGCGGTGGGTCGCTTTCCAGGAAATCGGCTATCCATGCCGTGCAGCGGGTGTTCTTCATGTGGTTCCGGTCTGGCCGTGTTGCGGTCTGTTCAATAAAAGCAGCAGTTTACTTGGCTGCGCGGGTAGCGCGGCAATAATTTGCCGGAAGCGCTGGTGGCGCTCCATAGTGTTTTCTCATAAGCAATATCATACGCACAAAAAAGCCGCACAAGATACGAAATTTTAAAATGATTCATATCAAGTGTATGCAAATCGTTTTTTGTATCGTATTATCTGTTCATCGCACCGCGTTGCTGCGCAAAATCAAAGACATGGGAGACACATCATGTACGCACAAATGGTTGAAACCGGCCTCAAGAACGTCCGTTCCCTCGACGACATGGGCCAGGAAGAGCGCGCTTTCCAGGCGCGCATCGACGAAGGCATCAAGATCGAGGCCAAGGACTGGATGCCGGACGCCTACCGCAAGACCCTGATCCGCCAGATTTCGCAGCACGCACACTCGGAAATCGTCGGCCAATTGCCCGAAGGTAACTGGGTCACGCGCGCGCCGACCCTGAAACGCAAATCCATTCTGCTGGCGAAGATCCAGGACGAAGCGGGCCACGGCCTGTACTTGTACAGCGCCGCGGAAACCCTGGGCGTGTCGCGCGACGACTTGCTGGCCGCCTTGCACTCGGGCAAAGCCAAGTATTCCAGCATCTTTAACTATCCGACCCTGTCGTGGGCCGACATGGGCGCCATCGGTTGGCTCGTTGACGGCTCGGCCATCATCAACCAGATTCCCCTGTGCCGCTGTTCCTACGGTCCGTATGCGCGCGCCATGATCCGCGTCTGCAAGGAAGAATCGTTCCATGCGCGCCAGGGCTACGACATCATGATGTCGCTGTGCAAGGGCACGCCCGAGCAGAAAGCCATGGCGCAGGATGCCTTGAACCGCTGGTGGTGGCCATCGTTGATGATGTTCGGCCCGTCCGATGCCGCCTCCGTCAACAGCGCCCAGTCGGCGCAATGGCGCATCAAGCTGTTCTCGAACGACGAATTGCGCCAGCGCATGGTCGACCAGACCGTGCCGCAAATCGAATACCTGGGCCTGACCGTGCCCGATCCGGACTTGAAGTTCAATGCGGAAACGGGCCATTACGAATTCGGCGAGATCGACTGGTCCGAGTTCAACAATGTCCTGAAGGGCAACGGCCCGTGCAACCGCGAGCGCTTGCAAACGCGCGTGAAAGCGTATGAGGACGGCGTATGGTTCCGCGATGCCTTGCTCGCCTACGCCGACAAGCAAGCCGCTAGCAAAGCGGCAGCCTGACAACATCTATAAAAGGGGATAGCAACATGAGCAAAGAATGGCCATTGTGGGAAGTGTTCATCCGCAGCCAGCACGGCCTGGCGCACAAGCATGTGGGCAGCCTGCACGCTTCCGACGCCACCATGGCGGTCAACCATGCGCGCGACGTCTACACGCGCCGCAATGAAGGCGTGAGCATCTGGGTGGTGCGCGCGGCCGATATCGTCGCCAGCAGCCCCGGCGACAAGGGCGCCCTGTTCGAACCGTCGAACAGCAAGGTGTACCGCCATCCCACCTTCTTCCCGATGCCGGAAGAAGTCAAGAATCTGTGATGGGAGCGCCTGCAATGGATGACAAGGTCAATTACCTCTTGCGCCTGGGCGACAACGCCCTGATCCTCAGCCAGCAGCTGTCGCAGCTGTGCGGCAAGGGGCCGGCGCTGGAAGAAGACATGGCGCTGACCAATGTGGCGCTGGACTTGCTGGGCCAGACGCGCTTGTGGTTCAGCTATGCGGCCGAGCTGGAAAACGCGGGCCGCGACGAGGACGACATCGCCTTTTTGCGCGACGCCCACGATTTCAAGAACTGCCTGCTGGCCGAACAGCCGAACGGCAATTACGCCGACACCATGATGCGCCAGTTCTTCTTCGACAGCTGGCACTACTTCCAGCTTCTGGAACTGACGAAATCGGCGGATGCGCGCATCGTCGAAGTGGCGCAAAAGTCGATCAAGGAAGTGACTTATCACTTGCGCCGCAGCGGCGACCTGATCGTGCGCCTCGGCGACGGTACGGCCGACAGCCACGCGAAAACGCAGGCCGCCGCCGACAAGCTGTGGATGTACACGGGCGAGATGTTCACGTACGACGCCGTCGACCAGGCCATGGTCGCCGCCGGCATCGCGCCGCCATCGGACGTGCTGCGCCGGGCTTTCCTCGAACACGTGGCCGAGATCTTCGCCGAAGCCACCTTGACCATGCCGGCGCCCGACGCCTGGATGCAAAAAGGCGGCAAGCAGGGCACGCACACGGAGCACCTGGGCTTTATTCTGGCCGAGATGCAGTTCCTGCAGCGCGCCTATCCCGGGGCGGAGTGGTAATGAACACGGCTACGGCAGCGCTGGACGCCGCCCAGGTCTGGGCCTGGCTCGGCGACGTGCCGGACCCGGAAATTCCCGTCATTTCGGTGGTGGACCTGGGCATCGTGCGCGCCGTCGAAGTCACGGATGGCGATGCGTGCATCGTGACGATCACGCCCACGTATTCGGGCTGCCCGGCCATGCAGGTGATCGCCGATGCCGTCACGGATGCCTTGCGCAGCCATGGCGTGGCCAAGGTGACCTTGGTGAACCAGCTGGCGCCCGCCTGGACGACGGACTGGATGAGCGAAGCGGGCAAGGCCAAGCTGAAAGGCTATGGCATCGCCCCGCCGCAGCAGCAGGTGATCGACATCAGCGGTTTGCGTGGCGGCGTCAAGCGCCAGGCGATGCCGAAACTGGACGTGATCTGCCCGAACTGCGGCTCGACGCACACGCAGCTGACCAGCCAGTTCGGCTCCACGCCGTGCAAGGCCCTGTATAAATGCATGGATTGCCGCGAACCGTTTGACTACTTCAAGTGCCACTAAAAAAATCAGGCACACGTTCCGAAGAAACTGGAGATGAAGCATGAGTAAATTTTATCCGCTGTGCGTAGCCAACGTGCGCAACGAAACGCGCGACACCATCGCCGTCACGTTCGACGTGCCTGCCGAACTGCAGCAGCAGTTCCGCTTCCAGCAGGGCCAGCACCTGACTCTGCGCGCCAATATCAATGCGGAAGACGTGCGCCGCTCGTACTCGATCTGTTCGGCGGTGCAGGACGGCACCCTGCGCGTGGCCATCAAGCGCACGCCTGGCGGCGCCTTCTCGACCTGGGCGAACGACACCCTGAAAGCCGGCGCCACCATCGAGGTGATGCCGCCCATGGGGCACTTCAACGTGCCGCTCGATTGTGTCAACCGCAAGCACTACCTGGCCTTCGCGGCCGGCAGCGGCATCACGCCCATCCTCTCCATCATCAAGACGACCCTGCTGACGGAGCCCCTGAGCCGCTTTACCCTGTTCTACGGCAACCGCGCCTCGTCGTCCGTCATCTTCAAGGAAGAATTGACGGACTTGAAAGACGTGTACCTCGAGCGTCTGAACCTCGTCTACGTGATGAGCCGCGAGCAGCAGGACATCGAATTGTTCAACGGCCGCATCACGCAGGAAAAATGCGAGCAGTTCCTGCAGCACTGGATCAAGGTCGAAGACTACGACAACGCGTTTATCTGCGGCCCGGAAGACATGATGCTCGGCGTGTCCGCCGCCCTGCAGGCGGCCGGCATGCCCAAGCAGAACATCAAGATCGAGCTGTTCGCCGCCAGCATCCCTAAAAACGCCCACAAGCCGCGCGCCCAGCTGGCCGCCGACGCCGTGCAGGAAACGGAAGTGACCGTCATCATGGACGGCAACCACACCACCTTCACGATGGACAAGGACAAGGAATCCATCCTCGACGCGGGTCTGCGCGCCGGGCTGGACATGCGCTACTCGTGCAAGGGCGGCGTGTGTTCCACGTGCCGCTGCAAGATCCTCGACGGCAAAGTCGAAATGGACGTCAACTACGCGCTGGAAGACTACGAAGTGGCGCGCGGCTTCGTCCTCAGCTGCCAGAGTTTTCCGCTGACCGACAAGGTCGTGGTCGATTTCGACCAGGCAGAATAAGCCGGCGCAGGGCACGCGCCCTGCCGTACCCATTACAAAGCGAGACGCCATGACCTACCAAAACATCCTCTTCACCATCGAGCAGGGTATCGCCACCCTGACCCTGAACCGCCCCGACAAGCTCAATAGCTTTACGCAAGCCATGCACGAGGAAGTGCGCGACGCGATTGCGAAAGTCAATGCCGACAGCACCGTGCGCGTCTTCGTGCTGACGGGCGCGGGGCGCGGCTTTTGCGCGGGCCAGGATTTGTCCGACCGCGCCGTGGAACCGGGCTCGCAGGGCGTGGACCTGGGCGAGTCGGTGGAAAAGAACTACGCGCCGCTGGTGCTGGCCTTGAAGGCCTTGGCGATGCCCGTGATCTGCGCCGTCAACGGCGTGGCCGCCGGCGCGGGCGCCAATCTGGCGCTGGCCTGCGACATCGTCATCGCCGGCAAGTCGGCCAGTTTCGTGGAAGTGTTCTGCAAGCTGGGCCTGATCCCGGACACGGGCGGCACCTTCTTCCTGCCACGGCTGATCGGTTCGGCGCGCGCCATGGGCCTGGCCATGCTCGGCGAAAAACTGACGGCGGAAAAGGCCGAGGACTGGGGCCTGATCTGGAAATGCGTGGACGATGCGCAGCTGGCCGAAGAAACGCGCAAGCTGGCCGTGCACTTTTCCACGGCGCCGACCAAGGGCCTGGCCTGCACCAAGCAGGCGCTGGCCGCCAGCGGCGCCAATACCCTGCCGCAGCAGCTTGCGCTGGAAGCGCGCATGATGAGCGATCTCGGTAACAGCGACGATTACCGCGAAGGCGTGGCCGCCTTCATGGAAAAGCGCGCACCGCAATTCAAGGGACGTTGATATGGCAGCTTTGGACAACAGCAGTATCGTCGCCGTCATCGGCAGCGGCGCCATGGGCGCCGGCATCGCGCAGGTGGCGGCGGCCGCCGGCTACCGCGTCAAACTGTACGACACGCGCGCCGAAGCGGTGAGCAAGGCTTTGCTTGATATCGGCAAGATGTATGCGAAGCTGGCCGAAAAGGGCCGCATGACGTTGGACGAAGCCGCAGCCGCCACGGCGCGCCTGCAGGCGGCCGGCAGCCTGGCCGACATGAGCGACGCCGCATTGGTGGTGGAAGCCATCGTGGAAAACCTCGACGTCAAGCGCGGCCTGTTCGCCGAACTCGAAGCGCTGGTCGGCGACGACTGCATCCTGGCGACGAATACCTCGTCGATTTCCGTCACGGCGATCGCCGCCAAGCTGCGCCGCCCGGAACGCCTGGTCGGCATGCATTTCTTTAATCCCGTGCCCCTGATGGCGCTGGTTGAAGTGATCAGTGGCCTGGCCACCAGCGAGCAGGTGGCCGCCACCGTCTACGATACGTCCATCGCCTGGGGCAAGAACCCCGTGCATGCGAAATCGACGCCCGGCTTCATCGTCAACCGCGTCGCCCGTCCGTTCTATGCGGAAGGCTGGCGCCTGTTGAACGAGCAGGCGGGCGACGCCGCCACCATCGACGCCGTGCTGCGCGAAGCGGGCGGTTTCCGCATGGGCCCATTCGAGCTGATGGACCTGATTGGCCACGACGTGAATTTCTCCGTCACGCAATCCGTGTTCGGCGCCTATTTCAACGACCCGCGCTTCACGCCGTCCGTGCTGCAGCAGGAAATGGTCAACGCGGGATTCCTTGGCCGCAAATCGGGCCGCGGCTTTTACCTGTACGGCGAAGGAGCCGCTGCCCCTGTCGCGCAGGCGGAAGGCGCGCAGCCGACACCGGAATTCGTCGCCCTGTCGGCCGCCATCGGCGGCGATGGCCGTGGCCATAGCGGCATCATCCACAGTCTGGTCCAGCGGCTGGAACAGGCTGGCGTCACCGTCAGCCGCCGCGTGACGCAGGAAGGCCAGGCGCATGACGAAGCGCCGGCCCTGCATTGCCATGGCGCCGCGATTTATCTCACCGATGGCCGCAGCGCCACCCAGCGCGCGCACGACAACCAGCATCCGGACACGGTGCTGTTCGACCTGGCGCTCGATTACGCCAATGCCAAGCGCATCGCCGTGGCCCGTGCCGACCAGTGCGGCGACGCCGCCTACGCGGCCGTCGTCGGCCTGTTCCAGGCGGCCGGTTTCATCGTCACGCGCCTGGACGACGTGCCTGGCCTGGCCGTCATGCGCACGGTCGCCATGCTGGCCAATGAAGCGGCCGACGCCGTCAACCAGGGCGTGTGCACGGTGGCCGCCGTCGATATCGCCATGCGGAAGGGCGTCAACTATCCGCGCGGACCGCTGGCCTGGGCCGATGCCGTCGGCGTCCAGCACATCGTGAACGTATTGCAGCACCTGGCGCTGGGCTATGGCGAAGACCGCTACCGGGTCTCGCCGCTGCTGCGCCGCAAACTCGCCAATGGAGCACCGTTTCATGCCGAATGATATGTCAAATAAGGATCACAACATGACCGCGCAAGCCTTGGCCGAAGCGGCCGCCGCCTCGATGCTGTCGCGCGATAACGCCACCGCCGCCATGGGCATCGCCCTGGCCGACGTGGGCCCCGGCCATGCGCGCATGACGATGACGGTGCGCCCAAACATGCTCAACGGCCACCAGACCTGCCACGGCGGTTTCATCTTCGCCCTGGCCGACAGCGCCTTCGCCTTTGCCTGCAACAGCTACAACATGAACACCGTGGGCGCCGGCTGCACCATCGACTACCTGGCGCCGGGCCGCGAGGGCGACGTGCTGACGGCGCACGCCGTCGAGCAGGCGCTGGCGGGCAAGAGCGGCGTCTATGACGTCAAGGTCAGCAACCAGGAAGGCCGTGCCATTGCGCTCTTCCGCGGCAAGTCGATCCGCGTGGCGGGCGAAGTCATACAAGAGCAGGCTTGAACTGCCGGAACTGTTTTAGATTTTTTAAGATTAAAAACGCCTCGACAAAACCGTCGCGAGCGGAAGTGAGTTGTGGCCGAGAAGCGCAACTGTGCTGTGGCACAGTGAGCATCACAGGCCGCAAATCACGACGCGCAGCAGGTTTGGTCAGGCGTTACTAGAGGAGACAATGATGGTCCAACGTACGCCTTCCCCGAATGACCTCGAGCCGATCGAGCGCGCCAGCAAGGATGAACTGCAGGCGCTGCAGCTCGAACGCATGAAATGGACGCTCAAGCACGCGTATGACAACGTGCCCCATTACCGCGCCGCTTTTGACGAAGCGGGCGTGCATCCGGACGACCTCAAATCCCTGGCGGACCTGGCCAAATTCCCGTTCACCGATAAAAAAGTCTTGCGCGACAATTACCCGTTCGGCCTGTTCGCCGTGCCGCGCGAGCAAGTGGTGCGCATCCATGCGTCGAGCGGCACCACGGGCAAGGCCACGGTGGTCGGCTACACGCAGAACGACATCGATACCTGGGCCAACGTGGTGGCGCGTTCGATCCGCGCAGGCGGCGGCCGCGCGGGCGACATGGTGCATATCTCCTACGGCTACGGCCTGTTCACGGGCGGCCTGGGCGCGCACTACGGCGCCGAGCGCCTGGGCTGCACGGTCATCCCGATGTCCGGCGGGCAGACGGAAAAGCAGGTGCAGCTGATCCAGGATTTCAAGCCGTCCATCATCATGGTCACGCCATCGTACATGCTCAACATTATCGAGGAATTCACGCGCCAGGGCCTGGACCCGGCCGAATCGTCGCTGAAAGTGGGCATCTTCGGCGCCGAACCGTGGACGGACGCCATGCGTTCGGAAATCGAGGCGCGCGCCGGCATTGACGCCGTCGACATCTACGGTCTGTCCGAAGTGATGGGCCCTGGCGTGGCGTCCGAGTGCATCGAGAGCAAGGACGGTCCCGTCATCTGGGAAGACCATTTTTACCCGGAGATCATCGACCCGGAAACGGGCGAAGTGCTGCCGGACGGCGCGGAGGGCGAACTGGTGTTTACATCCTTGTCGAAAGAAGCGCTGCCCATCATCCGCTACCGCACGCGCGACCTGACCCGCTTGCTGCCGCCGACCTCGCGCTCGATGCGCCGCATCGGCAAGATCACGGGCCGTTCCGACGACATGCTGATCATCCGCGGCGTAAACGTCTTCCCCACGCAGATCGAAGAGCTGATCCTCAAGATGCCGCGTCTGGCGCCGCAATACCAGCTGGTGGTCACGCGCGACGGCCACCTCGACAAACTGGAAGTGATCGCCGAGCTGCGCATCGACCTGACGGCCACCATCTCGGCCAGCGAAACGGACGCGCTGGCGCGCGAACTGGAACACCGCATCAAGACGCACGTGGGCGTGAGCACGCGCGTGCGCCTGGTGGCCGCTGCCGGCATCGAACGCACCCTGACGGGCAAGGCCCGTCGCGTGGTCGACCAGCGCCCGAAGATTTTCTCCTGATAGCCCGAACAAGGAAGCAAACATGAACGAAGCCTTTATCTGTGACGCCGTACGTACCCCGTTTGGCCGCTACGGCGGCGCCCTGGCCAGCGTGCGCGCCGACGACTTGGGCGCGCTGCCGATCGCCGCGCTGATCGCCCGCAACCCGTCCGTCGACTGGTCCGCCATCGATGACGTGTTCTATGGCTGCGCCAACCAGGCGGGTGAAGACAACCGCAACGTGGGCCGCATGGCCGCGCTGCTGGCCGGCTTGCCGGCGGCAGTGCCGGCCAATACCATCAACCGCCTGTGCGGCTCCAGCCTGGACGCCGTGGGCATGGCCGCCCGCTCGATCAAGGCGGGCGAGGCGGAGCTGATCATCGCCGGCGGCGTGGAAAGCATGACGCGCGCACCGTTCGTGATGGGCAAGGCCGACAGCGCATTTTCGCGCGCGGCGAAAATCGAGGACACGACCCTGGGCTGGCGTTTTGTGAACGGCAAGATGAAGGCGCAGTACGGCATCGACACCATGCCGGAAACGGCGGAAAACGTGGCCGTGGAGTTCGGCATCAGCCGCGCCGACCAGGATGGTCTAGCCTTGCGCAGCCAGCAGCGCTGGGCCGCCGCCAACGCGGCCGGCGTGTTCGAGCGCGAAATCGTGCCCGTCGCCGTGCCGCAGAAAAAGGGCGAGCCGAAGATGGTGACGATGGATGAACATCCGCGTCCCGATACTTCGATCGAGATGCTGGCAAAGCTCAAGGGCGTGGTCAAGCCGGATGGCACGGTCACGGCCGGCAATGCCTCGGGCTTGAACGACGGCGCTTGCGCCATCCTGCTGGCGTCCGCCGCCGCCGTGGACAAATACAAGCTGACGCCGCGTGCAAAAGTGCTGGGCATGGCCACGGCCGGCCTGGCGCCGCGCATCATGGGCTTTGGTCCTTCGCCGGCGTCGCGCAAGGTGCTGGCGCAGACGGGATTGACCATCGAGCAGATGGACGTCATCGAACTCAATGAAGCGTTTGCGGCGCAGGCCCTGGCCGTCACGCGCGACCTGGGCCTGGCCGACGATGCGGCCCACGTGAACCCGAATGGCGGGGCGATCGCCATCGGCCACCCGCTGGGCGCATCGGGCGCGCGCCTGGTGATGGCCGCATTGAACCAGCTGGAACGCACGGGCGGGCGCTATGCGCTGTGCACCATGTGCATCGGCGTGGGGCAGGGTATTGCCGTGGTGATTGAACGCGTATAAAAAGTAAAAAACAAAAAAGGCGCAGGCTTGTAAAAAAGCGCCGATATTAATTGACCGTAGTGCCAACCTGGTGGAGACCATAATGATTGCCAATATCTTCAAGAAAACCCTGATCGCCGGCGTACTGGCCATGACTGCCGCGGGTGCGTACGCGGCCGACAACATCAAGATCGGTTCCGTGCTGTCCGTCACGGGACCTGCCGCCTTCCTGGGCGACCCTGAACTGAAAACCCTGCAGCTGTACATCGAGAAGATCAATGCGGCCGGCGGCGTCCTGGGACGCAAGCTGGAACTGGTGCATTACGACGACGGCAGCGATGCGGCCAAGGCCAACGGCTTTACCAAGCGTTTGATCGAGTCCGACAAAGTCGATGTGCTGATCGGCGGCACCACCACCGGCGCGACGATGGCGATGGCGCCGCTGGTGGAGCGCGCCAGCATGCCGTTCATCTCGCTGGCGGGCGCCGTGGTGATCATCGATCCGGTCAAGAAGTGGGTCTTCAAGACGCCGCATACGGACCGCATGGCGGCCGAGAAGGTGTTCGAGGACATGAAGAAGCGCGGCATCAGCAAGGTGGGCCTGCTGTCGGAAACGAGCGGCTTCGGCGCCTCGGGCCGCAAGGAGTCGCAGATCGTCGCCTCCAAATATGGCATCACGCTGGTGGCCGATGAAACCTACGGCCCGAAAGATACGGACATCACGGCGCAGCTCACGCGCATCAAGAATACCAAGGGTGTGCAAGCCGTGTTCGTGTTTGGCCTGGGCCAGGGCCCGGCCGTGGTCACCAAGAACTATGGCCAGCTGGGCATGGCCGCGCTGCCGCTGCACCAGTCGCATGGCGTGGCGTCCGACGAATACCTGAAACTGTCGGGCAAGTCCGCCGAAGGCGTGCGCCTGCCAACGCCGGCCCTCTTGATCGGCGCCATGCTGCCCGACAGCGACGCCCAGAAGGCCGTCGTCGTCGGCTACGACAAGACGTATAAAGACCGCTACAAGATCGATCCATCGACCTTTGGCGGCTATGCGCTCGACGCCCTGAACCTGTCGGTCGACGCCATCAAGCGTGCCGGCGGCACGGACCGCGAAAAAGTGCGCGCGGCGCTGGAATCGACCAAGGGTTTTGTCGGTACCACCGGCGTGTTCAATATGTCGGCGAAAGACCACATGGGCCTGGACCTGTCGGCGTTCCGCATGGTGGAAGTGAAGAACGGCGAATGGCAATTGTCGAAGTGATGTTCGAAACAAGGTAAGCCAGAAGTACCTGCGCGAGGCCGCCCCCGAAGCGGCCCGCGCATCGCCGAACATATTGGAGACACCATGGAAGTCGCACAATTTCTACAATTTCTGTATTCCGGGATGACGGTCGGTTCCGCCTATGCGCTGGCGGCGCTGGGCTTTACCATCATCTACAACACCAGCGGCGTGATCAATTTCGCCCAGGGCGAATTCATCATGCTGGGCGGGATGCTGGCCGCCGTGATGTCGGCCGCCGGCGTGCCGCTGCCAGTGGCCATCATTGTGGCCGTCATCGCCACCGGCATCATTGGCCTGCTGATGGAAAAAACTGTGATCGAGCCGGCGCAAAACGCGCAGGTCATCACGCTGTTGATCATCACCATCGGCGCCTCGCTCGTGCTGCGCGGCCTCGTGCAAATCTGGCTGGGCAAGGACACGCATTCGCTGCCGGCATTTTCCGGCGACGCGCCGATCGAATTTTTGGGCGCCAGCCTGCTGCCGCAAAGCCTGTGGGGGCTGGGCGTGACGGTCGTCATCGTGCTGGTGCTGGGCTGGTTCTTCGGCCGCACCCTGATGGGCAAGGCCATGCTGGCCACCTCGCACAACAAGCTGGCCGCGCAACTGGTGGGCATCAACACGCGCAAGGTACTGCTGTTCTCGTTCGGCCTGTCGGCACTGCTGGGTGCTGCGGGCGGCATTCTCGTCGCACCGATCACTTACACGTCCTACGACGCGGGCATCATGCTGGGCCTGAAAGGCTTTGTCGCCGCCGTCCTCGGTGGCCTCGGTGGCGGCGCGGGCGCGATTGCCGGCGGCCTGATCCTCGGCATCGCCGAAGCCATGACGGCCGGCTACATCTCGTCAGCCTACAAGGACGCGGTGCCCTTCGTGCTGATCCTGCTGATCCTGTTCTTCCTGCCGCAAGGCTTGTTTGGCGCTAAAAATTCGGAGCGTGTATGAAGAATTTATTTACCCGCTCGCGCCATGGCGGCCTGCTGGTGCTGGCGCTGATCCTGGCCATCCTGCCCCTGTTCCTCAGCAACGCGTTCTACTATGACGTGGCGATCCGCATCGCGCTGAACGCCATCGTCGTCATCGGCCTCAATCTGCTGATGGGCTATACGGGTCAGATCAGCCTCGGTCACGCGGGTTTCTATGGCCTGGGCGCGTATGCGTCGGCCGTGCTGACCACGCACTACGGCTGGCCGCCGCTGGCCGCCCTGGCCGCCGGCGCCGTCGCCACGGGACTGCTGGCGCTGCTGCTGGCCCGCCCCGTCTTGAAACTCAAAGGCCATACCCTGGCCATGGCGACCCTGGGCCTGGGCATCATCATTTCCATCGTCATCAACAACGAAACGCAGTGGACGGGCGGTCCTGACGGCATCGGCGTGTCCGCCTTCAGTGTCGCCGGCCTGGAAATCGCCGGTGAAAAATCGTGGTACCTGGTGTGCGCCGTGCTGCTGTTGCTGGTCACGTGGCTGGCCCTGAACCTGATCGACTCGCCCGTCGGCCGCGCGCTGCAAGCGATTCACGGCTCGGAAGTGGCGGCCCGCGTCGTCGGCGTCGATACGACCCGCTTCAAGGTGCGCGTGTTCGTGCTGTCGGCCGTCATTGCCAGCATCGCGGGCAGCATCAGCGCCCATTACATCGGTTTCATCACGCCCAACCTGGCCGGCTTCTTCCACTCGATCGAGCTGGTGACGATGGTGGTGGTGGGCGGCATGGCGTCGATCTTCGGTTCCATCATCGGTGCGGCGCTGCTGACGATCCTGCCGCAGCTGCTGTCCAGTTTTGAAGGCTGGGAAACGGTGGTGTTTGGCGTGATCCTGATGGCGACCATGATCTTCATGCCCAAGGGCCTGGTGCCGAGCCTGGCCAGCCGTTCGCGCAAGCGTTCTGCTACGCCGAAAGCACCGCCTCAATCTGCACGGGAGGTCTGAGATGCTGACGATTAACAACTTGAGCAAGAGCTTCGGCGGCGTGCACGCGGTGCAGGACGTGAGTTTTACCGTCAAGGAAGGCAATATCCACTCCGTGATCGGGCCGAACGGGGCCGGCAAGACGACTCTGTTCAACCTGATCACCGGCGTCTATACGCCGACCAGGGGCGAAATTTTGCTCAATGGCGAGAACGTGGCCGCCATGTCGCCCGATGCGCTGGCGCGGCGCGGCATGAGCCGCACCTTCCAGAACCTGCAGGTGTGCATGAACATGACGGCCATCGACAACGTGATGGTGGGCGCGCATCTGCGGCTGAACCAGAACCTGTTCGCCTCCATGCTGCGTTTGCCGTCCGTGCGCCGCGCCGATGCGGCCTGCCGTGATGAAGCGGCGGGCCTGATGGAATTCGTCGGCGTAGGCCGGCATGTCGATGACGAGGCGGGGCAGATGTCGTATGGCGCATTGAAGCGCCTGGAAATCGCCCGCGCGCTGGCGGCCAAGCCGAAAGTGCTGCTGCTCGATGAACCTGCGGCCGGCTTGAACCACACGGAAACGGGCGAGATCGAAGCCCTGATCCGCAAGGTGGCGCAATCGGGCGTGACGGTGGTGCTGGTCGAACATGACATGAAACTGGTGATGAATCTGTCGGACCATATCCTGGTACTCGACTATGGCAAGAAGCTGGCCGAAGGGACCGCCGCCGAAGTGCGCGCGAACCCCGACGTGGTGGCGGCCTATCTGGGAGTGGCGGCATGATGAAGATGGAAAAACCTCAGACACCGCTGGTGCTCGATATCGCCGGCCTGACCAGCCACTATGGCCGCATCCAGGCCTTGCACGGCATCGACCTGCAAGTGCGCCAGGGCCAGCTGGTGGCGCTGGTGGGCGCGAATGGCGCCGGCAAGACGACCCTGCTGCGGGCCATCTCCGGCGTGCAGCCGATCAGCGCCGGCAGCATCGCCTTCGCCGGCCAGGACGTCAGCCGCATGAGCGCCGACAAGCGCGTGCGCGCCGGCATCTGCCAGGTGCCGGAAGGGCGCCAAGTATTCGGCCCCATGACGGTGGAAGACAATCTGCGCCTGGGCGCGTTTACCCGTCCGCCGCAAGACGTGGCCGGTGACATGGAGCGCATGTACGGCCTGTTCCCGATCCTGAAGGAAAAGCGCTTGCTGCTGGCCGGGACGCTATCGGGCGGACAGCAGCAGATGCTGGCCATGGCGCGCGCGCTGATGGGCCGTCCGCAACTGCTGCTGCTCGACGAACCGAGCATGGGCCTGGCGCCGCTCCTGATCGCGGAAATCTTCCGCATCGTGGCCGAACTGCGCGACCAGGGCATCACCATCTTCCTCGTCGAGCAGAACGCGCATGCGGCCCTGTCGATTGCCGACGTGGGTTATGTGATCGAGACGGGGGCCATCACCTTGTCCGGTCCCGGTCCTGAATTGCTGCATAACGAGCAGGTGCAGAGCGCTTATTTGGGGATGTAACCCGAAGGCAAATACTGGGGTCGGACCCTCAGGGTCCGACCCCGGCAGTACAAGGTGTGGGGGGCAGGGAAGCGTCACCCCAATGCATGAATAGGAGAGCAACATGGTCAAAGTCTACGAAATCAACGGCGTCACCCCCGTCGTCCACCCCAGCGCCTATGTGCACCCGTCGGCCGTGCTGATCGGCGACGTGATCGTCGGCCCGCGCTGCTATATCGGCCCGCTGGCCTCGATCCGCGGGGACTTTGGCCGCCTGATCCTGGAAGAGGGCGCCAACCTGCAGGACACGTGCGTCATGCACGGCTTTCCCGGCTGCGACACGGTGGTTGAAGTCGACGGTCATGTGGGCCATGGCGCCGTGCTGCACGGCTGCCGCATCGGCCGCAATGCGCTCGTCGGCATGAACGCGGTGGTGATGGACAACGCCGTCATCGGCGAGGAATCCATCGTCGCGGCCATGAGTTTCGTGAAGGCGGGCATGATCGTCGCGCCGCGCAGCATGGTGGTGGGCACGCCCGCCAGGATCATCCGCGCGTTGACCGACGATGAAATCCAATGGAAAAGCTCGGGCACGGGCCAGTACCACGAACTGGCCGTGCGTTCCATGCAGACGATGCGCGAGGTGGAAGCCCTGACGCAAGTCGAGGCCGGCCGCCAGCGCCTGAATTTCGAATCCGCATTGCCGCTGCACCTGCACAAGAACGCAGCGGCGCAGTAACCAATATGGAGGTAGGTCGGCTTAGCGGGGCAGCGCCCCGCGTCATCCGACACTACCACCAACGTCACCACACCCTCGTTTTACGGAGAAACCACATGGCTCACATATCCACCCTGCAAAGCCTGATCGCCGGCCGCTGGCTGGGCGAAAGCGCCGCCGTGCCCCTGCACAGCGCCTTGAACAACCGCGTCATCTATCACACGCATGCGGAAAAGATCGACTTCGACGAAGCCGTCACCTATGCGCGCAAGACGGGCGTGCCGGGCCTGATGGCGCTGGACTTCCAGCAGCGCGCCGCGCGCCTGAAGGCGCTGGCCCTGTACCTGGTCGAGCGCAAGGAGGAGCTGTATGCGATCTCGCATTTGTCGGGCGCCACGCGCGCCGACAGCTGGGTCGACATCGAAGGCGGCACGGGCACCCTGTTCGCCTACGCCAGCATGGGCAGCCACGAGCTGCCGTCATCGAACGTGCTGCACGAAGGCCCGGCCATCGCGCTGGGCAAGAAGGGCGGTTTCGCCGGCACGCACATCCTGGTGCCGCGCGGCGGCCTGGCCGTGCACATCAACGCCTTCAATTTCCCCATCTGGGGCTTGCTTGAAAAATTCGCGCCCAGCTTCCTGGCGGCCATGCCCTGCATCGCCAAGCCGGCCACGGCGACGAGTTACCTGACGCAAGCCGTCGTGCGCATGATGCATGAATCGGGTTTGCTGCCGGCCGGCAGTTTGCAGCTGGTGATCGGCTCCACGGGCGACTTGCTGGACCGCCTGAATGGCCAGGATTTCGTCACCTTTACGGGTTCGGCCGCCACGGCCGCCAAGCTGCGTACGAACCCGAACCTGATCGCCCAGTCCGTGCCCTTCAACGGCGAAGCCGATTCGCTCAACTGCGCCATCCTGGCGCCGGACGTCACGCCCGACGACGTGGAATTCGACCTGTTCGTCAAGGAAGTCGTGCGCGAAATGACGGGCAAGTCGGGCCAGAAGTGCACGGCGATTCGCCGCATCATCGTGCCCGAGCACCTGATGGACGCCGTCGGCACGCGCCTGCGCGAGCGCCTGGCCAAGGTGGTGGTGGGCGATCCATCCATCGAAGGTGTGCGCATGGGTGCGCTGGCGTCGAAAGAGCAGCAGAACGACGTGGCTGAACGTGTCGCCACACTGTCGCAGGGTAACGAGGTGGTGTTCGGCGCGGCCGACGGTTTCAGTCCGCTCGGTGATGGCGCCCTTGACGGCAGCTTCTTCTCGCCGACCTTGCTGATGTGCCGCGACGCCTTTGGCAACGAGGCCGTGCATGACGTGGAAGCGTTCGGCCCTGTCAGCACCATGATGGGTTACCACGATATCGACGAAGCGCTGGCCCTGGCCGCGCGCGGCAAGGGCAGCCTGGTGAGCACCCTGGTGACGCGCGATCCGAAGATCGCCGCGCGCGTGGTGCCGCAAGTGGCGGCCACGCATGGCCGCGTGCACGTGCTCGAGCGCGTGGCTTCCGTCGATTCGACGGGCCATGGCTCGCCGTTGCCGCAACTGAAGCATGGCGGCCCTGGCCGCGCGGGCGGCGGCGAAGAGCTGGGCGGCGTGCGCGCCGTGCGCCACTACCTGCAACGGGCGGCCGTGCAAGGCTCGCCGACCATGCTGGCGGCCATCACCGGCGAATACGTGCGCGGCGCGGACGTCAACGAAAGCCCGATCCACCCGTTCCGCAAGCACTTCGAGGATTTGAAGACGGGCGACTCGCTGCTCACGCACCGCCGCACCGTCAGCGAAGCGGACATCGTCGCCTTCGGCGGCATCTCGGGCGACTTTTTCTACATGCACTTCGACGAAATCGCGGCCAAGGAATCGCAGTTCGGCAAGCGCATCGCCCACGGCTACTTTGTGCTGTCGGCCGCCGCCGGCCTGTTCGTTTCGCCTGGCGTCGGTCCCGTGCTGGCCAACTATGGCCTGGACAACCTGCGCTTCGTCGCGCCGGTGGCCATCGGCGACACCATCCGCGCCCGCCTGACGTGCAAGCGCAAGGTCGACCGCAACCGCAAGGACGTGTTTGGCGTGGGCCAGGGCGTGGTCGCGTGGGACGTGCAGGTGACGAACCAGAACGAGGAACTGGTGGCCAGCTACGATATTCTGACCCTGGTCTCGAAGCGCGAGTAAGTCCGAGAGTAAGCGTCTCCGGCAGGACTGGTGTGAATGGCGCCGCCCGCGATCTTCGCGTGGCGGCGCTTTTTTCATTCCAGTTCTTTTCGTCTTGAATTATCCATAAGTGTATGAAAAATATAGTGTAAGTGTGGTTTTGCACGGCGTGCTATTTAGATAAACCCCTCTAGAACGCGTGCTTTTTTCGTGAAAAGAGGCGAATTCGCTCATTGCCTCAAGAAAACTTTCCAATGTAAAACCTTTTCTCTGTAGCATGGTTTTACTCACTGGTCACGCCGCCATGCGCGCTCCTCGAAGCGATGGCGGCGAGAAAAAACGGACCCGGCCTTTTACGGCCGGTGAGCCATCGACCTCGAGCCCAACTCCACGTTCACCGCTACGGGTATTTAATTACTATGAATAAACACGTCCTGTTTTTCCTGCTGGCCATGCCCCTGGCCATCAGCCATGCCTATGCCGAAGAGGCCGTTGGCCCCGCCGTCAAGATCAGCGGTTACGGCACGGCCGCCCTGACCATGGCCGATACCGATAACGCGCAGTTCGCGCGCCCGAACCAGGCTGCCGGCGCCGGCCGCACCGCCCGCACGGGCGTCGATTCCAACCTGGGATTGCAGGCCAATGTCACCGTCAACCCGTGGCTGTCGGCCACCGTGCAGGGCCTGGCGCGCAAGGACGGCGAGGACGATTTCGGCGCCGAACTGGCGTGGGCCTTCGCCAAGGCCAAGGTATCGGACAGCTTCAGCGTGCGCGTCGGCCGCATGGGCCTGCCCGTCTTCATGATTTCCGATTACCGCAACGTCGGCTATGCCAACACCATGCTGCGCCCGCCCGGCGAAATGTATTCGCAGGTTCCTCTCAACAGCATCGATGGCATCGACGGCACCTACCAGTTCAGCGCGGGCGACACCAGCGTCACGACGCAGCTGGCGCTGGGCCGCACCAAGGCCACCCTGGCCACGGGCCCCGCTTCGACCGTGCAGGTGGAAGGCAAGTCCATCGTCGCCCTCAACGTCGTGGCCGAACACGGCCCCGTCACCGTGCGCTTCGGCCGTGCCGAGACCAAGCTGACGATCAACGATTCGCCTAGCTTGAATACCCTGATGGGCAGCTTGCGCGCGGCCGGCAGCGGCTACAGGATCGCCCAGCTGGGCGCTCTGGCCGATGTGCTGGAAGTCAAGGACAAGAAGGCGTCCTTCACGTCCGTGGGCCTGGGCCTGGACTGGAACAACGTGCTGCTGCAGTCGGAATATGCGAAGCGCAAGACGGACAGCTATGTCAGCGACAGCACCTCGTGGTACGTGATGGGCGGCTACCGCATCGGCGCCTTTTTGCCCTACTACAGCCACGCCAGCCTGAAGGCCGATGGCCGGGTGAACAATACCGTGCCCGCATCCTGCCCTGCCGGTTATCCGGCCGCCTGCACGCCGACCCTGCGCGCCCTGTCGGCCGGCGTCGATACCCTGGCCACCACGCGCAACCAGCTCGAGCAATCGACGGACAGCATCGGCGTGCGCTGGGACTTCCACCGTTCGGCCGCGCTGAAAGTGCAGATCGACCGCATCAGGCCGAAGAATGGTCCGGGTCTGTTCGTGCAAGCCAAGCCAGGCTTCCATGGCCCCGTCACGGTGGCTGCCGCCGCCATCGATTTTGTTTTCTAAGGAGCGCCGCATGAAATCTTACATTTTTGCGGCTGCCTTGCTGACGCTGTCGACCGCTGTTCCCGCCATGGCCGAAGTGGTCGTGGTGGTCAATCCGAAGAGTGCCGCCGGTGCCATGACGAACGAACAGGTGGCGCAATTTTTCCTCGGCAAATCGACGGCCATGACGCCGATCGACCAGCCGGAAAGCGCTCCCGTGCGCGCCGAGTTCTACAAGAAGGTGACGGACAAGGAGCCATCGCAGGCGAAGGCCCTGTGGTCCAAGCTGGTCTTCACGGGCAAGGCCACCTTGCCGAAGGAAGTGGCCAATAGCGCCGACGTGAAGAAGGCCGTGGCCGCCGATCCGAAAGCCATCGGCTATATCGAAAAGAGCGCCGTCGACGCCAGCGTCAAAGTGGTGCTGACGGCGCCATAAAGCCGACCCGGGCCGCCCGCCATGCGGCGGCCCGGTACACATACCATCAGGAGACAGCAATGAGCATCAAACGCAAGATATGGGCGCTGCCTGCCGTCTCGGCCGTGATTTTCGGGCTGGGGCTGGCCGTCAGCGCCTATCTGTCCACGGCCACGCTCAATTCCATCCACGCTACCGAAAGCGCCGACTATCCCGTGCTCGACATGGCCAAGTCGCTGACTCTGGACGTGGCCGCCGTGGGCGACGCCCTGCGCGACGCCGTCAGCGAAGGCGACAAGGAGCGTATCGGGCAAGTTGGCGGCCAGGCCGTCAAGCTGCGCGAAAAACTGGCCGCCTTTGCGGCGATTCCCGGCCAGCGCGAGCAGGGCCAGCGCCTGACCAGGGAATTCGATGCCTACTATGCGCCGGCACTGAGCGCGGCGCGCATTATGCTGGAAATGGAAGAGGGCGACCCGCAAGCGACCGTGGCGCGCATGCAGGGCGCGCTGGCGGTGCTCAATGCCGACCTGGCAAAGACCAACGAACAGGCGCAAGCACAGTTCAGGCAGGGCATCGAGCGCAGCGCGGCCAATGTGCGCAATGCGCTCAATACCAGCATCGCCGTGGCGCTGGCCGTCATCGTCTGCCTGGCGGCCGTCTCGCATTTCGTCGTGCGCGCCATCTGGCAGCAGCTGGGCGGTGAACCCGAATATGCGCGCCAGATCGCGCGCGCCGTGGCCGATGGCGACCTCTCGATGCGGATTGTGACCGAGGCGGGCGACCAGGCCAGCCTGCTGGCGGCGTTAAAGGAGATGCGTGGCCGGCTGGCCGGCATGGTGTCCGGTATCAAGGCGTCGGCCGAAACCATCCAGGTGGCCAGCGCGGAAATCGCCCAGGGCAATGCGGATCTGGCCGCGCGCACGGAATCGCAGGCGGGCAGCCTGGATCAGACGGCGCGCAGCATGGACAGCCTGACTTCCACCGTGCGCGACAACGCCGCCAACGCGGGCCAGGCGCATGCGCTGGTGGTGTCGGCATCGTCGGTGGCCGTGAAGGGCGGGCAAGTGGTCAGCCAGGTGGTGACCACCATGGGCGAGATCAACGATTCATCCAAACGCATCGTCGACATCATCGGCGTCATCGACGGCATCGCCTTCCAGACGAATATCCTCGCCTTGAATGCGGCCGTGGAAGCGGCGCGCGCCGGCGAACAGGGGCGCGGCTTTGCCGTGGTGGCGTCCGAAGTGCGCAACCTGGCGCAGCGCAGCGCGGCAGCGGCGCGCGAGATCAAGCAACTGATCGGCGATTCGGTGGCCAAGGTGAACGTCGGTTCGAAGCTGGTCGACGAGGCGGGGCTGACCATGGGCCAGATCGTCGATTCCGTGAAAAAGGTGGCCGACATCATGGCCGAGATCAGCGCCGCGAGCCAGGCGCAAAGCGCCGGCATCGGCGACATCGGCGTGGCCATCGGCAGCATGGACCAGATGACGCAGCAAAACTCCGCGCTGGTGGAAGAAGCGTCGGCGGCCGCCGAATCGCTGCAGGAACAGGCCGTGCAGCTGGGCACGGCGCTGGCCGTGTTCAAGCTGGCGCAGGGCGGTTTGTCCAGCATGCCCGTGCCACGGCGGTTGGCGTTGGCGAAGACGTAGGTTGGATTAGCGCAGCGTAATCCAACACCCGGCTTAAGCCCGCAGCCCGAACGGATCGTCGATGCTGTGCGCCGGCTGCGTGAACCAGCGCGGACCGTTTTCCGTCATATAAAAATGGTCTTCGTGGCGGATGCCGAATTCGCCGGGGATGCAGATCATCGGCTCGTTCGAGAAGCACATGCCCACGTCGAGCGGCGTCGTGTCGCTGCCCACCAGGTAAGGCCACTCGTGGATATCGAGGCCGATGCCGTGGCCCGTGCGGTGCGGCAGTCCCGGCAGCTTGTAGCCGGGGCCGAAGCCGTCCGCTTCCAGCGAGACGCGTGCGGCGCGGTCCACGTCGCCGCACGCTACGCCCAGTTGGGCGGCCGCGAACGCGGCGGCTTGCGCGGCCTTTTCGCTGTTCCATACGCTGCGCTGGCGTTCGCTGATGGCGCCAAACACATAGGTGCGCGTGATGTCGGAGATATAGTTCATCACCTGGCAACCCGTGTCGATCAGCACCGTGTCGCCCGCTTTCAGGGTTTGCACGTAATTGACGCCATGCGGATAAGCGGTCGCCTCGCCGAACAGCACGATGCAGAAATACGAGCGGGGCGCCCCCACCTTGCGGTGCGCGCGCTGGATGAATTCTTCCACTTCCACCGTCGTGATGCCTTCGTACAGCATGCTGGCCGTGGCCACGTGCACGGCCAGGGTCATGTCCATCACGCGCTGCATCAGGGCGATTTCCGCCGGGGACTTGCGGCTGCGGCACCAGGCCGTGACGGCGCGCGCGTTTTCCAGCGCATAGCCGGGGGCCAGCGGCTTGATGCCGTCGTAGATGAAGAAGGCGGCGCTTTCGCAGATGCCCACGCGCGGCGGCGCAGCCGCATCCTGAGCCACGCCCATGCGCGCCAGCACGTCGACGAACAGCTGGTACGGGCTTTCATGCTCTTCCCAGCAATTGACACGGCCTTCGACGAGCATGAAGCCTTGCAAGGTGCTTTCCTCGAACGCGGGGGCGATGTATTCGATGTCGCCGCTGGCCGGCAGGATGGCGCCCACCATGCGTTCGCTGGCATACCATTTGGTGCCCGTGAAATAGGTGAGGTTGGCGCCCGCGTTCAGGTAGATCACGGCGATGCCCTGCTGGCGCATGAACGCCTGAGCCCTGGCGATGCGTTGCGCATGTTCGTCCTTGCCGATGGCGACCATGCCGCCCGTCATGTCCGACAGCGATGCCAATGCCTGTTCGATGGAAGTGCCACCTATGCTCATGCCTGCTCCTTTGTTCGATGCTGAATATGGAATGCGGGCATGATATCAGTTCGCGCCTTTCGGTTTGAGTCCGGGCGCGCCGCCGGCCGCATCGGGCGGGGCCAGCACCAGGTCGTGCGGATACGTGAAGTGCCAGTCCGCGTAGCGCTGTTTGCGGCGCAGGCTCGCGTCTTCATCGAGAAAATTGTCCTGCTTGATGGGCAGCTGCGGCGACAGCGAATGGACGCCGACGATGCGTCCCTCCTGCCGCAGCAGCCCCCATTCCGCCTTGCCCGTGACGGGATCCGCATACAGGCGGCGCAAGTGCCGCCGGGCGTTGGCAAAGCGCGGGTCGCGCAGCAGTTCCTGCAGGGTCAAGGGATAGCGGGGCCGCCCGTCGCCTGGTGTGCTGTCGTAGTAGCGGCCCAGCGCGTTGCGGAATTCATGGCCGATGAACAGCAGCTCGCGCTCCTTGTCGCGCCGCGCGGCCGTGGCATGCAATTCGCTGGCCAGTACCAGGCCCACGCCCATGAAGGCCACCAGCATCAGGGTCCAGATATACGCGAAGCCCCGTGCGCGGCGCCGAAAATCAGAGCTGCTCAAAGGGGATGCCCTCGCGCGTCTTGCCCTTGGCGCCGCTGCGCACGTCGGCCACGCCGCCGATCTCGCCATTCGGCGAAGGGATCAATTGCCAGGTGGCGGCGGACTCCGTGACGGGATCGAGCGGCACGCTGCGGAAGTAATGGTGGGTCACCAGGTCGTCCAGCGCGGCCGGATATTCTCCCTTGTCGGCATAGTATTTATCGAGGCCGCTCCTGAGCACCTGCAGGTTTTCCTTCAGTGCGACTTCCCTCGACTTTTCCACGGAACCGAAATAGCGGGGGATGGCGATCGTCAGCAGCAGCGAGATGATCGCCAGCACCACCAGCAGTTCGACCAGGGTAAAGCCGCGGCGTAGAGAGGAGGCAGGCATCGGGTTCACCATTGATTGAGCGGCACGCCGTTCAGGCCTGCCTTGGTCGAGCGCGAGGCGACGTCGAACACGTCCTCGCCTTCGCTGGGATTGTCGGGCGGCGAGGCATAGGCGCGCTTGCTCCAGCTGTCCGCCGCGCTGCCTTCTTCCCTGGGCTGGAACGGGTCGCGCGGCAGGCGGCGAAGGAAATAGATATTCTGCTTCGAGACGCTGCGCTGGTCGGGGACGCCCTCGACCAGTTCCTCGAGCTTTTTCGGATAGCCGGATGCGCCCAGCGACAGCTTGATGCGGCCATTGTCCGACGCGCGCTTGTAGGCATCGATCGCTTCGCGCATCTCGATCAGGGCGCTGCGCAACTGCTGTTCCTTGGACCGTTGCAAGGCCACCTGCGCCATCGGCACGGCCACCGTGGCCAGCGTCGCCATGATGGCCAGGGTGATCATCAGCTCGATGAAGGTAAATCCCCTTGGCTTCACTGGCCACCTTTGCCTGATTTTTCGCCGGCGGCGGGCGCCTCGTCGCCGCCCGTCATGGGCGAGCCGGCGCGTGGCGCGGCCTGCTCGGGCGCGGCGATCGCTTCGGGAGAGCCGCCCACGCTGGCGCGGCCGCCCACGGATGCCTCGGTGCCCGAGTTGAATTCGGCCGTCATCAGGTCCGGGCGGCGGATGCTGCGCAGCAGGCGCGGCGTGATCGACAGCACGATCTCGCTGCGCATGGCGTCGTCCTTCTGGCTGCCGAACAGGCGGTTCAGCACGGGCAGTTCGCCCACGCCCGGCACCTTGTTGGCCGTGCCCCGGTCTTCATCGCTGATCAGGCCCGCCAGCACCTGCGTCTCGCCATCCTTGAGGCGCAGCACGGTCGAGGCGCTGCGCGTGCCGATCTGGTATGCCTGCGTGCCCGTCTTGCTGATGACTTCCTTGACGACGTTCGACACTTCCAGGTTGATCTTGATGGCTACTTCGTCGTCCAGGTAGACGTTCGGTTCCACGTCGAGTTTCAGGCCCACGTCGATGTAGTTGACGCTGTCGGAGCTGACGCCGTTATTCGTCGTGACGGTGATAACGGGCACGCGGTCGCCGATGAGGATCTTCGCTTTTTCCTTGTTGCGCACGCGGATGCGCGGGTTGGCCAGGATATTGCTGTCGCTGTCCGTCTTGTTGGCGTTGAGGGTGACGCCGCCGATGCCCAGGTTGATATTGTCGCCATTGATGCGGTGCAGGTCCGCCACTTTCAGGCCGCCCAGGCCTCCCGTGCTGCCTGCGACGCCGGCCAGGGTCAGGCTGGCCTGGTCCGGCCAGCGCACGCCCAGTTCCATCAGGCGCGTGCGCTTGACTTCCAGCACCTCGACTTCCAGCATCACTTCCGGATCGGCCAGGTCCTGCACATTGATGATGCGCTCGGCCATGCGCACCATTTCCGGCGTATCGCGCAGCATGATGATGCCCAGGCGTTCATCGGTGACGACGTCCTTGGCCTTGAGCAGGGTCTTGATGGAAAACGCCACCGTCTTGACATCGGCATTGGCCAGAAAGAAGGTGCGCACCACGAGCTGCTGGTAATCCTTGACCTTTTGCGGCGTGTTCGGGTAGATCGTGATCGACTTGTCGCTGGTGACGCTTTGTTCCAGCTGGTTGGCGCCCAGCAGCATGGCGATCGCCTCTTCGATGCTGGTGTCGCGCACGGAAATGGTGGCGCGCAGGGCCGGGTCGACTTCCTTGTCGAAGACGAAGTTCAGGCCCGACACTTTGCTGATGAAGTCGAACACGGAGCGCAGCGGCGCGTCGCGAAACTCGAGGGTGACGGGTTTCCTGTAGGCGGCCGCCAGCTTGCCGCCGGCCGGCAGGCTTTTCGACTGCGCCTCGCCGATGCGGCTTTTCAGGGCCAGTGCCTCGCGCTGCGCGGGGCGTTCCTGCAGCACCTGGCGCAGCGCTTCCTGCGCCTGCGCGACATTCGCTTCGCCACCGCGCTGGTAGCTGGCCTGCGCTTCCTGCACCAGCTTGCGGTGCCGTTCATCCTGCGCCACGCCGGCCAGGCCCCGCTGCGCCACGTCGTTGCTGGCGTCCAGCGCCAGCGCCTGCTGGTACAGCGCTCGCGCTTCGGGCAGCTTGCCTTGCTGGCGCAGCGCCTCGGCGCGGCCATTGAGGTTGTTCAGCGCGCGCATCCTGCCATTCGTGACGGCGATGCGGTACTTGGCGTTGGTCGGTTCGGCCTGCGCCGCCTGTTCCAGCAGGGCCAGGCCCTGTTCCGTGCGGCCCGCGCCCAGCATGGCCTGGCCATCGTTGTAGGCCTGGTTGCCGGCGCAGGCGGCCAGCAGGGACAGCACCGGCAGCAGGGTGATGAGATTACGAGACATACGTGCGGCGCATCGTTTCAATTGAGGTCCCCTACGGCGAGTGTCTGTTTCTGGTTGAGCGGCAGATAGGTAAATTGCAGGGCGCCCTGCACCACGCCGTCGAAGCGGTAACGCTCTTCGAGCGTGTCGCCGGGGCGCGCCACCACGTTGCGTTCGCCCGCTTGCAGGAAGTAGGCCGCCTTGCCTTCATCGACAAAGCGGCCGAGGAATTGAAATGGCAGCGGTGGCGGCGCGTTCGCATCGACGCGGGCGGCGGGCAGCGCGGCCTGGGCCGCCTGCTGGTCGAGCATGATCTTTTTCGGCGTCTCCGGCTGCCAGCTTTGCTTGGCGAACAGGGTGGCCGCTTCCTCGTCGTCGAGGCCCCGGCGCGGTTCGATGGCCAGTACGCGATTGGCTGGCGCAGCGGCAGTGGCGGCGACGAGGGGGGGCGGCGCCACCCGCTCCACCTGGCGCGGCGTGGCCGTGGCCGGTCCCACGATGCTGCCTTCGTCCTCGGGGGCGAAGAGGGTGGCCAGCAAGGTCGCCACGGCGGCGCCTCCCAGTACGGCTTTTTTCATCGGCGCGCCTCCGCCTTCTTCACCAGCAGGATGAACTGGATGCGCGCGTCGATCTCGCCCGCCTCGATCTGCTCGCGCTTGAAAAGCACGGAGTCCAAGGTCAGGGTGGGCAGCGCCTGCAGGGCGTCGACGATAAAGGTTTGCAGCTGCGCGTATTCGGCCTTGACGGGCAGGGTGATCTGGTAGCGCAGGAAGGCCGTGTTGCCGTCTTCCTGCGGCTTGTAGTCGGCCTTGGCCAGGGTGACGCCGCTCTTTTGCGCCACTTCCAGCAAGGCCTTCAACTGGTCGGGAATGCTGTCATGCGCGGGCAGGTAGGCGTGAAAGGCGGCCAGGCTATCCGCATCGGCGTCGAGCGTGACGGGTGCCGGCGGCAGCGCCGCCTGTCTGGCGGCAGTGGCCAGTTGCGCCGCCAGTTGCTGCTGGCGCGTGCCCAAGGCATCGCCCTGCTGCATGGCGAAAGCGGCCAGCGCCAGGCAGGCCGCGCCGATGGCACTGGGCCAGCCCAGCATGCGCCACAGCCGCTGCGCTTCCCACGCCAGGCGCGGCGGCATATGCAGCTGCAGGCGCGCGCGGGCCACGGGCGTGCCGGCTTTTAACACGGGTTTTATTGCCGCCATTGCGCCTCCAACTGAAAACGGTAAGGGTGTTCGGGGGCGTTCGCGTTCATCTCGTGCTTGAGCAGATACACGGAACTGAACATGGGCTGCTGGTTCAGGAAGGCCAGGTAATTGAGCATATCCTGCGGCGTTTCCGCCTCGGCGGCGATCTTCAGGATGCTGGCGCCATCCTGTCCCTGCTGCGCGTTCAGGTCCAGTCCCAGCAGGGCCACGCGCACGTCGCGCGGCGCCTGCACCGTCTTGACCAGGCGGGTGACGGGCAGGTTAAGCTGGCGCACGGCGGCGGCTACCTGTTTCAGTTCGAGGTCGCGTTCGCGCTGCTGGCTCGCCGAGAGGGGCGCGCGCACGGGACGCGCGGGCTGCAGCTGCGCCAGCTGCGCTTCCAGGCGCCGCGTTTCCTGCGCCTGCACCAGCCAGTACACGGCGGCCGGCAGCAGCATCAAGCCGCCCGCCAGGCACAGGGCCAGGCGCCAGCCCTTGAACGTCTGCGCGGCGCCGGGCGGCAGGAATTCCAGGCGGCTCAGGCCCATGCGGCCTCCCGCATCAGGTGGGCGCCGCTGGCCACGGCGACGGGCACGAAGCGTTCGGGCACGTTCGTTTGCGGCACGCCGCTCAAGTCGATCAGCGCCACCTGTTCGATGGCGTCGAGCTGCGGCGCGCGCAAGTTCCAGCGCCGCCACGCCCGATCCAGTTCATCACCCCAGGCGACGTCGCAGGGCTGGCTGTGCAGGGCCGTGATGCGCCCGCCGCTCGCCGTTGCCAGCAGCAGCCGGCCCGCTTCCACCAGGGCGAAGGCGTCGGGCTTGGCACCGGCGATGCTGCGCCAGGCCGGTCCGGCGATCGGTTCGATGGACAGGCAGCGCCGGCCATGCGCGGCCACCGCGTCCTGCACGCCTTGCAGCAGGGCCGCATCGATGCCGCAGGCCAGGCGCGGCTTGCCATAGGGCGCGTCGTCGGCGGCCAGGCGCCAGGCGCGCGTGCCCTCGCCATACACGGCGCTGAACTGGCTGTGCAGGAAGCGCTGTGCGCTGGCCTGGTCGAGCAGGGCCCCGCTCCACGGCACCATTTGCAGGGCGCACCAGCGGCTGGCCAGGCTGACGGCCAGCGGCAGTTTTTTGCCGCCATCCTGTTCGAGCCAGCCGCGCAGGGCCGCCAGCGCCACTTCCCAGCTGGCGTCGGGATTCGCAATGGGCTGGTGGAAGGCGCTGTCGGGCAAGGGACGGCCGGCGCGGCGCAGCACGCCGTGCAGCCCGTGCGGCGCCAGGTGCAGGCACACGGTGGCGCGGGCAAGGCGTTCAATAAGTGACACGATTGAGCTCCGCTAAAGTGGTTTCGCCGCGCCGCACCAGGTCCAGGCCCGCTTCGCGCGCCAGGCGAAAGCCGTTGCGCGCCGCTTCTTCCTTCATCTGGCTCAGGGGCGCCCGCGTGCAGATCATTTCGCGCATCGCGTCGCTGAGCATCAAGACTTCGGCGACGGCCTTGCGCCCCTTGTAGCCGGTGCCGCGGCAGTGGCCGCAACCCTTGCCGGCCATGAACTGCCAGTCCTGCACCTGGTGCAGGGCCAGGCCGCTGTCGCGCAATTGCTGCGCATCGGCCAGCACCTCGGCGCTGGCGTCGACAGCGCAATGGGCGCAATTGAGGCGCAGCAGGCGCTGCGCCACGATGCCGTTCAGGGCGGCCGCAAAGCTGTAGGCGTCGACGCCCATGTGCAGGAAGCGGCCGACCACGTCGAACACGTTGTTCGCGTGCACGGTGGTAAACACCAGGTGGCCCGTGAGGGCGGCCTGCACGGCGATCTGCGCCGTTTCATCGTCGCGGATTTCGCCGATCATGATTTTGTCGGGGTCGTGGCGCAGGATGGAACGCAGGCCGCGCGCGAACGTCAGCCCCTTCTTTTCGTTGACGGGAATTTGCAGCACGCGCGGCAAGCGGTATTCGACGGGGTCTTCGATGGTGACGATCTTGTCGCGCCCCGTGTTGATTTCCGTGATGGCCGCGTACAGGGTGGTGGTCTTGCCGGAACCCGTGGGTCCCGTCACCAGCAGCATGCCGTGCGGCTTGGCGGCCAGGCGGCGGATCTGCTCGATGGCGTCCTCGTTCAGGCCCAGGCTTTCCAGGCGCAGCGCCTGCGCCGCTTCCGTCAGCGCGCGCCGGTCCAGCAGGCGCAGCACGGCGTCCTCGCCAAAGATATTGGGCATGATGGAGACACGGAAATCGATCTCCGCCCCTTTCACGCGCACCTTGAAGCGGCCATCTTGCGGGATGCGGCGCTCGGCGATGTCGAGATCGGCCATGACCTTGATACGCGAGATGATCTGCTCGGCCATCGCCAGTCCCTGCACCTGGCCCGCCTGCACCAGCACGCCGTCGACGCGGTATTTGATGACCAGGCTGGCCACGTCGCATTCGAGGTGGATGTCGCTGGCCTGGAATTTCAGGGCGTCGTAGATGGTGGAGTTCACCAGTTTGACCACCGGGCTGCTGTCCTCGCTGATGCGGATCAGCGAGATGTCCTCGATGCTCTGGTCCAGCCCTGGAATGTCATCCCCATGCTGCATTTCCTGCATCGCCTGCTGCACGCTTTCCTGCTGCAGCAGATAGGCGGCCAGGTCGTCCGGATGCGCCAGCGCCACCGTGAAGGGCGTGGACAGGGCGAAGTCGGCCCACTGCAGCAAGTCTTCGGCAAACGGGTTGCCGATGACGAGCACGGGCGGCGCACCCGGCGCATCGGGCTGCAGCAGCACGCAGTCGCGCTGGGCGCAATCCGTGTAGGGCAGCAGACCAAAGGCGGGCAAGGCGGCCTGCAGCTCGGCCATCGTCCAGGCCGGGTAGCGGAACAGGGCGGCCAGCTGGCGCAAAAAGACTTCGGGCGGCAGGGCCGCCGTTTCCTGCAGCACGGCCATCTGCGGGCGGCCCTGTTCCAGCGCGCTGGCGTGGGCGCGGCGCAGCATGGCGGCATCGAGCACGGCCCGTTCTTCGTCGCGTGCGTTCATGGCATGACCCTCACGATAAGCTCCCGGCCAGTTCAAAGATCGGCATGTACATCAGCACCACCACGCCGCCGATGACGACGCCGATGATGGTCATCAAGAGCGGCTCGAGCAGGCGCGACGCCCAGTCCACCCAGCGGGCGAATTCCTCGTCGTGGAACTTGGCCGAGCGTTCCAGCATGTCGCCCAGTCGGCCCGTGTTCTCTCCCACTTTCAGCAGCGATTGCGCCACCGGCGTGGCCATGCCGGCCTGCTCCAGCGCCGTGGAAAACGGCATGCCTTCCTGCACCGAGCGGCGGGCCTGTGCTAGCTGCTCCTGCTGCGCCGGCAGCAGCATGGGGCCGACCATGGCCAGCGCCTTGTGCAGCGGGATGCCGGCGTGCAGCAGCAGGCTGAGGGCACGGTAGAAGCGGGCCAGGCGGAATTCCGCCGCCTTCCCGGCCAGCACGGGTAGGCGCAAGAGGCGCAGCACCAGCGCCATGCGCATGGCGCGGTTGGCGATGCCGAAGACCACGGCGCCGACCACGGCGGCCAGCGCGCCGGCGCACAGCAACGGATGCGCGGCCAGGGTCTGGCCAAAGCCGAGCAGCATTTGCGACATCCACGGAATCTCGCGGCCCGAGCTTTCGTAGACGACGCTGAACTTTGGCACCACGTAGCCAAGCAGGAACAGGGTCACCAGGCCGCCGACGACGAGCAGCATGCACGGGTAGATGGCGGCGGAAATGAGTTTTTTGCGGATGGCGTCGAACTGCAGCTGGTAGGCGACGAAGCGCGCCAGCGCCTCGGGCAGGTTGCCCGAGCGTTCGGCCGCGTGCACGGTGGCGATGTAAATATCGGGGAAGATGTCGGGAAAACCGGCCAGGGTGTCGGAAAAGCTTAGGCCCTGCTGCAGGGTGAGCACGATGGCGGCCAGGGTGGCCTTGGCGCCCGTGCGCGTTTCCTTGTTGTGCAAGGTGGCCATGGCCTCGCCCAGGTTCAGGCCCGCTTCGAGCAGGGCCAGAAGCTCCTGGCTGAATTGCAGCAGGGGCAGGCCCTGTTTGCCGGGACGCAGCGCGGCGCCCGTGTCTGACGTGGCGCCAGCGTCGACGGCCAGCACGCGCCAGCCGCCGCGCACGGCCGCGCGGATCGCTTCGGCCTCGCTGGCGGCGTCGATGGCCAGCGCCTGGCTACCCGCCGGGCCCTGCACCTGGAGGTGGAACTGCATCGTCGGCTCAGGCGAGCATGGTGATGGCCTGGGGCGTGAAAATGGGGTGATGTGAAAAGGGGACAGCGCGTGCGGACAAGGTCGAAGTAGGCATCGGTCAGGAACAATCCAAAAAAAAGTTCAATTCGTCGCGGGTACCGGCAGCAGGCAAGAGGCAATCACTGTCTCAGGGTAGACTGGAATTGCCAGGAAATCAATCGTGCCGTGCGGGCAAGCCTTGTATCGATGGCTTGCCCGCATGTTCAGCCGCTTACTGGGTAACCAGGCTGACCTTGTCGATCACGAACGAGGTTTGCAGCGATGCATCCTCGGTCGCGGCAAACGAGATCTGCACGGTCTGGCCCTTGTAGGCGATCAGGTCGAAGGTGCGGATCTGGTAGCCGGCGGCCTTGTTCACGTTCGAGTACGAGGCCAGAGTGCCCAGCACCGTACCGGCGCTGTTCTTCACGGTGACGACCAGCTTGTCGTACACGGTGCTGCCCGTTTCGGCCGTGTCGATATGCAGCGCGAAGCTCAAGCTGGCGGACGTGGCGGCGGCGGGAATGGCCACGCTTTGCGTCAGCGATTCGCTGGCCGTGGTGCCATTGCCGCCCAGCCAGGCGTACTTCGTGCCTTCGTACGCGGTTTGGCCCGTGAAGGTGCCGATGGCGCCCGTGGTGCCGCTCCAGCCCGTGGCGCCGGACTCGAAGCCGCCGTTCGTCACGCGCTCAGTGGCGCTGCTCGTGCCGACCGTCAGGGTGGCGTTGTTCGACGTGGCCGTCACGGCGGGCGACGAGGAATCCGTCACTGTGGCCTTGAAGACGGCGCCGCTGTCGGCCGCCACGGCCGTGAAACTGTAGGCTGGCGACGTGGCGCCGCTGATCACGGCGCCGTTGCGGAACCACTTGTAGGTGTACGGTGCAGTGCCGCCGCCCGCGCCCACGGCGAACGAGGCGGTGGCGCCCGGTGCGACGGTGATGCTGGCCGGCTGGCTGGTGATCGTCACCGCGCCGCCCGTCGTCGATTCATCGACGTCGGTGCCCACGTTGATGGCCGCATACGCGCGCTTGACGGCGATAGACTCGGCGCTGCCCACGCCATACAGTTCCTCGGCCGCCTGCAGCACCTTGTTGCGCGCGTCGGCATAGTTGGTCGACGAGGTGAACTTGGTGGTGGCTGCCTTGAACCAGATGCGGTAAGCCTTGTCGCTGCCGATACCGGTCATGGCCAGCGGGCTCTTGTTCAGGTAGGAGCTGTAGTAGTCGCTGCTGGACGTGGAGTTCGAGCCTTGCGACAGGAAGTAGAACATGCGGTTGTTCGGGCCGCTGCTGTAGTGGACGTCGAGGTTCTTGATGGAGCTGCTCCACGCATTCGGGCTGCTGCCATCCTTGCTCGGCTTGTACAGCCAGCGCAGCGGCTGGCCATTCTTGGCGATTTCCTTGCCCGTCATCCAATCGTTGCCCGTGTTGGGAATCGTGGTGCCCGTGCCGCCGGCGCGCGCATACGCCTCCACCATTTCGCCGGCGATGTCCGAGCTCGATTCGTTCAAGCCGCCCGACTCCTGCGAGTAGATCAGGCCCGAGGTGGCGTCCGTGATGCCGTGGCCCATTTCATGGCCGATCACGTCGATGGAACCGAGGTTGTTGAACGAGCTGCCGCCGTCGCCGATGTACATGCACTTGCAGCTGCTGTCGTAGTAGGCGTTGTCGTAGGCCGTATTGACGTGGGCGGCGATGTGGGTGGCCGTGTTGTTGCCGTCCAGGCTGGACCAGCCGAGCACATTTTTGTGCGTGTCGTAGGTGTTCATCAAGCCCCACATCGCGTTCACGGCCGCCGTCTGGCCGTTGGCGTTGGTGGTGCTGCCGCCGTTGATGTATTGCTGGCCGTCGCCCCAGGTATTGCTGGTGCTGCTGTACACGCTGCCCGAGGTGGTGCCGTGGTTGGCATTCGTGATGGCCATGCCGCCGAAGCTGCCGCCCGTGCCGCGGCTGGGGTCCTTCATGGTGTAGGTGCTGCCCGTGAGCGTGGTGTTGAGCGGTACCTGGCCGTTGTACTGGCTGTTGCCGATGCCGGCGACGGTCTTCAAGGCTTTCCATTGACGCAGGATGCGGCCATCCTTGGCGCTGACGACGGTGTCGTAGTAGACCGGCTTGCTGCCGCTGATCATGCGCGTCTGCACCAGGTAGGCCAGCTCGTAGTGGTCGACCACGTCCTGCACGTCGAGGGCGTTCAGCGCGGCTTCCGACTTGTTCTCGGCGCCGGCCACGCGCACGGTTTTCATGACGGGGTAGATCAGCAGCTGGGCATGCGGCGGCACGTGGTCGACGCCTCGCACGCCGATGTTATTCACGGCGGCGGCGATGGCGGCTACCGCGCTGACGGCCGGCGTGGTGTCGATATCGGTGGTGGCGCTGCGGGTGACGGAATTGACGCCGCCGCTACCGAGGCCGGACGCGCGGTCCGACACGGATTCGCTGACGATGTCGCCGGCGCTGTTGCTGACCACGACCGTTTCGGAACCGAAGACGGGCAAGCCCTTGTAGGTGTGCTGTACGCGGCTCACGCGCGTGCCGCTGACGCCAGGATGCTGGGCGCCGACGGCAAAGCCATGTTCGGTGTTCAGGCCACGGCTGCGCGCTTGCGCGGCCAGCTTGTTGACCAGGCTGGCGGTCTCTTGTGGAGAAGCCAGGGCGACCGGGGCGGCCATCAGGGTCTGTGGCAGCGGCGTGGCGGCGTCTGCCGTGGTGGCCATCAGCGGCAGGGCGGCGATGGATGCGGCAACTATTGTCAAACGTAAATTCATTTCTGCTCCAGGGTATCGGTTAAGGAAATGGTGAATGAGCTGGCCGCGATGCCTGATGGCCACCCCGGCGTGCCTGGCGGCGGGCGGATAGCCTGCCGTTTTGTGGTGGCATGACGCCGGGTAGGGGGACACTAAACTTGTCGAGATCGCCATGTCAAAAAATTTAAGAAATGGGTCACTCCGCGATTTTTTGTTAAGAATTGAACATTTGCCGGCGTCGCATCGTTGGAAAGTTTGATCTACCACAAGCTGCAACTTTTGTTATGGACTACTTCCCCTAATGGAGCGTTCTGTTGGAAAAACACTGTTGCCTTTTCTAAATGTTGCGATCTACACTAGCTCTTCGCGTTGTTCCCTGCGGACCACGCGAAGACAAAAAAAGCGCACGCGGCAATGACCGCGTCCAGATACAGCGCATCGGGAAAAAAAATCGGGAGTTTCACATGACGTCAGTTCTGTTTTCTGCTGTTGGTTTCAGCCATTTCCCCTCTGGAGCGGCATTCATGCTGCATCCGCCTTCCTAGCCGCCGCCAGCCGGCTCTTCCCCTCGCGAGGGGGTTCTTTTCCGCGAGTCCGACCGCGCCGCCCGGCGTGGCCGCTGGCGCAGTGCATCCTTTTTTCAGGAAGGGTTGCCGGCTCCTGGTGCGTGCACCGGAATCACCGGCCCGAAGAACTATGCTTTCGATAGCGACCAAAGTGGAACAGATCGTGATGGAATCGGCCTTTCTCAGCGAGGGATTGGGCCGTGGCTTGCTGAACCTGTCGGAACTGGCGCGCCAGCTGCAACCGCAATTGCAGAGCGACCTGTGGAAACCGGTGGGGCAGGCCGCCGTGGTGATGGCGCTGCGCCGCCTGGCCGAGCGGATGCCGCAGCAGAAAAGCGGCGAGATCATGCTGGCGCACCGCGCGGGAGAGCTGTCCACACGCAGCGAATTGATGATTTTTACCTACCGCTATTCCGACCAGACCTATGACTGCCAGCGCCAGTTGCTGGCGCTGGCAGCACCCCAGCGCGGCACCTTCATTACCGTCACGCGCGGCGTCAACGAGGTGATGGTGATCTGCAGCCGTTCGCTGCATGCGCTGGTGGAAGAGGTGTTCGGCGAAGAGCAGGAACTGGCGCGCCTGGAGCGCGTGACGGCCGTGACCCTGCACCTGGCGCCAGAGACCTGCTATACGCCGGGCGTGTATCACGCCATCCTCAAGCGCCTGGCGTGGGAGCGGATTAACCTGATCAACATCATTTGCACGTATACGGAACTGACCTTGCTGCTGGAGGCGTCGCAGACGGGGGCGGCTTTTTCCGTGCTGTCGAAAATCGTCGCCCAATGAAAAAGGCTCTGTCTCCGCTAAGTAGGGGAAGTCCAGGAATCTTCCCGTGTCCCTGCTGTCTGACTGTATATACCAGACAAACGGGAGCCTTCCATGCAGCCAGCCCAATGGAAAACGTTCATCGTCCAGTTCGCCGAATTGAACC
>NZ_JACYMG010000010.1:0-242069 GCF_020858035.1 Janthinobacterium sp. EB271-G4-3-2 | reverse complement strand
GCCAGCATGGCCGAGGCCGGATCAGGGCCCAGGCAGTCGATGACGATGCGTTCCGGCATAGCCCGCAGCCTAAGTCGAGCCTAGCGCCTGGCCAGTTGTTGTGTGGCGACGCTTATGTCAGCAAAGGGACGATTTGTGCCAGCATGGCCGAGGCCGGATCAGGGCCCAGGCAGTCGATGACGATGCGTTCCGGCATAGCCCGCAGCCAGGTCAGCTGTCGCTTGGCAAGCTGGCGCGTGGCGATGATGCCCGTCTCGCGCAAGGCGGCGCGGTCGATGCGGCCATCGAGGTAGTCCCAGGCCTGGCGGTAGCCCACGCAGCGCATCGAGGGCAGGCCCGGATGCAGGTCGCCGCGCCGGCGCAACCCATCCACTTCATCGAGCAGGGCGTCGTTTTTCAGCATGAGGTCGAAACGCGTGGCGATGCGCGCGTGCAGCACGGCGCGGTCCGACGGTTCCAGCGCGAACGATTGCAACCGGAACGGCAGCACGGTCTTTTCGCGCCGCGCCAGCAGGGCCGACATGGGCTGGCCGGACAGGGCGATGATTTCCAGCGCGCGGCCGATGCGCTGCGCGTCCTGCGGCGCCAGGCGCGCGGCCGTGACAGGGTCTTGCTGCGCCAGGCGCGCATGCATGGCGGGCCAGCCGATGGCGGCCGCGTCTTCTTCCAGCTGGGCGCGCAGCACGGGATCGGCGCCGGGCAAGTCGTCGAGGCCATCGGCCAGGCCTTTGAAGTACAGCATGGTGCCGCCGACGAGCAGCGGCAGCTTGCCGCGTGCGGAAATTTCGCTCACCAGGCGCAGGGTGTCGTTGCGGAACTGCGCCACGGAATACGCATCGAGCGGGTCGATGATGTCGATCAGATGATGCGGTGCCTGGGCCAATTCTTCCTTCGACGGCTTGGCCGTGCCGATGTCCATGCCGCGGTAGACGAGGGCGGAATCGACGGAGATGATCTCGGACGGGATCGCTTGCGCGATGGCCAGCGCACTGGCCGTCTTGCCGCTGGCCGTGGGGCCCATGATGGCGACGGCCAGGGGGAGGGTATGGGTATTTGTCATGATGCTTTTTTGATGTGCTTGCGATGGGGACCCCAAGGCAAAGGCTGGGGTCAGACCCGGCGGGTCTGACCCCGGAATTTTACTGGCCGCGCAGGAACAGTTTATCGAGCGCATTGATCTCGACCTGCACCCAGGTGGGCCGGCCATGGTTGCACTGGTCGGCGCGTTCCGTGCTCTCCATTTGGCGCAGCAGGGCGTTCATTTCCTGCACCGACAAGATCCGGTTGGCGCGCACGGCCGTGTGGCAGGCCAGGGTGCCCAGCAATTCGTTCTGGCGCTCGATCAGCACGCGCGAGCCGCCGTATTCGCGCACGTCGCGCAGCACGTCGCGCGCCAGGGTTTGCGCGTCCGCGTTTTTGAGCAGGGTTGGCACGGAACGCACGGCCAGGGTGGTGGGCGACAGAGCGGCGATATCGAAGCCCAGTGCTTTCAACGTTTCCTGGTTTTCATTCGCCGTCGATACTTCGATGGCGTCCGCGTAGAACGTCACGGGGATCAGCAAGGATTGCACCTGCATGTCCTGGCCCGATACCTGTGCCTGCAGCGCGTTTTTCAGCTGCTCGTACAGGATGCGCTCGTGCGCCGCGTGCATGTCGACCAGCACCAGGCCCTTGGTGTTTTGCGCCAGGATGTAGATGCCGTGCAGCTGGGCCAGGGCAAAGCCCAGCGGATACTCTTCGCGCGCCATCGCTTCGGGCGAGGCGATGTACGGTTCCACTTGCGTGATCGGCGAGTTGGCGGCGCCTGCGCCGCCGCCGAACAGGGCGCCATAGGCCGCCGTGTCCTGGGCCACGCCTGGCGCGTCGGCAAAGAAGGGAAGGTTCGCGCCGGGCGAGGCGGGCGCGAAGGTGTTCGTGAATTGCGCGCCGAACGACGTTTGCGTCTGCTCGCGGCGCCAGATGCCGGGGCCGCCCAAACCCGCGCCCGCGGTATCGCCGCCGAGGCTGGAAGCGGCCGGCAGTGGCGCCGGTACGCTGCCGAAGGCCGTGGCCGATGTTTGCGCCAGCGCGCGCTGCACGGCGTGGAAAACGAACTGGTGCACGGAACGGCTGTCGCGGAAGCGCACTTCGATCTTCGACGGGTGTACGTTGACGTCGACCAGGGCCGGGTCGAGGTCGAGCGCCAGCACGTACGACGGAAAACGGTCGCCGTGCAGCACGTCCTGGTAGGCCATGCGCACGGCGTGCACCAGCAGCTTGTCGCGCACGAAGCGCCCGTTCACATAAAAGAACTGGCCATCGGCGCGCGCCTTCGATGCCGTCGGCAAGCCGGCAAAACCGTGTATGCGCAGGCTGCCGGCCGATTCGTCCAGCGCCAGGCGCGCTTCGGCGAAGTCGTTGCCGAGGATGTGGGCGCTGCGCTTGGCCAGTTCGCTGATATTCCACTGGTCGATGGTGCGGCCATTGTGCGACAGCGAAAACGATACGTCCGGCCGCGCCAGCGCGATGCGGCGCACGACTTCGGCGCAGTGGCCGTATTCCGTCTGCTCGGATTTGAGAAACTTGCGCCGCGCGGGCGTGTTGAAATACAGGTCTTGCACATCGACCGTGGTGCCGTGCGCGCCCGACGACGGCGAAACGCTGCCATTGTGCGAGCCGACGATTTCCCACGCATGGGCCGCATCCATCGTGCGCGATGTCACGGTAACGGCGGCCACCGAGGCGATCGAGGCCAGCGCCTCGCCGCGAAAGCCCAGGGTGCCCACGTTTTCCAGGTCGTGCAGCGAGGCGATCTTCGACGTGGCGTGGCGCGCCAGGGCCAGCGGCAGCTGATCCTTGTCGATGCCGCGGCCGTTGTCGGTAATGGCGATGCGTTTCACGCCCCCTTCTTCCAGCCGCACCGTGATCTGCGTGGCGCCCGAGTCGAGCGCGTTTTCCAGCAGCTCCTTGACGACGGCCGATGGCCGCTCGACCACCTCGCCGGCGGCGATTTGCGAAATCAACTGGTCAGGCAGGGCCTGGATCGGGCGGTGGGGCGTGATGGGAGCGTTCATGCGCCAATTATACCGGGGTCAGACCCGTCGGGTCTGACCCCGGCCCTTGCTCCTGGGCTAAGAGTTGGCCTACTTCCCCACCTCCCGCACCGGTATCGGCGCATTGCACACGTCGACGTGGCCTGCCGTGACCTTGCTCCACGGGCCGCCGCGGTGGCGCTGGGCTTCGAGCACGGCCTGGTAGGTGGCGCTGTCGGTGCGCATCACTTCCAGGTTCGAGCGCTGCTCGGGCGGCACGCTGGCGGCCAGGCGGATGGACTTGATCGGCACGTTTTTCTCGGGGCTGTCATAAAAGCCCATGGGACCCGTGCCCCGTGGCAGCGTGGACAGCAACGGCATGCCGGAGACGACCCTGCCGACGACGGTGATGTCGCGGTCCAGGTGGCGCGGCGACTGGCCGATGACGGCGTACAGCTCCGTGCCGCCGCCGCTGTCGCTGGCGCTGTCGCGGCCCACGCCCACGGTGGCATAGCAATGCGTGAGCCAGGCCGTGCCGTTTTTCGGATCGCGCGCCGACGGGAAGCCGTTCGAATGGCCCACTTGCGGCGCATAGCCGTCGACGTCCGGCAGGCGCGTGAAGCTCTTGATATTTTTCAGCGGTACCGTGAATTCGCCGGGCAGGGTGCGCTGCGCATGCTGGATCGGCTTGGGATTCTTCTCGTTCGGATCGCCCCACTGCGCCACCCAGTTGTCCTGCGCGCGCGTGATGGCCAGGCCGTCGTAATACTGTTCCGCCACCAGGGCCTTGATGTTGGCCACGTGCTTGGGCGCGAAGTCGGGCGCCAGTTCGATCACCACGCGGCCGGCGGGAATGTCGAGGTACAGGGTGTTGTCCGGGTCCAGCGGACGCCAGTCGGATGGTTTCGAGGCTTTGATCACGTCGGCCAAGGTCGCCTTGGCGGGCAGTTCGGCGGGCGCCTTGATCTGGACGGGCGCCGCGTGGGCTGCCAGCTGTGCAAGGCCCAGTACGGTGGCCATGGTCAGGCCGCTCAGTGGGTATCGATACATGTTTTCTCCTGGTCGGCGCGGGTTGCGCCGTGCAGAAAGTGTATACCGGAATGGCAATATTTCGTCGGAAAAACATTGCATATCGCAATCCTGACAGTTGCCTGCCGATATGGCGTTTCCTTAACCTTTACTTAAATTGCCACATGCGCAAGGGCGACGCATAATTAATCCAGAAATATCGGCCCGGGGACTGCCGTTGCGCGGGCCGGGTGGTGTATGATTCCGCCGCTACCTTTAGGGAAAAATATATGGATTTTGTGCAATTCCTCGACATGATTGTGCATGTCGACAAGACGTTGGGTATCTTGATCGAGCAGTACGGCACCCTCGTGTATGCGGTGCTGTTCGCCATTATTTTTTGCGAGACAGGCCTCGTGGTGCTGTTTTTCTTCCCTGGAGATACCTTATTGTTTATCGCCGGCGCGTTTTGCGCGACGGGACAGATGCACCTGGGCTTGCTGATCTTCCTGCTTGTTACGGCGGCCATCACGGGCAATACGCTCAATTACTGGATAGGCGAGGCCATCGGGCAGAGGGTGTTTACCCACGATTACCGCTGGATCAACAAGGATGCCATGCGCCGCACGCATGAATTCTTTGAAAAGCACGGTGGCAAGACCATCATCCTGGCCCGTTTCGTGCCGGTGGTGCGTACCTTCGCGCCGTTCGTGGCCGGCATTTCCGACATGACGCATGCGCGCTTCCAGATGTACAACATCACGGGCGCCCTGTTGTGGGTGGTCGGTCTGGTCACGGCGGGCTACTTCTTCGGCAATATACCGTGGATCCGCGACCACCTGACCTTGATCGTGCTGATCGGTGTCGGCGCCGCCGTCGTGCCGGTGGTACTGGGCGGCATGTGGAAACTCTACAAGCGCATGGTCGGCAAGTCGGCGTAATTGCTGCAAAGATCCAGGGCAAGCATGCTGCGGCGCCGTCCACAGCTGGCCCTGGATTCCGTTTTCTCTTCGGTACTTCTGTTTTGCTCCTGCCCTGATTCAAGTTTTGTTGCTTTACAGCCGTAAACCAGAAGGTATTCTCACTTTCTGGATTTCCATGCGACATTTGAGCGCCCTGTTAGCTTGCAGCCTTGCCGTGATGACGGCCATGGCAAGCGCCAAAGATGCCCCCGCCCCGGCGAGCGCCACCGCATCCGCGCCCATGTCGGCGTCGGCGCGCGCGGCCGCCATGAAAACCCTGACCGAATCGGTGAAGGGCAAGGAGGCCAAGGCGCCTGTCGTCGTCGCGCCCACGGCGCGCGAGAAGGAGGAAGCGGCCGAAGTCGACCTGTCCGAACGCATCGCGGCGCGCCTGGCGGAAATGCGCGCCACCCAGGCCGCCCGCGCCGCCGCCCGCGCCAAGCGCGCCGCCGTGGTGAAGGCCGCGCCGCCACCGCCGCCGCCCGTGGCGCGCGGCACGCACTGGTCGTACGAGGGCGACAGCGGCCCGGCCAACTGGAGCAAGATCAACGTCGACTGGGGCAAGTGCGGCAATGGCAGCCGCCAGTCGCCGATCGATATCCGCGACGGCATGAAGGTGGAGCTCGAACAGATCAGCTTTGACTACCGCCCGTCGTCGTTCAATGTGGTCGACAATGGCCACACGGTGCAGGTGGGCGTGAGCGGCGGCAATTACATCACGGTGCAGAACCGCATGTTCGAGCTGCAGCAATTCCATTTCCACCGCCCGTCCGAAGAGCGCATCAATGGCAAGGCGTTCGAGATGGTGGTGCACCTCGTGCACCGCGACGCGGAAGGCCGGCAAGCCGTGCTGGCGCTGCTGCTCGAACGCGGCGCGCCGCAAGCGACCATCCAGACCGTGTGGAACAACCTGCCGCTGGAAAAATTCGAAACCATGCAGCCGACCATCCTGCTCGACCCGGCCGAAATGCTGCCGGCGCGGCGCGACTACTACACGTATATGGGATCGATGACGGAGCCGCCTTGCAGCGAAGGCGTGCTGTGGATGGTGATGAAGCAGCCGGTGCAGGCGTCGCCGGCGCAGATGGCGCTGTTCAGCCGCCTGTATCCCTTGAATGCGCGCCCGGTTCAACCAACGAATGGCCGCATCATCAAGGAATCGAATTAAATAAACTCAAGGCGCTGGCGGCCCGTCCATTCGGCGCCGGCGGCCAGCGTATCGGGCTGGATCAGGGCCGGTTCGATGCAGATGAAGCGCGGCTGCTCGTCGTCCGCCAGGTCGGGCAGGGCGGCCGCGTCTTGCGCGCCCGGGTTCCACACGACGGCGTCCGTAAAGCCCTGCTGCTCCAGGCGCAGGGTGTGGCGGCCGGACTGCAGGGTCAAGGCGCCCGGCAGCTGGTAGTAGATGCGGTCGAGCTTGTCCGAAAATTGCAGTACCTCTTCCGTCTGCAGGGCATCCTGCGGCGTCTCGTCCGAATAGCGCACGCGCTGCAAGCCTTTGATGCGCGCTTCGCTCAAATCATCAATCGAAAAATACGTATGCAGGGCGGCCGAAAACGGAAACGCCTGCTCGCCCGTGTTGCGCACGGACAGGTGCAGTTCCAGCGCCTGCGCCTTGACGGCCACGCGCAGGCGCAAGGTGAAAGCCCAGGGCCAGCTGGCGGCGATCGCTTCGGGCAAATCGGCCTGGGTCAGGACAAACTGCGCCCATGCGGCGCCATCGCTGTCGCCGCTCGATTCCAGCTGCCACGTCGCCACGCGCGCAAAGCCGTGGCGCATGCCCGTGCCGCGTGCGCCGAATTGCGGGAAGATCACGGGTACGCCACCGCGGATGGCGCGGCTGCCGTCGAGGGCGGAATCGCGGCTGCGGAACAGGCGCTCCTGGCCATCGCTGGTCTGCCACGAGACCAGGTGGCCGCCGTACAGGGTGACGGTCGCCTGCGCGCCATCGGCCGCGCGGATGGTCACGGCCGGCAGCTCGCCAAAGATACTCTCGCTCATGCTAGGCTTTCATGTCAGGTCAGGCGGCTTTTCGCCAGCGGCGGATTCTTCGCAAAATAATTCTTGATGCCCGTGACGATGGCGTCGGCCATCTGGTCCTGGTAGCCGTTGTCGGTCAGCTTGGCTTCCTCTTCCGGATTCGAAATAAAAGCCGTCTCGATCAGGATGGAAGGGATGTCCGGCGCTTTCAGCACGGCGAAGCCGGCCTGCTCGACGGAACCCTTGTGCAGGCGGTTGATGCCGCCGATTTCGCGCAGCACGGCCTTGCCCAGCTTCATGCTGTCATTGATCTGCGCTGTCGTCGATAAATCGAGCAGCACGCTGGCCAGCTGCTTGTCGTGGTTCTTCACGTTCACGCCGCCGATCAGGTCGGCCTGGTTTTCCTTGTTGGCCAGCCAGCGTGCGGCCGTCGAGGTGGCGCCCTTTTCGGACAGCACGAACACGGACGAGCCGCGCGCCGTCGGCTGGATGAAGGCGTCGGCGTGGATCGAGACGAACAGGTCGGCCTGCACCTTGCGCGCTTTTTCCACGCGCATGCCCAGCGGGACGAAGAAGTCGGCGTCGCGCGTGAGCATGACGCGCATGTTCGGCTGCAGTTCCAGCTTGGTCTTGAGGCGCTTGGCAATGGCCAGCACCACGTCTTTTTCGCGGCTGCCCCGGCTGCCCATGGCGCCCGGGTCTTCGCCGCCGTGGCCGGGATCGAGGGCGATGGTAATCATGCGCACCACTTTCTGGCCAGGCAGGGGGCGCGCTTCGGGGCGCTGTTCCGGGCGTACGTCGGCTACGGGCGGCACGACCGGCGTTGCCGGCGTGGCGGCGGCCACGGGCGGCTTGCCGCTCTCGGGCAGGGGCAGCGCGGGCGGCGGCGTATGCGTATCGGCCATGGGCGGCTTGGCCGGGTCGCTCGACCAGTCGCCCTTTTCGATCATCTGCGCGATCAGGTCCGGCTCGCGCACGGGATACAGGTCGAAGATCAAGCGGTGGTTATAGGAGCCCGCCGGCGGCAGGGTAAATAGCTGCGGCGTGATTTCCTCTTTCAGGTCGAACACCAGGCGCACGACGTTGGGCCGGTTCTGGCCCACGCGCACCTGCTTGATGTACGGGTCGTTCGACTGGATCTTCGCCACCAGGCCCTTCAAGGTGGGATTGAGTTCCAGCCCTTCGATGTCGACCACCAGCCGTTCCGGGTCCTTGACGATGAAGTGGGTCGCCTTGAGGATGCTGTCGTTTTCCAGGGTGACGCGCGTGTAGTCCTCGGCCGGCCAGACGCGCACGGCGAGAATTTGCGCCGCCATCGCCGACATGGGCGCGAACACGGACAACAGCAGGGTGCCGCCGGCCTTGAGGACCGTGCGCCGGGTGATGGGCGAGGAGATCAAAGGTTCGGGGCGAATTTGAGACGGTGAAGGCATGACAGACCCAATTCAGAAGACGCTTGCAATTCTACATCACGTCCTGTACCCGCAACGTTCAAATAAATATTCAGGTCGGCTGGCGGCAGCACCGGTTCGGCTTTCTCCGGCCATTCGACGATGCAGATATTGCGGCCGTCGAAGTCTTCGCGAAAGCCCGCATCGAGGAATTCCTCGGCGCTGCCCATGCGGTACAGGTCGAAGTGGATGACGTTGACGCTCTGGCCATCGAGCCGCACCGTGTACGGTTCGGACAAGGTATAGGTGGGGCTTTTCACGTGGCCCGCATGGCCGGCCGCGTGCAGCAGGGCGCGCGTGAGGGCCGTCTTGCCGGCACCGAGGTCGCCGTGCAGGTAGATCGCCAGGCCCGGCGCCAGCGCGCGCGCCAGTGCGGCGCCCAGCGCGGCGGTGCCGGCTTCGTCGTGGAGGTGGGCTTTGAAGTGTTCGGTCATTATCTTCGGTATCGCATAAAATGGAGGCTGCTGTCATTGTAACCGCCCGCGCGCCTGCCGTTTTCCGTAAAGTCCCCTATGTCCGCCACCGTCACCGATCTCGCCGTCCTGGCGCGCACCATCAAAGAATGGGGGCGCGAGCTGGGTTTTGCCGAGGTACGCATCGCCGACGTCGACCTGTCGCACATGGAAGCGCCGCTGCAAGCCTGGCTAGCTGCAGGGTATCACGGCGAAATGGATTACATGGCCAGCCACGGCATGAAGCGTGCGCGCCCGGCCGAACTGGTGCCGGGCACGGTGCGCGCCATCAGCGCGCGCATGAACTACCTGCCGCCGGCGCTGGGGCCCGACTGGCGCGCGCACGAGGCGGCGCGCGACGCCGACCCCGCGGCGGCCGTCATCTCCGTGTATGCGCGGGGCCGCGACTATCACAAGGTGATGCGTACGCGCCTGCAGCAGCTGGCCGACCGCATCAAGGGCGCGATCGGCGACTTCGGCTACCGCGTCTTCAGCGATTCGGCGCCCGTGATGGAAGTCGAGCTGGCGCAAAAAGGGGGCTTGGGCTGGCGCGGCAAGCACACCTTGCTGATCAACCGCCAGGGCGGCTCCTTCTTTTTCCTCGGCGAGATCCTCATCGACGTGCCGCTGCCCGTCGACCCGCCGGAAACGCCGCGCTGCGGCCAGTGCTCGGCGTGCATCACCGTGTGCCCGACGCAAGCGATCCTGGGGCCGTACCAGCTCGACGCGCGCCGCTGCATCTCGTATCTGACGATCGAATTGAAGGGGGCCATTCCCGTCGAAATGCGGCCCCTGATCGGCAACAAGGTGTACGGCTGCGACGATTGCCAGACCGTCTGCCCGTGGAACAAGTTCGCCCAGCGCGCCGTCGTGCCGGACTTCGACGAGCGCCACAGCCTGGGCAGCGCCGGCATGGTGGAGCTGTTCGCCTGGACGGAAGAGGAATTCAACCGCCGCATGGAAGGCAGCGCGATCCGCCGCATCGGCCACGAACGCTGGCTGCGCAACCTGGCCGTCGGCATGGGCAATGCGGCCGCCAAGGCCAAGGGCCAGGCCGATATCGTCGCGGCCCTGCTGTCGCGCCGCGAGCACCCGTCGGCCATCGTGCGCGAACACGTCGAATGGGCGCTGGCCTTGCACGGCATCGCCTAGACCTCGACTACACCTGCTTCAGGCGCAGCGCCGACCAGTCCGCGTCGATGGCGACCATCGCCACGCTGTCGAGCCCTGATTCCTGCGCATACAGGCGAATATCGTCGCGGTGGATGTCGCTGCCCGCCTTCACGCCGCCCTTGCGGTACGCCACCCAGAGGGCGCCGCCCTGCGTCAGGCGCGCCTGCGCCACTGGCAGGAACCGCTCCAGTTCCGCGCGGCTGCGCGCGAACAGCAGGATCCAGTCGGCATTTTCACCTTCCCGTACCACCCGCTCGGCCGGCAACTGCGCCAGCAATGCTCCATGTTCGCCGCCGTCATTGAGCACGGCCAGGGCTGTGGTATTTTTTACGTACATTTTGTCAACGGCGGTTTTGTCGGGCATGGCAGGGCTAGTCGATTGGAAAAGACGAGCATAACAAATTTCTCCTTGACTTATCGATATATCGTTATAAAATGACGATACCTACTAACGATATATCTTTAAAGAGAAAACATGAGAAACTCACACCACGCAGAACACGGCCACGGCGGCCATCATCATCACGGCCATTGCGGCCAGCACCACCACCACCATGGCGAACATCGCCACGAATACTACATGCATGGCCGCGGCCCGCGCGGCTTCGACGAGCGCGGTGATGGCATGGGCGGCATGGGCGGTGGTCCTGGCGGGCGCGGCGGGCGCGGCGAACGGGCCGAACGCGTCTTCGGCCGCGGCGACTTGCCGCTGATCGTGCTGGCGCTGATCGAAATCAGCCCCCGCCACGGCTATGAAATCATCAAGGCCATCGAAGAGCGTTGCGGCGGCGCCTACGCCCCCAGCCCCGGTGCCGTGTATCCCACCTTGACCCTGCTGGAAGAGCAGGACCATGTGACGTCCTCCGAAAGCGCCAGCGGCAAGAAGCTCTACACGATCACGGACCTGGGCCGCGCGTATCTGGACGAGAACCGCGCCCAGGTCGACGGCATCCTGGCGCGCCTCGACATGTTTGCCCGCGTCCAGGCGCGCAACGCCTTGCCCGAGCGCGTGCGCCAGGCCATGCACACCTTGAAGCATGCGCTGCTGCTGAACAAGACCAACTGGAGCGAAGCGGAAGCCGAGCGCGTCTCCGCCGTGCTGGAACAGGCGGCCAACGCCATCGTCGACGGCCACTGAGCCCACTTTACAAGGACAAGCAATGACTACTGCCTTACCAGCAACACCACGCCCGCACGCCATCGAGCGCGTGCGGCACGACTTGAAACTGCGCGTGCTCACCGTCGTGCGCACCGAGCAGATCACGCCGCACATGCGCCGCATCACCCTGGCCGGCGGCGACCTCGATGGCTTTGTCTCGCCCGCGCACGACGACCACGTGAAACTGTTCTTCCCCGCCCCGGGGCAGACGACTCCCGTGTTCCCCGTGCTGGGCAATGGCGCCAATCCCATCCAGTATGCGGAAGGCATACGCCCCATCGCCCGCAACTACACGCCGCGCCGCTACGACGCCGCGCGGCGCGAGCTGGAAATCGACTTCGTGCTGCATGGCGACGGCCCCGCGGCCAGCTGGGCGGCGCAAGCCGTGCCCGGCCAGACCCTGGGCGTGGGCGGCCCGCGCGGCTCGATGCTGGTGCCGCTCGATTTCGACTGGTATGTGCTGCTGGGCGACCAGACGGCCTTGCCGGCCATCGCCCGGCGCCTGGAGCAGCTGCCGGCCACGGCGCGGGCCATCGCCGTGATCGAGATCGTCGAAGACGGCGAACAGATCGCGCTCGAGTGCGCGGCGCAGCTGGAGGTGCGCTGGGTGGCGCGCAATGGCCGCCAGGGCCCGCTGCTGCTCGACGCCTTGCGCCAGATCGCGCTGCCGTCAGAGGGCGACGGCTACGTGTGGGTGGCGTGCGAGCACGCGCAGGTGCAGGGCTTGCGCGGGCATTTTATCGACGCCGGCGTGCCGAAGCAGCATCTGCACGTGGCCAGCTACTGGAAGCATGGGGCGGCGGAGCACCATGAGCATCACGATGCGTGATGGTGGTGGTGTCGGGTTACGTTGCAATATGCGGCGTAGGCGCAGGTTGGATTAGCGGCGCGCCAGCGCCGCGTAATCCAACGTTACCGCCATTACTTCAGCAACCCCGCCAGCTCCACCGCCGTCTTGACCTGCATCTTGTCGAAGATATGCGCGCGGTGGACTTCCACGGTGCGCATGCTGATGCCCAGCTTGTCGGCCACCACCTTGTTCATCTTGCCCGCCAAAATCAGGTCCAGCACTTCGCGTTCGCGCGTCGACAGGGTGGCCAGGCGCGCGTGCACGGCGGCCAGTTCGCCCGCCTGGCGCGAGTTGGCCAGGCCTTGCTGCACGCGGTCCATCAGGTCGTTGTCGTTGAACGGCTTTTCAAAGAAATCGAAGGCGCCCCGTTTCAGGCTGTCGACGGCCATCGGCACGTCGCCGTGGCCGGTGAGGAAGATCACGGGCAGGCGCGCCGTCAGGTCGCGCTTGACCAGCTGGTCGAACATGGCGATGCCGTTCATGTCGGGCATGCGCACGTCGAGCAGCACGCAGTCGCCGGCGGCGTCGAAGCCGCCATCGAGGCTATCGAGAAATTGCTGGGCGCTGGCGTAGCTGCGCGCCTCGATGCCGCGCGAGGCGGCCAGCCAGGACAGGGAGTCGCGTACGACCTCTTCGTCGTCGATGATGTGTAGCATGGTGTCTCCGGCTTGTCGTTATGCGTTATTAGTTAATGCGAGTGCGGCGCGCTTGGCGCGGCCGGCACGCTGAAGGTAAAGATTGTTCCGCCGGCGGGGTTGGCGCCGAAGGTCAGCGCGCCGCCGTGAAATTCGATGGCGGTGCGGCAGATGTTCAGGCCCATGCCCATGCCTTCGGACTTGGTCGAGAAAAACGGCGAAAACAGCCGCTCGGCCACGTCCTGCGGGATGCCATGGCCATGGTCGATCACGTCCACCGTCACCATGCCTTGCTGCGCGTCGTGGCTGGCCCGCAGGCGCATGATACGCCGTCCCGGCGCCGCATCCTGCATGGCCTCGATGGCGTTGCGCGTCAGGTTCAGCAACACTTGCTCGATCATCACCGGGTCGGCGCGCAGCAGCGGCAGGTCCGGCGGCAGCTCTTCCTGGATGGTGACATAGTATTTGCGCGCCTGCAGGTCGATCAGCGCGCGGATGCCGTCGATCAGGGTGCGGATGGCGATATCCTGGCGCTGCGGCTCGCTCTTGCGCACGAAATCGTGCACGCTGCGGATGATCTGGCCGGCCCGCTGCGCCTGCGCGCTGGCCTGTTCCAGCGCCGGTTTCAATGTATTCGGCTCGACGGGGGCGCCGCTGTCGATGGCGCGGCGGATCAAATTCAAGGCGCCCGTCGTGTAGCTGGAAATGGCCGCCAGCGGCTGGTTCAATTCGTGCGCCAGCATCGACGCCAGCTCGCCCATGGTGGCCAGGCGCGAGCTCGTTTGCAGCTTTTCCTGCTGCTGGCGATTGAGTTCCTCGACCCGCTTGCGGTCCGAGATGTCGAGCACGGACCCCATCCAGCCCGTCTGCTGGCCATTCTTGTCCACCAAGGGCGCCTCGAAGATCAGCACGGGCACGCGCGTGCCGTCCGGACGTTGGAAATAGGTTTCGAACTGCGGCGTGGGATTGCCGGCCAGGGCCTTGACGAAGCGCTGCTGGTATTCCTCCAGCGCTTCGGGCACCCAGTAAGGCATGGGCGGCAAACGGCCCAGGATTTCCTCGGGCGGATAGCCGACGATCTGGCAAAACGCGGGATTCACGTACGTGACTCTGCCTTCCAGGTCGCGCGCGCGCATGCCCGTCACCAGCGAGTTTTCCATCGCCGTGCGAAACAGCATCTGCTGGCGCAGCGCGCCTTCGGCCACCAGGCGGCGCGAAATATGCCGCCACAGGGCCAGCAAGCTCCACAGCAAACCCAGCGACAGGGCGATGACGGAACCGACCAGCAGATTGGGCAGCAGCTTGGGCTGGCTTTTCACGCTGTCGGTAAACAGGGTGATGCTGGCGCCGGGCACGTCGAGCGCGCGCTTGTGCGTGTACACGCCGTGCCCCGGGCCGGCGGCGGCGCGCCGCGCCAGCACCTTGTCGTCGCGGTCGATCAGTGAAATCTGGTTATCCTGGGCGAACCACCAGGGCACCATTTCATCGAGCAGGCTGCTGATCTGGTAAGTGGCCACCAGGCTGCCCACATAGCGCTGACCATCGAACAGCGGCTGGTGGTAATCCATCAGCATGGCGCCCGGCGGCGCGTCGGGAAAGCCCGTCTGCTGCGAAGGCTGGGCATACTGGCCCCGGTGCAAACGGCGCGCATTGTCGGCCGCCGTCAGCGAGGCCGGTGAAAACGACAGCGCGTGCGGCAGGCTGTTGTCGCTGGTGGCCAGCACCTTGCCGCTGGTGTCGAGCCACAGCACGCGCTGCAATTCGCGGCCATTGCGCAACATCTGCTGCAGCCGCTCGTGCACTTTTTCCGCGCCCAGCGAGCCGCTGGCGATGTCCACGCCCAGATTGAACAGGCTTTCCTCGTTGCGCGCCAGCTGGAAGCGGATGGTCTGCTCCACCCACAGCGTGTCGGCGATCAGCTGCTCCTGGCGCTCGTTGCTCTCCATCTGGCGCGCCTGCCAGGGCAGCCAGAACAGGATGGACAGGAACAGCAGCAGCAGGATGACGGGCAGCAGCCAGCGCATCGGGCTCGATAGCTTGAAGCGGCGCGCAAGGGTGGGGGGAGTCGGCATGGCTGGCAGGGTAGCGGCTTATCGGGAACCGGCTATTGTGGTTAACCACAATAGCCGAAGCAGTTTCTTTGGCACAATATTCAAGTAGACAAATAATAAAGTTTTTTCAAAAACCACTCAGGAGACAAAAATGCAGATGAAAACCATGTTCGTCGCGCTGTGCGCGGCCATCGGCGCCACCGCCGGCGTCCACGCTTACGCGCAAGCCCCCATCGTCATCAAGTTCAGCCACGTCGTGGCGACCGACACGCCGAAAGGCCAGGCCGCCGAGCGCTTCAAGCAGCTGGCCGAGAAAGCCACGAATGGCAAGGTCAAGGTCGAACTGTACCCGAACAGCCAGCTGTACAAGGACAAGGAAGAACTCGAAGCGCTGCAGCTGGGCGCCGTGCAGATGCTGGCGCCGTCGCTGGCCAAGTTCGGCCCGCTGGGCGTGAAGGAATTCGAAGCGTTCGACCTGCCCTACATCTTCCCCACCAAGACGGCGCTGTACAACGTCACCGAAGGCGAAATCGGCAAGAGCCTGCTGAAAAAACTGGAACCCAAGGGTATCACGGGCCTGGCCTACTGGGACAATGGCTTCAAGGTGATGTCGGCCAACAAGCCGCTGCACATGCCGGCCGACTTCAAGGGCCTGAAAATGCGCATCCAGTCGTCGAAGGTACTCGACGCGCAAATGCGCGCGCTGGGCGCCAATCCGCAAGTGCTGGCCTTCTCGGAAGTGTATCAGGCGCTGCAGACGGGCGTCGTCGACGGCACGGAAAATCCGCCATCGAACATGTACACGCAAAAGATGCATGAAGTGCAAAAGCACGTGACCGTGTCGAACCACGGCTACCTGGGCTATGCCGTGATCGTCAACAAGAAATTCTGGGATGGCTTGCCGCCCGATATCCGCGGCCAGCTGGAAAAAGCCATGCGCGAGGCGACGACGTTTGAAAAAGCCATCGCCCAGCGCGACAACGACCAGGCCCTCGAGGCCATCAAGAAAGCGGGCAAGACGCAGATCTATACTCTGACGGTGCAGGAACAGGCCGAGTGGCGCAAGGCGCTGGCGCCCGTGCAGAAGGCCATGGAAGGGCGCATCGGCAAGGATCTGATCTCGGCCATCAACAAGGAAAGCGCGAAGTAATCGCGCTGGCCACGCCACCCGGCGCGGCTGTCAGGGGCATCCCTGTCTTTCTGCAGCAACGGCACCTGCGCGTCCTGCGCGGGTGCCAGCGTACCCGCATTCTTTGAAAGTCCACCATGAAATTTCTGGATCACCTGGAAGAGTGGCTGATCGCGACCCTGATGGGCGCGGCCACCTTCATCATCTTCGTCGCGGTCGTGCACCGCTACCTGGCGGGCCTGCCGATACCGGGCCTGCAAGACTTCCTGATTCAAATCAATACCAGCTGGGCCCAGGAACTGTGTATCTACATGTTCGTCTGGATGGCCAAGTTCGGCGCCGCATATGGCGTGCGCACGGGCATCCACGTGGGCGTCGATGTGCTGATCAACCGCATGAACCCGCGCTGGCGCGACCGCTTCATCGTCTTCGGCCTGGCTGCCGGCGCCCTGTTTACGGGCATCGTCGGGACCCTGGGTGCCAGCTTCGTGTGGTCGATCGGCCACACGGACCAGACTTCGGCCGACATGGAAGTGCCGATGTGGCTGGTCTACCTGGCTGTGCCGCTCGGTTCCTACCTGATGTGCTTCCGCTTCCTGCAAGTGATGGTGCATTTTATCAAGACGGGCGCCTTGCCGAAACACGACCACTCGCATGTCGAGGGGCTGGAAGACGAACTGACGGCTGAAGAAAAAGGAGCCAAGGCATGAACGCGCTGATCATTTTTGTGTTGCTGCTGGCGCTGATGCTGACCGGCATGCCGATTTCCATTTCGCTGGGTCTGACGGTACTGACGTTCCTGTTTACCATGACAAGCGTACCCATCGAATCGGTGGCCCTGAAGATTTTCACGGGCATCGAGAAATTCGAGATCATGGCCATCCCGTTCTTTATTTTGGCCGGTAACTTCCTCACGCATGGCGGGGTGGCGCGGCGCATGATCAACTTCGCCAGCTCCATGGTCGGCCACTGGCATGGCGGCCTGGCGCTGGCCGGCGTGATGGCGTGCGCGCTGTTTGCCGCTGTGTCCGGTTCCAGCCCCGCCACCGTGGTGGCGATCGGCTCCATCATCCTGCCGGCCATGGTCAAGCAGGGTTATCCGCGCGGTTTCGGCGCCGGCGTCATCACCACTTCGGGCGCGCTGGGCATTTTGATACCGCCATCGATCGTGATGGTGATGTATTCCGTCAGCACGAATACCTCGGTGGGCAAGCTGTTCATGGCGGGCGTGATTCCCGGCATGATGCTGGCCATGCTGCTGGGCCTGACCACGTGGTTCTTGGCGCGCAAGCACAACTATCCGCGCATGAAAAAGGCCAGCTGGGGCGAGCGCTTCGTCACGTTCAAGAAGAGCGCCTGGGGCCTGCTCCTGATCGTCATCGTCATGGGCGGCATCTATTCGGGCGCCTTCACGCCCACGGAAGCGGCCGCCATGGCCGCCGTGTACGCCTTCATCATCGCCGTCTTCGTCTACAAGGACTTGAAGATCAAGCAAGTGGGCAAGGTCTTGCTCGATTCGGCCGCCATGTCGGCGATGCTGTTGTACATCATCACCAATGCCGTGCTGTTCTCGTTCCTGATGACCAGTGAAAACATTCCGCAAGCGATGGCCGAATGGATCACGGGCAAGGGTCTGGGCGTGATCAGCTTCTTGTTGGTGGTCAACGTGCTGCTGTTGTTGGCTGGTAACGTCATGGAGCCGTCGTCCATCGTGCTGATCATGGCGCCGATCCTGTTCCCCGTCGCCATGAAGCTGGGCATCGATCCCGTGCACTTCGGCATCCTGATCGTGGTCAATATGGAAGTGGGCATGTGCCATCCGCCTGTGGGCCTGAACCTGTACGTGGCGTCCGGCATCACGAAGATGGGCATTTCGGAGCTGACCGTGGCCGTGATGCCGTGGCTGCTGACGATGCTCGGCTTCCTGATGCTGATTACCTACGTACCACAAATCTCGCTGTGGCTGCCAAATTTAATTTACAACTAAAACAGTTGTCCCCGTCATGGTGCAAAAAAAGTCGATCCGGCCGAATAAATGCGCTATGATGGGCAGCCTTAAGGGGAAACACGTATATGCATATGCGCCCCGGTAGCAAGGCTGAAATACAGAATTGGCAACAAGGTTAGTGGGGGAGTGGTCTATAAAAACGGTATTGATACCGGGGATATATTGAGGAGACACACGTTTCACAGAAGTTGTTGAGTCATAGCTGTCTGCGGCCACAAGCCGGCACCGGCGGACCCAAACGACCGGGAACGTGAAGCAATATTTGAAGCGCACCGACTGGTGCGCTTTTTTTTCGTGCGCAGGAAACGTCCGCCGGCACGCCCAAAGTCGGTGCATAATTCCCGTGGCGCGGCTTCCCGCGCCGGCAGGTTGCATATATGCCACACTTGAATAATGATCAGCAGATGAAAAAACAACAGGGCAGTGAACTGTTCAGCGCCATCGTGGCCGCGCCGTTCGGCGCCATGGGCGTGCGCGCGCACGATGGCCAGGTATGCGAACTGGTCTACCTGCCGCCGCACTTTGCCGAGAAAGACGCGCAGGATGCCGTCTCCGAGCGGGCATGCCAGCAACTGGCGCGCTATTTTCGCGATCCCGATTATGTCTTCGACCTGCCGCTGGCCGCTTCTGGCAGCGCCTATCAGCAACGGGTGTGGACGGCGATCAGCGGCATTGCGCGCGGCCAGGTGCGCACGTATGGCGACGTGGCGCGCCTGATCGGCTCGGCGCCGCGCGCCGTGGGCCAGGCCTGCGGCGCCAACTGGTTTCCCGTGGTGATCCCCTGCCACCGGGTCACGGCCGCCGGCGGCCTGGGCGGCTTTGCCCACCACGACGATGCGACGGGATTCCACCTGGGCGTCAAGCGCTGGCTGCTCGCGCATGAAGGCGTTGAAGGCTACGCATGATGAACAGCCTGCTGGCGCCCGACAACGCTACCCTGATCGATGAATTCTGCGACAGCCTGTGGCTGGAAGACGGCCTGTCGAAAAACTCGCTGGACGCCTACCGGCGCGACATGCGGCTGTTTGCGCGCTGGCTGGAAGTGGCGCGGCCCGGGCGCGAGGGCCTGTACGAGGTCTCCACGGCCGACATCGAGGCGTATTTCGCGGCCCGCCACGACGAGAGCAAGGCCACGTCGTCGAACCGGCGCCTGTCCGTGCTCAAGCGTTTTTACCAGCTGGCCCTGCGGCACAAGCATATTGCCGCCGACCCGTGCCTGAAGATGGTCTCGGCCAAGCAGCCCGCGCGTTTCGTGCATACCTTGAGCGAAGCGCAGGTGGAAGCCTTGCTGGCGGCGCCTGACGTGAGCACGCCGCTGGGCCTGCGCGAGCGCACCATGCTCGAACTCATGTATGCGAGCGGCTTGCGCGTGTCGGAACTGGTGGACTTGCAATCCGTGGAACTGAGCCTCAACGATGGCGTGCTGCGCATCACGGGCAAGGGCAGCAAGACGCGCCTGGTGCCGTTCGGCGAACAGGCGCGGCTGTGGATCGAGCGCTATCTGAAGGAAGCGCGCGGCATCATCCTCGACGGGCAAATGGACGACGCGCTGTTCGTCACGCGGCGCGGGGGGGCCATGACGCGGCAAATGTTCTGGGTCATCATCAAAAAACATGCGCTGAGCGCCGGCATCACGGCGCCGCTGTCGCCGCATACCTTGCGCCATGCCTTCGCCACCCATTTGCTCAACCATGGCGCGGACTTGCGTGTTGTGCAATTGTTACTGGGGCACTCCGATATTTCCACCACGCAGATTTACACGCATGTGGCCCGCGAACGGCTGAAACTGCTGCATGCGCGGCATCATCCGCGCGGCTAAACATTTGGTGTTTGCTCCAACTACGTCATAATGTGCCTTATATGCTTATCTGTAACATCTAAAAACTAAAGAGGTAGTAAATGGCCAAGACAAATTTCCAATACGAAAAACGGCAAAAAGAGCTGGAAAAGAAGAAGAAAGCCGAGGAAAAAGCCAGGCGCAAGCTGGAAGCGAAGAACAATCCGAAGCCGGCCGATGGCGAAGAGGGTGCCGAGGGTGAAGAGCCTGAAGCGGACGATGCGGACGACGCTACCGACGCGCCCGCCCAGCCCCAGTAATTCCCCATGCTTGACGACCGGTGCGGCACCATCGCCGCGCCGGTATCTCCTCGTTCTACTTTCTCCCCGCTACAAACTCGGCCGCTGGCCGATCGCCAGTTGCAGCTGCGTGCTGGCGATGGCCGCATCGGCGCGCGCCTGCACATAGCCCTGGTAGGCCTCATCGGCCGAACGCTGCGCCGCCAGCCATTCCAGCAGCGAGGCATTGCCTTTGACGTAAGACAGGCGCATGCCGTCGACCACCTTTTGCGCATCGACCAGCACGCCGTCGCGGTAGCGCGCCAGCCTGTCCTGCGCCGAACGCAATTGCCGCTGCGCCGTGCGCACCTGCGTTTCCGCCGTCAGTTCCGCCTGGCGCAAGGCCAGCATCGCCTGCGTCACACTTGATTCCGCCTGCACGATGTCGCCCGTGTCGCGCCGCGACAGGGGGATGGGAATGGCCAGCGAGATGGACAGCGCGCGCGAACGGGCCGCGCCTTCGACGGGATTGCCGCCGGCGTCGATGCCGTCATGGTAGCCGCGCGCGGCGGCCAGGCCCACGGTGACGGTCGGGTCGACGGCGCGGTTGGCACGCACGAGCGCCGCGCCGTCGCGCAGATTGTCGACGGTGGCGCGGGCGATGCGCACGTCGCTGCGGGCGCCGAGCGCTTGCGGCAGCAGCGCGCTGGCATCCTTGTCTTCGTATGCAGCGAAGTCGCAGGCCAGCCGCGCGTCCGGAAACAGCGCGTCGAACTGGCGCCCCAAGGGCGGCGACAAATTCAACATGGCGCTGTCCGCCTCGCTGCGCGCCTGCGCCAGCTCGGCCTGGAACTGGTCGCGTTCCACGCGCGACTGCAGCAGCTCGATGCCGCCCACGTCGCCCGCCTTGCGCCGCACGGCGTTCGCTTCGACCACTGTCGACAGGGCCGCCATGGTCTGCTCCTTGCGCGCTGCGACGTCGCGCGTGCGGCACGCTTCCGTGAACGCGGCGGCGGCCGTGCCATACAGCTCGCTCTTGAAGCCGGCCACCGTTTCCTCGGCCAGCGCGACATTGCTGTGCGCGGCCTTCAAGCGCGCGGCGCGCTTGCCGCCCGTCTCGATGGCCATGCTGATGGCCGGGTTCCACGTGACGGGGCGGTGCTCGACGCTGCGCACGGTTTCGCGCGTGGCGCCCAAGGTGAACTCGGGATCGGGACGCAGGCCGGCGATGCCGATGCCGGCCTTGGCCGAGACGATGCCTTCCTGCTGCACCCGCAGTTCCAGGCTGTGGCTTTCCACGGCGGACAGGTAAGTGTCAAAGCTCAAGGGCGTGGCAAAGGCGCCGGGCGCGATCAGCCAGGCCGCCAGCAGTACATTAAAACGTGTCATGGGGTTCTCCTTCGGTATGCGTCTGGCGTTTTTGCAGGTGCGCCTCGATCAGGTAATACAGGGCCGGCAACAGCAGCAGGGTGAGGGCAGTGGCCGTGACCAGGCCGCCCACCACGACGGTCGCCAGCGGGCGCTGCACGTCGCTGCCCAGGCCCGTCGCCAGCATGGCCGGCGCCAGCCCCAGGGCGGCCACGGTGGCCGTCATCAGCACGGGGCGCATGCGGTCGCGCGCGCCTTCGAGCACGGCGTCGCGCAAGCTCTTGCCCTCGTCGGTGCGCAAGCGGTTGATCTGCGCCAGCATCAGGACGGCATTCAATACGGCCACGCCGAACAGGGCGATGAAGCCGACGGCGCTCGACACGTTCAATGTCATGCCGCGCAGGTGCAGCGCGGCCAGGCCGCCCAGCATGGCCAGCGGCACGGCCAGCAAGACCAGCGCGGGCTGGCGCAGGTTGCGGAACTGGCCAAACAGCAGCAGGAACATGGCGCCCAGGGTCATCGGCAGGATCAGGGCCAAACGGCTTTGCGCGCGCTGCAGGTTTTCGAACTGCCCGCCCCATTCGACGCTGATGCGCTGGTGCTCGCCTGCCACGGCTTGCGTCACCAGCGGACGCGCTTCGGCCAGGAAGCCGGCCAGATCGCGCCCGCGGGCGTTGAGGCGCACGATGATGTGGCGCCGTCCCATCTCGCGCACGATCACGCTTTCGCCCGAGGTGGTGCTGATGGTGGCCACCTGCGCCAGCGGTATCCTGGCGCCGCTGGCGGCCGTGAGCTTCAGGCTGGCGATGGCGTCGGGGCTGGAGCGCGTGGCGGGCGGAAAGCGCACGGCGATGTCATAGCTTTTCTCGCCCACGTAGACCTGGCCGATGGGCGCGCCGCCGATGCCGGTGGCAATCAGGTCGGCCACGTCGGCCGCATTGATGCCGTAGCGGGCCGCCTTCGCGCGGTCCAGTTCCACCTTCAGGTTGGGCAAGGGGGGCTCCACGTCCACGGCCACGTCGGAGGCGCCGTGGACGGTTTTCAGAACATTGGCCACCTTGCCGGCGATGGCGCGCACTTCATCGAGATCGTTGCCGAAGATTTTCACCGTCAGGTCGCTGTGCGCGCCCGACAATTTATCCTGCACGCCATCGATCATCGGCTGCATGAAGGCCACGGTAACGCCAGGCATGCGGGCGAAGCGCTCGTGCATTTTCGCGATCAGCTGCTGCTTGCTCATGCCCGACTTCCAGCTTTTGTACGGATGCAGCCCCACGCTCGCTTCGATGTGCGACGGCGTCCAGTAATCGGTGCCGTCGTCGTTGCGCCCCGTCTGCGTGACGATGGTCGACACTTCGGGGAACTCCAGCGCGGCGCGCCGCAGTTCGCTGGCCATTTCGGACGCCTTGTCGAGCGTGATCCCGGGCGGCATCTGCACCTGCAGCCATAAGGAGCCCTCATCGAGATACGGTAAAAAGTCGCGCCCGATGCCGCCGCCCAGGATGGCAAGCGCTGCGAGCGATCCTGCGCACACCATCGCCACCCAGCGCTTCTTGCCCACCATGCGCTCGAGGAAGCGGCCATACGCGCCCGCCAGCGTGTCCAGCGCGCGGTTATGAAAGGTGCGGCGCGGCTTGCGCAAGGCCAGCCAGGCCAGGCCCGGGATCAGCACCAATGCCACCACCAGCGCGCCCACGAGCGCCGCGCCCACCGCATACGCCATCGGCGAAAACAGCTTGTACTCGATGCGCTGGAAGGCGAACAGGGGCAGATAGGCGGCGATGATGACGGCCATGCCGAACATGATGGGGCGCGCCACCTGCAGGGTCGCGTCGATGGCGTCCTGCAGGCTGAGGGGCCGCTCCTGTTCCCGTTCGCGGCGGCGCAGCATGTTTTCCAGCACCACGACGGAGCCGTCGACGAGGATGCCGAAGTCGATCGCCCCCAAGGACAGCAAATTGGCGGGAATCTTAAAATGGTGCATGAAGATGAAGGCGATCAGCAGGGCCAGCGGGATCGTCAGCGCGACGATGGCGGCCGCGCGCGGGCTGCCCAGGTACAGCAGCAGCACGAGGGCGACGAGCAGCATGCCTTCGCCCAGGGTAAATCCCACCGTGTGCAGGGTGGCGTCGATCAGCGAGCTGCGGTCCAGGTAGGGCACGATCTTGACGTCCTTCGGCAGCACGTGGTCGTTCAAGTCGTCCACGGCCGCATGGATGCCGGCCAGCGCTTCGGACGGATTGAAATCCTTGAGCAGCAGGGTGATGCCTTCGATCGTGTCGGGGTTGTCGTCCTTGCCCAGGATGCCGCGCCGCTCCACGTTGCCGTAAGCGAGCTTGCCCAGGTCTTTTACCAGCACGGGCACGCCATCCTTGCTGCTGCTGACGACGACGTTGCCCATGTCGTCGAGCGAATGGAGCAAGCCCACGCCGCGCACCACGTACGATTGCTGGCCGCGGTCGATCACGCTGCCGCCGCCGCTGATGTTGTTGGCGTTGATGGCGTCCTTGACCTGCGCCAGCGAGAAGCCGTAGCTGTCCAGCTTTGCGGGATCGAGTTCCAGCATGAACTGCGTTGTCAGACCGCCGAAATTGCTGACGTCCGCCACGCCGCGCACCTGCTGCAGGCGCGGGATCACGGTCCAGAACTGCAGCTCGGACAGTTCGCGCAGCGAGCGTGTTGTCGATTCCAGCGTGTAGCGGTAGATTTCGCCCGTGGGCGACGTATAGGGATCGAGTCCCGGCTTGGCGTCGTAGGGCAGGTTGACGCTGGCCAGGCGTTCCTGCAGCCGCTCGCGCGTGAAGTAGCCGTCGCTGCCATCTTCGAACACCACGGTGATCAAGGACAGCGCGAACAGGCTGCGCGTGCGCAGCACGTGCATGCCCGGTGTGCCCAGCAGGGCGCGTTCGAGCGGTATGGTGATCTGCTGCTCGATTTCTTCGGCGCCCAGGCCCGGCACCTGCGTGACGATTTGCGAGGTGACGTCGGCGATGTCGGGATAGGCTTCGATGGGCAGCTGCTTCCAGCAATAGACGCCGTAGGCGGCGACGAACAGCAGCACGAGCCAGACGATGCCGCGCCGCTGGCAGCAGGTGGCGATGAAACGGTCAATCATTGAGCAGCACTCCTTCCTTGACGACGATGCGTTCACCCGCGCGCAAGCCCGAGACGATTTCCACTTGCCCGCCATGGCTGGCGCCCACCTGCACCGTGCGCGGCTCGAAACGCAGCGGGTTGCGTTCCACCATCACGCGCGTCGATGGTCCGCTTTGCAGCACGGCGGATGCGGGCACGAGGAGGGCGCGACGGCTGGCGCCGGCAAATCCCGCGTGGGCGAACATGCCGGGCTTGAAGGCGCCGGCGCGGTTGTCGATGGCCACGCGTACCTTCACCGTGCGCGTCTCGGGATCGAGCACGGCGCCCACATACGCGACCTTGCCCTCGAAAGCCTTGCCGGGCCAGGCGTCGACGGAGATGCTGGCCGTTTGTCCCACGGCCACCTGCGCCAGGTCCCGCTCGGCCACGTTGGCCGACAGCCACACGGTGGAGAGATCCGCCACCGTCATGACGGGGGCGTTGATATCGTTCCAGTAGCCGCCCTGGGCGCCTTCCATGGCGATCACGGTGCCGGCGATCGGTGAACGCAAGACATAGTCGCGGCGCGCACCGCCGGCACCGGCGCCGTACTGGGCCAGCTTGTCGGCGCTGGCCCGGGCGTCGCTGCCGGCCTGGTCGTAGGCTGCCTGGGCCGCTTCGTACTCCTTGCGCGCGGCGATATCCGCGTCGAGCAGCGTTTTCTGGCGCTCGAGTTCCTGGCGCGCCTGCAGCAGGATGGACTTCGCCTTGCTGTCGTCCGCGTAGGCGACGCTCAGTTCCGCCGAATCGAGCGTGAACAGCGGGTCGCCCGCCTTCACGCTGTCGCCCAGCGCGCGCTGCAAGCGCGTGATCCGGCCTGCCAGCGGCGGCGTGATTTTCACCAGTTTTTCCGGCATCGCTTCGATGCTGCCCGGCGCCTGCGTCTGCGTGGCGATGTCCTGTTCCTGCACGGCGGCGATCTGCAGGCGCTGGCGCAGCGGCGACATCCTGTCGACGGCGATGCTGCCGTCGTCCAGGTGCATGGCCTGGGCGGGCGGCGTGGCCGCCGGCGTCGGCTTGGCGCAGCCGGCCAGGGCCGAACAGGCGAGAGCGAGGGCGCAGCTGGCGCCCAGGGCGTTGCGGGTGGTCGTGTTCATCCCGTGTTTCCTTGTTATTGATGGTGATGGGGCATGCGTGGATGCCGTGCCCAGGCGGGCGGTCAGAGGGGAGCGCGGGCAGCGGTATGACAGCGCCGGGAAAGCATAGCAATGTGCTCCTGAAGAAGCGCCCAAGAACGCCTGAATCATTCTTCAGGTTCCGTGTGCGCCCGCTGCGGCGCGGTAAAATGCCGGCATGGAAAACAAGGCGCGACGCGAAAGGCAGGCATGAGAATCCTCCTGGTGGAAGACGACCGCAAGGCGGCGCGCCTGCTGGCCCGCGGCTTGCAGGAAGAGGGTTTTATCGTCGACGTGGCGCACAGCGCGGAAGAGGGCGAGGATGAAAGCTACGCCGTCGACTACGATGCGATCGTGCTGGACTGGATGTTGCCGGGCAAGCAGGGCATCGATTTTTGCCGCGACTTGCGCGCGCGCGGCATCCAAACGCCTGTGCTGATGCTCACGGCGCGCGACGCCACGGCCGACCGCGTGGCGGGCCTGAACACGGGCGCCGACGATTACCTCACAAAGCCGTTCGAATTCGAGGAACTGCTGGCGCGCATCCGCGCCTTGCTGCGCCGCTCCGACATCAGCCGCCCGCTGGTGCTGGCGCTGGCCGATTTGACGCTCGATCCCGTCAGCCACCAGGCCACGCGCGCCGGCGCGCCGCTGGTGCTGACTCCCAAGGAGTATGCGATTCTGCTGATCCTGCTGCGCCAGGCGGGCGAGGTGGTCAGCCGCGCGCGCCTGGCCGAGCAGATATGGCAGGCGGACCTGATCGGCATCGACAACCTGATCGACGTCCACGTGCGCAACCTGAGGGGAAAAGTGGATGCGCCGGGCTTGCCGCCCTTGATCCACACGGTGCGCGGACGCGGTTTCCGCCTGGCGGAAAACAACGGTGGCTAGCTTTCGCAAACGCTTGCTGCTGGTGCACCTGGCCGTCATCCTCGCCATCGTCGCCTGCACGGCGCTGGCCGGCTACTGGGGCCTGTCGCGCGCCGTGCACGGCCAGCTCGACGCGGCCCTGCTGGCGCTGGGCGAGACGGAAATGGCCATGCTGCCGGCCGCGCCGCGCCAGCCCGTGCAGGTGCACGAGGTGGCGCCGGGGCTGGCGCCGCCGTCGTTGACACGGCTCGACCGCCTGGTGCAGATCATCGATGGCGAAGGCCGCGTGCTGGCGCGCAGCCGCAACCTGGAGGCGGCGCAGCTGCCGGCGCCGGCCGCCCTGCTGGCGCGCCTGGCGGCCGGCGAGACCGTCTTCGAGACCCTGCCCAAGTTCGGCGAAGAGCCGCTGCGCATGGTGTCGATTCCCGTGCCCTCGTCCGGCGCGCGCCTGGCCGTGCAGGTGGCTGGTTCGCTCGACGACACCAACCACGTGCTGGCCGCGGCCACCGTGCTGTTTGGCGCCATGGCGCTGGCCTTGCTGGCGGCCGTGGGGCTGGCCGGCGAAATGCTCACGCGCCGCGTGCTGGGCGCCATCGACGACGTGGTGGACCAGGCGCATTCGATCGGCGAAGCCAGCCTGCATCAGCGCCTGCCCCATCCCGGCACGCAGGACGAGATCGGCCGGCTGGTCGACACCCTGAACGCCATGCTGGACCGCCTGGAGGACGGCTACGATGCGCAGCGCCGCTTCACGGCCGACGCCTCGCATGAATTGCGTTCGCCCCTGTCGCGCCTGCGCACGGAAATTGAAATTACCCTGCGCCGCCCGCGCGAAGCGCCCGAGTATGTCGATGCGCTGGCGTCCTGCCTCGATGAAGTGCAGCGGCTGACGACGCTGGTGGAAGAACTGTTGATGCTCACGCGCCTGGACGTGGGCCAGGAGCGCAATGCCGTGGAAACCATCGCGCTCAATCCCCTCGTGCGGGCGGCCGCGCAGCGCCTGGAAAAGGCGGCGGCGCAGCGCGGCATCCGCATCGTCTTCGATGACAGTGTGGCCGTGCAGGCGCGGGTGGCGGCCGGTCCCGTGGACCTGGTGCTGGCCAATCTGCTCGATAACGCCGTGAAATTTTCGCCGCCCGACAGCGTCATCGCCGTGCACGTGGCGCGCGACGGCGCGCATGCGATTGTCGGCGTGGCCGATGCGGGCCCGGGCATCGGCGTGGAAGACTTGCCGCATCTGTTCGAGCGCTTTTATCGGGGCGCCCAGGCGCGCGCGGGCGAGGCGCCCGGTTTCGGCCTGGGTCTGGCCCTGTCGCAAGCCATCGTGCACGCGTACGGCGGCAGTATCGAGGCGCAGAACCGCCCGCAAGGCGGCGCCCTGTTCCTCATGCGCCTGCCGGCGTCAGATTGACGGCGCGACGCCTTCCCAGCGCACTTGCCGCACTTGCGGCCAGGCGCCCGCGCGGTTGACGAAGCGCACCAGCACGGCGCGCTGCACGGCCTGGCACAGCACGGTGGCGATCAGCTGCACCTCCTGCCGGGCTTCGTCCCAGCTGCGCAGCATTTGCGACGGCGCCAGGCCCGCGCCTTTCAGTTCGGCCAGCAGCAGGCGCACGACATGGTCGGCTTGCGCCGCGGGGCAGGTGACGGTCAGGCGGTAGGTGGCGACAGCCGGCCCACGTTTCGCAAACCAAAGGAAGAACTTTTTCATCACACACCTCGCTCGGCGACAAATTCCGCGTTGTTCACGAGCGCCCAGCGCACGGCCGAGACGCTGCCTTCCAGGCTCACCTGGCTGACGATCTGCTCCAGCAATCCCAGGCTGGACAGGGGCGTGAGCAGGTCGGCCCGCACTTCGATGCGTCCCGCGTGCGCGGCATCCTCGCTGTGCAAGGATTGCAGCATCAGCGCCGGCATGCCGCTGATCAAGCGCAGCATCAGCTTGCGCACCTGGACTTCCTGCTCCGCCTCGCACACGGCCGTCACGCGGTAGATGCTTTCCGTCTCGATGCCCGCTTCGCTGCCGTGCGTGTTGATGCGCTGCGCCAGGTGGCGCAGCACGAGGTTGGCGATCAGCACGAAGCCCGTGCCGATGGCCGCTTCCAGCGCGAAGCCCAGGCCGCACAGGATGCCGATGGCGGCCGAGCACCACAGGGTGGCGGCCGTGTTCAAGCCACGCACCGTCATGCCTTCGCGCATGATGACGCCGGCGCCCAGAAAGCCGATGCCCGACACCACCTGCGCGGCGATGCGCATGTGGCCGGAGGCGTCGCCTTCGAGCACGGAAACCATCACGAACAGCGAGGCGCCGACGGACACCAGCGCGTTCGTGCGCAGGCCCGCCATGCGCTGGCGCAGCTGGCGTTCGGCGCCGATCATGGCGCCCAGGGTCAATGCCGCGGCAACGCGCAGCGCAAAGTCAAATACCACCATTATTTCTCCCGGCTTGGGAGGAACAGGCGAGTGCAAAGGCGAAGACTATCCGCCCGCAAGGGGGCAGCAGACGACAACGGTGGAACGATGAGGGGGAAGTGGCGGCGAGAGAGTACCGCCGCTGGTAAAACCGCACCTTGCCGAGGGCAAGGCGGGCGGAATGCGCGCGTCTTGCCTAAGGCCGATCGCCGATGGTCAATCGACTACTGTCACTGGAACAAGCACCCACGAGTCACTCCATATCATTGATAACGGGGACAGTCTAGCCAGTGGCGCCGCTTTGGTCAACTGAAGCTCTCTTCAGGAAGCCGCCGCGTCGTCCCCGCCAATGCGGGGACGGTGAAGGCGACCGGTGGATCAGTGGGCGTGTGCCTTGGTGTCGTCGGCATCGGCGTGGGCATGCTCGCCGCCGCCAAAGAAGCGCGCGGCGCGCTTGCCCAGGCTATCGAGATAGGTGTAGGCGACGGGCACCACCACCAGGGTCAGCAAGGTCGAGGTGATCACGCCGCCGATGACGGCGCGGCCCATCGGCGCCTGCGATTCACCGCCGTCGCCCATGCCGATGGCCATCGGCAGCATGCCGAAGACCATCGCCAGGGTCGTCATCAGGATGGGGCGCAGCCGTACTTGCCCCGCTTCCATCAGCGCCTCGAACTGCCCCAGGCCTTCGCGCTGGCGCTGGTTGGTGAAGTCGACCAGCAGAATCGCATTCTTGGTGACCAGGCCCATGAGCATGATGAAGCCGATCACGGAGAAGATGTTCAAGGTGCTGCCCGTAATGAGCAATGCAGCCAGCACGCCGATCAAGGAGAGCGGCAAGGACACCATGATGGCGATCGGCTGCAAGAAGCTGCCGAACTGCGAGGCCAGCACCAGGTAGATGAAGATCACGGCGATCCCCAGCGCCATCATCGCGCCGCCCATGGTTTCGGCCATCTGCTGCGCATTGCCGGCCACGTCGAAGCGCACGCCGGGCGGCAGGTCGATCGATTGCATCGCCTTTTGCACATCGGCGTCGACGTCGCCGGCGGGACGGCCCTGCGTGCCCGCATAGATGGCGACGCGGCGCTGCAAGGCCTGGCGTTTGAGCACTTGCGGGCTCGATGACGGCACGAAGTCGACCACCTGGCGCAGCGGAATCATGACGGGCTTGCCGTTGGCGTCAAGCTTGCTGGACGCCAGCGACAGGTCGGCCAGGTCGGCCACTTTTTGCCGGCCTGACTTGGGCAGCTGCACGTTGACGTCGTAGTTTTGTCCGTCGGACGCCAGCCAGTGGCTGACCGTGTCGCCCGCCACGAAAGGCCGCAGGGCATTGCCGATCTGCTGCACCGACAGTCCCAGGTCGCTGGCCAGTTCATTATTGATCTTCACGGTGGTCGACGGATTGGCACCTTCCTGGCTGTATTCCATGTCGGCCAGGCCCTTGATGTTGCGCATCTTGTCCATCAGCGTGTGCGCCACCGCATCGAGCTTGCCTTCGTCCGTGCCGAGGATGGCGATGAAGATGGGACGCTGGCCGACGGACAGGGTGATGCCGGCAATCGGCGCCAGGCGTTCGCGGATCAGCTTTTCCAGTTCCTGCTGCGAGCGGCGCTTGTGCGTCTTGATGTCCGTCAGCTTCAGGTTCACCTCGGCCGCGTTGCGGCCATCGGGCGTGCCGATATTGGCCACCAGGCTGTCGATCTCGGGGAATTCCTTCAGGGCCGTTTCGATCTGGCGCACTTTGCTATCCGTGTATTCGAGGCTGGAGCCGACGGGCGTCTTGAAGCGCAGGTTGACCCAGCCCTGGTCCGTCTCGGGAAACATCTCGCCGCCGATCATGGGCACGAGCATCAGGCTGCCCGCGAACAGGGCCACGGCCGTGGCCAGGGTCGTCTTGCGCCAGCGCAGGGCCACTGCCAGCACCTTGCCGTACCAAACGTGCAGGCGGTCGATGCCTGTCTCGATCCAGGCCATGAAGCGGCCCAGCCACGGCACGTACTTGAAGCGGTCCTTGACGGGGTCGCGCCAGACGGACGACAGCATGGGGTCGAGCGTGAAGCTGACGAACAGCGACACGAGCACGGCGACGGCCACGGTGATGCCGAACTGCAGGAAGAAGCGGCCGATGATGCCGTCCATGAAGGCGACGGGCACGAACACGGCGACGATGGCGAAGGTGGTGGCCATCACGGCCAGGCCGATTTCATTGGTGCCGTCGTTGGCCGCCTGGTAGTGGTTCTTGCCCATGCCCAGGTGGCGCACGATGTTTTCGCGCACGACGATGGCGTCATCGATCAAGAGGCCGATGCACAGGGACAGCGCCATCAGGGTCAAAAAGTTCAGGGTAAAACCGAAAGCCTTCATGGCGATGAAGCTGGCCAGCACGGAGATCGGCAAGGTCAAGCCCGTGATGATGGTCGAGCGCCACGAGTGCAGGAACAGGAAGACGATCACCATGGTCAGCACGGCGCCTTCGATGATGGTGCGCTTGACGTTATTGAGCTGGCTTTGCACGCGTTCCGATTCGTCGTCCAGCACGCGCAGGGTGATATCGGGCGGCAGGGTTTTTTGCAGGTCGGCCGCCACTTTCAGGATGCCGGTGCCCACTTCCACCACGTTGGCGTCCTGCACCTTGGTGATTTCCATCGTCACGGCCTGCTGGCCGTTCATGCGCGAGATCGACAGTTCTTCCTGTTCGCCGTCGACGACGGTGGCTACCTGGTCCAGGTAGACGGGGCCGACGGCGCGGCGCGCAACGATGATCTTGCCGAATTCGCGTGCATCCTTGATCTTGCCTTCCACGCGCACCAGCTGCTCTGCCGCGCCATGGCTGATGGAGCCGGCCGGCAGATTGGTATTCGTGGCCTGGATGGCGCGGATCACTTCATCGACGCCGATGCCCTGGGCATTGAGTTCGATCGGCTTCATGCTGATGAGGATCTGGCGCGCGCGCAGGCCGCGCAGCTTGACTTGCCCCACGCCGGCCACGCCCTGGAAGCGCTTGCTGATGATCTGCTCCGTCATGGTCGACAGCGCGCGCAGGTCATGCCCGGTGGCTGTGAGCACGATGGTGGCGATGGGGCGCTCGTTGTCGCCTTCGGCGCGGGCGATGAACGGGTCCTTGGCTTCTTTCGGGAAGCGCGGGCGCACCAGGGCCACCTTGTCGCGCAAGTCCTGCATGGCCTTGTCCATGTTCGTCGACAGCTCGAATTCCAGGTAGACGCCGGCGCGTCCTTCCCACGAGTTGGCGCGGATGGTCTTGATGCCGCTGACGGTGTTGACGGCGTCCTCGATGGGGCGCGTGATATCGTTTTCCACGGCCTCGGGCGAGGCGCCCGGGTAGTTCACTTCAATGGCGGCGAACGGGAACTGCACGCTGGGCATGCTCTCCACGCCCAGGCCCCGGTAGGAGAAGATGCCCAGCACCACCAGCGCCACCATGACCATGGTGGCGAAGACGGGGTTTTGAATACTGACTTTGGTCATCCACATGGCTCAGCCCTTCCGTGCCAGCACGGCTGCCGGCGCGGCGGGGGCGGCGGGCGTCGGTGCGGCGAAGGTCACGCCGTGGCCCGGTTTCACGCCATCGAGCTTGGCGATGATGACTTTCGCTCCCGGCACCAGGCCGGATGTGACTTCCGCATAGCCTTCATCCTCGTTGCGCAGTCCCAGGGTGACGGGCTGGGCGACGACCTTGTTGTTGACCAGCGCATACACGACGGGGCCCTGCTTTTCATTGCGCACGGCCGTCAGGGGCACCAGCGGCGCCACGGGCGAGCGCTCGGTGACGATGCTGCCCTTGGCGAACATGCCGCCGCGCAGCGCGCCATCGCCATTGTCGACGGCGATGTAGACGAGCATGGCGCGCGAGCCGCTCTCGGTGGTGGGGTTGATGCGCGTGACCTTGCCGGCGAAGTCGCGCGCGCCGAAGCCGTCGACCTTGAAGTGCACGTCCTGGCCCAGCTTGATGCGGGGGATTTCCGCGCTGGGCACGGGCGCTTCCAGGGTCAGCTGCGCCAGGTTGACGATGGTGTAGACGGGCATGTCGGGCGAGACTTTTTCGCCGGCCTGCAGGTGGCGCTTGCTGACGATGCCGGCCATCGGTGCGCGGATGATGGTGTCGGCCAGCGCGATGCGGGCGATGTCGAGCATGGCGGCGGCGGACTTGACGTTGGCGCGTGCCAGGTCGACGGAATTCTGCGTCGTGTCGTAGGCCGTCTGCGAAATGTATTTTTGCTTGAGCAGGGCCTGGCTGTTCGCTTCATTTTTGGCCGCCATCGACAGGCGCGCCTGCGCTTCGTCCAGCATGGCTTGCTGCTGCGTCAGGCGGGCGCGCAAGTCGGCCGCGTCCAGGCGCACGAGGATTTGCCCATTGGCCACTTGCTGGCCTTCCTGCAAGGTCGTTGCCTCGATCACGCCGGAAACCTTGGCCTTGATGGTGGCCTGGGTCACGGGCGCCAGCGAGCCGGACAGGGGCAGGCTGATACTGAGGGCGCGCGCATCGATGGCGGCCACGTCGCCCTGCGCCAGTTCATGCACGGGCGTCTTTTCCTGCTCCTTCTTCTTGCTCGCCTGCTGCTCGGCCGCCTTGGCGGCCTGCTGCTTCGATTGCATCACCGTCCAGCCGCCGCCGGCCAGGCCCAGCACGATCAGGATCAAGACGGGCGTGCGCCAGCGCCGGCGGCGCGTGGCGGCAAGGGGGGAGGCGGGGGGCAGGGTCTCGTTTTTCATAGGTTTTTTTAATCAGGAGCGGCGCAGGGGTTCGGCGCCAGGTCTCGGTGCGGCCGGCCTGCGGCAGGCCGGGGGAATTCGGGTAGCGCATCACCGTGGCGGCCGCAGACAGCACGCCTGCCGCTGCGGCCGTTCACGGCGATGCGCATGTTGCCACTTTAGGAAGATTCAAGCCCGGCCGCCATCGCCGTGCGACAGATTGCACAAAATCGGGGCTGGAATGCAAAAAACGGCGACCGGAGACCACGGCCAGCATGCGCGTCGTGCGCGTCACGATGCTTGCGCATCCTCAAGAAGCCGATTCGCCGGCGCGCAAGAATGGTCGGGATGGTTGCGCCACCGGACAGGCCATACGCCCGCCGGTTGCCGCGCGGCCGCGCCACAGGGGGCCTGATGTCTGATCGGATTGCCGGAGCCGCCCCGTCGCCGGGCCGTTTGCTGGCCGCGGCCGAACCGCAGGCGGGGCCGGCCGGCAAGGCGCTCGATTTGCTGTCGATCGTCGTTGCCGCGATCGAACAGGCGCCCGGCCTGGCCGTGCGCGGCATCGACCGCGACGGCATGGTGCGCTACTGGAGCGCTGGCGCGGCGCGCCTGTATGGCGTGGCGGCCGAACTGGCGCTCGGCCAGCCGTGGGCCACAGTGGCCGCCGCGCTGCCCGGCGCCGCCAGCGTGGCCGAGGCGGCGGTGGGCGAACTGACGGCCGTGTGGGAAAGCGGCAAGGCGCGCAGTACGCGCCTGTGGAAGCTCGATGCAGACGGGGCCGCGCCGCGCTGCATCTGCTCCACCGTGTTTCCCGTCATCCAATCCGGGCGTGTGCGGCAAGTGGTCTGCGTTGATGTCGACATCACGGCCGGCGGCCAGGAAGGCGCGGCGCAGGGCGCCTTGTTGCTGATGGGCGACAATTTCCGCCAGTTGTACGAGAAATCGGCCGACGCCATTTTGCTGTTGCGCGACGAGCATATCGCCGAGGCGAATCCGGCCGCCATTGCCCTGTTCCGATGCGAAGACCGGCCACGGTTGCTGGGACGCCGCCTCAGCGACTTTTCGCCCTTGCGCCAGCCCGATGGCGCCTTGTCCTCGTTGCGCGGCACGCAGCTGGCGGCGCAAGCCCACGCCGACGGCAACTGCCGCTACGACTGGCGTTATCAGACGTGCACCGGCGAGCTGTTCTGGGGCGAAGTGCTGCTCACGTCCGTCACGCTCGACCACACCTATCTGTTTTATGCCGTGATCCGCGATATTTCCTCGCGCAAACTGGCCGAGCGGGCCCTGTACCTGTCGGCGCAGGTGGTCGAACATGCGCGCGAAGCCATCGTGGTGATGGATCCGCAGCAGCGGGTCGTCAGCATGAATCCCGCGTACAGCGAGATCAGCGGCTACAGCCTGGACGACATGCTGGGCAAACCCTTCGTCCCGCACGGCGTGGAGCCGGACGCGCCCGCGTTTTTCGACCACGTGTGGGATGAAGTCGAGGCGAACGGCTATTGGCAAGGCGACATCATGGGCCAGCGCAAGGCGGGCGGGCGCTACCCGGCCTGGCTGTCGCTGACGGCCATCCGCGACCCGCAGGGACAATTGAGCAATTACCTGGCCATCCTCAGCGATATCAGCGAGCGCAAGAAGAATGAGGAACACACGCGCCACCTGGCCGAGCACGATTTCCTCACCGACTTGCCGAACCGGGTGCTGCTGCTGGACCGGCTGTCGCTGGCGCTGGCGGCCGCGCGGCGCAAGCTGAGCATGCTGGCCATCCTGTACCTGGACCTCGACCACTTCAAGCACATCAACGACAGCATGGGCCACCACGTGGGCGACTTGCTGCTCAAGGAAGTGGCGCGGCGCCTCGTGCGCTGCGTGCGCGGCGTCGACACGGTCAGCCGGCATGGCGGCGACGAGTTCGTCATCATCCTGGCCGAGGTGGGCGGCATCGACCAGGTGGCCCACGTGGCGGCCAGCCTGCTGCATGCCGTGACGCAGGTGTACCAGCTGGGCGAATACGAACTGCATGTATCGACGTCGATCGGCGTGGCCATCTTTCCCAGCGATGGCGACGGCATCGATACCCTCGTGCACAACGCCGACATCGCCATGTACCACGCGAAGGAGAACGGGCGCAACAATTTCCAGTTTTTCAATGCCGAAATGAATGCGCAAATCGTCGAGCGGGCCAGCCTGGAGCAGGGCTTGCGCGAAGCGCTGGGCCGCGATGAATTCGTGCTCGAGTTCCAGCCCGCGCTCGATGTGGCCAGCGGGCAGATCCTCGGCGCGGAAGCGCTGTTGCGCTGGCATCACCCGCAATTGGGCGTGCTGCCGCCCGAGCGCTTCATCGCCGTGGCCGAGGAATGCGGCTTGATGGTGTCGATCGGTAACTGGGTGCTGCGCCACGCTTGTCTGCGCGCACGGGCCTGGCACGATGCTGGCCATGCCTGGAGAGTGGCCGTGAATCTGTCGCCGGCGCAATGCCTGCACAATAATTTATTGCTCAGCGTACAAGAAGCGCTGGCCGTGTCGGGTTTGCCTGCCGCCAGCCTGGAACTGGAAGTGACGGAATCGTTGCTGATGAAGGGCGGCGCGCGCCTGGCCGGCGTGCTGGCGCAGCTGCGCGGGCTGGGCGCCAGGCTGGCCATCGACGACTTCGGCACCGGCTATTCGCGCCTGGCCAATCTGCGCCATTATCCGGTGGATAAACTCAAGATCGACCCCTCGTTCCTGCCCGCCGCGGCGGACGGCGCGGCGGGCGAGTCCGACACGGCCGTCGCCGCCACCATCATCGCCATGGCGCGCGAGCTGCAATTGACGGTGATCGCCGAAGGCGTGGAAACGGCGCAGCAACTCGCGTATCTGCGGGGGCAGGGCTGCCAGCAATACCAGGGACGCTTTGCCAGCGCGCAAGTCGAGGGCAGCGCGCTGGCGAGGTTGCTGCATTAATTACTGCATTAGTGAATGTTTCCCAGCAGCTTGATGCGCGCCAGCACCTGGCCATGGTCGGATGCATGCGGCAAGCCCAGCAGTAAATGGTCGTTGAGATAAGTCACTTCCTGCAGCACGCCGATGGCGCGCGGCGAGGCGGGATGAAAATGTTCGGACACGAGGATGTGGTCGATCGTCATGTAGGCGCTGTCGTGGATATTCGTGTAGCCCACGTGGCGCAAGGCATCCTGGCGCAGCTGGATGGCGTTGGCGTCGTACAGGCGCGCGCGCATTTCCATGCCGGGTTCGCACGGCGCGCCCGCGCCCATGACGATGGCCGTGGTGACGGCATTGGCGATGTCGTTGAAGTCGCCCAGCACGATGCGGGGACGGCCGCTGTGGCCCAGCTCGCTTGCCAGCATGCGCAGGGCCACGGCTTCCGCGCCGCGCCGCTGCAGCGAGCGCAGGTTGGCCAGCGCGTAGGCGGCCGCATCGTTGCCGTCGCCATGGCGGTAGTCGGGCCGGCGTGATTTCAAGTGCACGACGACCACGTCCGTGAGCTGTCCGCCAGGCAAGATGATCTGCACGTGCAGAGGCGCGCGGGCGAAGCGGCAGGCGTTGTCCTCGGCGGATATGCTTACGCCGGCGGGGAAATCCGACCAGGCCACACCGGCGTCCACCAGCGGCAGGCGCGACACGAGCGCCACCGTGGGCAGCATGCGTCCGGCAATATCCATTGCGTCGTAACCGGCCACGGTGGCTGCGCGGTAATGGCGCGTGCGCGACAGCACGTCGCGCAGGGCCGCCTGCAAGAAAATTTCCTGGAATCCGATCACGTCGGCGTCGAGCAGGTCGATCTGCCGCGCCGTCCACTCCGCCTTGGCCTCGTATTGCGCCGGGCTCAACGGTTCCAGGTTGTCATACAATTTCGCCCCGGCGGGGGCAAGGTTGCAGACATTGAATGTGGCAAAGCGGATTTCTTCCTGCATAATTAGCACTCCTCACTGAACGATCAGCGTATCACGCATGGCTAAAAAAGAGCATATTTCCGAAACCCAGGCGACGCAGTTGCTGCGCAAGCATCAAGTTTCCTTCGAAGAACACCCGTATCCGTACGAAGAGCACGGCGGCACCAGCGTGTCGGCGCGCGAACTTGGCGTGCCCGAGCACGATGTGATCAAGACCCTGGTGATGCAGGACGAGGCGGCCAAGCCGATGATCGTGCTCATGCATGGCGATTGCAAGGTGTCGACCAAGAACCTGGCACGCGGTATCGGCTGCAAATCCGTCGAGCCGTGCAAGCCCGACGTGGCGCAGCGCCATTCCGGCTACATGATAGGCGGCACCTCGCCGTTCGGCACCAAGAAAGCCATGCCCGTGTACGTGGAGCAATCGATCCTGGAATTGCCGCGTATCTACATCAATGGCGGGCGGCGCGGTTTTCTCGTCTCGCTGGCGCCGCAGGTGCTTGTTGATTTGCTGCAAGCCAGGCCGGTGCAGTGCGCCTTGCAGGACTAAGAAAACCAGTTCCCGCCCTGTCCGTAGGCGGGGCGCTGGTGTATATTCTGCTGCGCCAGCCTCGATGCTGGTGTAATAAACACAATAAAGGGAAGAAATGAATCCAGTAATCACAACCGTGGCAATGACAGTGGCCGCTTACTTGCTTGGCTCGATATCGTTTGCCGTGGTGATGAGCAAGGTCTACGGCATTGCCGATCCGCGCACCTATGGCTCGAAAAATCCGGGCGCCACCAACGTGCTGCGCAGCGGCAACAAGGGCGCCGCCATCATGACCCTGCTGGGCGATGGCGCCAAGGGCTGGCTGGCCGTGTTCCTGGCCGACCACTTTGCCGGCGCGCTGGGCGTGGGCGACACGGCCGTGGCCCTGGTGGCCATCGCCGTCTTCCTCGGCCATCTGTGGCCCGTGTTCTTCCGCTTCGTCGGCGGCAAGGGCGTGGCGACGGCCCTCGGCGTGCTGCTGGGCATCAATCCATGGCTGGGCCTGGCAACCCTGGCCACCTGGCTGATCATCGCCTACGCATTCCGCTATTCCTCGCTGGCAGCCTTGGTGGCGGCCCTGTTCGCGCCGTTTTACTATGGCTTGCTGTTCGGCGTCGATCCCATTTTGCTGTCCGTCATCGTCATGAGCGTGCTGCTCGCTTACCGTCACAGCCAGAATATCGCGAACTTGCTCTCTGGCAAGGAAAGCAAGATCGGCGGCAAGAAGGATGCGGCCAAGGCGCCCGCCAAGAAAAAGTAAGCGCTTGATTTCCCGCGGCCCGCACGCATATGCTGTGCTTGCGGCGCCGCGCGGTGCGGCCGCCACCGACCCGCGCAAAGGCTGCCCACCATGACTGTTTCCACTCCCACTCCCGTCCGTATCGATTTCGTTTCCGACGTTTCCTGCCCCTGGTGCGTGGTCGGCCTGAAATCGCTGGAGCAGGCACTGGCCAAGCTGCAAGACACCGTCCAGGCCGACATCCACTTCCAGCCTTTCGAGCTGAACGCCAACATGCCGCCCGAAGGCGAGGACATCGGCGAACACATCGCCCGCAAATACGGTTCCACTCCGGAACAGATGGCGCAATCGCGCGAAGCGATCCGCGCGCGCGGCGAACAGCTGGGCTTTACCTTCGCCATGGACAAGCGCGGCCGCATCTACAACACGTTTGACGCGCACCGTCTGCTGCACTGGGCCGCTCTGGAAGGGCGCCAGAAGGAACTCAAGATGGCGCTGTTCGATGCCTACTTCACCCAAGGCCGGGATCCGTCGTCGCACGAGGTGCTGCTGGCCGTGGCCGGCAAAGTGGGGCTAGACACCGTGAAAGCGGCCGACGTGCTGGCATCGAACGCCTATGCGGACGAGGTGCGCGCCCAGGAGCAGTTCTACCAGCAGAACGGCATCAACTCGGTGCCGGCCGTCATCATCAACGAGCGCCATTTGATTTCCGGCGGCCAGCCGCCTGAAGTGTTCGAGCAAGCCTTGCGCCAGATCATCGCGGGCGCCTGAACCAGGCGCCAATGGCGCGCGCCATGACGGTTAATTTCGGCTACACTCCGCAGTGAAGGAGGATAGCCAAATGCCAACAGCCCGCTGGAATGGCGCCGTCATCGCGCAAGCGACCGATGCGCAGGTGCAAGTCGTTGAAAACAATATATATTTTCCTTTGTCGGCGGTGACGCAGGACTACCTGCGTCCCAGCAGCCACACGAGCGTCTGCCCGTGGAAGGGCACGGCCAGCTATTACGACCTCGTCGTCGAGGGCCAGGTCAATGCCAACGCGGCCTGGTATTACCCCCAGCCCAAGGATGCCGCCAAGCAAATTGCCGGCCACGTCGCCTTCTGGCGCGGCGTCAGCGTCGAGCGCTGACACTTTCTTTCCATACTAAAAATCAATAGAAAGCAGACGATGGATTTACGCCTCGCCGTGTACCAACTCGCCTCGGCCCATGCGCTCGATGCCCAACAAACCCGGCAGTTGCAGGAAGTGGCCGGTTTCCAGCGCGAACCGGCGCGCCTGGCCCACTGGCTGCCGCGCGGCGTGGCCGTGCTGGGCGCCGCCTTGCTGGGCATGGGCTTGATCTGCTGGGTGGCCGCCAATTGGGAAGACTTCGGCCGTATGGGCCGCTTTGCCTTGCTGCAAGCGGTGTTTGCCGCCGCCTGCGTGGGCGCGTTTGCCGTGCCCAAGGCGCGCGTTCCCTTGCTGTTGCTGGCCTTGCTGGCCATCGGCGGCCTGTTCGCTTACTTCGGCCAGACCTACCAGACGGGCGCCGATCCGTGGCAGCTGTTCGCCCTGTGGGCCGTGCTGGCCTTGCCCCTGTGTTTTGTCGCGCGCAGCGATGTGCTGTGGACGCCGTGGATGCTGGTACTGTCGACGGCCGTCACGCTGTGGATGCAGGCCCATGTGCGCCATAGCTGGCGCATCGATTCGTCCGACCTGAGCATTTTCCTCAGCGGCTGGCTGGCCGTGCTGCTTGCCTGTGCGTTTGTCTCGCCCCTGCTGGCGCGCTGGACGGGCGCGGGCAACTGGGCCCTGCGCCTGGGCCTGGTGCTGGCCACCATCCTCATCACGGGCACGGCCGTCAGCGCCCTGTTCGGCAATGAGATCGAGTCGCCGTACTGGGCCGGACTGGGCTTGCTGCTCGTCGCCGGCGTCCTGCTGGCCACCGGCCGGTTCTTTGACGTGTTCGGCCTGAGCGCCGTGGCGCTCGGTATCAACATCTTGCTGGTGGGCGGCCTGACGCACGTGCTGTTCAACGGCCAAGGCGATGGCGTCGGCGCGCTGACCGTGCTGGGCTTGCTGGCCGCCGTGCTGCTGGCGCTGACCGTGCAAGGTATCCTGTGGCGCACGCGCCGGGAGGCGGTATGAGCAATATCAATACTCAACGAACCGATGCGCTCGCCACCCTGATCGACGACGCCACGCGCGCGGGCCTGCTGCCGCCCAACGCCACCCGCCCCGTGCAGGATGTTCGGCCGTGGCCGCTGGTGCTGATGACGGCCTTCGGCGCCTGGCTGGCCGCCATTCCCCTGATGATTGCGCTGGGCGTGGGCCTGGAAAGTATCGTGCGCCATGGTCCCGGCGCGTATGTCGTGGCCGCCATCGTGCTGGTGGTGGCCGTGCTGCTGATCCGCACGCGCGGCGTGGCGCTGTTTGTCGAGCAACTGGCAGTGCCCTGCCTGCTTGTGGGCGGCGGCTTGCTCGGCTATGCCTTGTACCGCGACTATTCCACGCAGACGGCGTTGCTGCTGCTATGCCTGGCGTGCCTGGTGGCCGCCGCCGCCTTGCCGCGCGACTGGCTGCGCGTGCTGCTGGGACTGGTCGCCTGCGGCTTGCTGGGGCTGGGCATCGTCGATAGCACGCGCGACTGGATTTTCGAGAACGACCCCACGGAACTGTATTTTGCCTGGATGCTGGCCCTGGCACTGTGGCTGGCCGCCCACTGGCTGCAGAAGCAAGCGTTCAATGATGGCCGCGGCGCGCCCGTCGCCGCCTTCCTGGAATCGCTGTCGACGGGGTGGGTATTGGCGATCCTGCTGGGGCTGGTCTTCTGGTCCGGCATGACCTTCATGCTGGGCGGTGCCTTGGGCGGTGGCTTTGCCGGCGAAGTGGCGCGCGAAGTGACCCGGCACCAGGGTGCTGCCTGGTATGCGCAGGCCTTGAATGGCGTGTCGCTCGTGCTGGCTGCGGCGGCCGCCGCCTGGACGGGATGGCGCTGGCCCGCACTGCGCCAGTTGCCCGCCATCGGCGTGGCGCTGGTGCTGATCGTGCTGTCGTGGTTCATGCCGGGGCTGGGGCCCGTGCTGCTGATCCTTGCGTATTGCGTGACGAGCGGGCGCTCGCGCGTGGCCGTGGCGGCCGCGCTGGCGGCGGCGTGGATCATCGGCAGCTTTTATTACCAGCTGGCCTGGCCGCTGGCCAGCAAGGCGGCGCTGCTGGCGATAGCGGGCGCCGTGCTGTGCGCGCTGTCGTGGCTGGCCACGCGCGGCGCCGTGCTGCATCTGGTGGAAAGTAAACCGGCGGACGTGGCGCTTGAGCGCCGCGCCGCGCGCCTGGGCGTGCTGGGCGGGTTGCTGCTGGTGTTGTTGGTCGCCAATGGCGGCATCTGGCAAAAAGAGCAGCTGATTGCCAAGGGGGAGGCAATCTTCGTGGCGCTGGAACCCGTCGATCCCCGCTCGCTGATGCAGGGCGATTACATGCGCCTCAATTTCGTCAACCTGGGCGTGCTGAGCACGTTGGCCAGTGTGGAGCGGGCGCCCGGCCGGCCCTTCGTCGTGGCCAGGCGCGATGCGCGCGGGGTGGCGGAACTGCTGCGCCCGTACACCAAAGAGGCGCTGGCACCCGGTGAACTCCTGCTCGAGCTGACGCCGAAGGATGGGAACTGGGTGCTGGTCAGCGATGCCTGGTTCTTCAAGGAAGGCGAGGCGGCGCGCTGGGAAAAGGCACGCTATGGCGAGTTCCGCGTGCTGTCCGATGGCCGCGCCTTGCTAGTGGGCATGCGCGGCCCGGAACTGGAAAAGCTGTAGCGCAAGTCACAGCGCAAAAGCGCGCCGGGGCGGGCATCCTGTAAAATTGCCCGATGGATAATATTACGCATTCGGTCATCGGCCTCGGGGTCGGCGAACTGGTACACCGCAGCCTGCCGCCCGAGCCGCAAGCCCCCGCACAGCGCACCCGGCGTGCGCTGTTTCTCTTTACGGCATGGTTTGCCAGCAACGCGCCCGACCTCGATCTGGTGCTGACCCGGCTGCTGCCGCGTCCGTTCGGCTACATGCTGCACCACCGCGGCCACACGCACACCTTGCTGCTGGCCTTGCCCCAGGCGCTGATCTTGCTGGCCCTGCTGTGGCTGCTATGGCCGGGCGCGCGGCGTCTGCTGAAGGAAAGCGTGCCCGCCCGCATCGGCCTGGCCGCTTGCCTGCTGCTGGGATTCTGCTTGCACATGAGCATGGATTTCCTCAATTCCTATGGCTTGCACCCGTTCTATCCGTTTGACAGCCGCTGGCTGTATGGCGACATGGTCTTCATTGTCGAACCGATGTTCTGGGTGCTGCTGGGCGTGCCCGTGATCATGTCCTTGCGTTATGGCATCGTCAAAAGCGTGCTGCTGGCGGGGCTGGCGGCGGCCCTGTGTTTCTTCACCTATAAAACCTATCTGGCGCCCGCCTCGCTGGCCGTGCTGCTGGGGCTGGGCGTGATCCTGGCCGTGCTGCAGGGACGGGCCGGCGAACGGGGACGCGGTCCATTGCTGCTGGCTTTCGCGCTGGCGGCCACCTTCATCGGTACGCAGGGCGTGGCTTCCGCCCTCGGCCGTACGCGCATCGAGGCGGCTGTGCAGCGGTTCGATCCGGGCACGCGCGTGTGGGACGTGTCGATGACGGCATTCCCCAGCAACCCGCTGTGCTGGATCTATGTCTCGCTCGACAGCAAGACGGACGCCAAGGCGGACGCGTACACCTTGCGGCGCGGCACCCTGAGCCTGCTGCCCGAATCGCTGGCGCCCGCCGCTTGCCCGGCCGGGCTGGCCGAGACGGGCAAGAAGGAGCAGCAACTGGCGCCCGGCATCGCCGTGTCCGCACGGGCGGCGGGCAGCCTGGCCGCCTTGCGCGCCTTGCAGGAAGACAATTGCTATGTCGACGCCTGGTTCCGCTTTGCGCGCATGCCCAGGTTGAATGCGGACAAGTTGACGGACGTGCGTTTTAATCCTGGCATGCAGCCCAATTTTACGACCGTCGAATTGCAACAGTTCCGCAGCCGGCCATGCCCCGCCTACGTGCCGGGCTGGGACCGTCCTCGCGCGGACATGCTGGCGCGGCCGAAATAGAGAACGGATGTGTTGCTATTAAGCAAAAAATATCGCGTGTGCGCCTGTTTTGCCACGGTCCAGCATGCGACACTACCAATTCAGCAACAATGATATTTCGTTAGGATTATTTTGGAAGAGCAGCACGCCTTACCGTATTTGCGAGAAACCCTGCTGTTTCTCGCCCTGGCCGGGATTTTTATTCCGCTATTGCAACGCCTGAAGGTCAACCAGGTGCTCGGCTTCCTCGCCGTGGGCGCCCTGTTCGGCCCGTTCGGCTTCGGCCTGTGGGCCGGCGATTTCACGTGGCTCACGTATTTCTCGTTCGTGCGGGCCGAGCAGGTGAGCGGCCTGGCCGAGCTGGGCGTGATGTTCTTGATGTTCATGATCGGCCTGGAACTGTCGACGGAACGGCTGTGGGCGCTGCGGCGCTGGGTATTCGGCGCGGGCGTGGGGCAGGTGGCCGTCAGCGCCTGCCTGATCGGTGGCGTGGCCTACTACTTTGGCCTGTCGCTGGAAGCGTCCATCGTGCTGGGCCTGGTGCTGTCGCTGTCGTCGACGGCCGTCGTGATGCAGTTGCTGACCGACCAGCGTTCCTTGCAGACGCCGGCCGGCCAGGCGGGCTTTTCCATTCTGATGTTCCAGGATTTGATGGTGGTGCCGCTGTTCATCCTGATCGACGTGTTCGCCAGCGGGCGCAGCGACGACCTGGCGTATCTGCTCAGCTTTGCGGCCGTGAAATCGGCGGGCGCCATCCTGCTGATCTATCTGCTGGGGCGCCGCGTGATCCGCCCGCTGTTCCAGTTCTTCGTCAAGAAACACCAGCCCGACGTGTTCATGGCCCTGACCTTGCTCAGCACCCTGGGCATCGCCGGCCTGACGTATTTGGCGGGCTTGTCGATGGCGCTGGGCGCCTTGCTGGCCGGCCTGCTGCTGGCGGAAACGGAGTTTCGCCACGAAGTGGAAGTGACGATCGAGCCCTTCAAGGGCTTGCTGATGGGGCTGTTCTTCATGTCGGTGGGCATGCAGATCGACGTGCGCGAAATCCTCAAGTCGCCCGTGCTGATTCCGCTGGCCGTGCTGAGCCTGTTTGCCTTGAAAGCCCTGGTTATCAGTGTGATTTTCCGCATCGGCGGCTTTCACTGGGGGCGCGCCGTGGAAACAGGCGTGCTGCTGGGGCAGGGCGGCGAATTCGCCTTCATCGTCGTCGCGTATGCACTCGGTACCAAACTGATCGGCCCGCAGGTGGCGCAGTTCGTCATGCTGGTGGTGGGCCTGAGCCTGTTCGCCACGCCGGCGCTGGCCAAGGCGGCGCGCGCGTTCGGCAACTGGTGGGAGCGGCGCCACCACCATCAGCTGGCCGACCTGGCGCATGGCGCGCTGCCGCCGCAGGGCAGCACCGTCATCATCGCCGGCTTTGGCCGGGTGGGGCAGTTGCTGGCCAAGGTGCTGACGGAGCAGGATATCGCGTATGTGGCGATTGAAAACGATGCGCGCCTGGTGACGACCCTGCATCCGCGCGGTTTTCCCGTGTATTTCGGCGATGCGTCGCGCGCGGAACTGTTGCAAAAGGTGAATGCGGACCGGGCCGCCGCGGTCGTGCTGACGATGGACCATGCGGCCTCCGTGCTGCACGCCGTGAAATCGATCCGCCGCGAATATCCGCAGCTGCCCGTGTATGCGCGGGCGCGCGACGAGGCGCATGCCGTGGCCCTGATACAGGCGGGCGCGACCCTGGTCGTGCCCGAGGCGCTGGAGTCGGCGCTGCAGCTGACGGCCACGGTATTGCATGAGGTGGGCCTGTCGGAAGCGCGCACGACGGACATCGTGCAAGCCGAGCGCGACCGGCGCAATGCCGTGTTGCTGGCGAAAAAGCTGTCGTAGTGCTGCCGTAGCGCAACAGTGCGTGTCGCCGTGCTTTGTCAATTATCTATACAATAATAGTATATGAGCACATCAACCACATGAAAGCCGCGACGAAAAGCGGAGCGGCGCCCCTGACGCCGCAGCAGCTGGCGGCGCAGGAAACGCAGCAAAAATTTGGCAAGCCCGAGCGGGGCTGGCGCGAGCGGGTGTACACCGTCATTTTCGAGGCGGAAACGCGCACGGGCCGCGCCTTCGATTTGCTGCTGATCGCCGCCATCCTGATCAGCGTGACGGTGGTCGTGCTCAGCAGTGTCGCCTCCGTGGCCGAGCGCTATGGCACCTGGCTGACGGCGCTCGAATGGTTTTTCACGATTTTATTCACCATCGAATATTTCGCCCGCCTGTCGTGCCTGCAGCATCCGGTGCGCTACGCCAAGAGTTTTTTCGGCGTTATCGACTTGCTGGCCATCGTGCCGACCTACATCGGCTTGCTGCTGCCGGGCGCGCACGTGCTGATCGACGTGCGCATTTTGCGCCTGCTGCGCATGTTCCGTATCCTCAAGCTCACGTCGTATGTGCATGAATATACGGTGCTGGGGCGGGCCTTGCTGGCCAGCCGGCGCAAGATCCTCATTTTCCTGTCGTTCGTCATGATGGTGGTCTTTCTGCTGGGCACAGTGATGTACGTCGTGGAAGGGCCGGATAACGGTTTCAGCAGTATTCCCACGTCGATCTACTGGGCCATCAGCACCATGACCACGGTGGGTTTCGGCGATATCACGCCGAAGACCGACATCGGGCGCACCATCGCCTCGCTGATGATGTTGCTGGGCTGGGGCATCCTGGCTGTGCCTACCGGCATTATCAGCGCCGAGATGACGGTACAGCGCAGCTCCAAGCTGGTCACCACGCGTACCTGCCCCACATGCCTGAAAGAAGGGCTCGACGACGATGCCAATTTCTGCAAGAACTGTGGTGTCGCATTGCCGCCGCTGGCACGCGATTAGCGCCTGAACCCTTCATCCACCGTATTTACTTTACTTTTTTAAGGCCAACATGATTCCAGTTCGCCTGATCGCGACGGGCAAAGCCGTGCCGTCGCACAGCGTTACCTCCGCCAGCCTGGACCTGAAACTGGGCCACCCGGCCGGCTATACCCTGCGCAAGAGCGGCGTGCTGTCGCGCTTTGTCGCCGCACCCGACGAATCGCAAAGCCAGCTGGGCGCCGCCGCCCTGCTCGACGCGCTGAAGAATGCCAGCCTGCGTCCGGCCGACATCGATCTTCTGATCTGCGCCTGCGGCGTGCCCGAGCAGGCGTTGCCGAACACGGCCTGCTTCGTGGCCGAACACGCGGGCTTGCCGCCTGGCACGCAAAGCTTCGACGTCAACGCCAGCTGCCTCAGTTTCATGGCCGCCTTCCGCGTGGCCGCGTCCATGCTGGCCGGCGGCGCCTACCGGCGTATCGCCATCGTTTCGTCCGACCTCGCGTCGCGCGGGGTCGACTGGAGCGAGCCGGAAGCGTCGATGATCTTTGGCGACGGCGCCGCCGCCGTCATCGTCGAGCGGGGCGACGGCAGCGCGGGCATCCGCGCCTACAAGATGGGCACGTATCCGGAAGGGCGGCGCTACTGCGAAATCCGCGGCGGCGGCACCGAGCGCAACCCGCGCAACGGCTGCGAACCGGGCGACTATCTGTTCCGCATGGATGGCAAGGCCGTGTTCCGCCTGGCCGTCAAGGTGATGCCGGATTTCCTGGCGGAACTGATGGCTGAGTCGGGCGCGGGACTGGAAAAAATCGACGTGGTCGTGCCGCACCAGGCCAGCCCATTGGGCCTCGCGCATGCGGCGCGCATCCTCGACGTTCCCGATGCTAAAATCATCAAGATCTTTGAAACGCATGGCAACCAGGTGGCCGCGTCCTTGCCCACCGCCCTGCACGAGGCGGTGATGACGGGGCGGGCCGTGGCAGGCCAGCGTTTGCTGATGATGGGCACGGCCGCTGGCCTGACCATTGGCGGCATGATACTTGACCTGTGAAGGTGGGGCGATGAGGCGGATACTGGTCACGGGAGCGACGGGCGGGCTGGGGCGCAATGCCGTGCGCACCCTGCTGGCGCAGGGCGTGGAAGTGCGCGCCACAGGCCGCAACGCCGCCGTGGGCCGCGAACTCGAACGCATGGGCGCGCAATTCGTCGCGCTCGACCTGGCGCAGGCCACGCCGCGCCAGGTCGACGAACTCGTGCGCGGCATGGACACCGTCTGGCACTGCGCCGCGCTGTCGTCGCCCTGGGGCGCGGAGCGCGACTTCATCGCCGCCAACGTCACGGCCACGGCCCAGCTGCTGCGGGCGGCCGCCAGCCTGCACGTGGCGCGCTTCGTGCATATCTCCACCCCGGCCATCTATTTCGACTACCGCAACCGCTACGAGGTGCCGGAATCCTTCCGCCCCGACGCCTTCGTCAACGCCTACGCGCGCAGCAAGGCGATGGCGGAAAAACTGGTGCAGGAGTGCGTCGATCGCCAGCGTGGCATGACATGCGTGATCCTGCGCCCGCGCGCCATCTTCGGCCCGCACGACCAGGTCCTGATCCCGCGCCTGGCGAGGGTGCTGCAGGAGCGCGGCGGCAAGCTGCCGCTGCCCAATGGCGGCGCGGCCACCATCGACGTCACCTATGTCGACAACGTCGTGCACGCGATGTGGCTGGCCACCGTGCACAAGACCATCGCTTCCGGCGCCGCCTTCAATATCACGAATGGCGAGCCGGCGCGTTTGTGCGACATTTTGCGCACCCTGTTCTGCGACCATCTGCAGCAGCCGTTCGAGATCGTCAGCGTGCCGTACCGCGTGCTGGCGGTGGCGGCGCGCCTGATGCAGTTCGCCTCGCGCTTCACGCGCCGCGAGCCATCGCTGACGCCCTACAGCATCGGCGCGCTCAGTTTCGACATGACGCTCGATAACGCCAAGGCGCGCAAGGTGCTCGGCTACCGTCCCATCGTCAGCCTGCAGGACGGCATCGCCCGCACGGCGCAGTGGATGCGCCAGGAAGCGGCGGCGCACAAGGTGGGCAAGGAGCGCAATGGCTAGCATCACCGCGTTTCGCGTCGGCCATTGCACGCATCCTTCGTGCATGGTCTTGAAAGGCAGCGGGCTGGCCAGCCGCTGCTTCCCGTCGCGCGCCTACCTGATCGAAACGCGTGCGGGCCTGTACTTGTGGGACACGGGCTACGCCGAGCACTTCCGCGCGGCCACGTCGAAGGGCGTGTACCGCATGTATGCGTGGGTGACGCCGATTTCGTTTGATGAGAACGAGTCGCTGCACGGCCAGCTGCGCGCGCATGGCGTCTCGCCCGGCGACATCCACACCTTGCTGCTGTCGCACTTCCACGCCGACCATATCGCCGGCATGCGCGACTTTCCCGGCGCGCGGCTGATGGCCTCGAAAACGGGCTGGGACGCCGTGCGCGGCCTGTCCGGCGTGGCCGCCGTGCGCCAGGCCTTCGTGCCCGAGCTGCTGCCGAACGATATCGCGGACCGCCTGGATTTCGTGGAAAGCGTGCCCGAGACGGCCTTGCCGGCGGCCCTGCTGCCATTCACGCATGGGCGCGACGTCAGCGGCACGGGCGAGATCTACATCGTCGACTTGCCCGGCCACGCCATCGGCCATCTGGGCGCCTTCGTGCTGCAGGATGGCGGCTGGACCTTGCTGGCGTCGGACGCGGCCTGGGTGCCGGAAAGCTTCCAGCAGTTGCGCGGACCGTCGGAATTGTCGTTCATCATCCAGCACAAGCGCGCGCCGTACTACGCCACCCTGAACCGCCTGCACCAGCTGCACCGGTCGGGCAATGCGCAGATCCGCATCACGCACGAAGACACGGTCGACTACATTGCAGTGGCGGGCCGCCCGTGAAGCGTATTGTCTGGCTGTTGCTGTCGTACTGGCGCACGCGCCGCCTGCGCTTTGCGGACCGCGCGCAGCTCGACGCCTACCAGCAACAGCAGCTGGCCCGTTTCATCGATGTGCTGTGCGCGCGCAGCCGCTACTTTGCCCCATACCGCAACTTGCCGCTGGCGCAGTGGCCGACGATGAACAAGGCGCTGATGCTCGAGCATTTCGATGCCATGAACACGGAAGGGGTGACTTTGGCGCAGGCGATGGACGCGGCCATGGCGGCCGAGCGTAGCCGCGACTTCACGCCGGCCGTCGGCGACATCACAGTGGGCCTGTCGTCGGGTACCTCGTCGCGGCGCGCCGTGTTTACCGTCAGTCCCCGCGAAAAGGCCCAATGGGCGGGCGTGATGCTGGCCAAGGCGCTGCCCGACGGCCTGTTTTCCGGCGAGCGCGTGGCCCTGTTTCTGCGCGCGAACAGCAATCTGTACACGGCCGTGCGTTCGCCGTGGCTGACCTTTGCCTTTTACGATCTGTTCGAACCGTTCGATGCACTGTGCGCGCGGCTGGCGCAATACCGGCCATCCGTGATCGTCGCGCCGGCTCAGGTGCTGCGCCAGCTGGCGCTGCGCGTCATTGACGGCCGCCTGGCGCTGGCGCCGAAAAAAGTCATCTCCGTGGCCGAAGTGCTGGAAGCGCAGGACCGCGCGCTGATCGTGCAGGCGTTCGGCGCCGTGCATGAAATCTATCAGGCGACCGAGGGTTTCCTCGCCAGCAGCTGCGAACACGGCGTGCTGCACCTGAACGAGGAATACGTGCACATCGAGCCGCAATGGCTCGATGCGGAACAGCGCCGCTTCGTGCCCGTGATTACGGACTTTACGCGCATCACGCAGCCTATCGTGCGCTACCGCCTGGACGATATTTTGATCGCGCGCGCCGCGCCATGCCCGTGCGGCCGCGCCACGCGCGCCATCGACGGCATCGAAGGGCGCTGCGACGACATGCTGCTGCTTCCCTCTGCACGCGGCGGCGCCCCCATCGCCGTGTTTGCCGACGTGCTGACGCGCGCGTTCGCGCAAGCCTTGCCGCCGGACGCCGATTACCGCCTGCTGCAGTCGGGCGAAGCGGCCCTGCAACTGCATGCGGCGCTGGACGATGCCGGCCTGGCAGCCCTGCGCGCGCACCTGGCAACAGTGCTGCAGGGCCTGGGCGCGGCTACCGACGGCCTCGCCTGGACGATGAGCGGCGAACTGCCTCCTTTTGACCCCACCATGAAACGGCGCCGCATCCGGCGCCTTGCGACCGCATGAAATCTGTAGACACCATGACGCTGTACTCCCGCCTGCTGCACTTGCTGGCCGGCTGGGGCAGCGTCGGCCTCGTGTATTTTTCCAGCGATTTGCTGCAAGGGCAGGGGGTACTCCTGCCGGAAACGGCGCTCGACCGCGCCATCCCCTACAGCGACTCTGCCATCTGGCTGTACCTGTCGTTTTTCATCCTGATCCCCTACGCCTACCTGGCGGCCGATGCGGCGCGCGTGCGCTGGCTGGCGCGCGCCATGGCGCTTTCCGCCGTCCTGTGCGGGGTGGTCTTCCTGCTGTATCCGACCACGCTCGCCTACCCGCCCGTGGGCGAAGGCAATGCGTGGAGCACGCAGGCGCTGCGCATGCTGCAGTCGTTTGACTCCACGCAAAACTGCCTGCCGTCGCTGCACGGCGCCCTGACCCTGCTGTGCGTATGGGCCCTGTGCGACAAACGCCAACCGCTGCGCTCCGCGCTGGCGCTGGTGCTGGGCGTGGCCATCTGCTACGCCATCATCGCGCTGCGCCGGCACGTGAGCATCGACCTGGCCGCCGGCCTGGCTGTTGGCATCGCTGGCGGCATGCTGGCGAAAATGCAGGTATCCTTGGCTGCCCGCCGCGCCGTTTCCATCAAAACCGCACCATGATGAATCCATTTGCCCTGTCGTTCCTGATCATGCTGGCCTTCGTGCTGGCCGAACTGCTGATACTCAAATGGGTACGCAAGACGCCCGTGCCGTGGAAGGACGTGATCTTCAACCTCAATTCCGGCCACATCCTGATGTGGGTGTTCCGCGGCGTGGAAGTGGCGGCCTTCGCCCTGCTGCTGCGCCATGCGAACCTGCACGTCGTCGACCAGTGGCCCGTGGCGGCGCAATGGATATTCGCGTTTTTTGCCTGGGACCTGTGCTTTTACTGGATGCACCGGCTGCACCACAAGATTCCTTTGCTGTGGGCCGTGCACGTCGTGCACCACCAGGGCGAGCATTTCAACCTGTCGCTGGGCGTGCGCAATTCCTGGTATTCGTCGCTGACGAATTTCCCCTTCATCGCCATCCTGGCCGTGCTGGGCGTACCGCTGGAAATCTTCCTTGTCGTCTCGTCCTTGCATTACACGGTGCAGTTCTACAACCACAATGCGCTGGTGAACAAATCCGGCATCCTCGATCGTTTCATGGTCACGCCGTCGCACCACCGCGTGCACCATGGCACCGATAAACGCTACATCAACCGCAATTTCGGCGGCACCCTGCTGTTGTGGGACAGGCTGTTCGGCAGCTTCCAGCCGGAACTCGAGGGCGTGGAAATGCGCTATGGCGTGAAGGGCATGACACCCACGCATAACCCGCTGCTGGCCAGCAACGGGAAATTGTTCACATGGCTGCGCGCGCGCTTCCCCCACTGGCAGTCGCGCGGCACCTTCCACGTGCCCGAGCTGTTCATCGGCATCGGCGGCGTGATCCTGTTTGGTCTCGTGATCTATTACGTCAACCATGAAGCGGTGCTGGCCGGCGCGCAGCAGGCGATTCTGTTCGCGCTGATCTTCGGCGGCACCCTGGCGCTGGGCGGCCTGTCCGACGCGCGCCGCTGGGGCGCCATCGCCTGGGTCGCCATCGCGCTGGCCATGCCGGCCCTGTACCTGGGCTGGTATGGCGCGCGCGACGTGTGGGGCATGGTGTTTCTGGCCGCGCTGCTGGCGCATGGCCTCGATGGCGCGCGCCGCCTGTGGTGGCCGGCGGCAGCGGGGACGCGCGCGTGACGCAGCCTGTACCTTCGCTGCCGCCCCTGCGCTTTCAGCCTGCCCGCGACTCCGCCTTCCGCCGCGAATTGCGCGCCCGCGCCGACGCCTATCTGGCGGATGAAGGAACGCACCGCTTCGGCGACGCGCGCCTGCATGCGAAAACCGTGTTCCTGGCCGCGCTGGCGGTGGGCCTGTATGCGCTGGCGCTGAATGCCGGCAGCACCTGGCCGTTTGTCGCCAGCTATGTCGCCTGCCTGGTCGCGGCCATGGCGCTGGCCATGAATACCCTGCACGACGCGGCCCACAGCGCCGTCTTCCGCCGGGGATTCCTGAACCGGGTGCTGATCCGCCTGGTGGGCTTGCCCGTGGGCGTGGACACGGATTTCTGGACCATCCGCCACGTGCACTTCCACCATACGTATGCGAACGTGGAAGGCTATGACCTCGACACGGAACCGAACCCCTTCCTGCGCCAGACGCCGTACCAACGCTGGTCGCCCCAGTACCGCTATCAATACCTGTACTGGCCCGTGGTGGCGGCCCTGTCGCTGCCGTATCTGAACTGGTATGGCGACTGGCTGGACCGATTCGGCAAGACGCCCGTGGCCGCGCACAGCCGGCTGCAGGGCTGGCGCGGCTGGCTGTCGTTCCTCGGCTGGAAGCTCGGTCACGTGGCGCTGGTGCTGGCGCTGCCCATGTGGGTGCTGCAGCAGCACGGCATCGGCTGGGGCGTGGTGCTGGGCGCGTATTTCCTGGGCCAGATGATCGCCTCGTGCGCGCTGGTGGCGCTGATCCTCGGCACCCACTGGGCCGAAGTGGAATTCTTCCAGCCGGGCGCGGACGGCACCTTGCCGCACGACTGGTACCAGCACACGTTTTATACGGCCTGCGACTGGACGCCGAAGCCGCGCGCGTTGCGCTGGCTCGGTTACTGGCTCGGCGGATTGAATTTGCACCTCACGCATCACCTGTTCCCCACCTGGAATCACCGTCACTACCCGGCGCTGGCGCGCATCCTGGCCGAACTGGCGCCGCGCCACGGCCTCGTCTACCGCGAACTCGGTTACGGCCAGCTGCACGCGTCGCAGCAGCAGTTCCTGCGCGCCATGGGCCAGCCGCCCACCCGCACCTGACGAATCGTGCTTGACTCGGTTTCCGTTCCATCTTACATTTCTGTAACGACAGAAATTAGAGAAAATCATGGAACTGAGTCCGACCACGCAGAAGTACATTTTGCACTGGGGTGAAATGGGCACGCGCTGGGGCGTCAACCGCACGGTGGCGCAGATCCACGCGCTGCTGTTCCTGGCCAACGAACCGCTGACGGCGGAAGACATCGCGGCCAGCCTGAACGTGGCCCGCTCCAACGTCAGCAACAGCCTGAAGGAATTGCAAAGCTGGGGCCTGGCGCGCATCACGCATGTGATGGGGGACCGGCGCGACCATTTCGTCGCCCTGCAGGATGTGTGGGAAATCTTCCGCGTCATCATGGAAGAGCGCAAGCGGCGCGAGATCGATCCCACCCTGACGGTGCTGCGCGAATGCGCGATCGAAGGCGAGCACGATGCGGCGATACCGCCGGCCACCCTGGAGCGCATGGGCGAAGTGCTGGCCTTCCTGGAAATGCTCAGCAGCACCTATAGCGATTACAAGAACTTGCCGCCGGCGACCCTGCAGCGCATGCTGTCCATGGGCGGCAAGGTGGCCAAGTTCCTCAGCCCGGAAGACAAACCTGTCAAGCGCGCAAAATCATGAACGGCCCCTCGGAAGGAGAACTGTTCAAGAAGGTCATGGGCGCGCAGTGGCTGACCCTGCACCCCGATATCCGCCGCCGCTTCGAGAAAAATCCCGCGCCGGGCCAACCCCTGTATTACCGGGGCGAGCTCAGTGAGCTCACCAGCTCGCGCCTGGGAAAATTCCTCGGCTGGCTGACGCGCCCCTTCATCGACGGCGCCCTGATCCCATACGACGATCACGATTTTCCCGTCGATATCGAAGTCTATTCGCGCCCCGGCTGCCCCTTCATCTTCAAGCAGCGCACCTACCGCCTGCACGGGCGCGCGCCGATCCGCTTCACGTCCTACATGGCGGAAAGCGAAAAAGGCGAAGTGCTCGAATACGTGGGCATGGGACTGGGCATGAAGCTCGTCCTGCACGTCGAGGATGGCAATCTGCACTTCACCAGCGACGGCTATTTTTGGGATCTTTTCGGCTGGCGCCTGCCGCTGCCCGGCGTGCTCACGCCCGGCAAGACCTATCTGTGCCACCGCAACGAGACGCCGCAGCAGTTCAACATCCGCATCGAAATTCGCCACGCGCTGTTCGGCACCACGTTTACCCAGGCGGGCGTGTTCCGCGAATCGGCCGCACCGGAAAGGAAGGAGACACCATGAATACGCATCTGCTGGCCCTGCAACTGATGGCGGCGCAAGGCTGCCTGGGCGCCTTCGACACCATCTACCACCATGAAATCACGGAGGCGCTGCCGCAAAAGGCGTCGGCGCGCCTTGAATTGACGATCCACGCGACGCGCGCCCTGATCTACAGCCTGCTGTTCGTGGGCCTGGCCGCGTGGGAGTGGCATGGCGCCTGGGCCTGGGTGCTGGTGATCGTGTTTGGCGTGGAAATCGTGCTGACCTTGTGGGACTTCGTCGTGGAAGACCAGACGCGCCTCTTGCCCGCCACGGAGCGGGTCACGCACACGGTGCTGGCGATTAACGCGGGCGCCTTCATCGCCTTGCTGGCCCTGAACAGCAGCGAATGGGCGAGCTTGCCGACAGCCCTCGTGTGGCAACCGTATGGCTGGCTCAGCGTCTTCCTCGCCCTGTGCGGCGTGGGTGTGGGCTTGTCCGGCCTGCGCGACGCGTATGCCGTGTGGCAGCTGGGACGGCGCAAGGTCCAGGAGACAGCGGAGCAAGAGGAGCACCTGCGCTTTGCCAGCACGCCGCAATCCGTGCTGGTGACGGGCGCCACGGGTTTCATCGGCCAGCAGCTGGTCAGCGCCTTGCTGGCCGACGGCCATGCCGTGACGGTGCTGACGCGCCAGCCGAAGCAGGCCGCGTGGACCTTCGACGGCCAGGTGCGCTGCATCCAGTCGTTCGACGAATTGGCGGATGCGCAGCGTATCGACATGGTCGTCAATCTGGCAGGCGCGCGCATCGTCGGGCGGCGCTGGACGGAGGCGCGCAAGGCGGCCCTGCGCCGCAGCCGCGTCGCGCTGACGCAGGCACTGGTGGCGTGGATCGCCCGCGCGCAGCACAAGCCGCGGGTGCTGCTGTCGGCGTCGGCCATCGGCTACTACGGCGTGCAGCCGCAGGGCGATGATACGGAATTGACGGAGGAGAGCGCGCCGCAAGCCATCTTCATGTCGCAGCTGTGCCAGGAGTGGGAAGCGGCCGCGCGCCAGGCGGAGAAATTTGGCGTGCAGGTGGGCTGCATGCGCTTTGGCCTCGTCTTCGGCCACCAGGGTTCGCTGCCGCAGATGCTGCTGCCGATACGCTTCGGCGTGGGCGGCCCGCTGGGCAGCGGCAGGCAGTGGGTCACGTGGGTGCATGTGCGCGACGTGATCCGCGGCATCGCCCATCTGGCGCGCCGCAGCGAAGAGCAGGCGGTGAGCGGCGCGTATAACTTCTGCGCGCCGGAAGCGATCGAGCAGCGCCGCTTTGCCCGGGTGGCGGGCGCCGTGCTGCACCGCCCCAGCGTCGTGCCCACGCCGGCCTTCGTCATGCGTGCCTTGCTGGGCGAGCAGGCAGACTTGCTGGTGGAAGGCCAGCGGGTCGCCCCGCGCCGCTTGCTGGCCGACGGCTTTGTCTTCCGCTATCCGCAGCTGGAAGGGGCGCTGCGCAGTTTGTGACGTGGGGTGGTATCGCGTTGCTCCGGGCGTAGAATAGGCATGCTCCGGGGTCAGACCCGGCGGGTCTGACCCCACAGGAGAAGTCCATGCCCCGTTTCAGCCATACGATAGACAGCCATGTTTACCAGTTTGCCAGCCTGAAGGAGCTGCTGGCCAAGGCCACGCCGCTGCGTTCGGGCGACGTGCTGGCCGGCGTGGCCGCCGCCAGCGCGCGCGAGCGGGTGGCGGCGCAGCTGGCGCTGGCCGACGTGCCGCTATCGCTATTCCTCAACGAGGCGCTGGTGCCGTATGAAGAGGACGAGGTCACGCGCCTGATCATCGATAGCCATGACCGGTCCGCGTTTGCCCCCATTGCGCAGTTGTGCGTGGGCGACTTTCGCGACTGGCTGCTCGATGACGCGGCGGATACGCAAACGCTGGCGCGCGTCGCCGCCGGCATCACGCCGGAAATGGCGGCCGCCGTCTCGAAAATCATGCGCCTGCAGGACCTGGTGCTGGTGGCCCGCAAGTGCCGGGTCGTCACGGCCTTTCGCAATACTCTGGGCCTGGAAAACCGTTTGTCCACGCGGCTGCAGCCAAACCACCCGACGGACGACGCCACGGGGATTGCCGCCTCCATCCTCGATGGCCTGCTGCTGGGCAGCGGCGACGCCGTGATCGGCATCAATCCGGCCACCGACAATGTGGCGCAGGTGGTCTCGCTGCTGCACCTGCTCGACGCCGTCATCGGCCAGTACCGGATTCCCACGCAGTCGTGCGTGCTCACGCACATCACCAATACCATCGAGGCGATCCGCCGCGGCGCGCCCGTCGACCTGGTGTTCCAGTCGGTGGCGGGCACGCAGGCGGCCAACCGCAGTTTCGGCATCGACCTGGCGCTGCTGGCCGAAGGGCAGGCGGCGGCCCTGTCGCTGGGGCGCGGCACCGTGGGCAGCAACGTCATGTATTTCGAGACGGGGCAGGGCAGCGCGCTGTCGGCCGGCGCCCACCACGGCATGGACCAGCAGACGTGCGAGGCGCGCGCGTATGCGGTGGCGCGCGCGTATCAACCGCTGCTGGTCAATTCCGTCGTCGGCTTCATCGGCCCCGAATATCTGTACGACGGCAAGCAGATCATGCGTGCGGGGCTGGAAGACCATTTCTGCGCCAAGTTATTGGGACTGCCCATGGGCTGCGACGTGTGCTACACCAACCATGCGGAAGCGGACCAGGACGACATGGACGCCTTGCTGACCATGCTGGGCGTGGCCGGCTGCAATTTCATCATGGGTGTGCCGGGCGCGGACGACATCATGCTCGGCTACCAGAGCACCTCGTTCCACGACGCCCTGTATGCGCGCCGGGTGCTGGGCTTGCGTCCCGCGCCGGAATTCGCGGCCTGGCTGGCGCGCATGCGGATCACGGATGCGCAGGGCCGTTTGAACACGGCGCTGGCGCCGGCCTTCCAGGCGGCCCTGCTGCGCCTGGACGATTAGGGAGGGCACATGGACGAGAACCATCCCTGGCAAGCGCTGCGCGCGCATACGGCCGCCCGCATCGCGTTGGGACGGCGCGGCGTGAGCGTGCCCACCAAGGCGCAGCTGGCGTTCCAGCTGGCCCACGCGCAGGCGCGCGACGCCGTGCACCTGGCGCTCGATGGCGAGGCCCTGGCGCGCGACTTGGCCGCGCAGGGGCAAGACTGCGTGCAGCTGCACAGCGCCGCCGCCACGCGCGCCGACTATCTGCAACGCCCCGACCTGGGGCGCCGGCTCGACGAAGGCTCACGGGCGCGGCTGGCCACCGCTGCTACGGGAGTCGACCTGGCGCTGGTGGCGGCCGATGGCCTGTCGGCGCTGGCCGTGCAGCGTCACGCGGCGCCGTTCCTGACCGTCTTGCGCGAACGGCTGGCGCTGGAAGCGTGGACGCTGTCGCCGCTGCACATTGTGGCGCAGGGAAGGGTGGCTGTCGGCGACGAGGTGGGGCAACTGTTGCAAGCGAAGGCCGTGCTGGTGCTGATCGGCGAGCGGCCGGGCTTGAGTTCCCCGGACAGCCTGGGCCTGTACCTGACGTGGGCACCTGCAGTGGGCTTGCTGGACGAGCGCCGCAACTGCATTTCGAACGTGCGCCCCGAGGGGCTGGCGTATGCGCCGGCCGCGTACCGGCTGCACTATTTGCTGTCGCAGGCGTTTACCAGGCAGCTGTCGGGCGTGGAATTGAAGGATGAAACAGTGGAAGAGGGCGCGGCCCTGGCGGGCGCGCGCAACTTCCTGCTGAAGTGATCAGACTTCGCGGATTTCGTCCAGCGGCCAGCGCGGGCGCACGTTGAACGAGTAATCGTGCTTGGCTGCGTCGGGATTGATCTGCAGGCGCATGGCGCCGGCAAAAGCGATCATGGCGCCGTTGTCGGTACAGAATTCCAGCTCCGGGTAATACACTTTGAAGCGCTTTTTGGCGGCCGCTGCGTTGAGCGAGGCGCGCAGTTGCGCATTGGCGCCCACGCCGCCGGCGATCACCAGGCGCTTCAAGCCCGTGTGCTTGAGGGCAGACACGCATTTGGCCGTCAGCACGTCGACGATGGCGTCGACGAAGCCGCGCGCGATATTTGCCTTGTCCTGTTCGCAGATGTTCGCGATGACTTTTTCTTCATGGTTTTTCACCACCGTCAGCACGGCCGTCTTCAGGCCGGAAAAGCTGAAATTGAAATCCTTCGAATGCAGCATCGGGCGTGGCAGTTTATACGCGAGCGGATCGCCGAATTCGGCCAGGCGCGAAATGGCGGGGCCACCCGGATAACCGAGTCCCAGCAGCTTGGCCGACTTGTCGAACGCCTCGCCGGCCGCATCATCGAGGGTTTCGCCCAGCATCGTGTACTGACCCACGCCATCGACGCGCATCAGCTGGGTGTGGCCGCCCGACACCAGCAGGGCGATGAACGGGAATTCCGGCGGCTCGGACGCCAGCAGCGGCGACAGCAAATGGCCTTCCAGATGGTGGATGCCCAGCACCGGCTTGTTGATGGCCAGGCCCAGGCTGCAGGCGACGGACGATCCCACCAGCAGCGCGCCGGCCAGGCCCGGGCCTTGCGTGTAGGCGATGGCGTCGATTTCGGACAGGCCGATGCCGGCCTTCGTCAGGGTCTCTTCGAGCAGCGGGATGGCGCGGCGGATATGATCGCGCGACGCCAGTTCCGGCACCACGCCGCCGTATTGCTCGTGCATGGCGACTTGCGAATAGAGGGCGTGCGACAGCAGGCCGCGTTGCGTGTCGTACAAGGCCAGGCCGGTTTCGTCACAGGAGGATTCGACGCCAAGAACAATCATGAAGGTGCTAAATAGGGAGGAGTAATCCGCCATTGTAAAGGAAAGCCGGGCAGTCCACCGTGCGGCCGGCGCACCATTTCGGCGGCAGTGTGCACTTGCGCAGTGCGGCGCGTGCCGGTTTTGCCCGCGATTCCGGCTGCTTTGCGCCTGGAACGGCACTGGCACCGCTCTTGCTTAGGCAAGCGTGTGCCTTTCTCGAGGGAGTTCGCGATGCCGGAACAATGGAAAATGATTTGCCGCCTGAAGGACATGCCGCTGGCGGGCGCGCGCATGGTGCAGCGGGGCCTGGCGTGGCAGGATTTACCGGGCGTGGCGCTGTTTCGCGCGGCTGACGATACGGTGTACGCGCTGCTCGACACGGTGCCCTGCCTGGGCGGCCCGCTCGCGCAGGGGGTGCTGATGGAGAAAAACCTGATGGGGCCGAAGAACAGCTGGATCATCGAGCTCGATTCGGGCCGCCTGGTGGCGCCCGTGCAGGGCATGGCGCGTACGTACGCCGTACGCATCCTGGACGGGCGCATCTACCTGGACATCAATGAATTGAATATCCCGGCCAGCAAGGCGGAACAGGCGCTGGCGGGATCGTTTGCCGTGCTGCCGCATGTGCAGATGGCGTAGGTGTATGGGGTCAGACCCTCAATGTCGCTAACGCCAGATTCAGCGCCAACGCAAGCGGGGGTCTGACCCCGGCCGTTTATTTAGGACGATTCAGTAAATGCGCATGCGCATCGCGCAGCATGGTGGCCGTCGTGTCCCAGTCGATGCAGCCGTCGGTGACGGAGCAGCCGTAGGTCAGTTGCGACAGGTCTTGCGGGATTTTCTGGTTGCCGCCGACGATGTTCGATTCGATCATCACGCCCACCAGCGAGCGGTTGCCCTGGCGGATCTGGTTGACCACGTCGGCCATCACCAGCGGCTGCAGGTCCGGCTTTTTATAGCTGTTAGCGTGCGAGCAGTCGACCACCAGGTTGGCCGGCAGCTTGGCCTTGGCCAGCGCCTGTTCGGCGATGGCGATCGACACCGAATCGTAGTTCGGACGGCCGTCGCCGCCGCGCAGCACGACGTGGCCGTACGCGTTGCCGCGCGTGCGCACGATGGCGACGTTGCCTTCGCCATTGATGCCCAGGAAGGAGTGCGGGTGCGCCGACGACAGGATCGCGTTCACCGCGATGCTGATGTCGCCATCGGTGCCGTTCTTGAAGCCGACCGGCGTCGACAGGCCCGACGACATTTCGCGGTGCGTCTGCGATTCCGTCGTGCGCGCGCCGATGGCGGTCCAGGCGATCAGATCGCCCAGGTATTGCGGCGAGATCGGGTCCAGCGCTTCGGTGGCGGTGGGCAGGCCCAGTTCGCACACGTCGAGCAGGAACTGGCGCGCCTTTTCCATGCCTTCGTTGACCTTGAACGAATCGTCCATGTACGGGTCGTTGATATAGCCTTTCCAGCCCGTGGTGGTACGCGGTTTTTCGAAATACACGCGCATCACCAGCAGCATCGTGTCCTTGACTTCCTCTTGCAGCGCTTTCAGGCGGCGCGCGTAATCGAGGCCGGCGACGGGGTCGTGGATCGAGCATGGGCCGACGACGACGAACAGGCGCTGGTCCTTGCGGTCGATGATGTTGCGCAGCGCTTCGCGGCCGCGGCTGACGGTGTCGAAGGCGCTCTCCGACAGGGGCAGCTTGGCGTGCAGTTCGGCCGGTGTCGGCATGGGCGCGAAAGAGGTGACGTTGATATTTTCGATGTCTGGCGTATTCATGATTCTGGCTCGGCTTTCGCGATTGCGTTCTTTAAGAGGCAATAGTGTAGCGGAAATGCGGCCTGGCGGCGGGGATGGGGCCAAAACGGAATGGTTCAGTTGTTTTTATGGCAGGGCCGGCACGTGGCCGGCCTCCGTGCGCTCAATGGCCGCCGGCCAGGCTGGCGCCAACGCTGTAGCGGGCGATGCGCTGGTAGTTGCCGGCCAGCTCGGGCGGCCGGGGCAGGCCGGGATGGCGCTTCACATGCTCGAGGATGGCGCTTTCGTGCTGGCGTATCTGCGCGTCGAGGCAGGCGATCTGCTGGCGCAACAGGGCGTGCAGCGCATGTTGGCCAGCCTGCAGATGCACATTCAGGCGCGCCGATTCCTGCTGGCGCACGCCTTCAATGGCGTGCAGGCGGCGCAGCCACAGGCGCAGTTCCACGTAGGCGGGCGAGGGCGGCGTCCAGCGCGCCGGGCGCCTGTGCGCACAGTAGTTGGCCAGCACCACGGCGCTGTGCGCCGCGTCATCGGGCAAGCCCTGGCCGCGCAGGTAGTCGTTCAGTTGCGCGGGCTGGGCATCGCAAACCACCATGCCCATGTCGGCCAGCATGCGGGCGGGCGCCTCGCTGTACGGCATATCGAGGCGCATGCAGACGCGCAAGCCGATGACGGGCACGTCGTTCCTTTGCAGCCAGCTGCGCAGCCAGCGGTAGCCGGCCACGTCGTTTTCCAGCACTTTGCACAGCACCTCGTTACCCGAGAGCAGCACGGCTTTCAGCAGCAGCTTGCCCGTTTCGATGCCGACGAAGGCCGTTTCCCGTTTGATCGCGTGTTCCATGATGAGTCCCCCTGTGCAGTTTTATACGCAGCGGCGGCGCGTTTGGATGCAGCCGCGAAGCACCTTCATCAAAAAAATAGCTGGAAAGACCGTTGCATCGGCGCCTATGGCGTCTTCCAGCGCCTCTGCAAGGGGAAAAATCCGTGTAAGCTGGCGCCATGACGACTGTTTCCATACCCCATACCGATGTGGCCGGTGAGCCATTCCCCGCAGCACGTTTCATCAAGGAAATAGGACGTGGCAAGAACGGCGCGCGCAGCATGACGCGTGACGACGCCTGCGCCCTGTACCGCGCCATGCTCGAGGGCCGCGTGTCGGACCTGGAACTGGGCGGCATTTTATTGTCGATGCGCATCAAGGGCGAGTCCGTGGACGAGATCGCCGGCTTCCTCGACGCTGCCGAAGCCTCATTCGCCCCGCTGGCTGCGCCGGCCGGTGAATTTGCCCCGATCATCATTCCCAGCTACAACGGCGCGCGCAAGATGGCCAACCTGACGGCCTTGCTGGCGCTGCTGCTGGCGCGCGCGGGCGCACCCGTGCTCGTACATGGCGTGACCAGCGATCCGGGCCGGATCACGACGGCCGAAGTGCTGGCCGCGCTGGGCGTGCCCGCCTCCACGGACCATGCGCAAGCCGAGGCCGCCATGGCGCGCGGAGAGGCCGCCTTCCTGCCCATCGAGGCCCTGGCGCCGCGCCTGGCCTGGATGCTGTCGCTGCGGCGCGTGCTGGGCGTGCGCAATTCCACGCACACCCTGGTGAAAATCATGCAGCCGTTTGCCGGTCCCGCCCTGCGTCTGGTGTCGTACACGCATCCCGAATATCTGGAAATGCTCGGTGAATATTTCCTGACCGCCTCAGATCCCGCGCGCGGCGACGCTTTCCTCATGCGTGGCACGGAGGGCGAGACGGTGGCCAACGCCAACAAGGCGCAACAGATCGACTGGTTCCATGGCGTGGAACGCACGGTGCTGGTGGAAAAGCAGTTGCTCGTGGAAGAGTTGCCGCATTTGCCGGCCGAGCGCGATGCGGCCACCACGGCGGCCTGGATCGCGGCCGTGCTGCGCGGCGAGGTGCCCGTGCCGCCGTCGATCGCCGAGCAGGTGGAACAATGCTTGACGACATCGCGACAGATTGCGGCACGGCCGCGCTAGCCGCGCCGCCGCAGTTTACAATGGCGTCTTTGTAATCAGCGGTGACCGGAATTCTTATGGCAAAACAATTTGATGTGGCAGTGATCGGCGCGGGCGCGGCCGGCATGATGTGTGCGGCTGTGGCCGCCCAGCAGGGCAAGCGCGTGGTGTTGATCGATCACGCGGCCAAGCTGGCCGAAAAGATCCGCATCTCCGGTGGTGGGCGGTGCAATTTCACCAATATTAACGCCACCCCGCAAAATTTCCTCTCGGAAAACCCGCACTTCTGCAAGAGCGCGCTGTCGCGCTATATGCCGCAGGATTTCCTCGCGCTGGTGAAAAAATACCGGATCGGCTACCACGAGAAGCACAAGGGCCAGCTGTTTTGCAATGAATCGGCCGAGCAGATCATCGACATGCTCAAGGATGAGTGCGCCGCTGGCGGCGTGCATTGGCGCATGCCGTGCAAGATCGACAATGTTGTCCAGCAAGCGGACGGCGGCTTCGTGCTGCAGACCGATAGCGGCGACATCGAGACGGCCAGCATCGTCATCGCCACGGGCGGCCTGTCGATCCCGAAGATCGGCGCCACGGATTTTGCCTACCGCATCGCCAAGCAATTCGACTTGACGATGGTCGAACCGCGTCCGGCCCTGGTGCCGCTGACGTTCGATGCTGCCAGTTGGGCGCCGTTCGCGGAATTGTCCGGCATCGCCTTGGAAGTCGATGTGGAAACGGGCAGCCTGAAAGGCCGCAAGGCGACGGGCGCGCGTTTCCGTGAAGACTTGCTGTTCACGCACCGTGGCCTGTCGGGGCCGGCGATTCTACAGATTTCCAGCTACTGGCTGCCGGGCGAGCCCATCGTCATCAACCTGTTGCCGGAAGTGGACGTGGCGCAGACCTTGATCGAAGGCAAGGGTACCCTGAAGAAGCAGCTGGGCAATATCGTCGCCCAATGGCTGCCGCAGCGCCTGGCGGACTGCCTGCTGGCCGTCAACGGCCTGGCGCCGGACGCGCGCATCGCCGACATGCCCGATGCGCAGCTGCGCAAGCTGGGCCAGGCCATCAATGCCTGGTCCATCGTGCCGAACGGTTCCGAAGGCTACCGCAAGGCCGAAGTGACGCGGGGCGGCATCGATACGCGCGAACTGTCGCAGCAGACCATGATGGCCAATAAAGTGCCGGGCCTGTATTTCATCGGCGAATCGGTCGACGTGACGGGCTGGCTGGGCGGCTACAACTTCCAGTGGGCCTGGGCTTCGGGCGTGGCGGCAGGTATTGCCTTGCAGTAAGCTACTCTGTAATATGGGGTTCTGGCGCCCGGTGCGCCGATCCCGGTGCGTGGTTTACGCCACATTCCGGCAGCGACAGCAGGCTGCATGCCGCACGCAAGTGGGGGAGGGGCTTCCCTTTCCGAATAAAAGCTGCTACTATCTATCTCTTCCTATACACCACCTCAACGGTTTGAATTTTACATGACCACTATTCGCCTTAAAGAAAACGAGCCGTTCGAAGTCGCAATGCGTCGCTTCAAACGCACCATCGAAAAAACGGGTCTGCTGACCGAATTGCGCGCTCGCGAATTCTACGAAAAGCCAACAGCTGAGCGCAAGCGCAAGCTGGCAGCTGCTGTCAAGCGTCATTACAAACGCATCCGCAGCCAACAACTGCCGAAAAAATTATTCTAAGACTGTTCAGTCAGAACCAACCCGGGTAGTTCGGCGCATTGTTCGCCACGGGTTTTGTTTTGATTCGCCTGGAGTGATACTTCAGATGAGTCGCATACCCGCTCCGGTTCGCCGCAGCGGGTTTTCGCTTTTGTGGCCGCCTGCTTGGAGTGCCTGCACGAGCATCGAACCCTACTTACCAACACGAGGATTGCCATGAGCTTGAAAGAACAAATTACCGAAGACATGAAAAACGCCATGCGCGCCAAGGAAACGGGCAAGCTGGGCACGATTCGCCTGTTGCTGGCGGAAATCAAGCGCAAGGAAGTCGACGAGCGCATCGAATTGACGGATGCCCACGTGACGGCCATCGTGGAAAAGATGATCAAGCAGCGCAAGGATTCGATCACCCAGTTCGAAGCCGGTGGCCGCGCCGACCTGGCCGACATCGAAAAAGCCGAGCTGGTCCACCTGATTGGCTACATGCCTGCCGGCCTGTCGGACGAAGAAGTGGCGGCCGAAGTGGCTGCCGCCGTGGCCGCCTCTGGCGCCGCCGGTCCGCAAGACATGGGCAAGGTCATGGCCATCGTCAAGCCGAAGCTGGCTGGCCGCGCCGACATGACGGTGGTGTCCGCCCTGGTCAAGAAAGCCTTGACGCCGGCAGCGTAAGCATAAATAGTAGCAAGGGCTGCCAGCCGTCGCGCTGGCAGCCTGTTAACAGCCCACACGTTGACCTGGCTCAACCTCAGGCCACGTGCGGTAGTATAGTCTGACCTATAACAAGACCCGCCCTAGCCAGTGATACCTCAATCCTTTATTTCCGATTTGCTCAACCGCGTCGATATCGTCGATGTCGTGGGGCGCTATGTGCAACTGAAAAAAGGTGGCGCCAATTTCATGGGCTTGTGCCCGTTCCATAGTGAAAAGTCGCCCAGCTTTACCGTCAGCCCCACCAAGCAGTTCTATCATTGCTTCGGCTGTGGCGCGCATGGCACCTCGATCGGCTTCCTGATCGAGTACTCGGGCATGGGCTTTGTCGACGCCGTCAAGGACCTGGCGCAGAACGTGGGCATGGTCGTGCCGGAAGCGGACGACAAGATTCCGCCAGCCCAGCGCGCGCAGATCCAGGCGCAAAGCCTGGCCCTGTCCGACGCCATGACGCAGGCCTGCGATTATTACCGCGGGCAATTGCGCCACGCGCCGGAAGCCATCGCCTACCTGAAGAACCGGGGCTTGACGGGCGAAGTGGCCGCTCGCTTCGGCATGGGTTTCGCGCCCGGCGGCTGGGACAATCTGCGCTCCGTCTTCCCCGACTACGATGTGGTGGCCCTGGCCGAGGCCGGTCTCGTGATCGACAAGGTCGATGAGGAGGGTAATAACCGCAAGCGCTATGACCGTTTCCGCGAACGCATCATGTTTCCGATTCGCAATACCAAGGGGCAGGTCATCGCCTTTGGCGGCCGCGTGCTCGACCATGGCGAACCGAAATATCTGAATTCGCCGGAAACCCCCTTGTTTTCCAAGGGATTCGAACTATATGGGTTGTTCGAGGCGCGCCAGGCCATCCGCGACGCCGGCTACGTGCTGGTGACGGAAGGGTATATGGACGTGGTGGCGCTGGCGCAGATGGGTTTCCCGCAGGCGGTGGCCACCCTGGGCACGGCGTGCACGCCCACCCACGTGCAAAAACTGCTGCGCCAGACCGATAACGTGATTTTCAGCTTCGACGGCGACAAGGCCGGCCGCCGCGCCGCCCGCCGCGCGCTCGAAGCGAGTCTGGCCCACGTGTCGGACAACAAGACCATCAAATTCCTGTTCTTGCCGTCGGAACACGATCCGGACAGCTATATCCGCGAATTCGGCGCCGAAGGTTTTGAGCAGCAAGTGCATGAAGCGATGCCGCTGTCGCAATTCTTGCTGAAAGAAGTGTCGGGCGAGCATGACCTGTCGGAGCCGGAAGGGCGCGCCCGCGTGCAGTTCGACGCCAAGCCCCTGTTGCAGCTGATGGCGCCGTCGTCCCTGCGCCTGCAGATCGTGCGCGGCCTGGCGCAACTGACGCAGTCCACGCCGGCCGAGATCGAGGCCCTGTTCGAGCTGGCCAAACCCGTTGCCGTGGCGCACCGCGCGCCGCCGAAATCGGGCCGTCCCGTGCCCGTGGGCCTGGAATTGAAGATCATGCGCATGCTGGTGGCGCACCCGCCCTTGACCTTGCGCATCGACGAGGCGGCTCTGGCTGCCTTCCAGCACCTGGGACCCGATGCGGCGCACAGCTTGGGGCAGCTGGTGGCCGTGGGCCAGGCCTTGGGCGAGCACGGCAGCTTTGCCGCGCTGGCGCAGCAGTTGAAGGAGCTGGGCAGCGAATATGACGAGATCATCGGCGAGATCGCGGCCGGCACGGAATCCGATTACGACAGCGAATTGTCGTGGCTGGTGAGCACCATCCGCGAGATCAAATTGAATGCCTTGAAGGCGGAATTGCAGCAATTGTTTGCGTCGGGTTTGCCATCGGAGAAAATTGGTGTACGCTACCGCGAAATCATGCAGGAGCAGGGGGCGCTGGAACGCGAGCGCGATGCCGAGTTGGTGAATCGCTAACCTTGCTCTGAGGGTATGGCGCGCACTGGAAAAACATTTTTCGCGTGCTATAATTAAATGCTAAGTATTGTGTGCTTTGGCAAGCTAGTTCTGTTTCGTAAATAGTATTTGTTTTCAGTAAGTTAGGCTCTTGATCGGCGCGGTGGATCGTGTCGGCAGCCAGGGCCAACAGGCGCTTTCGGCGTTGCGGGCAAGGCTCGCGGACGCTGGCAAGCCGCGCCAGGCTCTCGCTCCCAACGCGGTCGATGCAGGAATTTTTGCCGAGGCGGCTGGCAACAGCCGGTGGACAGGAATTGCTGCGCTTCCCGCGGATCGTGGCCGATGAGGTGTAAGTAACGTAACAGTGTCGAATTTGCGTAGTCGGCAGGTTCGAAGATGGTGGTTCCCGCAGGTAGACAGGGAACTGGCAGCAAACTTTATCCTAATCCACCGTAAAGCAAGTCGTTGTGTAATCGAAAGCGCCTGTGCCAATCAAGAAACCCGAATCCAAAGCGGCTGCAAAGCCCACTAAAGTTACCACGAAAGCCGAAAAGGCGCTCGACCGGCCAGAAGCGCGCGTCACCAGCGCGCCCGTGGTCAGCCAGACCACCGACGCCGCCACCCTGGCGGCCATCGATACGTCAGGTTATGTCTTGCCGTCGGTAAAAGTGCCAGGCCGCCGCGGCCGCAAGCCCAAAGAATTCCAGCCAGAAAATGATGAAGTCGCCGCCCTGAACGCCGTCGAGCGTGCCGAACTGAAGGCCGTCGACAAGGCCAAGGCCAAGGACCGCAAGGCGAAGGAGCGCGCGTTGCTGAAGGACGCGTTCTCGTCCGACACGGAAGCGAGCGAGGAAGAACTCGAGCGTCGGCGCCAGAAACTCAAGACCCTGATCAAGTTCGGCAAGGAACGCGGTTTCCTGACGTATGCGGAAATCAACGATCACTTGCCCGAAAACATAGTCGATCCGGAAGCCATCGAAGGCATCATCGGTACCTTCAACGACATGGGCATCGCCGTCTACGAGCACGCGCCCGATGCGGAAACGTTGTTGCTGTCCGATAACGTTGCCGTCGTCACCAGCGACGACGAGGCGGAAGCGGCGGCCGAGGCCGCATTGTCGACCGTCGATTCCGACTTCGGCCGCACCACCGACCCCGTGCGCATGTACATGCGCGAGATGGGCTCGGTCGAGCTGCTGACGCGCGAAGGCGAGATCGAGATTGCCAAGCGCATCGAAGATGGCTTGAAGGACATGATCCAGGCCATTTCCGCCTGTCCCGTGACGATCGCCGAGATCATCGCCGCCGCCGACCGCATCGCCAACGAAGAGATCAAGATCGACGAAATCGTCGACGGCCTCGTCGATGAAAACGAACCGGTCGCCGCCGCCCCTGTCGTGGCCGCGCCCGTCGAAGAAGACGAGGAAGAGGGCGAAGCGGAAGAAGAGGAAGAAGAAGAGGAAGAAGAAGCGAGCGCTTCGGGCGCCGCCGGCTTCTCGGCGGAACAGCTGGAAACCCTGAAACGCACGGCGCTGGAAAAATTCGCCATCATTTCGCAGCAGTTCGACAAGATGCGCCGCGCCTTCGAAAAGGAAGGCTACAACTCGAAACCGTACGCCAAGGCGCAGGAAGCCATTTCGCAAGAATTGCTGGGCATCCGCTTCACGGCCAAGGTCGTGGAAAAGCTGTGCGACACCCTGCGCGGCCAGGTGGATGAGGTGCGCCATATCGAAAAGCAGATCCTCGACGTGGCCGTGAACCGCTGCGGCATGCCGCGCGCCCACTTCATCAAGGTCTTCCCCGGCAATGAAACCAACCTCGACTGGGTCGATGGCGAAGTCAATGCAGGACACGCCTACAGCGCCATCCTGGGCCGCAACATTCCAACCGTCAAGGAACTGCAGCAGCGCCTGATCGACCTGCAAGCGCGTGTCGTGCTGCCGTTGCCGGACTTGCGCAACATCAACCGCCAGATGGCGGCCGGTGAAATGAAGGCGCGCAAGGCCAAGCGCGAAATGACGGAGGCCAACTTGCGTCTGGTCATTTCGATCGCCAAGAAATACACGAACCGGGGCCTGCAATTCCTCGACCTGATCCAGGAAGGCAACATCGGCCTGATGAAGGCCGTCGACAAGTTTGAGTACCGCCGCGGCTACAAGTTCTCGACCTATGCGACCTGGTGGATCCGCCAGGCGATTACCCGCTCGATCGCCGACCAGGCGCGCACGATCCGCATTCCCGTGCACATGATCGAAACGATCAACAAGATGAACCGTATCTCGCGTCAAATCCTGCAGGAAACGGGCGCGGAGCCCGATCCGGCCACCCTGGCGATCAAGATGGAGATGCCTGAGGACAAGATCCGCAAGATCATGAAAATCGCCAAGGAGCCGATCTCGATGGAAACACCGATCGGCGACGACGACGATTCCCATCTGGGCGACTTCATCGAGGACAACAACACCCTGGCGCCGGCCGACGCAGCGCTGCACGCGTCCATGCGGGGCGTGGTCAAGGACGTGCTCGATTCCCTGACGCCACGCGAAGCGAAAGTGCTGCGCATGCGTTTCGGCATCGAGATGTCCACCGACCACACGCTGGAAGAAGTAGGCAAGCAATTTGACGTGACGCGCGAGCGCATCCGCCAGATCGAAGCCAAGGCGCTGCGCAAGCTGCGCCACCCATCGCGCTCCGATAAGCTGAAAAGCTTCTTGGAAGGCAACTAGAAGCCAATAGGGCTTGACGTGCGCCCCTGATACCCCTATCCTCGCGTGTCCGTTTCCAAAACGGCCGCGCGAGGCGCGCATCAACAGCGCCGCCACGCCGCAGTCCCCGGGCCTCTAGCTCATGCTTGGTTAGAGCAGCGGACTCATAATCCGTTGGTGCCGTGTTCGACTCACGGGAGGCCCACCAGAATTTAGCAAGAATAGAACGAGCCCCGACAGGTGACTGCCGGGGCTTTTTTCGTGCTGTCGTACAATCGCGGCATAGCGATTGATGAGGGATGGAACGAGATGACGGCTGAAGTGAAGATTGACGATATCGTGGTGGGTGACGGCAAGGCGGCGGCGCGTGGCGCGCTGGTGACTGCTCACTATCGGGGCTGGCTGGAAGATGGGACGGAGTTTGACTCGTCGCACAAGCGGGGCGAGCCTTTTCGCTGTGTGTTGAGCAATAACAAGGTCATCCAGGGCTGGATTTTGGGTTTGCATGGCATGCAGGTGGGCGGCAAGCGCAAGCTGTGGGTGCCGGCGGAGCTGGCGTATGGCGAGCGGCAGGTGGGCTTGATACCGCCGAACTCCAATTTGATCTTCGAGATCGAATTGCTGGAAGCGCTGACGCGCGATTGATCGCTTGACACGCAATCAGGCGGGCAGGGTACTTGCCTTCACTCCGGCTTTTTGCGTGAGCAGTTGCTCGATGTCGGCGCGCAGCGCTTGCTGGGTGGGGAAGTTGGCATAACGCAAGGTCACGTAGCCTGCCAGCCTGAGCATGGCGTCGCGTTCCTTGTCCTGGCGTTCGCGGCCGGCGTGGCTGCGGTCGTCGAGTTCGATCACGGCGATGACGTGCAGTTGCTGGCTGCACAGCACAAAATCGGCCACCTTGCGGTCGAAACGGTTTCTGTTTGCCCATCCCTGCACCGTCACCAGCGCGGAAAACGCCACTTGCGCCAGCACCGTACATTCCGGCAAGGCCTTCTGCAGCAGGTGGTACATCTGCTGTTCGCGCGCCGTCATGACGGGTTTTCTTTGCAGGCGCAGCGGCCTGCGCGACTTGGCAGCCTGGCGCGTGGCCAGCATGGCAAGGAACAGGATCACTGCCGCGATGGCGATCAGGACGGTGTAGGAAGGCATGGGCTGGCACCAGAATGGACGAGCTCTGATGGTACGCGAACAGCGGCGTGTTTTCGTGCCGCTGCCAGCGTATTTCCGGTGGTGCGCTTGTTGGCGATCAAGCCTGTTTCAAGTTGACCGGCATCATACCCAGCACCGGCACGATGTCATGCAGGCTGGCCACTTCATAGGTGGGGATGGCGGCCGAGGTGTTGGCCATGCTGTCCGGATTGAACCAGCAGCTGGCTATGCCGTAGCGGTTGGCGCCGAGGATGTCGGCGTCCAGGCGGTCGCCGATGATGATGGTCGTATCCTTGCTGAATGCGCGCGCCATGTTGGCGGCATATTCAAAGAAGCGCACGTCCGGCTTGGCGTGGCCGCACGCTTCGGAGGTGGCGACGAAGGAAATGTAGTCGCTCAGGCCGGATGCGGCGATGCGGCGGTTCTGGATGGACTCGACGCCATTGGTGATGATGCCCACTTCGCCGATGCGCGACAGCGTTTCGCACACTTCTTTGGCGCCATCGATGAGCACGACCGTGTCCGGCAGCGAGTCCAGATACAGACGGCTGGCCAGTTCCGGATCGATGGCGATGCCGTTCAGCGCAAACGTCTTGCGGAAGCGTTCCACCTTCAGGAAGTCCTTGCTCACATCACCCGTTTCGAAACGTCTCCACAGGTCGACGTTGATCGCCTGGTACTGGGAAAACAGCGCGTCGATGTTGTCGCGCAAGCCCAGTTCGTGCATGGTGTGCAGGAACGAGCGTTTTTCGGATGCCCGGAAGTCGAGCAAGGTATCGTCGAGGTCAAACAGGAATAGCTTGTATTTCATGGCGTGTCATTGAAAGGAACTTGGCTTGCATCGTAGCACGTAGCGATGAGTTCGGTTGGCCGTGCCCCGCGCGGGCGATCCACCACAACCGCTGCCAGACTTGTCACACGCACTCCGTTTTTTCCCATGAGCATGCATGAGAAATTCGGTCCAAGCACTATTTGCACTGAAAACTTATTTTCTTCGTTCGCTGTTGGATGGCTGCGGTGCACTGTTTGACTTCCGGCAAATCCAAGCGCAGGTAGCGTTCGGTACCGGCATACAGGCAGTCCACTTGAAACAGATAGTGGGGGGCATCGAAATTGATATTCCAGCGCTGATACAAGGTGCCGACACGTGTCCACTCCCTGATCGGGGCCAGAATAGGCAAGGCTCCGCCATCCACCGGCGGCTGATTCGCCGGATAGGACAGCACGCGCACGCTGTCGAGCCTGGCGGCTGGCAGGTTCCAGGTCAATGGAGCTGCTTGCGGGCAAGAAAGAGGGGCTGCTGCAGTTGGCTGCATCGTTGTGGCCGCGATAGCCAATGCCAGCAGTGCGAGCGGCTTCATTCGACCACCGAATAGAGCTCAGGGCGATTCGATGCGCCTGCCGCCGAACGGCCAAAGTGGATCACGCGGGCGCTCGGTTTGTGGTTGCGCCACTGGTCGAAAATTTCAATGCCGCCAGGCACCTGGCGAATGAAGAGCGCTGCATGGTTGCTCTGCCGCAAATTCTGATAGCGGCCATTGACGAAGGTGGCAATCAGCGTGCCTTTCGCGATGCCACCTTTTTCCAGCAGGTCCGGCACTTTGTCGCCTTCGCTCCAAAGCGACGAGGCACGGGCGCCAGTGAGGTGCCTGGCCAGGGTGACGCACTCGCCATTTCCTACGATCTCTTTTTGCTTTGCATAGTCGGCACGCGCAATGTAGGGCATAGCGTTTCTCTCTCTGGATGACGGTAGAGAGAGCGTACGCAAGATGCGGGCAGGTATCTTGATGTGCGCCAGGGCAATACGACGCATTGACGCGTGTCATGACCCCGCCTGGCGCACGGGCACCCTACATATCCGCCCACCAGTTGAGCAAGGTTTCATCATCGTCGTCATCGAGGTTGACGTAGATGTTGGCGAAGTACCATTCCACGCCCGTCGCTTCGCGGAAGGCGTCGAAGGGACCGTTGACGTTGTAGATGCCGTGATGCCCCGGCACGCTGAAGGTGAGGTTACCCTTGTACTGGCCGTCCATGGTGCCGCCGAGCTGGCTTTGTACGTCGCGTTCGAGCTGGTCCACTGCCTCTTGCGACACGTCGTCGGCATAGATCTGGATGCAGAAGTTGCCGCCGCGTTTTAATACTTCGGCGGGGGCGAGCGGGTCGGCGATGCTGACGATGTCGCCGCGCGCCAGGTTCAGGGTCAGGCCGGGTGAGGCCAGCAGTTCGTAGACGTGCTCGTCGATCTGGCGCGCGGGCAAGGTTTCATACACGGGGCCGCTGGAGTTTTCGCCTGCCAGTACGCGGATGTGTGGCAAGCCTTCGCAATTGATGTCTTCCATTCATTCTTTCATGGTGCCGGCGCGCCGCGCTGTTGGGCGCGCCAGATAGGGGAATACCAATATTGTAACGGGTGCGTGCCTGCTGGGGCCGCACCTGCCGCAGGCAGTTCCCTCGGTGGTTCAGACTGGCGGCGCGGCCAGGAAGGCGGGCAGGGTTTCCGCCGAGCGCGTATAGGCGTGGATGGCCGGGTAGTCAGCCGGTTTGACGATATCGGGCGTTTCCAGCTGGGCGAAGCTCCAGCCGACGGCAATGGTCACGCCCGTCTGGTCGATGGTGCCCGTCTCGCCAGGCAGAGGCAGGCGCGCGCATTCCTGTTCCAGCAGGCTCCACGCGGCGTGCAATTGCATGCTGACCCGTTCCAGCCATGGCGCGTGCTGCTTGTCGAGCGGGCGCAACTTGCGTTCGTAGACGATTTGCACGGCCTTTTCATAGGCGGCCAGCGCCAAGCCTGTCAGGCGCAGTGCGCGCACGCTGTTGGCGAGGTCAGGGATGGAGGTGGCGGGGCGCAGCAGCGACAGATATTGCAGGATCAAGGTGGAATCCATCAGCACTTGCCCGTCGTCCAGGACCAGGGTCGGCACCTTGATGACGGGATTGATTTCGCGCACGGCATCCATGTTGCGGAACACGGACAGCGGCAAGTGCTCATAGTTAATGCCCTGCAGTTGCAAACAGATGGCGACCCTGCGCACATAGGGCGAGTCGAGCATGCCGATCAGTTTCATGGCCAGTCTCCGGGGAAGTCAGCGGGAATGCCTACGATACCCGCTTGCCTGCCCGTTTGCCAGCATGGTGCTTAATTGTGTGCGCTGATGCCGCTGCGGAATTGTTCGAAACCGGCGCGGGCGGCCTTGTAGCAATTGCCGGCGGCCGCTTCCAGGCCTTCGCGGTCGAGTACTTCGACCGTGCCGCGGCGGTACTGGATCAAGCCTTCGTCCTGCAGCTTGCGGGCCGTGACGGTGATGCTTTCGCGGCGCACGCCCAGCATGTTGGCCATGGTGTCTTGCGTCACCTTCAGCTCGTTCGACAGCGAACGGTCGAGGCGGTCCAGCAGCCAGCGGCACAGTTTTTGTTCGATGCTGCAATGGCGGCCCCCCACCACGTTCTGCGCCATTTGCGCAAACATGGCGCTGGTGTAGCGCATCAGCAATTGCGCCAGGGCGCCGCCTTCATTGAACACTTCGCGCAGGAAGGCCGTTTTCAGGCGGTAGCCGTAGCCGGCCGTTTGCACGATGGCGGTGCAGGTGGCGCGCTCCGCTTCGTACAGCACCACGCCGGCCACGCCTTCGCGGCCGACGACGGCGATCTCGGTGGTGGCGCCGTCTTCCATCACATACAGCAGGGAAACGATGGCGTTGGTGGGGAAGTACGTGTATTCAATCTTGCCGCCGCAATCGAACAGGTGCTTGCCGGCAGGCAAAGCGACCAATTCCAGTTGGCAAAACAGGCGCTCCAGATCGGCGCGCGACAAGGCGCGCAGCAATTCGTTCTGTTGCGCGCCCGTGATGCTGATCATGGGCGTGGCGGGAGCGGCTTGCCAGTTGTGCTGGGCGGCTGCGTGGGCATTCGTTGCTGGTGTCAGGTTGCTATAAGCTTTGTACATGGTAGGGCCTCGTCTTCTGATTTTGTTGGATGGCGCTGCTTTTATGGCTTGCTAGCGTTGTGCTGAATCTTGTATCCACTATAGGACCAGAGGGTGCTGGCGGGCATCGGATGAGCCGACGTGCTTATGTAGGCTGGGAACATTGCCCCGTGTCATCCGACTCCTACGCCTGCTGCTGGATTTTTCCCTGTGGAAACAAACGTGCTTGGGTAAAAAACGCCACCTTCCCGCTATGCGTGAACTTTGGCCGCACGCCGCGATCAAACCACTCTGCGCTGCAGTACGACGGTGATAAAATGTTGCAATACGGAAATTTGATATGTGTGCCGGTATGAGCTTGCTCTCCATCACTGCTCACTTTTGTCCCGTTTGTTTAATGAAGGAAAGCAACGCATGAAATGGTTTTTTGATTTGAAAATTGCCACCAAGCTGATCTTGTCGTTTGGCGCCGTGCTGTTATTGACGGCGGCCTTGGGCGTGTCGGCGATCTTGTCCATGGCGCGCATCAATGCCGCATCGACCGACCTGTCCGACAACTGGATGCCCAGCGTGCTGACGGCCATGAATATGCGCAGCGATGTCAGCGATTTCCGCCGCTGGGAGCTGGCGCACATGCTGGCCGCGCAGGATGCCGACATGGCGCAGAACGAAACGCGCATGACGGAAACCCAGGCCAAGCTGAAGGCCGATGCCGACAAGTACCGCGGCCTGATTTCCGCAGCGGGCGAGAAGGAAGTGTTCGAGCGCTTCCTGGCGCTCAACGAAGAATTCATGCGCCTGCATGCAACCATGCTGAGCCTGTCGCGCGAGATGAAAAAGGAAGAGGCGCGCGCGCTGGCCGTGGGGCCGTCGGCCCAGGTCATGCTGGACATGATGGCGGCCCTCGATAAACTGGTGTCGATTAATACGGACGGCGGCGTGCGCTCGAGCGCCAGCGCCGATGCAACCTATGCGGCCTCGCGTGCCAGCCTGATCGGCTTGGTCGTGGGCACCGTCGTCATCGGCATGCTGCTGGCATTGTGGGTGGCGCGCAGCGTGGCGCGTCCGCTGATCGAGGCCGTCGGCGTGGCGCGCCAGGTGGCCGCTGGCGATCTGACGGCACAGATCGTTGTGCAATCGCAAGACGAAACGGGGCAGTTGATGCAGGCCCTGAAAGACATGAATGCCAGCCTGCAAAAGCTGGTGGGCCAGGTACGCAGCGGCACCGAGACCATCGCCACGGCGTCGAGCCAGATTGCCGCCGGCAACCAGGATTTGTCGTCGCGCACGGAAGAGCAGGCCAGTTCGCTGGAAGAAACAGCCTCGTCGATGGAAGAGTTGACCTCGACCGTGAAGCAGAATGCGGACAATGCGCGCCAGGCCAACACCATGGCGCTGACCTCGTCGAGCATCGCCATCGAAGGTGGCAAGGTCGTCGGCGAAGTGGTGGGTACGATGGCATCGATCAACGAATCGTCGCGCAAGATCGTCGACATCATCGCCGTCATCGACGGCATTGCTTTTCAGACCAATATCCTGGCCTTGAATGCCGCCGTCGAGGCGGCGCGCGCAGGCGAACAGGGGCGCGGCTTTGCCGTCGTGGCCACGGAAGTGCGCAACCTGGCGCAACGCTCGGCCGCGGCGGCCAAAGATATCAAGGTCCTGATCGGCGATTCGGTCGAGAAAGTCGAGGCGGGATCGAAACTGGTCGACCAGGCGGGCCGCACGATGGATGACATCGTTGCCAGCATCACCCGCGTGACGGATATCATGAGCGAGATCACGGCCGCCAGCAGCGAGCAGAGCGCCGGTATCGAACAGGTTAACCAAGCCATTGCCCAGATGGACCAGGTGACGCAGCAAAATGCGGCCCTGGTGGAAGAGGCGGCCGCTGCGGCTGAGTCGATGCAGGAGCAGGCCGCCAGCCTGAGCGCCGTCGTCAGCGTCTTCAAGCTCGACGCGGTCAGCGCCGCCGGGAGCCAGCCGCGCGCGTCCGCCACCGTCAAGGCGCCGGCAGCCGTAGCGCCAGCAATGGCGTCGCGTCAACTGGTCAGCACGGCGCGTCGCGCGGCGCCGGTGGATGAGTGGGAAAGCTTTTAATGTAAATTAAGTCAAGCGCGCTTGCGCGGCTTTTTGATGCCCTGGGCAGCGGGCGCGGCAGCAGCTTGCTGGCGCTGTTGCCAGGCCTTCAGGGCTTCTTCGTAGGCGGCCAAGTCTTCCTGGTACATTTCCAGCACGCAAAAGGTGCAACCGCTATGGCAGCATTCGTCATTGCCCGGTTTGCTGGGCGCTTGCGGTTGCGGATCGTGGGGTAAAGGCGCGGTGGGCATGGCGAGGGCAGGGAGTGGAGCAGCAGGCATAGCAGCTGGCATAGGATCTGGCATAGGAACTGGCATGATACGGCATCCCGGCGTGCCGTTGCTGGAACGCTTTTTGCTCAAAAATCACGGTTTCCGTGTACAGTTGCGGTGAATTAGGGTATCGTTTACAGCACTGATATTGTATCTTCTGCGCGCGATGTTCCGCCGGCGCGATCTCCGCCGCCATCGCAGCACATCTCTTCGACGCTCCCGCATACGCCTTCCAGCATGTCCCGGAGCCCGGAGGTGCCGCAAGAACAATGATCCATGGCTTGCAAGACGGAGCTGCCTGTGCCCCGAAATGTTGTTTATTGAGAAAGCATGGCTTCCGCAGTGCGGAGGCACACCAGAAAATTTATGTCTGAAACCGAATCGACTCCTACGCCCAGCCCGGCGATTGCCCCTGAAGCGGCGCCCGCCGCCGCTGCGCCTGCACCAGCACCTGCCGCATCCGCTGCTCCCAGCCTGACTTTTGCCGACTTCGGCCTCGCGCCTGAAATCCAGCGCGCACTGACCGACCAAGGCTACACCCATCCGACACCGATCCAGGAACAAGCGATCCCCGTAGTGCTGCAAGGCCGCGATGTGATGGGTGCCGCGCAAACGGGCACCGGCAAGACGGCCGGTTTTTCCTTGCCGATCATCCAGTTGCTGATGGCGCATGCCAGCAGCAGCATGTCGCCGGCGCGCCACCCGGTGCGCGCGCTGATCCTCACGCCGACGCGTGAACTGGCGGTGCAAGTGGCCGAAAACGTCAAGGCTTACGCCAAGCACACGCCGCTGCGCTCGACTGTCGTCTTCGGCGGCATGGACATGAAACCGCAAACCGTCATCCTGCGCGGCGGCGTGGAAATCGTCATCGCCACGCCGGGCCGCTTGCTCGACCATATCGAGCAAAAGAACATCAGCCTGAGCCAGGTGCAGATGCTGGTCATGGATGAAGCGGACCGCATGCTGGACATGGGCTTCCTGCCGGACTTGCAACGCATCATCAACTTGCTGCCGAAGCAACGTCAGAACCTGATGTTCTCGGCCACCTTCTCGCCAGAAATCAAGAAACTGGCCGCCACCTTCCTCAACGATCCGCTGACGATCGAAGTGGCGCGCAGCAACCAGACGGCCGACAAGGTCACGCAAGTGGTCTACAAGGTGACGGAAGACCAGAAGCATGCCCTGGTAGCCCATCTGTTGCGCCAACGCGACCTGAAGCAGGTCATCGTATTTTCGAACACCAAGATCGGCGCTTCGCGCCTGGCCCGCGTGCTGGAACAGGAAGGCATGAGCGCCACGGCGATTCACGGCGACAAGAGCCAGCAGGAGCGCATGGCGGCGCTGGAAGCGTTCAAGAAGGGCGAGATCGACGTGCTGGTGGCCACCGATGTGGCGGCGCGCGGCCTGGATATTTCCGACCTGCCTTGCGTCATCAACTTCGACTTGCCGTACAACGCGGAAGATTATGTGCACCGCATCGGCCGCACGGGCCGCGCCGGCGCCTCGGGTGACGCCATCTCGATCTACTCGGATAAAGACGAGCGCTTGCTGGCCGATATCGAGAAACTCATCAAGCAAAGCATCAAGCGCGGCGAATTGACGGGCTTCAACCCGGCTCCCGCCCGCAGCGGCGACAGCGAGCGCCGTCCGCCGCGCCGCACCGAAGGTGGCGAGGCGCGTCCCGCGCGCGCGCCCGACAGCCGCTACGCGGGCGATGCCGAGACGCGTCTGGCGAGCCGTCCGGCCGACCGCGCCAGCCGTCCCTTCTCCGCAGGGCCGCGTCGCGACAAGACCGATCCGTGGTTCCTCAAACCGTATGAGCCTGCGAAAGTGGCCGCGCCCGTCGTTGCCGCCAACGTCCCACCCGCGAAGCCCAAGCAAAAAGTTGCCGCATTGCTCGGTGGGTTAATGAAGCGCTAGGTCTGTCGGCATTTCGCCTACTTTCCTGTAGGCATTTTCCTCTTATGCGCCATCAAATGGCGCATTTCTGTATATTCTTCACGCAGAAACAATATTTATTTATCCGCATTCTTTATTTTCGGAAACTGTTTTGCTTGTAATTTTTTTTAGATATCTAGGAAACTTTCTATGGTAATTCAATGCTCAATAAGTTATAATTATAGCAATTATCTTGAGGCAATTTATTTACCTTAGTTTAAATTGGCAATGGAATTTCATTGTTACCTTGTGTTACAAGCTTGTTAAATAGTTGCTGCGTCTGCGATACTTCGTCTACTAGGCGTGCTGAGCGTGCTCAGAGCGGCCTATTGGAATGTCAAACGTGGAGGCAAGTTGGTGAGTCAGGTGAGTGAGATGCTTTCAGGTGATACTCTTTGCAAGATCCATGGGTCTGCCGAGCGTTTTGCAACTGCTAATAAAAAAGAGCATAATGGTACTAGAATGGTAACAAATTCTTGTGGTGATAAGACTGCTGCCGCCAAGGTGGCGATCTTGCTGTGCACCTACCATGGGCAGCGCTATTTGGCCGAGCAGCTTGATTCGTTTGAGGCGCAAACCCATGCCAACTGGGAAGTGTGGGCGTCCGACGATGGCTCGAAAGATGCCACGCATGATATTCTGGAGGGGTACAGAGAGAAGTGGGGTAGCGAGCGCCTTTCCATACATTTTGGTCCCGCTGGAGGCTTCGCAGCCAATTTTCTCTCACTGACTTGCAAGGCAGATATAGCTGCTGACTACTTCGCCTATTCCGATCAGGATGACATATGGGAGGCCGATAAGCTGCAGCGTGCTTTGGATTGGCTGAGTACTGTACCAGAAGGTGTGCCCGCTTTGTATTGTTCGCGCACCCGCTTGGTGGATGGAGATGATTGCGAGATCGGCCTATCTCCCCTTTTTCCAAAGAAACCTGATTTTGCAAATGCACTGGTGCAAAGTATCGGTGGTGGCAATACCATGGTATTCAATGTTGCGGCGAGCAAGTTGCTGCGTGATGTGTGTGATGGCTTATCTGTGCTTACGCATGACTGGTGGAATTATCTGGTAATCAGCGGCTGTGGCGGCAAAGTCTTTTATGATGCTTATCCTTCGCTACGTTACCGTCAGCACAGCGATAATGTGGTAGGGATGAATTCCAGCTGGATGGCGCGCCTGGCGCGTATCAAAATGCTGTTTCAGGGACGCTTCAGGCAATGGAATGATGAGCATATTGCCTCCTTGCAACTAATGCGCGACAGGTTAACGCCCGAGAACCGTCAACTGTTGGATATTTGGGCAACTTCGCGGAATCGCTGGCTGTTGCCTCGCATGTGGGGATTGTGGAAAGCCGGAATTTATCGTCAGACAGTATTCGGCAATTTGGGTTTAATTGTGGCAGCAATATTTAAAAAGATATAAAAAATGAGCATAATCGTAACGGGTGGCGCGGGATTTATCGGTAGTAATTTTGTTCTGGATTGGCTTGCTCAATCCGCTGAAACGGTGATTAATCTTGATAAGCTGAGCTATGCTGGCAATCTGGAAAACTTGATTAGTTTGCAAGGTAACTCGTCTCATCAGTTTGTAAAGGGCGATATTGCGGATACCGATCTGCTTGTTGCGTTGTTGGCTCAGTATCAGCCCCGTGCCGTACTGAATTTTGCGGCAGAGAGTCATGTTGATCGTTCCATTCTGGGCCCTGGCGAGTTTGTTCAGACCAACATCGTCGGTACATTTAATTTGCTTGAGGCTGTGCGCTCCTATTGGGGCGCGTTACCGGGTGCGCAGAAGGCAGAATTCCGCTTTCTCCATGTTTCTACCGATGAAGTGTATGGTTCGCTGGCTCCGGATGCGCCTGCTTTCACGGAGACGCATCAATACGAGCCGAATAGTCCGTATTCCGCCAGCAAGGCGGCAAGCGACCATCTTGTGCGGGCCTACCATCACACGTATGGCTTGCCTGTCTTAACCACCAATTGTTCGAATAATTATGGTCCATATCATTTCCCGGAGAAATTGATCCCGTTGATGATCGTCAACGCCCTGGCCGGCAGGCCTCTGCCTATCTATGGCGATGGGCAGCAGGTACGCGACTGGCTGTACGTGAAGGATCATTGCAGCGCCATCCGGCGCGTGCTGGAAGCCGGTACCTTGGGCGAGGTGTACAACGTGGGCGGATGGAACGAAAAGCCGAACCTGGAAATCGTGCATACCGTGTGCGCCTTGCTGGACGAGTTGCGTCCGCGCGCGGATGGACTGAGCTATGGCGAGCAGATCACGTATGTGACCGATCGCCCAGGCCATGACCGCCGCTATGCCATCGACGCGAGCAAGATTGAGCGCGAATTGAACTGGAAACCTGCAGAGACCTTTGCCACTGGCATCCGCAAGACGGTCGAATGGTATCTAGCCAACGCATCCTGGGTCGCCAACGTGCAGTCCGGTAGCTATCGTGACTGGGTCACGGCAAATTATGCCGAGCGCCAGGCATGAAGATTTTGCTCTTTGGTAAAGGTGGGCAGGTAGGCTGGGAGCTGCAGCGTAGCTTGGCCGCCTTGGGTAGCGTGACCATGGTTGGCACGGATAGCCAGCCATTGTGTGGTGATTTCCGCGACCTCGATGGCATCGCGGCCACCGTCCGTGCCATCGCGCCTGATGTGATTGTCAATGCGGCCGCCTACACGGCAGTCGACAAGGCGGAGAGCGACGCCGATAGCTGCCGGCAGATCAATGCAGCGGCGCCTGGTGTACTTGCTGCGGAGGCCAAGCGGTGCGGTGCGCTGCTTGTGCACTATTCCACCGATTATGTGTTTGATGGCAGTGGCACCGAGCCTTGGCAAGAAGATAATGATGCCGGTCCGCTGAGCGTTTATGGCGCCACAAAGCTGCAAGGCGAGCAACTGATCCAGACCTCTGGCTGCCACTACTTGATCTTCCGCACGAGCTGGGTCTATGCAGCGCGCGGCGGCAACTTCGCCAAGACGATGTTGCGCTTGGCCAGCGAACGCGAACAGTTGTCCGTCGTCAATGACCAGGTTGGCGCTCCTACCGGTGCTGATCTCATCGCCGATGTCACTGCGCATGCAATCATTGCGGCACGGCAGGACCCGCAACTGGTGGGTGTTTATCATCTTGCCGCCAGCGGCGATACCTCTTGGTATGGTTATGCATGCTTTGTGCTGGAAGTTGCACGTAAGAAGGGAGTCGCCTTGAGAATTCATGCGGACGCTATTACTGCGGTCGATAGCACGGCTTTTCCTGCCCCCGCGCCGAGGCCGAAAAACTCCCGTCTTGATACGCATAAATTGCAAACGGCTTTCTCCTTGTTGATGCCGCGATGGCAGCCGGGGGTGGAGCGCATGCTTACTGAAATTATTGAGAGATAGTCATGAATAAACAACGCAAAGGTATTATTCTCGCTGGTGGTTCTGGGACGCGTCTGTATCCGGTGACCCAAGCCGTGTCGAAGCAACTGTTGCCGGTGTACGACAAACCGATGATTTATTATCCGCTGAGCACCTTAATGCTCGCCGGTATACGCGACATATTAATTATTTCCACACCGCAAGATACGCCGCGCTTCGAGCAATTACTGGGGGATGGGCACGCATGGGGCATCAATCTGCAGTATGCCGTGCAGCCGGAGCCAGAGGGTCTCGCGCAGGCATTTATTATCGGAAAGGATTTTGTCGGCGAGGATTCTTGCGCGCTGGTGTTGGGCGACAATATTTTTTATGGTCATGACCTGCAGGGCCAACTGGAACGTGCCGCCTCGCAGGCTGCGGGAGCCACGGTCTTTGCCTATCATGTCCAGGATCCTGAGCGCTATGGCGTGGTTGACTTTGACGAGGATGGCCAGGCGACCAGTCTGGAAGAGAAACCAGTGGCACCGAAGAGTAATTATGCTGTGACCGGCCTGTATTTTTATGATAACCAAGTCCTCGATATTGCGGCCAGTTTGAAGCCGTCTGCACGCGGGGAACTTGAGATCACCGATGTCAATCGAATCTATCTCCAGCGCAAACAGTTGAACGTCGAGATCATGGGACGTGGTTATGCCTGGCTGGATACGGGCACGCACGAGAGCTTGATCGAAGCGAGCAATTTCATTGCCACCATCGAGCATCGGCAAGGACTGAAAGTGGCATGCCCCGAAGAAATTGCTTACCGCAAGGGCTTTATTGACGCGGCACAAGTCGCCAAGCTGGCGGAGCCGTTGGCGAAAAATGGCTATGGACAATATCTGTTGCGTTTGCTGAAAGAGGGAGTGCCGCGTTGAAATTAATCAGCACACAGATTCCTGACCTTTTGATTCTGGAGCCGAAAGTTTTTGGCGATGAGCGTGGGTTTTTTTTCGAGAGTTTCAATCAACGTCAGTTTAAACAGTTGACCGGACTGGATGTCGATTTCGTTCAGGACAACCATAGCCGCTCGGCAAGAAATGTTTTGCGCGGACTACACTATCAAATCCAGCAGCCACAGGGAAAATTGGTGCGTGTCGTACAGGGCAAAGTATTTGACGTTGCAGTTGATTTGCGGCGGAGCTCGCCTACGTTCGGCCAGCACGTCTGTCTTGAACTGTCTGCGGAAAACAAGCGCATGTTCTGGATCCCTCCAGGTTTTGCGCACGGCTTCGTGGTGCTTTCAGAGAGCGCGGAATTTCTATATAAAACAACGGATTACTGGGCGCCGGAGTTCGAGCGTTCCCTGTTGTGGAATGATCCTGCCTTGGCAATTGAGTGGCCGTTGGACGGCATGCCGCAGTTGTCTGCAAAAGATCAGGCTGGGAAAAGTTTCGATACCGCAGAGTGTTTTGCATGAGTCAGCATGCTGTGAGTGTCAATCCGCATGCGGCTCATCCCACATCACCTGTCGCCTTGGCAAAAAGCCTGTGGCGAAATCGGCAACTGGCCATGCAAATGACTAAGCGTGAAGTGGTCGGCCGCTACAAAGGCTCGGCGATGGGCCTGGCATGGTCGTTTTTTAATCCTGTTTTTATGCTGTTGGTCTACACCTATGTATTTTCCGAGATTTTCAAGTCGCGTTGGAATGGACTGGGCGGTGACGGTACCAAAACCCAGTTTGCCATCGTGCTGTTCGTTGGAATGATCGTGCAGGGTTTGTTTTCTGAAATGCTGAACCGGGCGCCGACCTTAATTCTCGGCAATGCCAATTATGTCAAGAAAGTAGTATTTCCTATTGAAATATTACCTGTGGTGAATATGGGTGCCGCACTATTTCACAGCTTGGTGAGCATCGTCGTTCTATTGATGGCATTTGGCATTTTTAATGGTTATCTTCAGTGGACCGCGATCTTCATCCCGCTGGTTTTGCTGCCATTGGTCATATTAACGCTTGGTATCGTCTGGATTCTGGCGTCACTGGGTGTATTTTTGCGCGATGTCGGTCAGTTTATTGGTGTTATTACCACTGTGCTAATGTTTCTAGCACCAGTGTTCTATCCTATCAGTGCGGTCCCTGCGTCGCTCAAGCCGTTTATCATGGCCAATCCCATGACGTTCATTATTGAACAAGCACGGGATGTACTTGTGTGGGGGCATATGCCTGATTGGGCTGGCTTGATTGTGTATACCGCAGTTGCCATATTGATTGCCTTGATTGGTTTTGTCTGGTTTCAAAAGACCAGAAAGGGTTTTGCGGATGTCCTCTGAAGAAATTGCTATTCGGGTTGAGAATCTCAGTAAATGCTATGAAATTTATGACAACCCCCGTGATCGTCTGAAGCAATTTGTGCTGCCGCGTCTACGAAGCGGGGCCGGCCTGAAGAAAAAACAGTATTTCCGCGAATTCTGGGCGCTCAAGAATGTGTCATTCGAAGTAAAAAAAGGTGAAACTTTCGCAATTATCGGACGCAATGGCAGTGGCAAGTCCACGTTGCTGCAGATGATTTGCGGAACCTTGAGTCCCACGAGTGGCTCTGTGCAGACGAATGGCCGCATTGCCGCATTGCTAGAGCTTGGCTCCGGCTTCAATCCAGAGTTTACTGGGCGTGAAAACGTCTATATGAATGCTTCTGTATTGGGCCTCAACAACGATGAAATTGATGCGCGCTTCGATGATATCGTGAGTTTTGCCGATATCGGCAGCTTTATTGAACAGCCAGTCAAGACCTATTCCAGCGGCATGATGGTAAGGCTGGCATTTGCCGTCATTGCCCATGTGGATGCAGATATCCTCATCGTTGATGAGGCGCTTGCCGTGGGTGATGCCTTTTTTACGCAGAAGTGCATGCGCTTTATGCGTAATTTCATGAAGAATGGCACTGTCCTCTTCGTTAGTCACGACACGGGCGCCGTCGTGAATTTGTGTAACAAGGCGGTATTGCTGGAACGTGGTGAGTTCAAGGAAGAAGGTACGCCCAAGGAAGTCATCGAGCATTATTTGGCGACCCTGTATGAGTCGACGACCGAAGCGGCGCAAGCCAAGACCGGGCGCGACATCGTGGCGGCAACGCGGGCCAAGGCAATGGAACTGCCCCACGTTGACATGCGGGCATCGTTGTTCAATGGCTCGACCTTGCGTAATGATATCGAGGTGTTTCAGTTTGATCCAGATCAGGCTGGCTTTGGCACAGGCGAGGCAAAAATCTTCTCAGTGCGTTTGCTCGAACCGAGTGGTGCGCCGTTGTCGTGGATAGTTGGTGGTGAGGAAGTGGTATTGGAAATTCGATGTCTTGCCCAAAGCGATATTCTGCGCCCCATCATCGGTTTTCAATTCAAGGATCGTTTGGGACAGGTAATCTTCGCCGATAACACATTCCTCGTTTATAAGAATAGTCCGGTTGCTGCGGCTGTGGGTACGGAACTGACCGCACGGTTCGAGTTCCGTCTTCCCGTACTGCCGTCGGGGGATTACAGTATTTCGCCTGCGATCGCCGACGGTACGCAGGACGATCATGTCCAGCATCACTGGTTGCACGATGCACTGATGGTGCGCGTGCATGCCAGCTCGGCGTGCTTTGGTTTGATTGGCTTGCCAATGACAAGAATTAGTTTGGAGATTGAATAAGATGCAGTTTACAGGTGAGCGGTTTATTCCCACTGAAGAAGGAAAAATTCAGCTTGAACACTATCATCGCTATGCGGTGGTGCGGGATATGGTCGCCGACAAACGCGTGCTTGATGTCGCTTGTGGCGAGGGATATGGCTCTTCAATGCTGGCAGAGGTTGCACTTGCCGTCACCGGTGTGGATATCTCCAGCGAAGCCGTGCAGCATGCTGCGGCAACCTACGTCAAATCGAATTTGACCTACCTGGAGGGCAGCGCAACCGCCTTGTCCTTTGCCGACGCTTCTTTTGATGTGGTAGTGTCATTCGAGACAATTGAACATTTGGCCGGACAGACTGAAATGGTGTCGGAGTTGCGCCGCGTGTTGCGCCCTGAAGGCATCCTGATCATTTCTTCGCCAAATCGCCCTGTGTATTCGGAGGAGAGCGGCGAGCATAACGAGTTTCATGTCAAGGAGCTGGACTTTACGGAATTTGACGCTTTGCTGAAAGTCCAGTTCCCGGCTGTGCGCTATCTTGGACAGCGCATGCTGATGGGCTCGGTGATTCAACCACTGAGCAGCGGACTCGATGCATTCCGTGCCTGGCACATGGATGCGGGAAATATCCAGGATGGCAGCGGCCTGATGCAGGATCCCGTGTACTTCCTGGCCATCTGCGGTGCGTCGGAAAACCTTCTGCCGGAAACCAGCATCGGCATGACGTCGTTTGTTCATCCAGGGAAACTGGATCTGATCAAGCAATATGTTGGTTTCGCGAAGTGGGCCAAGGCGCAGGATGAGGCAGTGGCAGAACGCGATGGACATATTCGCCGCATGCAGCACGATGCTGAAGAGCATCTCGACTTCATCAAGAAACTGCAGGCGAGTCAGGCTGAATGCGAACAGCAATTGCAGGGCCACGTTAGTACTGCTGCCGACCTGAACAGCGACATGCAATCGCTGCGACAAATTGTCGTGGAGCGCGAAGCCAGCCTGGACGCACTGCGCCAGATGCTTGCTGACCGTGACAGCGGCATGGATTCGCTGCGTCAACTGCTCACCGATCGGGATAGCGGTTTAGATGCGTTGCGTCAGCTGCTTGCCGATCGGGATAACCTTTTGCTCGAGTTGCGTGAACGCCTTGCCGAGCGCGACGAAGGCTTGGCCCTGATGCGGGGCTTGCACGATAAGATTTTTGTAGAAGCTCAAGCCTTTACGGCAACGCACAACGCTCGCATACTCGAGGGACAGCGTTCCAGTGATGCCGCCCTTTCGCAAAGTCGCGATCAGGCTATTCTGGATTTGAGGCATGAGCTCGAAAACTGTCATCAGCATATATCTTCGTTGATAGACGAAACCGTGCGTCGCGGAGAGTGGGGCCTACGGCTTGACGCCGAGATTAAAGAGGCGCGCGATGCCTTGAAGTACATCGTCAACACCAATTCCTGGCGCTTGACGAGGCCATTGCGCGAGGCGCGGCGCTGGGTGAGTGCGCCTGTAATGCAGGGTAAACGCTATATTAAAGGCGCTGTTCAGCTTGCCAAGCGTGGTTATACACGTTTGCCTATTAGTGTCAGCACCCGCATACAGCACAGATTTTTGCTGCAAAAACATTTACCACGGTTATTCCGTATGGCTGCAGATCAAACCATCGGTGTTTCCGTAGAGCATGTGTCCACTGCCGCAACCATCGAAGCACATGATTTCGATACAATCGCGCGTAGTATCCAGTTGCCAGTCTTTGATGCACCGCTGGTGTCGGTGATCATCCCGATTTATGGGAAGTGCGACTACACTTTGCGTTGCCTGATGTCGGTTGCGGCACAGCTGCCGCAGGCTTCATTTGAAGTCATTGTGGTGGATGATTGTTCCCCCGATAGCTCCGCGGAAGTCCTGCGGCAGGTTCGTGGAGTTCGCCTGCTGCTCAATGAGGAAAATCAAGGTTTCATTCGTTCGTGCAACATCGGTGCGAAAGCCGCTACCGGGAAGTATTTGTATTTCCTTAATAATGATACGGAAGTGATTCAAGGTTGGTTAGATGAGTTGCTCAATACCTTCCACCTGTTCGCCAACGTGGGTTTTGTCGGCTCCAAACTGATCTACCCGGATGGTAGCCTGCAAGAGGCTGGCGGCATTATCTGGAAAGATGGCAGTGCCTGGAACTTCGGTCGCAATCAAAATGCATCTTTACCGGTGTATAACTATGCCCGCGAGGTTGATTACTGCTCGGGTGCGTCCATTATGGTACCGCAGCCCCTGTTTGAAAAACTGGGCGGATTTGATGAGCATTATTTGCCTGCTTATTGCGAGGATTCCGATCTCGCATTGAAAATTCGCGATGCCGGCTATAGCGTTCTGTATCAACCACTGTCGGTCGTGATTCATTATGAAGGCATTACATCAGGAACGGATACCGGTGGTCAGGGCGCCAAGGCTTATCAGATTGAAAATAGTAAGAAGCTGTTTCAGCGCTGGAAGCACCGCCTGGCACATCACCAGAAAAATGGTATTGATGTAGATGATGCCAAAGACAGAATGGCGCAGCGTCGCGTGCTGGTGCTGGAGCATTGCACGCCAACCCCAGATCAGGATGCTGGTTCGGTGAGTGTGTTCAATATTTTGCTCTTGTTGCGCAATATGGGCTATCAGGTCACATTTATTCCTGAAGATAATTTCTTGTATATGTCCGACTACACTACCTTGTTGCAGCGCGTCGGTATTGAGGTCTTATATTATCCATATCAAAATTCAGTCGAACAACATTTAATTGAATATGGCAGCCGCTATGATCTGGCGTTCCTGTTCCGCCCTGCTGTAGTGCAAAAACATCTGCAGGCTGTACGGAAGTATGCACCTCAGGCGAAAGTATTGTTTTACACGCATGATTTGCATTATCTGCGCATGTTGCGTGAAGCCGCGTTACAAAATAATTCGGACAAGAAAACTGCGGCATTTGAGATGAAACAAATCGAGCTGGCAGCGATGCGTGCGGTAGACGCATCCATACTGGTCAGTCCAGCAGAGATGGAAGTGCTGCGTACAGACTTGCCTGATCAGAAATTGCATGTATTGCCGCTGATTCTGGATATTCCTGGAACTGAAGTTCCATTTTCACAACGTAACGATATTGTCTTTGTCGGTGGCTTCCAGCATCCACCGAATATTGATGCTGTTCAATATTTTGTCGCGGAAGTCATGCCGCGCTTGCGTCCATTATTACCAGGAATACGGTTCTTTGTTGTTGGCAGCAAACCGACAGCAGAGATCCATGCCCTGGAAAGTGATGATGTTATAATTTCCGGCTTTATCCCGGATTTGACTAGTTATCTGAACCGCATGCGTGTTGCCGTTGCGCCATTGCGTTACGGTGCCGGTGTAAAAGGGAAGATCGGTACAGCGATGGCTGCAGGTTTGCCCACGGTCGCCACTGAACTTGGGGCAGAGGGTATGGGATTGACGGATGGCGAGAATATTTTTGTTGCCGACGATCCTCAGTTATATGCGGAGGTTATTGCCCGGCTCTATAAAGATGAATCCTTGTGGAATCATGTTTCGAAATCGGGAATCATTTTTTCTGAACAGGCCTGGGGAATGGCTGCAGGCGAGGCGAACCTGGAACGTATCCTTGATGATATTGATTTGCCGCGCCTGGTAGTTGCGCCACAGTGATATGTGTCGCGCAGCTGCCCACCGGCTCCTTGTTGCTGACGAACCCAAGGCTGCTGAGCTATTTAGAATTGCACACGATTAAATTTATCTATCTGTATCTCAATGACGACATTATTTTATTTAGACAGTGCGGCAACAAATGATGCGCGCACTGCAACTCCTATTTTGCCTATGCATATGAAGGGATCGTTATGATTATTCGTGCCCGGGCACCTTTGCGTCTTGGCCTTGCAGGCGGCGGCAGCGACGTTTCCCCTTTCTGCGATCTACATGGAGGCTATGTACTGAACGCAACCATTGACCGCTATGCGTATGCTGTGATCAAGACTCTAGATGAACCTAAGGTTCGCTTTGTCGCCACGGATCAGCAAGAAAAAGTGTCTTTTGCGATCGGCGAGGCATTACCTGTCGATGGCGAGCTGCGTCTGCATATGGCGGTGTACAAGCACATGATCCGGCATTACAACGCTGGCGTGCCGCTGGCAATTGAGCTAAGCACATTCTGCGATGCGCCGGCAGGGTCTGGCCTTGGTTCCTCGTCGACGTTGGTTGTCGTGATGATCCGGGCCTTTGCCGAATTGCTTAATTTGCCGCTGGATGATTACGCGATCGCACATCTGGCGTTTCGCATTGAGCGCGTTGACTGTGGCTTGCAGGGTGGCCGGCAAGACCAGTATTCCGCGACGTTTGGCGGCTTCAATTTCATGGAGTTCTACGCCGATGAGCGTGCCGTAGTTAATCCTCTACGTATCAAGAATTGGATTATCTGTGAGCTGGAGGCTTCGCTGCTGCTGTTTTATACAGGGGTATCGCGTGAGTCTGCTAAGATTATCGCGGATCAAAGTGCGAACGTGCTCTCCGGTTCTGTCGAGGCAAAAGATGCCATGCACGGTATTAAGCGCGAGGCATTGGTCATGAAGGAGTGTTTGCTTCGTGGTGATTTCGATGGGATTGTCGATTCGATGCGGCAAGGTTGGGAAAGCAAGAAACGCTCAGCCAAGACGGTCTCAACTCCACATATCGAAGAAATTTATAACGCCGCCATCGCCGCAGGGGCGCTGGCTGGCAAAGTGTCGGGTGCCGGTGGCGGTGGCTTCATGATGTTCTTCGTACCGCCTGACAAGCGCATGGACGTGGTGCGAACATTGAGCAATTTCGATGGACAAGTCAGCAATTGTCATTTCACCAAAAACGGTACACAGGCATGGAGAATTTAATGAAACAGTATATTCAGAAGCAGATTGAAGAATCTCAACGCGTGATGACAGCCATGCTGGCTGATCAGCCATTGCAGGAAGCCACCTTGGCAGCGGCGCAAGCATGTATTACGTCGCTGCAAAACGGCGGACGTATCTTGTTGGCCGGCAATGGTGGCAGTGCCGCCGATGCGCAGCATATCGCGGGCGAGTTTGTCAGCCGCTTCATGTTTGATCGTCCAGGCTTGCCGGCGATCGCGCTGACGACCGATACCTCCATCCTGACTGCCATTGGCAATGATTATGGCTATGAAAAGTTGTTCGCGCGCCAGGTGCAAGCCCACGGCAACAAGGGCGACGTGTTCATTGGTTACTCGACGTCGGGCAAGTCGCCGAACATCCTGTTGGCCTTCCAAGAAGCGCGCGCGCGCGGTCTGATCTGCATTGGCCTGACGGGTAACCGCGGTGGTCCAATGCGCGAGCTGTGCGACCATTTGCTGGAAGTGCCATCGCCGGATACCCCGAAAGTCCAGGAAGGCCATCTGGTACTGGGACATACCATTTGCGGTCTGGTCGAGAGCGCGATCTTCACTGCGCCAAATTGATGGAAGCGATCGTTCTCGCGGGTGGTTTCGGTACCCGGCTGCGCGCCGTCGTACCGGATCTGCCCAAGCCGATGGCGCCCGTTGCAGGGCGTCCTTTCCTTGAGATTTTGCTGACGACCCTGGCGGCCAAAGGCTTTACCAGGGTCATCCTGTCACTGGGCTTCATGGCGGATAAGGTTGTCAGCCATTTTGGCCGTGAGTTCCGTAGCATGGAACTGGTGTACGAGATCGAAACGACGCCGCTCAACACTGGCGGCGCCGTGCGTGCCGCCATCGGCCATTGCCGTAGCGATCATGTCTATGTATTCAATGGCGATACCTATCTGGACCTTGAGGTTGCTGAGCTGGAACGTCAATGGCAAGCGACCAAAGAAATGCAGATCGTCGTGCGCGCAGTGGAAGACACGGCACGCTTCGGCCGCGTGGACCTGTCGCACGGCCATATCGTCGCCTTTCGCGAAAAAGGCGCAGCGGGGCCTGGCCTGATCAATGCTGGCTGCTACGTGCTTCCTGCCGCCGCGCTCGACGCCTTTGCGCTGGGCCAGCCATTCTCACTTGAAACGGAGTTTCTCATCCCTGCCGTGCGGACGACACCAGTCGGTGGCTTCGTCACGCAGGGGCTGTTCATTGATATCGGAGTGCCCGAGGATTACGACCTGGCGCAAAGCATGCTGGCGGAGATTTGATGGAAAAGCGGCGCGCTTTATTCCTTGATCGCGATGGCGTGATCAATCACGACTCGGGCTATACCCATCGTATCGAGGATTTTCATTTTATCGATGGTATCTTTGACTTGTGCCGTGCAGCCCAGCAGGCCGGCTATCTGATCATCGTCGTTACGAACCAGGCGGGAATCGGCCGCGGCTACTATACGGAAGAGGACTTCCAGGTGCTGACCACGTGGATGGTTGGCCGGTTTGCCGAAGAGGGCGTCACCATTACGGATGTGCTGTATTGCCCGTCTCATCCGGAGCATGGCGTAGGGGAATATAAAAGGGATAGTTTCAACCGGAAACCGCAACCCGGAATGATACTGACGGCAGCCGTGAGCCATGGTTTGGATGTTGAGTCTTCGATTATGATCGGTGACAGTGAGACCGACATGCAAGCTGCACTGAGTGCGGGAGTGAAAAAGCGCTATCTCTTGATAGATCATTCCTCGCCAAATTTTTCGACCAGTTGCACGGCGACACTATTAATCGACGATTTTACAAAAGCCGTTGCCGGGTTTTAGTTGTCTTATATTAAATATTTGTAATAATTTCATATAATAAAGAATACATTGAAATGTTAAATTTTACCAGTCGGTTAACTATTTCTAATTTATTGCTCCGCGGGAATAATAATTTCGACATCATGCGTTTGGCCGCAGCATTGATGGTTATTGTCGGTCATGCATATCCGATTGTCGGCGAAAAGAATATGCAAGATCCACTGTTGGGCATTTTGCATTTTGATTACTCTGGATCGTTGGCTGTTAAATTCTTTTTCTTTCTTAGTGGACTGTTAGTCACAGACAGTCTCTTAAAGGATTCCTCTCCCATCAAGTTCTTGACGCGCCGTGCATTGCGTGTTTTTCCAGGTTTGATACTTTGCGTCTTTCTCTCCATTAGTTTATTTGGATTGATTTTGACTACGTTGCCTGTGCGTGAGTATTTACTCAGCCGTGAAACAATAGGGTATTTTTTTGGGAATATTACGTTGCTTGATATTCGTTGGCGTCCCGCAGGCGTACTAATGGATCATCCTTTGGGTTTGAACGGTTCATTGTGGACATTGCCAGTAGAGTTTAAGTTCTATATTGTGCTTGCGTTAACATCGCTTTTTGGAATTATCCACAGGCGCAATATTTTTTCCATGGCTTTATTGGGTATTATTTTTGTTTCGTTTTTTGGAGCGGCAGCGAATACCATCTTCGGTGGCGGCGAGGAAGCCCGATATTTGCCAGGCTGTTTTGCACTTGGCGCATTGGCAGCAGTGTATAAAGAAAAAGTATTGGTTCATGCTTACGGCGTAGTATGTGTTTGGGTGATATTTTTTCTGGCAAAAACCCCGGTTGCTGCTATACCGCAAGGTATTTTGATTCCTGTTTTTTATATTGCATTTTTTTATTCCGTATTATGGATTTCATCGCTGGAGTCGGTGAAGAAGTTGCGACTAAAGTCAGATTTGTCTTATGGTATTTATTTATATGGATTCCCTGTTCAGCAAATAATTTTTTATTATTTTCCAAATGAAAGTGTTTATTTTAATCAGTTGATTTCGGGTTTTTTTGCAACTGTCTTTGCCTGGTTTTCTTGGCATTTTGTGGAGAGTAAATGTATTGCGTTAGGTCGTAATATATTTAATTTTAAAAAGATGAGGAGTGAAGAAAATTTTGAAATGCCTGGTGAAATGATACGTTCAACAAATTTTAAGAATGGCATTTTTGAGAAATTATCATATTTCTCGGCTATTGAATTATTATCCTTGCTAATCGTAGGTGCAGTGATTCATGCAATTGCGCTTCTCTATGTTTATCCTGGATATTATGCTCCGTTGCTGCCTAATCACACTGATTACTATATGGCCACGGCAATGTTTCAGTCGCCAATATGGGGAATTTCTTACATTGGCTGGCCACGTCCATTCGGGTTTATGTTGCTTAATGCAAGTGGCATGTTCGGCATTACCGCTTCCATCGCCATAGTCGTTTTCGTGGTATTGCTGAACTTTGCGCTTACTGCAATGTTATTTCGGCGAATTTTCAAAGTAGATATTGGGGTGCGTTATCTTGTTGCATATAGTTTATATGTTTATTTTGCATATTCGCACCCATATTTTTATCAATTCTATACGCATGATGCTTTGTCTCATTTTGCGTATTTGCTTTTGCTTATTGGGGCTTGGTATTGGTATCGTAATGCGGCGACCCTTGATCGAAAGAATAGCGTCGTTATTGGTATTACTGCCTTGCTGGCATTTTTGTGCAAGGAAAATTTCGGCGTAGCAGTTTGCCTGCTTGCGGTAGGAATTGCATGGTTTGAACCTCGTGCACGTTTGGCAGCCCTGCTGGTTTGTGTGGCGCTGATTCTAGCTCTCGGTTATAACGTCCTCATTGGTTCTCAATTTGTTGGGGCGGCGTCTAGCTCTTACAATGTTGTAATTTCGCCAAATTCAATATGGCGCGAATGGCGCACATACATGCGTGAAGCGTTTGGAGCACTGGGCGGGTGTGTTTTTCTTTTGTCTATTTTCTATATGATATATTATGGAAAAGTCAATCCACTTGCACGTAAAGTTGCGATACTTTTATTCGGTGCAATAGCCGTATTATTATTGCCAAACTCGCTTTTGCCTGATCACCATTTTAGTGGTTATTCTTGGGCGGTGTCTTATCTGGCTCTTTTGCCACTTATATATATCTTTAGTTTGAGACTGAACTGGCAAGTGGCTGGGCAGACTGCCTTGGGCCTGGCTGTACTATATGTGCCAATATCGGTTAAGAAGGAATATAGCCGTAGCGATTGGGTCGTTGCACAAGAACATATTCAGCGTGATTTGCTGCGAGGGTTGCGTGAATATGCAATTGAAGGTTATAAGCCAGGGCGAAAAATTTTGGTAACTGGATTGGTATTTCCATTTAGTCCATTCGAACAGCCATTATCCCTTCAGAGCAAGCCATATTGGCGCGATACTAAGTTTGATGTAATGCGATACGCAAAAAGTGCTATGGATGTTCATGATTCACAAATAAAATTTATTATTGACCCTCCAACAGATTTTTCGATTTATTCGGAAGTCTGGACTTTTTCTAAAGATGGTGCGGCGTTAGGGAAATTTAAGACGGAAGATATAAGTCAACGACTATCGCTCATTGATGTGAAAGGTGTAAAAAAAGAAATCTTTCTGATTTATCCTCAGCTTTTAAGTATTGCTCAGGCACGTTCCAAGGATGAACCGGACAGTGTTGTTCAACTGAAAATAGGAGAGGCGCTTCTGGAATACGGTAATTTTCTTGAGGCGGAGAAGATATTAAAATTGGCAGCCGCTTCTTTGCCTGGAAATCCATATCCTAGTTTCTTCATAGGCAATGCATTAGTCGGGCAGAAAAAATATGCTGAATCGATTACATTTTTCGAGTGTGCAATTTCATTGGATGTTAATAATACCAATGAGTTTTTCAAAAAAAGTCGCGATGCTGCCATGGTAAATTTAAAAAAGTCCATCAATGTAGTTTCTTTTGATAAGTAGTATTCGTGGTTTACTATTTGTGATTTTTGAAAAACATGGAAATTATTTCATTATAATATTGATGATTTGAAAAATAATTTCTCGAATTTTTAATAGTATTGTTGTGGAGATAGAAATGAAAGCAGTCATTCTCGCCGGTGGCCTCGGCACCCGGATCAGTGAAGAAACCTCGGTACGTCCGAAACCAATGGTTGAAATCGGTGGCAAGCCTATTCTTTGGCACATCATGCAAACCTATTCCGCGCATGGCGTGAATGATTTCGTGATCTGCTGCGGCTACAAGGGCTATGTAATCAAGGAATATTTTGCCAACTATTTCCTGCACATGTCGGATGTGACCTTTGACATGGAACATAACAAGATGGAAGTGCATCAGCGTTATGCGGAACCGTGGAAGGTGACTCTGGTCGACACGGGCGAAGAAACCATGACTGGCGGCCGCCTGAAGCGCGTGGCGGACTATGTGAAGAACGAGGAAGCTTTCTGCCTGACGTACGGCGATGGCGTCAGCGATGTCAATATTAGTGAACTGATCGCTTTCCATAAAGCGCAAAAGGTCAAGGCGACGCTGACGGCCACCGTGCCGCCAGGGCGCTTCGGTGCGCTGGATATCTGCGGCAGCAAGGTCAACAGCTTCATGGAAAAGCCGAAGGGCGATGGCGCGATGATCAATGGCGGTTTCTTCGTGCTGTCACCGTCAGTACTCGACTATATCGAGGGAGACAAGACCCTTTGGGAACGCGAACCGCTTGAGCGCCTGGCCGACGAAGGCGATCTGGCCGCGTACCAGCATCATGGTTTCTGGCAGCCGATGGATACCTTGCGCGACAAGATGTATCTGGAAGAATTGTGGCAGTCTGGCGAGGCGCCCTGGAAGGTGAAAAAATGAATGCGGATTTCTGGCGCGGTAAGCGCGTGCTGCTGACGGGCCATACCGGCTTCAAAGGCAGCTGGATGTCGCTCTGGCTGCAATCGATGGGGGCCAACGTGGTGGGCTATGCGCTGGCGCCGCCTACCCAGCCTAGCCTGTTCGAAGAGGCGCGTGTCGCCGAAGGCATGATCAGCGTGATCGGCGATATCCGCGACCTGACTGCCTTGCAGGCAGTATTTGCCGAGCATCGTCCGGAAATCGTGTTCCACATGGCGGCGCAGCCGCTGGTGCGCTATTCCTATGCCGAGCCGGTCGAAACCTATGCCACCAACGTCATGGGAACGGTCAATTTGCTGGAAGCCGTGCGCATGTCGCCAGGCGTCAAGGCGGTGGTGAACATCACCACCGACAAGTGTTATGAAAACCGCGAATGGGTCTGGGCTTACCGCGAAAACGAGCCGATGGGCGGCTATGATCCCTACAGCAGCAGCAAGGGATGTGCCGAGCTGGTGACGTCCGCCTACCGCTCCTCGTATTTCAATGCGCTGCAATACGACAAGCATGGCGTTGCGCTGGCGACCGTGCGCGCCGGTAATGTCATCGGTGGCGGTGACTGGGCGCTGGACCGTTTGATTCCCGATATTCTGTCCGCTTTCGAGCAAGGCCGCACTGTCAATATTCGCAATCCGAATTCCGTGCGCCCATGGCAGCACGTGCTGGAACCGTTGCGCGGCTACCTGACGCTGGCCGAACGCCTGTACCGGGATGGTGCCGCATTCGCCGAGGGATGGAACTTCGGTCCGAACGAGGATGATGCCAAGCCGGTCGGCTGGATCGTCGAGAAGATGAGCGCTTTATGGGGCGAAGGCGCGGTGTGGCAAAATGACGGCGGCGAGCATCCGCATGAAGCGACTTATCTGAAGCTGGACATTTCGAAAGTCCGTGCGCATCTTGGCTGGCAGCCAGCCCTGCGCCTGGAAGCGGCATTGCAAATGATCATTGAATGGTCGAAGCAGCGGCAGGCCGGTGCGGACGTGCGCAGCCTGACCATGGCGCAGATCCAGTCATACCAGAACATCAATAATTAATAATTATCAATATATATATAAGCAAGGTTATTATCATGACAGCTCCACAACAAACCAAAGAACAACTCCGCGAACAAATCAGTGCCCTCGTCGCCCAATATGGTGCGCTGGCCAGTGCCCCGCGTCCATTCGAGCCAGGTGTCACCGTTGTTCCCCCCGCCGGCAAAGTTGTGGGTGCTGAAGAAATGCAGATGATGGTCGACGCTTCGCTGGATGCCTGGCTGACCACTGGCCGTTTCAACGATGAGTTCGAGAAGCGCCTGGCAAAGCTGATCGGTGTGGAATTCCTGATTACCGTAAACTCCGGTTCGTCGGCCAATCTGGTGGCGTTCAACACGCTGACCTCGCCAAAACTGGGCGCGCGCGCGATCCAGCCAGGCGACGAAGTCATCGGCGTGGCGGCGGGCTTCCCGACGACCGTCAACCCGATCCTGCAGTTTGGCGCCGTGCCCGTGTTCGTGGACGTCGAACTGGGTACCTACAATATCGATGCCTCCTTGATCGAGGCGGCCATTACGCCGAAGACCAAGGCCATCATGCTGGCGCATACGCTGGGTAATCCGTACAACCTGGAAGTCATCGTCGCGCTGTGCAAGAAGTACAAGCTGTGGCTGATCGAGGATTGCTGCGATGCCCTCGGTTCGACCTATAACGGCCAGATGGTCGGCACCTTCGGCGACATTGGCACCATGAGTTTCTATCCTGCCCATCACATCACCATGGGGGAGGGCGGCGCCGTGTTCATGAACGATCCCGATCTCAAGACGATCGCCGAATCGTTCCGCGACTGGGGCCGCGACTGCTACTGCGCGCCGGGCAAGGACAATACCTGCGGCCAGCGTTTCTGCTGCAAGCTGGGCACCCTGCCGGAAGGCTACGATCACAAGTACACCTATTCGCACCTGGGCTACAACCTCAAGATTACCGACATGCAGGCAGCCTGTGGCGTGGCGCAGCTCGACCGCGCGGCTGGCTTCGTTCAGGCACGCAAGGATAACTTTGCTTACCTGAAGGACCGCCTGCAATCCTGTGCGGAATTCATGATCTTGCCTGAGGCGACTGAGAACTCGGATCCATCGTGGTTTGGTTTCCCTTTGACCTTGAAGCCGGAAGCGAACGTCAGCCGTGTCGACTTGCTGACCTACCTGGACCAGCACAAGATCGGTACCCGCCTGCTGTTCGCCGGTAACCTGACGCGCCAGCCGTACATGATCGGCCGTAATTTCCGCGTGTCGGGCGAGCTGACCAATACCGACCGTGTCATGCACGATACGTTCTGGATCGGCGTGTTCCCTGGCCTGACGCGTGAAATGCTGGATTTCACGGTTGGTAAATTGGAAGAATTCTTCGGTGTAAATTTCTAATCGGATATGACAATGTCCCCTCCCAAATCTTTTGATGCCAGAGTCCTGCGCAAGACGGTGCTGGACATGGCCCATGCTGGTGCTACGGTGCATATCGGCTGTGCTTTTTCCATCGTTGATATTCTCGCAGTGTTGTACCGGGATTTCCTGCGTTATCCGGGGAATAATCCGCGCTCTCCAGGACGTGATTACCTTGTGCTTAGCAAGGGACACGGTGTGATGGCGCAATATGCCTGCATGCGCGAACTGGGTTGGTTGGAAGAGTCCGCTTTTACCGGCTATTTTGCCGATGGCAGTGAATTGAAAGGTCTGTCCGATTCGCGCATTGCCGGACTGGAAGTGACATCGGGCTCGCTGGGCCATGGTTTTTCCGTGGGTGTGGGCTTGGCGATGGGGGCCAAGTTACGCGCCACGGATCAAAAGGTTTATGCCTTGGTTGGTGACGGGGAATTGAACGAAGGACCGATTTGGGAAGGGGCCATGTTCGCCGCGCATCATGAGTTGAAAAACTTTATGTTGATCATCGATGAAAACGGTTTTCAAGCGATGGGCACGACGGAAGAAGTACTCAAGCTAGGCTCACTGGATGCAAAATTTAAAAGTTTCGGTTTTGAAACATTAACAATAGACGGCCACGACGAGAAGGCAATTGCAGAGGCTGTTGCCCAACTATGGGCAAGTGCTTCGCCTGCGCCAAAGGCGCTTATTGCGAAAACAGTCAAAGGCAAGGGTGTACCGTTTATGGAACATAATAATATGTGGCACTACACGCGGCTCAATGCAGAAACTCACGCAGCCGCCGTTGCTGCCGTAACGGGAGTGGCAGAATGAGGGCCGCTTTTTCAGAGGCGCTGGTACGTATTGCGAAGGCCGACCCGAATGTCTTGTTGCTGACGGGCGATCATGGCTATGCCTTGTTTGATGATTTTCGCAAGGCGTGTCCGGCGCAGTACATTAATGCGGGCATTGCAGAGCAAAATATGGTTGGCATGGCAGCAGGCCTGGCCCGCGCCGGTTTCAGGCCCTTTGTGTATGGCTTGAGCGCCTTCATTCCGGTGCGCGTGGTCGAGCAGATCAAGCTGGATGTTGCGCACGATCAGCTACCGGTTATTTTTATCGGTGATGGCGCCGGTTTTGTGTACAGTCATCTGGGTACCAGCCATCAGTCGACCGAGGATGTCGCGTGTACGCGTGCTATTCCCGACCTAGCTGTGTACTCGCCAGCAGATCGCTTCGAAGTTACTTTATGCATGGATAACGCTTACGAATCCAAGCTGCCTGTGTATTTGCGCATGGGGAAATCCGACCGTGGCGACGTGCATGCTCATGCTGTGCAAGCGAAAGTGGGCGCACTGCTGCCCGTACGCCCTGGTTGCTCGGACAATGTCGCGTTTATCGCTACCGGTGCCTTGTTGCGTACCGCAACCGATATCGCGGCTGCGTCTTATCCTGATGCGGCGGTTTGGAGTGCCCCATTCATCAAGCCGATTGATACCGAGCAGGTCACCGAAATCTGCCGTCGCTACAGCACGGTGATCGTGCTGGAAGAACATTCGGTCCTGGGTGGTTTGGGGTCGGTAATTGCGGAAATCTCCGCAGAGCTGGCACCGGTGCGCGTACTGCGTATTGGCGTCAATGATCGCTTTTCGCACCATTGCGGTACCTATGAGTATTTGTTGAAAGAGCATGGCTTGGATCGTGCATCGATTGAACAACGTATTCATGCCTATCTTGCTGCGGATTAAGTAATGAAAATTGCGATTCTAGGAGCAACGAGCCAGATTGCACAGGATTTGGTTCGCTCCTTTGCCGAACACAGCGATGATGAACTGGTGTTGTATGCACGGCGACCGAATGTCGTACTGCAGTGGCTTGCTGCGGTCGGCCTCCCGCGGCGCTATGCTGTTGCCGATTTTTCCGCATTCAATACCGATTTACATTTTGATGCGCTGCTTAATTTTGTTGGCGTAGGAAATCCTGCACAGGCGGCAGCCATGGGGGCGTCCATTCTTGACGTTACGCAAACCTATGACCAACTGGCACTCGCTTATGTACGTAAGCATTCCACGTGCAGGTATCTCTTTCTGAGCAGCGGGGCAGCATATGGTGATGTGTTCGCTCAGCCAGCAGACGACGACGTGATGGCACGCGTACCGATCAATCATCTGCAACCGCAGGATTGGTATGGCATGGCCAAGTTGTACGCAGAATGTTGCCATCGTGCCCAGCCATCGTTGCCTATTATTGATATCCGGGTATTCAATTACTTCAGCCGGACGCAGGATATGTCGGCGAGGTTCCTGATTAGCGACATGCTGCGCGCGATTCGTGATCGCAGTGTATTGCTGACCAAGTCAGATTATATGGTGCGCGACTACCTGCATCCAGCCGACTTTTATCGGTTGGTACAGGCTTTGCTCAGCGCACCGTTGACGAATGACGCCGTCGATTGCTATACGCTGGCACCGGTTGACAAGTCTCAATTGCTGACAGCGTTACATGAGGCCTTCGGCTTGCGTTACGAGGTGACGCAGGAGGCAGTCAGTATCAATGCGACGGGTAGCAAGGCGCATTATTATTCGCGTAACAGACGAGCGGCACAGTTTGCTTATCAGCCACAGCTGACCTCGTTGGAAGGCGTGCTCATGGAGATGCGCGCGGCGCTGGATATGTCCGGGGGCGTGGCGTGAGCTCTGGCGTCGTGAAATGGCGCGACCCCAAAGTAGTGCGCTTCCTGGTGACGGGGGGACTCAACACACTTTTTGGCTATGCAGTTTTCTCCGGGCTGTTATGGTTATCGGTGCAATATCTGGTTGCGCTGATGCTGGCGACCATTGCCGGCGTGATTTTTAATTATTTCAGCTTTGGACGTCTGGTTTTTCAAACAGAAGTTCAATGGCGCATATTTTCCAAGTTTGTCGCTGCGTACGCTATTATTTACGCCATCAATGCGGCGCTGCTCTCCGCGTTGACAAAGTATTGCTTGCTAAGTCCATATGTAGGGCAGATTATTTGTATTCCGGTTAGTGTTGGATTGAGCTGGCTGTTAATGAATCATTGGGTTTATAAAAAGGATTGATGGAATGTCGGAAAAGAAGATGATCAGTATTGTCACTCCTTGTTATAACGAGGAAGAGAATATTGATGAGCTATACCAGCGCATTGCGGCAGTTATGGCAACTTTGCCGTACGATTACGAGCATATTTGCATTGATAATGCATCGACCGATGGTACTGTTAAACGCATCAAGGAATTGGCTGCACAAGATACGCGCGTCAAGTTGATTGTCAATGCGCGTAATTTCGGACATATCAAGTCTCCATATTATGCGATTCAACAGTCCAATGGAGATGCTTGTGTGTTGATTGCATCAGATCTGCAAGATCCGCCGGAAATGATTCTCGAGTTTGTGAAAAAGTGGGAAGAGGGTTTCAAGACGGTGTTGGCAGTGAAACCGGAGAGCGAAGAATCCTCCGTTATGTTCTTTTTACGTAAATCCTATTACCGCCTGATCACGAAAATTTCGGAAGTGGCACTGGTCCAGAATGCGACTGGAGCAGGTTTGTTCGATCGTGCTGTCATCGATATCCTGCGAACTATCGATGATCCCTATCCTTATTTTCGGGGCTTGTTGTGCGAGATTGGGTTTCCCATCGCTACGGTACCCTTCAAGCAACCGCGGCGTCAGCGCGGTGTGACAAAGAACAACTTCTATACCCTGTATGACATCGGCATGCTGGGGATTACCAACCATTCCAAGGTACCGCTGCGCCTAATGGCAATGAGCGGCTTCTTCCTCGCATTTCTGAGCTTGCTGGTGGCATTCATGTTCTTTGTCGCCAAGCTGCTGTTCTGGGATTCTTTCCAGCTGGGGACTGCGCCCATCCTGATTGGCATTTTCTTCTTTGGCGCCATCCAGGCTTTCTTCATTGGCGTGCTGGGGGAATATATTGGCTCCATCCATACGCAGGTGCGCAAGATGCCGCTGGTGGTGGAACTGGAGCGCGTGAACTTCTAGCGTCCTGTACCCGTCATCCTGGCAGCGCGGTGTGCGCCAGGGGGGGCGCAGGCGATGCCTCACCCTCTCCTCTTGACGGGCATCCGGCACGCCGTTCAGCGTGCCGGATGCCTCTTCCTAGCATAGTTGATATCGGGGATTCTCCACCACCTTGATATCCCGCTGCCCGTCCGCGAGCTGATTTCTCTTGCTCCAGATCAAATCCTCAATCCCGCACTGTGGCGCATATTCCTGCACAGCCAGTAGCAGCAGCGCGCGCAGTTCTTCGTAATTGAAGTCCGTGCAGGCGCGTTGCATGTTGCTGAGGATAGTGCGCAGTTCGGACCACGGGATTTCCGCCTCTTGCGCGCGCATGATCAAGGGGTGTTCCGTGCCTTCCACGTTATTGCCAATCAGTAATTCCTCATACAGTTTTTCGCCCGAGCGCAAGCCGACATGCTCGATCTCGATGCCATCCGGCGCCGTTTTGCTGCGTACTTCCAGGCCGCTCAGATGGATCATGCGGATGGCCAGGTCCATGATCTTGACCGGGTCACCCATGTCGAGCACGAAGACGTCGCCGCCTTCTCCCATGGCGCCGGCCTGCAGCACCAGTTGCGCTGCTTCGGGGATGGTCATGAAATAGCGCGTGATTTCGGGGTGGGTCAGAGTGATCGGGCCGCCCGCTTCGATTTGCTTGCGGAACAGGGGCACGACGGAACCCGACGAGCCCAGTACGTTGCCAAAGCGCACCATGCAAAAACGCGTGTTGGTCTGTTCGCGCGCAAACGCCTGCAGGATCAGCTCGGCCAGGCGCTTGGTGGTGCCCATCACGTTGGTGGGGCGTACCGCCTTGTCCGTGGAGATCAGCACGAAGTTCTTGACGCCCGCCGCCATGGCCGCCTGAGCAATGCTGAGCGTGCCAAAGACGTTGTTGCGCACTCCGTCGATGGGATTGAATTCCACCAGTGGCACGTGCTTGTAGGCCGCAGCGTGGTATAGGGTTTCGACCTGGAAGCTGGCCAGGATGCCCTTGCATTTTTCCGTGTCGAGCACACTGCCGAGGAATGGCAGCAGTTCGACATCCGAGTCCTGGAGCAGCTTGATGTCCTTGAGTTCCTGTTTGATCGAATACAGGGCAAACTCGGACATTTCCAGCAGAATCAGGCGCGCTGGTCGCAGCTTGATAATCTGGCGACACAGTTCGGAACCAATGGAACCGCCAGCGCCCGTCACCATCACGCTTTTTCCCGTAATGCAGCGGGCGATCAGGGCCGGGTCCGGCGTGACCTGGTCGCGTCCCAGTAAATCGTCGATTTCGATGTCGCGCACGTCCTGCATGCGCAACTCGCCGTTGAGCAGACTTTCCACGGGGGGCGCCACTTTGACCTTGACCTTGTGGTTTTCAACGATTTGCAGGATATGCTTCTGCTTGCTCTTGTTGAGCGATGGCATGGCGAGGAAAATCTCGGTGATCCTGTTTTTCTCGATGACTTGCTGCAGATCCGTGGACGCATACACCTTGATGCCGGAAATGGTGGCACCATGCAATTCCTTCATGTCGTCGATAAACGCCACCGGCAAGTATTCTTGGCCCGCCCGCAGTGCGTTCGCCAACTGGCTGCCGGCCATGCCTGCGCCATAGATGGCCACACGCACGACATCTGCTTCCTTGTTGGCATTGAGCAGCATGCCCCTGGCCAGGAAGCGACTGGTCACTACATAGGTGATGGCGCTGACCCAGTAAATGCCGAAGACGCCGCGCGAATAGCCCTGCATATGCGTGGCAAATGCCGTCATTGCCACTAGCAGCGCGACGGACAGGGTCACGCCGAGAATGACGACATAGACGATCTTCTGGTCGATGAAACGGATGACGGCGCGGTACAGGCCCAGGCGGATGAAGATTGGGATCGAGACCAGCGGCGTGGCGATGATCAGCCACAGGTATTGCGTGAGCAACTCCCGGTTGAGGACATCATAGCGCAAGGTGATCGCCAGGAAAAACGTTAGCGGCAAGAAGAGCAGATCCAGCGTGGCGGCCAGCAGTTTCTTGTGCAGTCGGGAAAAGCCGAGGAATATTTTCATGTGTGGGGCGAATAATTGCTTAATGAATGACAGCTTGATGCGTTAGCGCGCCGGCCAGATGGCCCGGTGCTGTCGCTGCATATTAATGGGTAATGCCATCGCGCCGCACGACCTTCAGAAAGGTAAGTACGATAATCTTGATATCGAAGGGTAGCGATTGCCGTTGCAGGTATTCCACGTCCAGCTTGACCTTTTCCGGAATCGGCAATTCATCGCGGCCATTGACTTGTGCCCAACCCGTCAAGCCCGGTGGCAGTTTTTCGACGCCATATTGTGTGCGCAAGGCGATCAGATCGTCCTGGTTGAACAGCGCCGGGCGGGGGCCGACAAAGCTCATGTCGCCGCGGATGATGCTCCAGAGCTGCGGCAGTTCGTCGAGGCTGCTTTTGCGCAAGAAGTTGCCGACTGGCGTCAGGTGCGAATGGGCGTCGGCGAGCAGGTGCGTGGCCACGGCCGGCGTACCTACCCGCATGCTGCGAAACTTGGGCATCTTGAAAATCGTGTTGTTCTTTCCTATGCGGTCGGACCAGTACAGGGCAGGCCCTGGCGAGGTAAGCCGGACCAATAGCGCAACGAGCACGACGGGGATGAGCAGGATCAAGGAGGCCAGCAATACCAGCATGACATCAAACGCACGTTTCACGTACAGTTCCTTTCGCAGCTTTTTGTAAACCTTGATCCAGTGTCAACGGAGGTTCCCAGCCCAGCAAACGGCGGGTCTTGTCGATATCGACCTGTAACGACCCGCACAGGCGCTGCGCGACAGCGCGCTTGCCGAGCAGGCTGGCGCCGAATGTCAGGCAGGCGGCGGGCACTGGGATCAGGCGCGCGGGGTGGCCCATGGCACGGCCCATGCGCTGCAATAATTCCGTGGTGGAGGGATCTTGCCCATCGGATACCAGAAAAGTCTGGCCGGCTGCTTGCGGGTGACGCACGCAGGTGGCGATCAAGTCCACCAGGTTGTCGAGTGCCACCAGGCTGCGCCGGTTATGAATCGCACCCAGGGGCAGGGGAATGCCGCGCGCCAACCAATGCATCATGGCGGCGAAATTGGCTTTGACGCCCTTGCCGTAGACCAATGGCGGACGAACGATGACCACTTGCATGCCGCTCTGGCTTTCCAGAGCGCGCAGACCTTGCTCGGCCTCCATTTTCGACACGCCATAGGCATCGACCGGCGCGGGGGCATCATCAGCCGTGAATGGCTTGTTCTCTGCCGTCATTTCGCCATTGACCTTGATGGAGCTGATAAATACAAAGCGCCTGACTCCTGCTGCGGCCGCTTGCTCGGCCAATGCCAGCGTCCCTTGCACGTTGACCCGGCGGAATTCTTCGAGAGGGTCTGCAGCGCTGTCATCCATGACATGGACGCGCGCGGCACAATGCACGAGCGCGCTTACGCCTGTCAGGGCGGCACGCCAGTCCGTGTTCTGGGCCAGCGCGCCGACCACTATCTTGTCAATGCCGGGCGGAATGTGCGAACCGACGCTGCGTACCGCGGCACGCACGGGTATGACGCCATCCTCAGCCAGCCTGGCCAGGACGGCGGAACCCACGAAGCCGGTACCACCGGTTACCAAAATCATCTTTTACCTTTGTTGAATAGCACCTGCATGGCGTATTGGCGGCATTGCCAAGCGCTCGGTGTGAAGTGTCAGGAGCGCATTTCTCCACCGATAATTTTTTGATAATATCTTCTCAATTGAACCCGAACTGTGTCCGTTTCAACATCACGGGTAACGGTGCCTCCGGCAATGCACACTTGGGCGGGGCACCCTGCATCGCTTGGGGCCCAAGGCCATCACGCTTTGTTCCAGCGGGCAATCATTGACGACGATAAAGACCTTGCCATGCGCGAGTATCGCCGAGTTTAGCCTTTTTGATAGCAATGCGGGCAAGACACCTCATACACATATTCCGGCGCCAGTTGCTGGCGCGGCGTGACGACGGCGCGGCAGACGAAACACTGCACGGTTTCCGTCGGTTCCAGTTTCGGGTTCAGGGCCGTGCGGTAGTCGAAGACGAAGCAGTCGCCCGTGTAGTGCTCGCCGCCCACTTCCTCGAAATACTTGAGGATGCCGCCGTCGAGCTGGTACACGCTGTCGTAGCCGATTTCCTTCATGTGGATGGCGGCCTTTTCGCAGCGGATGCCGCCGGTGCAGAAAGTGACGACGGTCTTGCCTTCCAGCTCGTCCTTGTGGGCGGCGGCGACGGCCGGAAATTCCGTAAACTTGTCGATCCGGTAATCGAGCGTGTTGTTGAACGTGCCCACGTCCACTTCAAAGGCGTTGCGCGTTTCCATCATGACCACGGGTTTGCCCGCGTCGTCGACGCCGGCGTCGAGCCAGCGCTTGAGCGTGTGCGCGTCGACGGACGGGGCGCGGCCCAGTTCCGGCTTGATCAGCGGCATGCGCATGGTGATGATTTCTTTTTTCAGCTTGACCAGCATGCGCTTGTGCGATTGCTCGTTCGACAAGCTCTCCTTCCATTCCAGATCGGCCAGACGCGCATCGCTGCGCACCCAGGCGAGGAAGCTGTCGATATGCTCGCGCGTACCCGACAGGAACATATTGATACCTTCCGGCGTCAGCAGGATCGTGCCCTTCAGCTCCAGCGCCAGGCATTGCTCCTGATACAAAGGGCGCATGGCTTCCGTATCGTCGAGCGTGATGAATTTATACGCGGCGATATTGACAAACGTGGCGGCCAGCGGGCTGGCGGCGGCGGAAACGGCGGGTGTTGCTGGGGTGATGGCTTGCATGATGGCGATCGGCTTAGACTGAACAGCCGATATTATAAGCCCGACAGGCCAGGCAGGATACCCGGTCCGTACGCGCGACGCGGTAGAATAGACCCCATTGAATTTTGCACGAAACGGTACACAGGATGGAAATGGTAATGCAAGAGGCCGGCGCTCCGGCAGGTTCACAGCAAGCGATGCAGCCCGGTCCTGCCTTCGTCCATTTGCGCGTGCACTCGGAGTACTCGATCGTCGATGGCCTGGTGCGCATCGACGACGTGGTCAAGGCGGCGGCGAAGGACAAGCAGGTGGCGCTGGCCGTCACCGACCTGTCGAACCTGTTTGGCATGGTCAAGTTCTACAAGGAAGCGCGCGGCAAGGGCATCAAGCCCATCGTCGGCGTCGACGTGTGGATCACGAATGACGACAACCGCGAAAAACCATCGCGCTTGCTGTTGCTGGCGAAGAACCGCATGGGCTATCTGCAGCTGTGCGAACTGCTGTCGACGGCCTGGCTGACGAACCAGTACAAGGGCCGCGCCGAGCTGCGCATCGAGTGGCTGCAGGCGCTGGCGACGAATACCTACGACCTGTACCCGGGCGAAAGCGCGGCCAATGGCTTGATCGTGCTGTCGGGCGCGCACTTCGGCGATGTCGGTACCGCCATCGAAAATGGCAACCTGGCCCTGGCCGAGCGCAATGCGCAGCGCTGGGCCGAAATTTTCCCCGGCCATTTCTATATCGAAATCCAGCGCGGCGGCCAGGCCAACCAGGAAGCGCAGGTGCGCCATGCGGTGGCGCTGGCGGCCAAGCTGGGCTTGCCAGTGGTGGCCACGCATCCCGTGCAATTCATTTCCCCTGAAGAATTTATTGCCCACGAAGCCCGTACCTGTATCGCCGAAGGCGAAATGCTGGCCAATGCCAAGCGCGTGAAACGGTTTAACGACAGCCAGCGCTTCCTGTCGCAGGCCGACATGGCGGAGCTGTTCGCCGACTTGCCGGCCGCGCTGGCCAATTCCGTGGAAATCGCCAAGCGCTGCAATCTGACCCTGACCCTGGGCAAGCCGCAACTGCCGAACTTCCCGACACCGCCCGGCATGACCATCGACCAGTTCCTCGTGGCCGAATCGCAGGCGGGCCTGGAAAAGCGTTTGATCCAGCTGTATCCCGATCCCGAGCGCCGCGAGAAAGAGCGTCCGCGCTACGAGTCGCGCCTGAAGTTCGAGACGGACACGATTTGCAACATGAAATTCCCCGGCTACTTCCTCATCGTGGCCGAGTTTATCCAGTGGGCCAAGGAAAACGGCGTGCCCGTCGGCCCGGGCCGCGGTTCGGGCGCCGGTTCGCTGGTCGCGTATTCGCTGCTCATTACCGACCTCGACCCATTGCAGTACAACCTGCTGTTCGAGCGCTTTTTGAATCCCGAACGCGTTTCGATGCCCGACTTCGATATCGACTTTTGCCAGGAAGGGCGCGACCGGGTCATCCAGCACGTCAAGGATTTGTACGGCAAGGAGGCCGTCTCGCAGATCGCCACCTTCGGTACCATGGCGGCCAAGGGCGCGATCCGCGACGTGGGCCGCGTGATGGATTTCGGCTACAACTTCTGCGACGGCATCTCGAAGCTGATCCCGTTCAAGCCCGGCAAACCCGTGTCGATCGCGGACGCCATCGAGGAAGAACCGCTGCTCAAGGAGCGCCTGGAAAACGAGGAAGAGGTCAAGCAGCTGCTGGACCTGGCGCAGCAGGTCGAAGGCATCACGCGCAATATCGGCATGCACGCGGGGGGCGTCTTGATTGCTCCCGGCAAGCTGACGGATTTCTGCCCGCTGTACACGCAGGGCGGCGATTCGGGCGTCGTGTCGCAGTACGACAAGGATGACGTGGAAGCCGTCGGCCTCGTGAAGTTCGACTTCTTGGGTCTGACCACGCTGACCATCCTCGACCGCGCCGTGCGCTACATCAAGCAGCTCGACCCCGCGCAGGCGAACTTCGACCTGGCCACCTTGCCGCTGAACGACAAGCCGTCGTACGACTTGCTGACCAAGGCCAAGACCGTGGCCGTGTTCCAGCTCGAGTCGCGCGGCATGCAGGGCATGCTGAAAGACGCGCGTCCCGACCGCTTCGAAGACATTATCGCGCTCGTGGCTTTGTACCGTCCGGGCCCGATGGACCTGATTCCGGATTTTTGCAAGCGCAAGCACGGCGAACGCTTCGATTATCCCGATCCGCGCACGGAATCGATTCTGTCCGAAACCTACGGCATCATGGTGTATCAGGAGCAGGTGATGCAGATGGCGCAGATCGTCGGCGGCTACTCGCTGGGCGGCGCCGACATGCTGCGCCGCGCCATGGGTAAAAAGAAGGCCGAAGAGATGGCCGAGCACCGCGAGATCTTCCGCGCCGGTGCGGCGAAGGATGGTTTGACGGCGGAAAAGGCCGACGAGATTTTCGACTTGATGGAAAAGTTCGCCGGCTACGGTTTCAACAAATCGCACGCCGCCGCCTACGCCTTGTTGTCGTACCACACGGCGTATCTGAAAGCGCACCACACGGCCGCCTTCATGGCCGCCAACTTGTCGCTGGCCATGGACGACACCGACAAGATCAAGATCCTGGTGGAAGACTCGCTGGAAATCTGCAAGCTGACCTTGTTGCCGCCGGATATCAATGAGTCCGATTACCGCTTCACGCCGAGCGGCGCGCCACCGTCCGTGAGCGGCAAGAAAGTCACGCAGATCCGCTATGGCCTGGGCGCCGTGAAAGGCTCGGGCCAGAACGCCATCGAAGCCATCATCGCCGCGCGCGAAGCGGGCGGGCCATTTACGAGCCTGTTCGATTTCTGCAAGCGCGTGGATAAAAAGCAGATCAACCGCCGCACCATCGAATCGCTGATCCGCAGCGGCGCCTTCGATTGCCTGAAGGTCGACCGCGCCATCCTGCTCGCATCCGTGGCATTCGCCATGGAATGCGCCGACCAGGCCGCCAAGGCGGCCAACCAGGTGAGCCTGTTCGGCGGCGACGACAGCGACATGGTGGCGCCGCCCGAATACGTCAAGGTGCCCGTGTGGACCGATAAACAGCGCCTGACGGAGGAAAAGATCGCGCTGGGCTTCTACCTGTCGGGCCATTTGTTCGATTCGTATGCGCCCGAGGCGCGCCGTTTTGCACGCACGAAACTGTCGGAACTGTCGCCATCGCGCGAGCCGCGCATGATGGCCGGCGTCATCACGGGCTTGCGCACGCAGATGACGCAGCGCGGCAAAATTCTCATCGTCACCCTGGACGACAAGAGCGGTACCGTCGAGGTGACGGTGTACGGCGAATTGTTCGATTCCAACCGGAAAATCTTCAAGGAAGATGAATTCCTCGCCGTCGTGGGCAAGGTGTCGGAAGACCGCTTCTCGGGCGGCTTGCGTATCACGGCCGAGAGCGCCTTCGACATCATCGCCGCGCGCGTGCAGTATGGCCGCCAGCTGGGCCTGACCTTGCCGGCCACCCTGGATGCCAAGCGTATCCGTGACGTGATCATGCCGCACCGTGCGGAGACGGGCTTGCCGATCGCCGCGCGGGTCAGCCCGCAAGGCGTCAGTTGCGTGCTGCAGTTTGGCGACGAGTGGAAAGTGGCGCCATCGGATGAGTTGCAGATGGCGCTCGAGCAAATGCTGGGCGCGCAAGAGGTGGCGGTCGAATACTGACCGGCACCACCCGGCATACAACAAAGCCAAACCGCGGACATGCTGGTTTGGCTTTTTTCGTTTACATGTCTTTCAGGCCCGTGATCGCATAGCCTTTGGCGGCGATCTGCTGGTGTGGCTGTTCTATATGGTAGTCGGGCAAGATTTCGGCATCGTCGGCCACTTCGCTGGCGCGTGTTTCGAGCTGCCAGTCGGTATTGGTCACTTCTTCCGGAATGAGCTTTCCTTCCGGCACGGCGAGGTAGGAAAAAATGCCGTCGTGCTCGGCCCGGCGGTAGATGTCTACGCGCATGAATGCCTCCTAGTAAGCGTTGGGGGAACCGGCGCACCGCAGTGCATGCCGATAGCGCTAGCGTAACAGGATTGCGCCGTGCACGGGTTGTAGCGTGTGCCGCAGGTGGGGGGACGCTCAGGCGACAACGGAAGCGTAGTCGTCGTCATCAAGCATGGCCGCTTGCCGCGCCTCGCCGGCGGCCGCCGCAGTACCTGCCGTGGCGGCTTGCGGCGGGCTGCGATGGGCGTCGAGGCCGCTGCGCAGGCTGGCGATCATGGCCAGCGTCAATTCGTGGCGCTTGCGTGCTTCCGAGCGTTTCTTGGAAGGAATTTCTTGCAGCGACGGCAAGGGCAGGTTTTCGCACGCCAACTCAAAATCGCCATCCTGGCGCACTTGCGCGCCCAGTTCTTGCCATAACGCATTGTAGTCGGCGAACAGACGGCCCTTCTTGGCGGAGTGGTGCACGGCGCGGTTGATATTGCCGACAAGAACCATCTTGCGGCAGCCGTGTTCGTATCCCAGCTGGCGCACCAGGCGCGCCATCAGGGTCTTCGGACGCATGCCGTGCAAGTCGCGCGTTGCCTCGCGCACGCGGTGCGCGCTGTCCTCGCCCTTCGGACCTTGCAGGCAGCCGATGCGCATGCCCAAGGTGGTGCGCAGCTGGCTGCCGAAGAAGGAAAAGGCGATCGAATAGAGCACATCGTCGTCATCCATCAGTTGCAGCACCATCTCGCCTTCGCGGTCCATCGGATGCAGCGAACACAGTTGCAAATGGTAGGACGCGCCCGACTTGCCCGCCACCGTGCCCAGGCGTACGGGGCCGCGTGCCGCTTGGCCCATCATCTTGCCCCAGCCTTGCTGCAAGATGAAATGGTAGTGTTCGGCCAGCAATTCCACGCGCTGCTGGCAATTCAAGGTCAGGCTCAGGTAAGGGCGGTAGACCTTGTGGATCATGTGCGGATAGGCTTGCACCAGGTCATGAAACACCGGATGCGAGTTCAGCAGTTGCAGCCATAGTCGGGTTTGGCGCTGTTGCACGCGGGCGCGCAGATGCAGCTTGAGCAGTTCGCGCCAGCGGCGCATGCCGCTCGGCATCGCCATCAAGCCGTCAGACAGGGTAATGGTTGGCATCATCGTGGCGTGGCGTGGCGTGGCGTTTCGTGGCAAGGCGTGCTGCATGCATGGAAGGGATGCTCATGGTCGGAAAACCATGTCATCTTATGCACGCCATCCCTCCCTGTAAATTGGCGAAACAGCGTACGGGTTCCCCTTATGCCAGCCCTGTTTTAATAGCGGTAGGTGACGTACACGGCGCCGATCGGCGAGGTCTTGCGCTGCACGATGGGGCTCTTGGCCGCGTCGCCCAGGCGGCTCTCGACACCGATTAAGGTATTGATACCCCAGCGCGCATCGAAGCGGTGCTCCCAGTTGACGGTGGCTTGCGCTTCATAGAAACCGGCCTTGGGCGTGTATTGCTTGAACGAGGTGTTCGCGGCCTGGGTGGCCGTGACGCCATACATGGTCTGCACGTATTTGCGCTCGCCCCAGGCCAGCTGGCCGCCGATGGTCACGCTGTCCTTCTGCATGCCCTTGGCATCGGACCTGCCGTAGACCTGTCCCGTCGCTTCGAAATGCACGTTCGCGCCATTTTCGCGGTTCGACAGGGGAATGTCGCTCGACACGCTCAGCGACAGGCCCGGCAATGGCGAATAGCCGACGCTGAGCAGGGCGCTGGCGTTACCCTTGACTTCGCCCATGCCTTTCAGGTAATCGCTGCCGCCCCAGCCGTTGGCGCCATTGCGCTTGTGGTCTTCGCGGTTGCCGCGGTAGCCCAAGGCAGCGCTGTAGCTGAAAGGGCCGGCCTCGCCGCCATAGCCGATGCCGCGCGAGGTGCTGAAGAACAGGCCATTGGCCATCGCGTAATCGAGAATGATCAGCGGCGAGGCCGACAGCTTGTCGGCGCCGGAATAGCTGGACACGGCGGCGACACCGCCGCCGATGGTGAAGACATTTTCCGCAGCCGGTTCGGCCGCCGCGGCAGCCAGGGGATTCAAGCTCAGGCCGCAAGCCAGTGCCAGCGAGGTCAACAAGGTTGTAGATGCGTGCATGGAGTTTTCCGTCAGGTGGAGAACCGAGTCCGGAGTGGCTCGATTGACTGCCGACAGTATCTGCCCTTGCCATGAAGGAAAAATGAGCCTTTTATTAAGATTGCATGAAGAGCGCTTCTTTACCCTTTCTTCAGCTTGCGGTGGTTTAATACTCACCATGAAGATACTGCTGATTGAAGACGATATGGACCTGGGCAATGGCGTGCGGATCGCCTTGCGCGACCAGGGCATGCAAGTGGTCTGGGTGCGCAGCCTCGAGGATGCGGCGCGCAGCATCGAGCACGACAGTTGCGAGCTGGTGTTGCTGGACCTGGGCTTGCCCGATGGCGATGGCCTCGATTTGCTGGCCCGCTTGCGCGCGGCCCGCCTGCCCGTGCTGATCCTCAGCGCCCGCGACACGCTGGAACAGCGCTTGCGGGGCCTGGACGGCGGCGCCGACGACTACCTGGTCAAGCCCTTCGTGCTGGCCGAGCTGCTGTCGCGCGTGCGCGCGCTGGCGCGCCGCAGCTATGGTTTCGACGGCGACACCATCGAGTTGCGCGGCCTGCTGCTGCAGGTACCCACGCGCCGTGTCAGCGTGCATGGCCGGCCCGTGGAGCTCACGGCCAGTGAATATGCGCTGCTGAAGACCTTGCTGATGCGCGCCAATCGGGTCATCACGCGCCGCGTGCTGGAAGAACATATCCTGCCGGGCGGACTGGCCAATGCCAGCAATACCCTCGATGTGCACATGGGCAACCTGCGCCGCAAGATAGGAGAAGGGTATATCCGCACCGTGCGCGGCGTCGGCTATGTCATCGACCAGCAGGGCGAACCGTCCACCGCGCCGGGTACTGGCGCATGATGGGGCGTTTCTGGGCCATGCTGCGCCGGCCTACCCTGGTGCGCCGCCTGATGATGGCGCAAATGCTGATGCTGACCTTGGTGTGGAGCCTGGCCGTGGCGTATGTGATGGTCGAGGGGGCGGACGAAGCGAGCAATGTGAGCCGCAGCGTCCTGCACGCCATTATCAGCGTGGCCGATAACCTGGCCGAGCAGCCGCAGCGCCAGGAACAAAGCTTGCGCGCCATCGACGCAGCCTTGCGCGAAGAGTTTGAAACGGGACGGGTGCCGGAACTGGCGCCGCGCATCCTGGTCTGGCGCGAAGGCAAGCTGGTCTACAAGTCGCCCGATGCGCCCAGCGGTATCCGCAGCGCCGGCCCGGAGCGGATGGAGGTGGTGTACGTCAAGGGCCAGGCCTGGCGCAGCCGCAGCCTGGCCGAGGGCAGCACGCGCGTGACGGTGCTGGAAGCGGGAGGCGCATGGCAATTGTTCATCACGATCAATTCACGCGGTTACTACCTGCTGCCGCTGCTGATCAGCCTGCCGTTCCTGCTGGTGCCGGCCTGGCTGTCGATCCGCCTTGCCATGCGCCCGTGGCGCAAGCTGGCGCAAGAGGTAGCGGCGCGCGGGCCGCAGGATTTGCGGCCGCTGGCGTTCAAGCCGCCGCATGGCGAACTGGCGGCGCTGGTCGACAATATCAATGCGCTGCTGCAGCGGGTCGATGCCAGCGCCGCGCGCGAACGCAGCTTCATCGCCGATGCCACGCATGAGCTGCGCACGCCTCTGGCAGCCATGCGCGTGAATGTCGAGGCCTTGCAGGGCCAGGTACATGATGCGCGCCAGCAAGAACTGCTGGACGGTATCTTGAACAGCGGCAACCGGGCCGCGCGCCTGGTGGGCCAGCTGCTGCAGCTGACGCGCAGCGAAGTGCAGGCGGGCGCGGGCGAGTTGCCGCGGCGGCAGGCGCTCGACACCTTGCTGCAAGACCGCCTGGCGGCCCTGTCCGGCCTGGCCCAGGCGGGCGATATCGAGCTCGAGTTGCAAGCCAGCGTCTCGCTCAGCGTGCCGGGACAGCGCGAAAGCCTCGTTTCGCTGATCGACAATCTGGTGGAAAACGCCATCAAGTACAGCCCGCGCGGCAGCAGCGTGACGGTGTCGCTGCATGCGGAGCGGGGCCAGGCCGTGTTGCATGTGGCCGACCAGGGACCGGGTATCGCGCCGGCGCTGTATGACCGCGTGTTCGACCGCTTTTTCCGCGCCCCGCAGCAGGCGCAGCCAGGCAGTGGCCTGGGCTTGTCCATCGTTGCTTCCGTCGTGCGCCAGCATGGCGGCACGATTCAGCTGCACAGCGGTAACGGCGGCCTGGGCTTGCTGGTGGAGGTGCGCTTGCCCTTGGCCGTGGTCTGACCGCGCTGGCAGGTCTTGTGATATTGCATGAAAATTATGTCATGTGCATATAACGCAAGATGACATGGCGTGGCGCACGCTTGCGATGCATAATGCGGGACAGTTAAAAAAACACCGTTATGCGTCTATTCCTGTCCCGCTACCTGCCGTATCCCGCCTTTGTCGGCCTGTATCTGCTGTTTGACTGGGCCACGTATATCGATCCGATGTACGGGCTGAACATTACCCCGTGGAATCCCGATCCCGCGCTGGGCCTCGTGTTTTGGCTGATCCATGGCCGCAAGGCGGCGCTGCCATGGTTCATCGCCCTGGTGGCCGGCGAGGTGCTGGTGCGCGGCATGCCGGCGGGCCTGCCCCTGACCTTGCTCTGTTCGGCGTGGCTGGTGCTCGGCTATGGCGGTATCGGCGCAGTCCTGCGCCGCAGTTTCAGCAGCAGCGACATCTTCGACAACCGGCGCCGCCTGAGCGCCTGGGTTCTCATCGTGCTGCTGGGCACCGCGCTCAATGCGCTCGGCTATATTTCCTTGCTGTCGCTCACAGGGCGCATACCGGCCGGCGAATGGGGCACGGCCGTCTGGCGTTTCGGCATCGGCGACACGGTCGGCATGCTGGTGTCGATGCCGCTGATCTGGGTGCTGTTCAGCGAGCGCGGGCGCGAGCGCCTGCATGCCGCCGTCTGGCGCTGGGAAACCCTGGCGTACCTGGCCCTGGCCAGCTTCGTGCTGTGGAGCCTCTTCGGTTCCATCGTGCGCTCCGAATACAAGCATTTCTATTTCCTGTTTCTTCCCGTCATCTGGGCCGCCTCGCGCCAGGGCTTGCACGGCGCCATGCTGGCCGTATTTGTATTGCAGCTATGCATCATCACCTTGGTGAAATGGACGCATGCCGTCGATATCCAGTTTTATGAATTGCAGCTGCTCGATGCCGTGCTGGCGCTGGTGGGCTTTTTTATCGGCATCGTCGTCGATGAAATGCGGCAAGTGGCCGACGAACTGAAACACACGCTGCGCCTGGCGGCAGCCGGCGAAATGGCGGCCGCTCTGGCGCATGAGCTGAACCAGCCGCTGACGGCCTTGTCGACCTATGGCAAGGCGTGTGAATACCTGCTGGAACGGGGCGAGAGCGGCGCCTTGCTGCAAGGCGCCATCGGGCACATGATCGTCGAATCGGGACGCGCCGCGGACGTGGTGCGCCGCCTGCGCGACTTTTTCCGCACGGGCGCGATGCAGCTCGAGGCGGTGCGGGCGAGTGAGCTGATCGAGGGCCTGGCACGCCAGTTCACGCCTCTGTTCCACGAGCATGGCATCGAGCTGGCGCTGGCGCCGCCGTCGCCGCTGGCCGTCAACGTGGACCGCCTGCAAATCGAGCTGGTACTGCGTAACCTGCTGGCCAATGCACAGGATGCGGTGATGGGCCAGCCGCGCGGCCAGCGCCGGATTACGGTCTCGGCCGAGCCGCTCGAGGGCGGCCGGCTGCGCCTGTCCGTGGAAGATAGCGGCCCCGGCATTTCCAACAGCCTGGCCGCACGCCTGTTCGAACCGTTCGTCTCGACCAAGGCCAGCGGCCTGGGGCTGGGGTTGGTGCTCAGCCGCAGTATCGTCGAAGCGCATGGCGGCCAGCTCTGGGCCGAAGTGGGCAAGCATGGCATGTTTCGTTTTATCCTGCCCCTGGCGCACGCCGGTGCAGGCGCTACGGGAGAGTATGGTGACAAGTAATTTGACGGTGTTTATCGTGGACGACGATCCCGCCGTGCGCGATGCGCTGGGTTTGCTGTTGAGCATACGCGGCTACCGCACGGCCCTGTTTTCCTGCGGCGAGGATTTCCTGCACAGCTGGCGGCCCGAGTGGGCCGGCTGTCTGCTGATCGATATCCGCATGTCGGGCATGGATGGCCTGAGCCTGCAGCGCTGCTTGCTGGAGCGCAAATGCCTGCTGCCGATCATTATCATTACGGGGCACGGCGACGTGGCGCTGGCACGCCAGGCCTTCAAGGCGCAAGCCAGCGATTTCCTGGAAAAACCATTTGATCACGACAAGTTGCTGGCCGCCATCGATGAAGCGTTTTCGCGCGAGGCGCATGCGCGCGGCCAGTTGCAGCGCCAGGTGGACGGGCTGGCCTTGCTGCGCGCCTTGACGCCGCGCGAGCGCGAAGTGTTGCAGTTGGTGGTGACGGGCCAGCACAACCGCGATATCGCCCCGGCGCTGGGCATTTCCGTGCGCACGGTGGAAGTGCACAAGGCGCGCCTGATGGACAAGCTGGGCGTCGATAATGTGGCCGATCTGGTGCGCATCAGCATGCTGGCCACCGGCGGCTAGCCGCTGAAGCGTTCTCTAGGCGATGGTCTGCAATACCTGGTCGCTTGAAATCGCCTTGACCCAGTCGCTGCGCCGCGCCACCGTGATGACGGTGCTGTTGGCGCTGTCGAAGGGGGCCCATTCCGGATTCTTCTTGCGCATCAATGCCACCACGGGCACATGCACGGCGTTCGCCAGATGCATGATTGATGTTTCCACCGAAATAATCAGGTCGCATTGCGCCAGCATGGCCGGCAGCTGGAAAAAGTTGTCGACGGCACTGAAGGCTTGCGTGCGCGGCAAGTTGCGCGCCTGCACGACGGCATTCACCTTGGCCAGTTCCTGAGGCATGGCATTGATCAGGAAGCAGGCATGCTGCCATTTCGGCATCGCTTGCATGCGCGTGATCAGCTCGGCAATGCGCTCCAGGGGCCAGCCGCGCTTGTGCGACTTGGCAAACGGGTTCAATAGCACGAGCGGCCCCTGGCGCGGGGCAAAGCCCCAGGCGGCCAGCTGCTCCTGCGCCTGCTGCAATGCGTGCTCGGGAATGTGCACGAAGGGATAGCGTTCGGCCACGGGAATGTCGAGTCCCGTCAATTGATGGAACCAGTCCGCATACACGCTGCTGATATGGTGTTCGCCGGCATCCTGTCCCGCATACGAGGCCAGCACGGCGTCGATCTTGCGGTAGGCCAGGTAATGCCAGGGGCGTAGCGGGCTGAACGGCTTGCGCGTGCCGATCACCAGCCCGTGCGGGCTGATCGCGCGGGCAAGGTCCGCATATTGCTGTGGCCGTACATGGGCAAGCGACACGACGACAGGATAGTGCTCCGCCTTGGCTTCACGCAGTGACTCTTCGTACAGCGCGGGGCTATAGGTCTTGCGGTACACCTTGGAAAACAGGCCCGACTGTTCCACCCAGTCGTAGAGCGAATAGGTGCGCAAGCTTTCCCATTGTTTGGCGTCGGATGTGCGGCGTACTTCGTCCACCCACAGGTGGATCTGGATATGCGGGTAGGCCGCGGCAAAGGCGCGGAAACCGTTTTGCAGGTAGGTGAAGTCTCCCAGCGCCAGATGGGCGATGAAAAGAATTTTGTCCGACTTTTGTAGAAGTTCGGCGGGAATCAAGGGCGTCATGTATCAGTACGATTTCAGGTATTCATTCGGTGGTGTCATAGCACTTGCTGGGAAAATTGCAGGCGATGGAGGTTGGCATACGCGCCGTTGGCATCCAATAGTTGCTGGTGACTGCCGGTTTCCATTATTTTCCCATGTGACAATACCACGATACGGTCCGCACGTTCAATTGTTGATAGCCGATGAGCAATAACCAAGGTGGTTTTCCCTTGCATCAGGTGCTCGAGTGCCGCTTGCACGGCCCGTTCCGCCTCCGTATCCAGTGCCGAGGTGGCTTCATCGAGGATCAGGATGGGCGCATCCTTGTAGATCGCGCGGGCAATGGCCACGCGCTGGCGCTGGCCGCCGGACAGGCGCGAACCGTTGTCGCCCAGGCGCGTTTCCAGGCCGTCGGGTAAACCGTCGATGACGTCCGACAGGAAGGCTGCCGCGGCGGCCGCTTCGATGCGCTGCCGGTCCGGTGCCGCATCGCCATACGCGATATTGGCCGCCAGGGTATCGTCGAACAGCACCACCTGCTGGCTGACCATGGCGATCTGGCTGCGCAGGCTGGTCAGGGCGATGGCATCGATATTCTGTCCATCGAGCAAGATTTCACCGCTGCTGGCCGAGTAAAAGCCGGGCAGCAGGCTGACCAGGGTCGATTTGCCGCCGCCGGACATGCCGACAAAGGCGACCGTTTGCCCTGGCGCGATGCTCAGGTCGATGTGCTGCAGGGCCGGCTCCGGATGTCCGGGGTAGGCAAAGCTCACGTCCTTGAACGCGATGCAGCCTTTGCTGCGGCCAGCGAGGGGCTTGCCGCCCGTGCGTTCCGGCGTCTTGTCGATCAGCAAAAAGACTTCTTCCGCCGCGGCCATGCCGCGCTGCAGGGGACCGTTGACTTCGGCCAGTTGCTTCAAGGGCGTCAGCAGCATCAGCATGGCAGTGATGAAGGAAACAAAGCCGCCGACCGTGATCTGCCCCTGCTCCGACTGGAACAATGCCATCACGATGACCAGGGCCACGGCGGCGGCCGTGATCACTTGCGTGATGGGCACAGTGGCGGAAAAGGTCGTCGTCATGCGCATGCTGTAGCGGCGCAATTGTTCGGCACGCTCTTCGAAGCGGGCTTTCTCGTAGGCCTGGCCGCCGAAGATCTTGATCACTTGCTGCGCGCGCGTGGTTTCCTCGATGACCTGGGTCAGCTCGGCATTGACGGCCAGCGAGTCGCGGTTGAGTTTTTTCAGGCGCTTGCCCGTGGTGCGCACGACGATGGTCAGCACGGGCAGCAGCACCAGGGTGACCAGGGTCAGTGCCCAGTTCAGGTACAGCAGCCACGCCAGCAGGCCCAGCACGGTCAGCGAGGAGCGCACGATCGAGGTAAACACCTTGGTTACCATCTCGATGATCTGTTGCACTTCAAACATGATGGAGTTGATGACTTTGCCCACCGTGTGCGTGTTGTAGAAGTCGATGGGCAAGTTCAGCATGCTGGCAAACATCCGGCGCCGCAATTCGTTGAGGATGCGCGTGGAGACATAGCTCATCAGGTAGCTGCTGGCAAACGTCGATGCGCCGCGGATGGCAAAGATGCCGATGACGATCAGTGGCACTAGCCAGAAGGAAAAACTCACCTTGCCGCCAAAACCATTGTCGAGTAGCAACTTGAGCGCATACGGCAGCAGCGGCTCCGTGGCCGCCGTGACGACCATCGCCAGCAGGGCCAGGGCCAGGTGTTTTTTATACGGCGCGTGCAGCGCGGTGAGGCGCTTCAGGTCGGGCGTGAGCATCGGTATGGTTCCTTGCAGGGGGCCGCAAAAACGGTCAGGCGAAAAACGAGCTCAAGCGGTACGCTCTTGCTGACGCAACAGGGCCCACAATATCACCATCGGGAACACCAGCATGATGATGCCGATATTCAGGGTGAGCGAGCTCGTCGTCAGGCCAAAAATCATATAGCAGCTGCACAGTATCACGCCTGCCAGTGCATATGGCTGGGCTGCAGGAGCGCTGTGGCGCAGGGCGCGGCCAAACAGGGACAAGGGAACGAGGAAGAGCGCCAGCAGTGCCAGCAGGCCGGTGACGCCACGCTTGACCAGCGTGTCAATATAGTCGTTATGGGCATTGGTATACTCGCCGACTGTCTTACTCATCTTGCCTTCAGCCGCCAGGATGCGCTTCGCCTCCAGATAACCGGTACGGCCTATACCTACCGCCAAATGGTCACGGGATATCAGCAAGGCCGTGCGCCACATTTCCAGGCGTTGCCCGACGGACGACCATTTGAGATCGGCGCCATGTTCAAAATTCTGCGTCTCCTCGACAGCGGCATGCATGCGCTTGCGTATCTGGGAATCAGGCATGGAGTAAGTGACCGCACCCAAGGCGATGATCGCGATGGCAGTACTGGCAATATAACGTTTGCCATCTTTTTTCGCGTAATGCAGGGCGATGATGCCAGCGCAAACGGGCAAGGCCAGCCAGCCGCTGCGGCTGCCGCTGATGACAGAGCCGAGAATGCCGGCTAAGCCGCCGACCAGCAAGAGCGTTGACCATGCCGTACGGTGGCGTTGTTCGCGGGCCCAGACCAGGCCGCTCAGCGATAGCATGCCCAGCAACATGCTTACATTGCCGTAATGGATGGCGTTGCTGGTTGCCGCCTGGGGGCGTTCCATGTTCAGCACGATGAATTGCCAAAACGCCAGGGTGGCACCGCCGATGGCGCCAATGGCGACACCGCCCCACCAGGCCGCAGGCCGCGGCGGATAGGCGAGCAGCAGCAGCAGCACGGGCACGGCCAGCAGTGCCCGCAGGGGCATGTCGAGTTCGCGTGCCGGATCGCCGTGATACAGCATATTGGCGGTAAAGATGGCGAAGTACAGCAGCAGGGTACCGAGTATCAGATAATCGCGGCGTTGCAGGTTCAGGCGGGGGCGTTTCCACAGCAGCCAGCTGCTGGCCAGCAGGAGAACCAGCGCGCCAAGGGAATATCCGCTGTTGACAGCCAGCGCCAATGCCGAAAAGAGAAAAACACAAACAGAGGTCAGGCCGAGCATGAATATCCTTGGTAACGCACGTGTCGCCATGATGGCAACTGTAGCAACATAAAGTAGGCGTCATTGTAATCGAAGGTGGCTGCAAAAACGCCCGTACGGAATTGACTCTTCGACAACTATGTAGACGGTCTCAAGGAGGAGAATGTAAAAAACCATGGTTTTTAGCCATGGTTTTTTTGTAAGCAATGGTAACTTGCTGTTATTTTGCTAAGGCCGCAAGACCTGTCATGCGTCTCAGGCGGTGGCTGGCACGCGCGTGGCGACGCCGGTGGCGATGGCCGCTTGCGACACGGCAGGCGCGACCCAGCTGCGCAGACGCTCGTCGAATGGCGACGGTATCAGTTGCAGCGGACTCAAGGCGCTGCTCTCGTGGCCCGGCAGCGGCTCCTTGGCCAGCGCGGCGATGGCGCGCACGCAGGCCAGCTTCATTTCTTCGTTGATGGTGGTGGCGCCCACGTCGAGCGCACCGCGGAAGATGTATGGGAAGCACAGCACGTTGTTGATCTGGTTCGGGTAATCCGAGCGGCCCGTGGCGACGATGGCGTCGTCGCGCACGGCATGCACTTTTTCCGGGGCGATTTCCGGATGCGGATTGGCCAGGGCAAAGATCAAGGGCTTGGCGGCCATCGATTCGACCATCTGCGCGCTGACCACGCCACCCTTCGAGACGCCGATGAAAATGTCGGCGCCGACCATGGCATCGGCCAGGTCGCGGTCGCTCGTGTCGTTCGCGTAGCGCGCCTTGTTTTCTTCCATGTTGGCATCGCGGCCCGGGTAGATCACGCCCTGGCTGTCGCACACTTTCAGCAGCGACTTGTTCAGGCCCAGCGAGACCAGCAAGTCCAGGCAGGCGATCGAGGCCGCGCCCGCGCCCGAGACGGCCACCTTGACGTTGCCGATATCCTTGCCCACCAGTTCCAGGCCGTTCAGGATGCCGGCCGCGACGATGATGGCCGTGCCGTGCTGGTCGTCGTGGAAGACGGGAATGTTCATGCGCTTGCGCAATTGCTGTTCGATGTAGAAGCAGTCGGGCGCCTTGATGTCTTCCAGGTTGATGCCGCCGAAGGTCGGCTCCATGCGCACGACGGTGTCGATGAACAGGTCGGGATCGTTCTCGGCCAGTTCGATGTCGAACACATCGACGTCGGCGAACTGCTTGAACAGGCAAGCCTTGCCTTCCATGACCGGTTTGCTGGCCAGCGGGCCGATATCGCCCAGGCCCAGCACGGCCGTGCCATTCGTGATCACGGCCACCAGGTTGCTGCGCGACGTGTAGGTGCCGGCCGTGCGCGGATCTTCCACGATGGCTTCGCAGGCAAATGCCACGCCCGGCGAGTACGCCAGGGTCAGTGCGCGGGCGTCGCCCAGCGGTTTGGTCGGCGTGACGGAAATCTTGCCTGCGCGGGGTTCCGCGTGATAGGCGAGGGCGGCTTCTTTCAGGTTGAAGGTTTCGCCGTTCTGTTCGGCGTGCTTGCTGTGCGAAGTAGACATAGGAATTCTGGGAAGGGCATGCATGGCCCGAGTGGTAAGTCCGAGCCATGGTATGCAAGCGTTTGCACACTGTCAAGGCTGGATTGTACTTAAGCGTAACAAAACCGCTTTGAGAACAGGCACTATTTCAATGCAAGCGCTTGCTCGGTTTTTGACGAAATGGGCATTTTTTGCGATAAAATCACGGTATTGCGATCCGGGAAGCCCATGACAAACAAGAACCCCACCTTAAGCGACGTTGCGCGGGCCAGCGGCGTGCACTTTTCCACCGTGTCGCGCGTGATGAACCCGTCAACGCGCCAAATGGTCAGCGCCGAGGTGGCCGCGCGCGTGCTGGCCGAAGCGGGCCGCCTCGGCTACCGGCCCAACCGCGCCGCCTCCACCCTGGTCACGCGCAAGTCGCGCATCATCGGCGTGGTCTTGCCCGACATTACCAACGCGGTTTTCCCGCCCATTCTGCTGGGCATCGAGGAAGGCTTGCGCAAGCATGGCTACCTGGCCATCGTCGCCAACGTGGGCGCCGACGAGGAAGAACAGCTGTTCGTCATCAACCGCCTGCTGGGGCAGCAGGTCGATGGCCTGATTTTGGCTACCGCACGGCGCGACGATCCCGTCATCAAGATGTGCATCGACCAGAATGTGCCCGTCGTCACCGTCAACCGCAGCGATGAAAACGGCGTGGCGTCCTGCGTCGTCAGCGACGACGTGGTCGGCATGCGCCTGGCCGTCGAGCATTTGCTGGCGCTGGGCCACCGCCATATCGCGCACATCGCGGGACCGGAAAACCTGTCCACCGGCCACGTGCGCCGCCTCGGTTTCCTGGCCGCCATCCAGGCCAGCGAACTCGCTCCCTCGCAAGCGTTCGTCTTTGAAAGCAGCGGCTATTCGCGCGAATGCGGCAAGCAGGCGTTGCTGGAACTGCTGCGCCATTCGCCGCAAACGACGGCCGTGGTGACGGGCAGCGACCTGGTGGCTCTCGGCTGCTACGACGCCATCCGCGAACTGGGCTTGAGCTGCCCCGAAGATATTTCCGTCGTGGGCCACAACGACATGCCGTACATGGACATGATCCGTCCACCGCTGACCACCATCCGCATCCGCCACCACGGCATCGGCACGGAAGCGGCCCGGCTGATCCTGCAAACCATCGCCTCGCCCGATTCGCCGGTGCTCGACGTGCGCCTGAAACCCGAACTGGTGGTGCGCGAATCGACGGCCGCGCCGCGCGCCTGACACCTTCTTGCCCTTCTTTCTGCCGAGTATGTTTAAATCTTGATATTGATAATGATCAAGGCAACGCCATGCAGACGAGAGCCAAGCAAGCACAGCAGGGAGGCCGCTGATGCCGAAGAATTTCGGCATGCCCGGCAACGCCTGGCGCTATGCGCTGGACAGCGACTATGGCTATTGTTCGCCCTTGCTTGACGGCATAGAGTTTGAAAACGAGTGGGTCACCATCCGCGAATCGGCGATCCGCATCCGCGCCGGCTATGCCTGGGATGGCTGTTCGCCCTGTATCAGCGTGCTTGGCCTGTTTTATGTGGGCACGCCCGATGGCGCGCAGCACCTGGGCTTGCCGGCCACCTATCATGCCAGCCTCGTGCATGACGTGCTGTGCCAGTGGCGCGCCGACATTCCCGTCACCCGCGCCCAGTCGATCGCCATTTTTCACCGGTTGCTCAGGGAGGTGCGCTTCCCTTTGGCGGGACTGTATGCGGGCGCCGTCTTCCTGTTCGGGCCACGGCGCGGCTTCATGCGGCCTGTCGCGCGCACCGCGGTGGCCGCCCCGCACCCGCCGGGCGCAACATTAAAGCGGCGCTAACGCCGCCGCCGATGCGCCATGATGTTAAACTGGCGCCCCTCATCGTTTCTCTTGCCCTCTACCGCCATGACCAAAACCAACACGCCTTCCCCAAAACGCCGCGAAGAGGGCGTCGCCAAGCTGACCGTCAATCCCTTCCTCGACGCCGAGTTTTACGCACGCATGCGCGACTACACGGAGCGCGATGCAGCCATCATCAAGGAACTGAAGGCGATCGCCGAGATTCGCGCCGGCAACAAGCAGCCCGATCCCCGCCTGGCGCCGTCGTTGCAAGCATTGCGCGATACCGTCAAGAAAGGTTTGACCTTTGGCGAGATGCTCGACCGCATGGCGGCCGGTAAAGAAAAAGGCTTGTGGGAACCATGGATGACGACCTTCGGCATCGAGATCCGCGCCGTCAACTACGGCGCCGGCCCGCGCAACGCCTGCCTGGTGCTGGACCTGGCCGCGAATGCTCCGGCGCACGCGATGTTCGCCAAGGCCGGCATCCAGAACTGGCGCAGCCTGGCCGCCGACGACTGCTCCGTCGTGCGCTCGGAAAAGGCGACGGAAACGACGCCCTTGAAAGTGTACGCCGTGTTTTACCTGGATCCGCTGCCGGCTTGAACCAGTAGCACTATCGCTAACGCAATCAGCATCACGCCCGACAGCCGTTCCAGGGCAGGCAGCGCACGCGCGAAGCGCTGCCGCAGGGCGCTGCTGCCGATGGCCAGCGCCACCGCCATATCCCACGCCAGCACGGCAAAGACCATCCACGCGCCATACGCCGCCATCGCGGCCGGGCTCGTTTGCCTGGCGGCCAGCACGGTGGCCAGGCTGACGTAGAACAGCGCATTCTTCGGGTTCAGGATGGCGGAAACAAACCCCACCACCATACCGCCGCGCCAGCGCGCCTTGCCGGTGGCGGGCGCGGCTTCCAGGCTGCTCTTGCCCGCATGGCGCAGGAACAGCCAGCCCAGATACAGTAGATAGGCACAGCCCGCCAGCCGCACCACCATGAAGGCCGTACTGCCCGCCCGCAGCACCGACAGTCCTGCAAACGCCGCCACGATAAACACGGCATTGGCCACGGTAATGCCCACGCACGTGCCGGCGGCGCCGCGCCAGCCATGGGCCAGCGAAGTGCGCGCGATCAGGAAAAAATCGGGGCCGGGCGACAGCAGGGAAAGAAAGTGGGCGGCGGCGATGAAGAGAAAATCCTGCATGGGGTTCGGCTCGGGCAATGGCGATGCGCGAGTATGCAGGGGCAGGCGGCCGCGTGTATTGAAGAAAATTGCAGATTAGCGGTAGCGTCCCGGCGTGATGCCCGTATGGGCTTTGAACACGCGCTGAAAATGGCTCTGGTCGGCAAAGCCCAGCTCATGTGCCAGCTGCGCCAACGCCGTCCCCGCCTGCAGGCCGTTGCGCGCACGGTTGACGTGCGCGTTCAACTGATAGGCATGCGGCGTCATGCCCGTGGCGGTGCGGAAGGCGCGGATCAATTGATACGGGCTCAAGCCCGCCGCTTGCGCCATTTGCCGCAGGCTGGCCGAGGGTTGCGCCTGCAGCGTTGCGAGCACGGGCGCCAGCCGCTGAGGCACGGGCTTGCGTTCCGAGGGCAGCACGTTTGCACGGACGCTGGCGCAAGCGCCCAGGAACGCCAGCAGCGCCGCATCTTTCTCCGCCGCGCTGGCCGATGAAAACAGCAGCGCATTCATGGCGCAAAACTGCGCGTACAGCAGCGGGCAGTGCAGCACCGTCGCCGTGTCGCCATCGAGCGCCGGCGCGTGTGCTTGCAGCCATTGCGCATCGAGATGCAGCATCTGGTAGCTCCAGACGGCGTCAGGCAGGGGATTGCAGGCGTGCACGCAGCCGGCCGGCACCAGCACCAGGCTGCCATTGCCGAGGGCCACCTTGCCGTCTTTGCTGCCCGTAAAGATGCTGCCGCCCGAACCGACGGCGCCGATGGAAAACGTGGGATGGCTGTGCGGCTTGTAGCACGCGCGGCTGCGGCAGGCGCGCCGGCTCTCCACGTGGGGGAGCAACGGGTCGCGCCAGAAGGCGGAGTCGCCCGCCATGGCTACATCAAAATCACGTCGTACTGCTCCTGGTGGTAGGCGTTCTCCACCTGCAGCGAGATTTTCTTGCCGATGAAATCACCGAGCATGGCCAGGTGCTGCGATTCTTCTTCGAGGAACAAATCCACGACTTCCTGCGAGGCGAGAATGCGGAATTCGCGCGGGTTGAACTGTTTTGCCTCGCGCAGCAGTTCGCGCAGGATTTCATAGCAGATCGTGCGCGACGTCTTGACTTGTCCCTTGCCGGCGCAGGCGGGGCACGGTTCGCACAGGATGTGGGCCAGCGATTCGCGCGTGCGCTTGCGTGTCATTTCCACCAGACCCAGCGGCGAGAAGTTGCTCACCGAAACCTTGGTGCGGTCGCGCGACAGCGTGCGTTTCAGCTCGGCCAGCACGGCGTTGCGGTGCTCGGCGTTGTCCATGTCGATGAAGTCGAGGATGATGATGCCGCCCAGGTTGCGCAGGCGCAGCTGGCGCGCGATGGCGTGCGCCGCTTCCAGGTTGGTCTTGAAAATCGTGTCGGCAAAATTGCGCCCGCCGACGAAACCACCCGTGTTGACGTCGATGGTGGTCATCGCTTCCGTCTGGTCGACGATCAGGTAGCCGCCCGATTTCAGGTCGACCCGGCGGCCCAGCGCGCGCAAGATCTCTTCTTCCACGCCATATAAATCGAACAGCGGGCGTTCGCCCGTGTAGTGCTGCAGGCGCGTCAGTTCGCTGGGCGTGTAGATCTCCGCGAATTCGCGCAGTTTCACATAGTTTTCGCGCGAATCGACCTGGATGGTGGCCGTTTCATCGCCGACGAAGTCGCGCAGCACGCGCTGCGCCAGGCTCAAGTCCTGGTGCAGCAGGCTGGTGGCGGGGCGCGTGCGCGCGCCGTGCGTGATGGTGCTCCACGTCTTGCGCAGGTAGTCGACGTCCGCCTTCAGGTCCGCGTCGGACGCGTCCTCGGCCATGGTGCGCACGATGTAGCCGCCCTTTTCGTCGGCCGGCAGCAGGCTTTGCAGGCGCACGCGCAACTGCTCGCGCTCCGCTTCCTTTTCGATTTTCTGCGAGATGCCGATGTGCTTGTCTTGCGGCAGGTACACCAGCATGCGTCCGGCGATGGAAATCTGCGTCGACAGGCGCGCGCCCTTGGTGCCGATCGGGTCCTTGATCACCTGCACCGTCAGCACCTGGCCGTCGAACAGGATTTTTTCGATGGGCGCCGGTGTCGCGTTCTGGCCGTCGTGGCCGCGCGCTTCCCAGATGTCGGCCACGTGCAGGAACGCGGCGCGCTCCAGGCCGATGTCGATGAAGGCCGATTGCATGCCCGGCAACACCCGCACCACCTTGCCGGAATACACATTGCCGGCCAGGCCGCGCGTGAGCGTGCGCTCGATGTGCAATTCCTGCACGGCGCCCTGCAGGATGAGGGCGACGCGCGTTTCTTGCGGCGTGATATTGATCAGGATGTCTTCGTTCATGGAGGCGCGGGAGTGGAGGCAACGAATGACATCATACCCGGGATCAGGGCAGGGGCAAACCAGCTAGCCGCAGCAATTGTGCGGTTTCGTACAGAGGCAGGCCCATGATGCCGGAATGGCTGCCTTCGATGTGCTCGACGAACAGGGCGGCACTGCCCTGGATGCCGTAGCCGCCGGCCTTGTCGTACGGTTCCGGCGTGGCGCAATACGCGGCGATCGAGGCGGGCGAGAGCACGCCGAAGCGCACTTGCGATACCTGGGTGCGCTGCTCGGCAAAGTTTTTGTAGTGCACGGCGATCGAGGTGAGTACCTCGTGCGTGCGGCCCGACAGCTGCTCCAGCATGGCCACGGCTTCCGCGCGGTCGGCCGGTTTGCCGAGGATGACGCCGTCGATGGTGACGGTGGTGTCGGCCGCCAGCACGGGGCGCGGGGTCAGGTGGCGGCGGCGCACGAGGTCCCACGCGAAGGCGGCTTTTTCATTCGACACGCGGGCGACATAGTCGAGCGCCGATTCGCCGGGGAAGACTTCCTCGGTGACGTCGGCGCCGCGCGGGCCGTCGCTGCGCAGCAGCAGCAATTCGAAATCGACGCCGATCTGGCGCAGCAGTTCGCGCCGGCGCGGGCTTTTGGAGGCGAGGTAGATCTTGTGATCAGCCGTTTTCATGGGGGAGTTCAGACGCGGTGATAGGGGTGGTTTTGCGTGATCGACCAGGCCCGGTAGAGCTGCTCGGCGAGGATCACGCGCACCACGCCGTGCGGCAGGGTCATGCTGGAAATGCGCAGCATGCCTTCGGCACGTGCCTTGAGTTGCGGATCGAGGCCATCGGCGCCGCCGATCAGGAAAGCCGTATCACGGCCATCCTGCTGCCACGCCATCAATTGCTGCGACAGGCCGACGCTGGTCAGGTCCTTGCCGCGTTCGTCGAGGGCGATGATGCGCACGCCCTTGGGCAGGACGGCTTCGATGCGCTCTCGTTCGAGCGCCATCGCCGTGGCGGCGGTCTTGCTGCCGGAACGCTCCACCGGCTTGATTTCTTTCAGCACGATGCGCAATTCCGGCGGCATGCGCTTCGCGTATTCCGCGAAGCCCGTCTCTATCCAGGCCGGCATTTTATGGCCGACCGCAGCGATGATGAGCTGCATCGAGGCTTACGCTTCGACTTTTTTGATACGCTTGATCACGGTTTTTGCCGGTGCAGCATCGGCTGCCGGCTTGGCCGCGCGCGGGGCGCGTACTTTTTTCTCCGGCAGCGCTTTCAGCGCTTTCACGGCAGCCGCTTCGGTCTTGGTAGGCGCGACTTTCACGGTCTTGCCGACGGCTTTGGAAGCGGCGGCTTTTTTCGCCGGGGCTTTCTTGGCGGCGGTGGCAGCCGTGGCTTTCTTCGCTGGCGTTTTCTTTTCGATCACGGGCGAAGCTTCCACATTGGCCTTGCTTGCCGCCAGGTGGCCGCTGACCTTTTTCGGCTCGTCGCCGGCCGCTTTTTTCGGCGCGCGCTTGGCGGCGCCCAGCTTGACCGGGGTGTCGCCCCAGATTTCTTCCAGGCGGTAGTAGGCGCGGATAGGCGCTTGCATGATGTGGACGATCATGTCGCCCAGATCGACCAGCACCCACTCACCGGTTTCCTCGCCTTCCATGCCGATGATCTGGCCGCCGGCGTCCTTGACCTTGTCGCGCACCGAGGCGGCCAGCGCCTTGGTTTGACGGTTCGAGGTGCCGGAGACGATCGCGATGCGGTCGAACAGGCTGGTCAGGTGACTCGTTTCGAAGACGGCGATGTCTTGGCCTTTGACGTCTTCAAGGGCGTCAACGACGAGGGTTTGCAGTTTTTTGATGTCCATTTAGCTTTTGTATAAATTATGTTGTTCAATATAGTCTAGCACTAGCGGGGAAACAAGCGAGTTCGCCCGATTCCCCCGTTGTAATGCCGCACGTATTTCGGTGGCGGAGATATCCACCGCGAAGTCCTGTGCCAGATAAGTCAGACCGTGCGGCGTGTTGCGGATGCTTTCCAGAGACCCCAGGCGGCGCGAAAATGCGTCGGCGACCGCTTGCGGTACTGCTGTGTCATTCAGCGCGAAGCCGGGGCGGGCCGCGACGCAGATATGCGCGTATTCAAATAATTGCTGCCATTCGCGCCATGTCGCGAGCCGCTGCAGCTGGTCGGCGCCCATCAGGAAAACGATGGAAGCGCGCGGTCCCAGCTCGGCGCGTACCTGGCGCAAGGTATCGATGGTGTAGCTGGCCTGGCCATGTTCGCTGCGCTCGATTTCCTGGCGGTCGATCACCACGGGCAGGGGCAGGCCGGCAAAGGCCAGGCCGGCCATCTCGGCGCGCTGCTGGCCGGTGGCGCCCAGGCTGCCCTTTTGCCAGGGCGCGCCCGCCGGTATCACGCGCAGTTCATCGGCGTGCAGCAGGCTGGAAAAATGCGTGCCCAGCGCGACATGGCCCATGTGCACCGGATCGTAGCTGCCACCGAGCAGCGCGATGCAGGCAGTACTGCACGCCGTACCACTTTCCTTCACGCCTGCAGCCAGTCGCGATGCACGAGGAAGTCAGTATACAACGCCGCTTCCGGACTGCCCGCTTCCGGGTGCCAGTCGTAGCGCCACTTGACCACGGGCGGCATCGACATCAGGATCGCCTCGGTGCGTCCGCCCGATTGCAGCCCGAACAGGGTGCCGCGGTCGAAGACCAGGTTGAACTCGACATAGCGTCCGCGCCGGTAGCACTGGAAATCGCGTTCGCGTTCGCCGTACGGCGTGTCCTTGCGGCGCGCCACGATCGGCACATAGGCGTCGATGAAGGCGTCGCCGGCGCTGCGCAGCATGGCGAAACTGTCGTCAAAGCCCAGGGCGCTGAAGTCGTCGAAGAAGATCCCGCCGGCGCCGCGCGCTTCGCGCCGGTGCTTCAGGTAGAAATAATCGTCGCACCACTGTTTGAACTTCGGATGCAGCTCGTCGCCAAATGGCGCCAGCGCATCATGGCACACCTGGTGGAAGTGCTTCACGTCGCCCGCGTCGCCGTAATACGGCGTCAAATCCATGCCGCCGCCGAACCACCATACGGGTGCGCCATCGGCATTGAAGGTGCTGAAAAAGCGCACGTTCATGTGCACCGTGGGCGCGTATGGGTTGCGCGGATGCAGCACCAGCGACACGCCCATCGCTTCCCATGCCTTGCCGCCCAGCTCAGGGCGCGCGGCCGCTGCCGATGGCGGCAATGCTGCGCCGGTGACGTGCGAAAAATTCACGCCGCCCCGCTCGAACACATTGCCTTCCTCGATCAGCCGCGAGATGCCGCCGCCGCCCTCGGGGCGCTGCCAGGCATCGGTCAGGAAGGGCTTGCCGTCCTGCGCTTCGAGCGCCTGCACGATACGGCTTTGCAAATCGAGCAAATAAGCCTTGACGGCCAAAGGAGAGGGAGTTGACGACATCGCGTGGGCCGACGAGGCCGAAATAAAAAAGTAAGGACGGATTGTACCCTGTTACGGATTTTTGTGATAGCAAAACCGGCGATGCTGTCGCCGGCCCTGCTTTACCGGGGTGGCTTGTCCTGCACCACATGGACGTCATATTGCACGCTGTCATGGCCCGGTTGGCGGGCGGCGTCGAGTGCTTGCGCCGCACGCTGCTGCAGGTCATCGCCTTCGACCGTGCCGACCGGCTGCGCCAGCGGTGCCACAGGCGCTGGCTGCTCGCGCTTGAACCACAACGGCCCCACAATCGCCACGCTCATCAGCATCACCAGCATCAGCACGATCATCAGGACGTTGAACGGCCGCGCGGCGCGCCTACCATACCGGGCCGGCGGTTTACCGGCGGCATCGACGATCACGCGCGCCAGTGGCGAGCCGTTCGCGCGCGTGCGCGCTTGCAGCTCCTGGTATTGCAGCGGCGATAGCGTGCCCTGTTTCAGCATATGGCGCAAGGCCGCGACGGGCGTGGCGGCCAGGTGATCGGCTGGCAGGCTGTCGTGGGCGGCGTCGCGCTGCCACGCGTTGATCAGGTTCTGGTCGTACAGCGCGTCGACCGCCTGCCGGTTCACCTGCCGCAGCGCGGCGCCGGCCAGTTGCCGGCGTGGGTCATCGGCGGGCAGCTTGCGCAGCATCTTGAAAAAACGGTCTTCGGGCACCAGTTCGGCGCTCAGCAGCCAGGCCAGCGTCCTGACCTGATCGGCGTTCATCGCCAGCTCCGGCACATCGATGTCTTCGGCGGCATTGTGCGCGCGCTGCAGCTCGATGATCTCCAGCTCGGCCAGCGTATCGTCGTATTCGTCGCTGGTGATCAGGCCAAGGCGCAGCAGCTCTGCCAGCGGCAGCAGGCGTGGATCGGTGCTCATGGCTGCAGGCCTCCGGCAAGCGAACCATAGACGACGGACATCGCCAGGATCAGCCCCAGCACGATCAGCGCGCCCTTCCAGGCCGGTGGCCGCTGGTACGGGATGCGCTCGCGACCATGGCGCAGCCGGGACGCTGCCATGATTCCGCGCGTCAGTTCGCTGCCATGTTCACGCACGCGCACTTCCAGCGCGGCATCGCGCTGGAACTGGTTCAGCAAATCGAGCTGGTACAAGGCGTCGGCCTTGCGTTCCGAGTTGGCCTCGTTCAGTTCAAGCTGGTGCGGCTGGCCCAGCGATGCGTGGGGCGGTGCGATATGCATGGACTTACTCTTTTACTGTGGCCTGGCGCAGTTCGCCGGCAAATTGCGGTGTCACCGACCAGCCCTTGCCGGCGCTTTCTTCGCTGCTGCGCTGGAAGGTGAAGTCGCCTTCTTGCATGACCGCCGATCCTCCGTTGAGCATGCTCAGCACGGCGTCATTGCGTTCGATCAGCAGGCGGCAGGAATAGACGCCCGGCGAGATTTCCTTGCATGGCGCCAGCGGTTCGATTTCGGCGATTTCGCGCGTGCGCTCCATCGATTGCGTCAGCGAAAACGCTTGCCGTGGCCGGGGCATGATGCGCGCACCCTCCATGCCGTCGCGGAAAGCCTTTTCCAGCGCCTCGCGTCCCAGGGGCTTGGCTTGCTGGGCAAAGTCGCCATCCTCGATGGCGCCAAAGCGCGCCTGGACCAGCAACGGCCGCGCACCCGCATAGCTGATGCGGCGCTTGCTGCCGCTGTCGTCGCGCGCGACGGTATAGGCATAGTCCATCTTCTCGCCATCGAGCATGATCGTGGCCAGGCAGCCACGGATATTGTGTGACGCGGCGTAACCGGCCTCTTTCACGTCGTGCAGGCTTGCTTTGCCCGTGCCTTCCGGCGCCGCCTTGTTGAGCATGCGTGTCACGGCGGTGATCGTGTCGGTGGAGTCGCACCCGGGCACAGAATTGCCACTGACCACGTACCAGACCATGCCGGCCAGCGCCAGCGGCGCGACGATGACCCAGATCAGGCGCGAACCGGGAAACAGGCCATCGAGGATCGCGCCGCGTACTGCCTTTTTATGTTCATCCTGGCGCGCTTGCGCATGCTGGACCATGCGCTTTGCCTCATCGCTGCCGCCGGACGCGGTGCGCTGGCTCATGGACTTGAATTCTGCGCGCGGCAGCAGTCCCACATGCAGCATCCAGTTCAGCGCCTCGCCCGGCGTGGGCAGCAAAACGTCGCCGGGCAGGTGTGCCAGCGCCCGCTGGTACAGCTCCTGCGTGATCAGCGTTTCGTCACGCAGATGATCGAGCGATACGCGATTGAGTGCTTCCACCAGCTGCTGCAATATCGACAAACGCAGTGCCAGCTCGTCGCCGCTGAAGTGGCGCGCCACGCTCGACAACAGGCTTGTCACATCCTCGGGCGTCACGATCTGGCGCTGATGCAACCACATCAAGGTGTCGGGTAACGGCGTACCGATGGCGAGCTGTGGCAAGTCGGGATGCGCAAGCGCCTGCTCGCGCTGGCGCCGCGTGAGCAGCTTCAGCACATGCAGCGCCTCGACGGAAGTATGCGTGGACACAGGTGGATTGCTTGTCATCGGGAGCGGGTGTGCCAAGAATCAAGATGATCAATTTTACAATGCACTCTCGTTTCCTCAGCGCACTATTGAAGTTGCGCCTGATCCAGTTCTGTCCTGAACTGCGGTGTGACTGACCAGTTCTTGCCATCCTTGCTGCGCTGGAAAGTAAAGTCGCCTTGCTGCAGCACCGAGATTGCCAGCACCTTTGTTGCGGCGGCGGGCGCAAGGTCGTTACGGGCCAGCAGAAGGCGGCAGGAAACCACGCCGGGCAATACTGGCTTGCATGGTCCCAGCGCTTCGATATCGCCAATTTCACGGTAGTGCTGCGGCGACACCACTGCATTGAGATTGACATGGTAGAGCGGCTTGCCGCGCAGTGCATCCATGCCGGCCAGCACCGCATTCCTCAGCCCGTCGCGACCGATGGGTTGGCCCTGCTGCGCAAAGCCGCCATGCCAGGCGATGTCGGCAAAGCGCGTTTGCACGATGCCCGGATGCGCGTGGTCATACTCGAGCCGGCTTTTGCGGCGGCCTTCCACACGCGAAATGGTCCAGGCGTATTGCAGCGGCTTGCCGTCCTGGATGACGGTGGCCAGGCAGCCACGGGTTTTTTGCGGCCAGGCATAGCCGGCCTGTTTGATCTCATGCAGGCTGAATTTGCCATCCGTGACCGCGGCCACGGTTTGTCTGGCGTCACAGCGTGGTACGGCATAGCTGCTGAACCAGTACCAGGCCAGGCTGGCAACGAGTACCAAGGCAAGCGTCAGCCAGGCCAGGGGGCTTACTGATCCATCGTTGTCTGGTGCGGCAAGGCCGCTTGGAATGGTCATGGCGACGAATGGGGGGGCAATCAAAATGAAAACGGGCCGGGGCGGATGCATTCCGCGCCGGCCCGCCGTGTGATCGTTATGGAGCGATCAATGCTTCAAACCGCGCCAGCCGATGTCGCGGCGGTATTGCGCGCCGTCGAAATGGATTTTTTCCACGGTTTCATACGCCTGCTTCTGCGCCATCTTGATGCTGTCGCCCAGGCCCACCACGCACAGCACGCGACCGCCGTTGGTGACCAGGCGTTCGCCGTCGATGCGGGTGCCCGCATGGAAGGTGACGGAGTCCGGCGTTTCGGCCGGGATGTCGCCGATCGCCGTACCCTTGACCGGATCGTCCGGATAGCCGGCGGCGGCCATCACGACGCCAACGGCCGTGCGGCGGTCCCATTCCAGTTCCACGGCGTCGAGCGTGCCGTTGACGGCGTGTTCCATGACGGTGACCAGATCGGTTTTCAGGCGCGCCATGATCGGCTGCGTTTCCGGATCGCCCATGCGGCAGTTGAATTCCAGCGTCTTCGGCGTGCCCTTGTCGTCGATCATCAGGCCCGCGTACAGGAAGCCCGTGAACGTGATGCCATCCTTGGCCATGCCCTGGATGGTCGGCACGATGATCTCGCGCATGACACGCGCATGCATGGCCGGCGTAACGATCGGCGCCGGCGAATACGCGCCCATGCCGCCCGTGTTCGGACCCTGGTCGTGATCCTTCAGGCGCTTGTGATCCTGGCTGGTGGCCAGCGGCAGGATGTTCTTGCCGTCGCACATGACGATGAAGCTCGCTTCTTCGCCGGCGAGGAATTCCTCGATGACGATGCGCGCGCCGGCGTCGCCGAACTGGTTATCGGACAGCATCATGTCGACCGCCTGGTGTGCTTCTTCCAGGGTCATGGCAACGACGACGCCCTTGCCGGCGGCCAGGCCGTCGGCCTTGATGACGATGGGCGCACCCATGGCGTCGACGTAGGCATGCGCGGGAGCGACGTCGGAAAACGTCTGGTAGGCGGCCGTCGGGATGCCGTGGCGCTGCATGAAGGCCTTGGCGAAGTCCTTCGACGATTCCAGCTGCGCCGCTTCCTTGGTCGGGCCGAAGATTTTCAGGCCGCGCGAGCGGAACAGGTTGACGATGCCCGCTGCCAGCGGCACTTCCGGGCCGACGACCGTCAGGCCGATGTGTTCCTGCTGAACGAAGTCGGCCAGCAATTGCGGGTCGCTGATGTCGAGGTTGACCAGGCGCGCATCGCGCGCGGTGCCGCCGTTGCCCGGCGCGACATACACCATCTGTATGCGTTCGGACTGGGCCAGTTTCCAGGCCAGGGCGTGTTCGCGGCCGCCAGAGCCGACTACCAGAATTTTCATAGGGACCGTTCGTTCAATGTGGGTTGCAGGGCGGCGGTGCCGCCCTTGAGGCGTACAGCTTATTGTTTGCTTAGTTCTCGATCAGGGCGTTCGTAAACACTTCCTGCACGTCGTCCAGCAGTTCCAGCGCATCGATCAGCTTTTGCATCTTGATGGCGTCGTCGCCCGAGTACACGGTTTCCGTCGCCGGTTTCATGATGACTTCGGCTACTTCGGCCTTGAAGCCGGCCGCTTCCAGCGCTTCCTTGACGGCGGCGAAATCGTGCACGGGAGTCACCACTTCGAAGCCGCCTTCTTCATCGGCGATGACGTCGTCGGCGCCCGCTTCCAGGGCCGCTTCCATCAGCTTGTCTTCGTCGGTGCCCGGCGCGAACAGCAGCTGGCCACAATGCTGGAACATGAAGGCGACCGAGCCTTCGTTGCCCATGTTGCCGCCATTCTTGTTGAAGGCGTTGCGTACTTCGGCCACCGTGCGCACCTTGTTGTCGGTCATGCATTCGACGATGACGGCCGCGCCGCCCACGCCGTAGCCTTCGTAGCGCACTTCTTCGTAGTTGGCGCCATCGACGCCGCCGCTGCCGCGGTTGATTGCGCGCTGGACGTTGTCTTTCGGCATATTGGCGTCAGCCGCCTTGTCGACCGCCAGGCGCAGGCGCGGATTGGTGATGGCGTCGGCACCGCCCATGCGGGCCGCAACCGTGATTTCCTTGATCAGGCGCGTCCAGATTTTGCCGCGCTTGGCATCGGTGGCAGCCTTTTTGTGCTTGATATTGGCCCATTTGCTATGTCCTGCCATGTCGAATCTTCCTTAGACGGGTGTTCAATTGTGGCCGACATTTTAGCATATCGGCCCCCTGGCAAGCGGCATGGCCCCGTCATCAGGATGACACAATCTGTTGCTAAAGTGACGCGCTTTCACCATATCGAGGGCGCGACATCATGGCAAGTCAAATGGACAGACGGCAATTTCTGAAATTGGGCGGCTTTATCACCGTCTCCGTGGCGACCGCCGGCCTGGCCGCCTGCGGCAGCACCGATTACAGCGATCCTGGCGTGCCGCTCGCTTCGGGCGGCGACTGGAAATTCCCGCAAAGCGTGGCGTCGGGCGACCCGCGCGCCGACAGCGCCATGCTGTGGACGCGCGTCGTGCCCGCCAGTTTCGACGCCGTCGCGCCCGCCGTTGCCGGCAAGTCCGACGTGGCCGTGCGCCTGATCGTCAGCGCCAGCGACAATACGGCCGCCCTGGGCGGCAACACGGCCCTGGCGGGCACGCCCATCGTCGATGCGAAATTGCCCCTGAAATCCGATTTCGACAATACCCTGCGCCACAAGGTGACGGGCTTGCAGCCTGGCCAGGTGTATTTTTACCAGTTCATCGCCGGCGACGTGCGCTCGAACGTGGGCCGCTTCAAGACGGCGCCTGCCGCCACGGCCGACGTGTCGCAGCTGCAGTTCGCCTACCTGACGTGCCAGGACTGGAGCATCAACCACTGGGGCGCGCTGTCGCACATCGCCGCCAATGAAAGCCTCGATTTCATCGTCCATCTGGGCGACTACATCTATGAAACGGTGGGCGAAGCGTTCCAGAGCGGCGCCGTGGAAAGCCGCCACGACCAGCTGAAACTGCCCGACGGCACCTTCAAAAGCGGCGCGTCCGGCGCGAAATACGCGACCACCGTGGCCGATTACCGCTACCTGTACAAGAAATACCGCACCGATGCGCGCCTGCAGGCCGTGCACGAGCGCTTCGCCTTCATCGCCGTCTGGGACGATCATGAATTCACGGACGACGCCTGGCAGGACGCCTCCACCTACGAAGGCATCGCGGCCGCCGACGGCAGCGATCTGCATCAGCCGGCCCGCCGCCGCAGCGCCAACCAGGCGTGGTTCGAATACATGCCGGCCGACGTCACGTTCGATGCCGCCGCGACCACGTTCCAGAACATCCAGATCTACCGCGATTTCCAGTTCGGCAAACTGATGCAGCTGGTGATGACGGACGAGCGCCTGTACCGCGCCGACCATGCGATCGCCGAATCGACCATCAACCCGGCCACGGGCAAGCCGCTGGGCAGCATCGGCAGCCGCTACCTGGTGCCGCAAGCGCTGTTCGACAGCGTGGAAGGGCAGAAAATGGCGGCCGCCACCAAGGCTGGCGCCGACCCGCTGGCGGCAGTGGGCATGCTGGGCAGCACGCAGCGCGACTGGTGGAAAAGCAAGATGAAGGCGGCCACCTCGACCTGGAAGCTGTGGGGCAATGAAGTGTCCCTGCTGCGCATGGGCTTGAATGGCACGGATGCGATTGCCACCTTGCTGGCCTTGAGCGCGATGTCGAACGTGGGCCAGGCCATCGCCAGCACCCTGCCGCTGGTGGGCGGCAGCGTGCCGCTGGCCTCCAGCATCGTGGCCGCCTCGACGGCCGGCGCATCGCAGTCCGTGGCGCAAGCGGCGGCCATGGCCATCGCCGGCGCGGCCGCCAACGCCGGCGCGCAGGGCGCCGCTGCCGTGGGCGCCGGCTTGAGCGCGGCCCAGGCCGGCATCACGGTGGCCGCCTACAACAGCGCTTCGCCGGCCGCCGCCGCGCAAGTGATCGCCTTCGGCTGGATCAAGCCCGACGTGCAGGCCAAGGGCGCCGCATCGAGCTTTGTCGCCGCATCGGGCCAGCAAGCCGCGCTGGCGCCATTCTTCACGCGCTTCCTGCTCAATTGCGACCAGTGGGATGGCTACAACAGCGAGCGCAAGAACCTGATGGCGCACCTGAAAACCAATGCCATCGGCAACGTGGTGGCGCTGACCGGCGATATCCACTCGTTCTTTGCCGGCACCGTCAGCGACGACTTCGACGCGGCCGGCGGCGGCACGCCCGTCATGGTGGACCTCGTGTCGGCCGGCGTCAGCTCGGACTCCTTCTTCAGCTACCTGAAGTCGGCGGCAGGCAGCATGGGCGATATCGGCACCCTTGTCAGTTACCCGCTGGCCATTCCCGTCACGGGATTGGGCACGGTCAATCTCGATGTCAACCTGCTCGACTACACCATGGGCAAGGCGGCGCCCACCGTCGACAGCCTGCTTGAGCAACTGCGCGTGCAGCTGCGCGGCGCCCTGGCCGCCAAGGGCGTGCCGGAGGCGCAACTGGACGCGACGGTCGCTGCCGTGCAGGCCGGCTTGAAAGCGAGCACTGACTTCAGCGCGACCCTGCTGGGCCTGGCGCAGCAATTGTCCGGCCTGGGCAACAACCCGTGGATCAAGCATCTGAACACGGATGCGCAGGGCTACACGGTGGTCACCTTGACGCCAGGCAAGCTGGTGGCGCAGTTCAAGCAAGTGAATAAACTGATCGGCACGGCGGCGCCGTCGAACGTGATTGCGCGGGTGACGACGGCGACGGTAACGGCGGGCGCGGCGGCGGTGGTGGTGGCGTAAAGGGTAGGTCGGATTAGCGCGGCCATGCCGCGCGTAATCCGACAACATGGTTGGCGGGGATGGGGGGCGGGTTACGTTGCGGTGGTGTCGGGTTACATTGCGGTGGTGTCGGGTTACGCCCTTTGGGCTAACCCGACCTACGCCCCACCCACGCCGTCTTTGGCTTTTGCCATTACAATCTGGGCATGAGCTCCAGTTCCCCGCAAGCAACCCCATCTTCGCTTTCCCGTTCCGTCTACCTCGGTGGCCTGGCCATCGCCGTGGGCGGGGCGGTGCTGTTTTCCACCAAGGCCATCGTCGCCAAGCTGCTGTACCGCTACCAGATCGACGCCGTCACCCTGATTGCCTTCAGGATGATTTTTTCGCTGCCCGTGTTCGCCGTCATCGCCTGGTGGAAGATGCGCACGGAGCCGCCGTTATCAAACAGCGACCGCCTGCGCCTGGTCGGGCTGGGCCTCGTCGGCTATTACCTGTCCAGCTATCTGGATTTCCTGGGCCTGCAGTACATCTCCGTGGGGCTCGAGCGATTGATCCTGTTCCTCACGCCCACGTTTGTGCTCCTGATTACCACCGTGTACTTCAAGCAGAGCATCAGCCGCATGCAGTGGCTGGCCTTGCTCACCTCGTATTGCGGCATCGTGCTCGTGTTCGTGCACGACTTGCAGGGCGGCGCCAGCAATGTAGCGCTCGGTTCCACCCTCGTACTGGGTTCGGCCTGTTCGTATGCCGTGTATCTGCTGGGCTCTGGTGAATTGGTGAAACGCATCGGCTCGATGCGCCTCGTCAGCTACGCGATGTGCGTGGCCAGCTTTGCCTGCATCGCCCAATTCTTCATCCTGCGCCCCGTCGAACTGCTGATCCAGCCCATGCCCGTGTATGGCTTGTCACTGCTGAATGGCATCTTTTGCACGGTGATGCCCGTCTTCATGACGATGATCGCCGTCGAGCGCATCGGCGCGCCCGTCGCTTCGCAGGCGGGCATGATCGGCCCCGTGTCGACCCTGTTCCTGGGCGCCATGATCCTCGATGAACCGATCACCAACTGGCAACTGGCGGGCACCAGCCTGGTATTGGCCGGTATTTACTTGCTGTCGAAAAAGAAATAATTCCTCCACCCACTGAAAAGTCCTCACCATGAAAACACGCATCGCCCTGATTGCCCACGACAAGAAAAAAGATGACATGATTACCCTGGCGGGCGAATACCTGGATTTTTTGAAGGGCTGCGAACTGTCGGCCACGGGCACCACGGGCGGGCGCCTGATCAACGAGCTGGGGCTGGCAGTCGAGCGCAAGCATTCGGGCCCGTTCGGCGGCGACTTGCAGATCGGTTCCCTGCTGGTGGAAGGCTTGATCGATTGCGTGATCTTCCTGCGCGACCCGATGACGCCGCAGCCGCACGAGCCGGACATCAACGCGCTGGTGCGCGCCTGCGACGTGCATAACGTGGCGTGCGCAACGAATCTGTCGTCGGCGCACCTGGTGCTGTCGCAACTGCAGGCGCGGGCCATTGCCGCTGCCTGACGTTTTTCCCGATTCTTCTTCAAGGAGCATATTGTGAGCACAACGATTAGCACCAAGGCCATCCGCGTGCAGCGCACGGGCGGCCCGGAAGTGATGGAATACGTGGATGTGGAACTGCCGCCGCCCGGTCCCGGCGAGGCGCGCGTCAGGCACGAGGCCATCGGCCTCAATTTCATCGACGTGTATTTCCGTACGGGCCTGTACCCGCAGCCGCTGCCCAATGGCCTCGGCGTCGAGGGCGCGGGCATCGTCGAGGCGGTGGGCGAGGGCGTCACGGAAGTGAAGGTCGGCGACCGGGTGGCGTATGCGGCACGCATCAATGGCGCGTATGCGCAGCAGCGCAACCTGCCGGCGGCCCTGCTGCTGGTGCTGCCCGAGCGTATCGCTTTCGATACGGCCGCCGCCATGATGCTGCAAGGCTTGACGGTGCAATACCTGTTCCACCGCACGGTGGCGCTGAAGGCGGGCGACACCATCCTGTTCCACGCGGCCGCGGGCGGCGTGGGCCTGATCGCCTGCCAGTGGGCGAAGGTACTGGGCGTGAACCTGATCGGCACGGCCGGCTCCGATGAAAAGGCGGCGCTGGCCAAGGCGCACGGCGCGGCCCACGTCATCAACTACAACACGGAAAACTTCGTCGGGCGCGTGCGCGAAATCACGGGCGGCAAGGGCGTCTCCGTCGTCTACGATTCCATCGGCAAGGATACGTTTACGGGCTCGCTCGACTGCCTGGCGCCGCTGGGCATGATGGTCAGCTTCGGCAACGCGTCCGGTCCCGTGCCGGCGTTTACCCTCGGCGAACTGGCTTCGCGCGGCTCGCTGTTCCTCACGCGCCCGGCCCTGTTCAGCTATGCGTCGAACCGCACGAACCTGGAAGAGATGGCGGCCTCGCTGTTCGGCGTCGTCAGCAGCGGCGAAGTGCAGATCGAGATCAACCAGCGCTACAACCTGGCCAATATCGCCCAGGCGCACACGGACCTGGAGGGGCGCAAGACGACGGGCTCGACCATCATCGTGCCATGAGCGGCGGCAATGACGGCACGCCGAAATTCGGCCGCCTGCTGATCGTGCTGTTATTGGCCGTCGCCCTGATCGGCGCGCTGACCTTCGCCGCCGAGGCGTATTACTCATAGGCATAAAACAGACATGAAAAAACCGGCTGGCGCATCGCTGCACCAGCCGGTTTTTTTTGAGCGTCAGTGACTTATTCCACTTTGACTTCCACCTTGCGGGGAACTCCACTTTGTCCAGGGAAGTCGGCAAAGGCGCTCGCTACCATGGCCGGCATCACTTGCGAGGTGGCGCGCTTGTTGCTGGTCGATTGCACGGTCACGTCGTACAGTTTCTTGCCGTTGCGGTCATTGATCGTGATGCGCAATTCGCGCTCGTATTTGTGGCGCACGCTTTCCTCGACATCCATTGGGCCATACCAGTAGGGGTTGTAGCCGAAGCGGCCATAGCCTGGCCATGCGCCGTAGCGGTAGCCGTAGCGGCCGGGCCAGTAGCCAGGGCCATACCAGAATGGGTCGGTGGCCTGCAGCACGCGCTCAGGATAGTCGACGGTGGAGAAATTCATTGCCACGCGCAAATTGGCTGCCGCAGGGCCGGAAGCTTCGCCGAAGCCGTGCTTGGCCAGTTCCGCGCGCACCAGGTTCTGGTAGCTGCGGTATTCCAGCGTATCGTTTTCCGCCGCTGGCGCTTCAAACGCATACGATTTGTCCTGCAATTGCGCAGGCCACTCATGAAAGACGGTCACATCGCTGCGTATGGTGGTGGCGCATCCGGTCAGCAACACGGTCAATGCGGCCATCATGATGGTGAGATAACGTTTCATTGCATGACCTCCTGATTAGTAGACACAATTCATCGCTTGGTATTATAAGAATAGTTCTATTTGTTTCTATTCATTATTACAGAATGTTACCGAGCATGTCGGCGTGTAAGGGAATCCAACATTCCTGAGCTGAATCGCGACTATCGGGGGCTGGTGTTGGTAAAATAGGCTTTTGCCTCCGCTCCCACCCAAATCCCTATGCGCACAGACAGCCCTCAGACGATTTACCGCAAAGATTACACGCCGCCCAGCTTCCTGGTCGACAGCGTCGAACTTGGTTTCGATCTTGATCCCGCCCGCACAGTGGTGGCGAGCCGGATCCATATGCGTCACAACCCGGCCAGCACCAGCCGCAGCATTGAATTGCACGGCGAACATATCGAACTGGTGATGGTACGCCTGAATGGCAAGGTGCTGAAGCCGTCGCAGTACAAGCTGACGGCCGGCATGCTGACCATCCCCAAGGCGCCGGACGAGGTGCTGCTCGATATCGAGACCGTGCTGGCGCCGCAGGACAACACGTCCTTGTCGGGCCTGTACGTATCGAACCATAATTTCTTCACGCAGTGCGAAGCGGAAGGCTTCCGCCGCATCACCTTCTTCCCGGACCGCCCGGACGTGATGGCCAAGTACACGGTCATGCTGCGCGCCGACAAGGAACAATATCCGGTGCTGCTATCGAATGGCAACCTGATCGAAGAGGGCGACCTCGGCGACGGCCGCCATTACGCCAAGTGGGAAGACCCGTTCAAGAAGCCGTCCTACCTGTTCGCCCTCGTCGCCGCGCGCCTGGTGTGCCAGGAAGAGCGCTACACCTTGAAGTCGGGCCGCGAAGTGCTGCTGCAAGTGTGGGTGGAAGACGGCAACCTCGATAAGACCGACTATGCCATGCAGTCGCTGAAAAACTCGATCCGCTGGGACGAGGAGCGCTTCGGCCTGGAGCTGGACCTGGACCGCTTCATGATCGTTGCCGTGGGCGACTTCAACATGGGCGCGATGGAAAACAAGGGCCTGAATATTTTCAACACCAAGTACGTACTGGCCAATTCGCGCGTGGCGACCGACGTCGATTACGCGGGCATCGAAGCGGTGGTGGGCCATGAATACTTCCATAACTGGACGGGCAACCGCGTGACGTGCCGCGACTGGTTCCAGCTGTCGCTGAAGGAAGGCTTGACGGTCTTCCGCGACCAGGAATTCTCGGCCGACATGATCGGCACGGACACGGGCCGCGCCGTCACGCGCATCGACCAGGTGCGCACCCTGCGCCAGGCGCAGTTCCCCGAAGATGCGGGCCCGATGGCCCATCCCGTGCGTCCCGATTCTTTCGTCGAGATCAACAACTTTTATACCGTCACCATCTACGAGAAGGGCGCCGAAGTGGTGCGCATGTACCAGACCCTGGTCGGCCGCGAGGCTTTTCGCAAGGGCATGGACCTGTATTTCGAGCGCCACGATGGCCAGGCCGTGCAGTGCGACGACTTCCGTGCCGCCATGGCGGACGCGAATGGCCGCGATTTCACGCAATTCGAGCGCTGGTACAGCCAGGCCGGCACGCCCATCGTCAGCGCTTCCACGCACTACGATGCTGACAGCCGGACGTTCGAGCTGACGCTGGCGCAAAGCTGCCCCGCCACGCCGGGCCAGGCGAAGAAACTGCCGTTCCACATTCCCGTCACCGTCGGCTTGCTGGCGGCCGATGGCAGCGATCTGCCGCTGTACGTCGATGGCGTGGCAGCCAATGGCGCCACCAGCGTCGTGCTGGAATTGACGCAGGCGTCGCAGACCTTCCGCTTCACGAACGTGGCGGAAGCGCCCGTGCCGTCGCTGCTGCGCGATTTTTCCGCGCCCGTGGTGCTCGAGTACGGCTATACGGATGCCGAGCTGCTGCACCTGTTCCGCCACGACAGCGATCCCGTCAACCGATGGGAGGCGGGCCAGCGCCTGGCCATGGAGCGGCTGCTGAAACTGACGGGCGCCGTCGCCGCCGGCGAGACCCTGGCGCTGGACGACACCTTCATCGAAGCGCAGCGCGCCTTGCTGGCCGACGACACGCTCGATCCTGCCTTCCGCGAGCTGGCCCTGATCCTGCCGTCGGAAACCATCATCGCCGAGCGCATGGCGCAAGTCGACCCGCAAGCGATCCACGCGGCACGCCAGTTCATGCGCCGCACGATTGCTGCGGCCCTGAAACCCGAATTGCTGGCGCAGTACCACGCCAACCAGACGCCGGGCGAGTACAGCCCCGACGCCCTGTCGGCTGGCAAGCGCGCGCTGAAAAACCTGGCCCTGTCGTATCTGCTGATTGCGCCTGAAGCGGCGGAGCTGGACCTGGCGCGGCTGCAGTTCGACAATGCCGGCAACATGACGGACCGCGCCGCGGCGCTGGCGGCACTGATTCATTCCGGCTCGCAGCCGCATGCGCAGGCGGCTTTGACCAGTTTCTATAGCGATTTCGAGAACGAAGCGCTGGTGGTCGACAAGTGGTTCGCCATGCAGGCGGCCGCGCCGACGACCGATGTGCAAGCCGTGCGCCAGTTGATGACGCATCCGGCCTTCACCTTGAAAAATCCGAACCGCGCGCGCAGCCTGATCTTCAATTTCACCAACGGCAATCCATCGCAGTTCCATGCACAGGACGGCAGCGGCTACGCCTTCTGGGCCGAGCAAGTGATCGCGCTCGACGCCCTGAACCCGCAAGTGGCCGCGCGCCTGGCGCGCTCGATGGACCGCTGGCGCCGTTACGTGCCGGCGCTGCAAAGCCCCATGCGCGACGCGCTGGAAAAAGTCGCCGGCCAGGCCAGTTTGTCGAATGACGTGATGGAAGTCGTTTCCAAGGCATTGGCAAATTGACGGCTGTCGGATGACGCCCTGCGGGCTGATCCGACCTACGTATGCAACGGGATTCATTATTTGTAGGTCGGCTTAGCGCCAGGGGCGCGTAAGCCGGCAGGCACCGAACGAGACGTATTTAAAACTAACGAAGGGGTTTCATGAAACGCATCAGTCTTACGCAATACCTGGTTGAAGAGCAGCGCTCGAACAACAGCATTCCGGCCGAACTGCGCCTGCTGATCGAAGTCGTCGCGCGCGCCTGCAAGACCATCAGCCACGCCGTCGGCAAGGGTGCGCTGGGCGAAGTGCTGGGCACTGCCGACACGGAAAACGTGCAGGGCGAAGTACAGAAAAAGCTCGACATCATTTCCAACGAGATCCTGCTCGAAGCGAATGAATGGGGCGGCCACCTGGCGGCCATGGCGTCGGAAGAAATGGAATCGATCCACCCGATCCCGAACCGCTATCCGAAGGGCGAATACATGCTGCTGTTCGACCCACTCGATGGCTCGTCGAACATCGACGTCAACGTCTCGATCGGCACCATCTTCTCCGTGCTGAAAGCGCCGGACGGCATGGGGCAGCCGACGGAACAGGATTTCATGCAGGCAGGCAGCAAGCAAGTGGCGGCCGGCTACGCCGTGTACGGCCCGCAAACCATGCTGGTGCTAACCTTCGGCAATGGCGTGAATTGCTTCACCCTGGACCGCGAAATGGGTTCGTGGGTCCTCACGCAAAGCAATATGCAGATTCCGCCGACGACGAAGGAATTCGCCATCAACATGTCGAACGCGCGCCATTGGCATCCGCCCGTGAAGCGCTATGTCGACGAACTGCTGGCCGGCGACACTGGCCCGCGCGGCACCAATTTCAACATGCGCTGGATCGCCTCGATGGTGGCCGACGTGCACCGCATCCTGAACCGCGGCGGCATCTTCATGTACCCGGCCGACCTGCGCGACACGTCGATGCCGGGCAAGCTGCGCCTGATGTACGAAGCGAACCCGATGGCCTTCATCGTTGAGCAAGCGGGCGGCGCGGCCACCGACGGCCAGCAGCGCATCATGGACATCGCCCCGCACAAGCTGCACCAGCGCGTGCCCGTCTTCCTCGGCTCAAAAGACGAAGTGGCCCGCGTCACGGCCTACCACGCTGAGTAAAAAAACCGCACTTTTCCACGATTTTCATCGGCCCGCAGCCGGGCCGCTAAAAAAATGCAAAAAAGTTCGCGTTGACACTAGCAAATTTTGTGCATTGTTTGTAGAATGTGGGTCTTCGCCGTTGTAGCTCAGTTGGTAGAGCAGCACATTCGTAATGTGAAGGTCGCCAGTTCGATTCCGGCCAACGGCACCAAGTTTCATCAGAAAACCCGCTGACTTGCAAAAGTCAGCGGGTTTTTTGTTGTTTATCATCGTTCCGGCTTCAGATCCATTGATCGTTCTGCACGGAGCGTTCGCCCGCGTCGCCGTCGCCCGTGTTGACCACGCCGCGCGGCTCGATCAGCAGCAGCCTGGTTTCGGCGCTGGCGCACGGCTTGTGTTCGACACCCTTGGGCACCACGGCCATCTGGCCGGCAGTCAGCACGATGACGTGTCCTTCCGCATAGCCAGGGCCGCGCACGGCGATGCCCAATTCGCCGTCCAGCGCGATGAAGGTTTCATCCGTGTCGGCGTGCCGGTGCCACTGGAATTCACCGAGTACCTTGACGACCTTGAATTGGTAGTCATTCATTTCGGCGATGACGCGCGGCTGCCAGTGCCCGTCGATCAGGTCGATCTTGCCTGCCAGGTCGATGGACTGGCCCTGGCCGCGCGTGGTGGTGGTATTTGACATGCTGTGCTCCGTTCAAGTGGCGATGCAGCGAGAATACGCAGGTGCTTGCCGGCCGTATTGAACGATCGTGGGTGTTTTCAGCGTGTGCTGGCGCCGCCAGCGTAACGCAGCCAGCGGCCAGGCGTGATTCCATGGGTTTTCAGGAAATGCCGCGTCATGTGGCTCTGGTCGGCAAAGCCCACCGCCATGGCGGCCGAGGCGAGCGTGCTGCCTGCCAGCAGCAGGCGCCGCGCCATTTCCAGGCGCCGCATCGTCAGATAGCGGTATGGGCTGGTGCCATAAAACATGCGAAAGTCGTGCGACAGGCTCCAGCGGTCGCGTCCCGTCGCCGCTTCGAGTTCCGCCAGGGTGACGGCGCGCATGCAGTGCGCCTGCAAGTAGTCGCGCGCGCGCCGCGCCGCCAGGAAGTCGCCTTTTGGACGCTGCGCCGGCGTGCCGGCCGCCGCCGCCAGCGCATGCGCCAGTTCGGCCAGCGCCTCGCTCTGTTCCAGCGCTTCGAGCGGGTGGCCGTCGTGCGGCGCCGCGCGCAGGGCTGTCCACGAAAACCGCGGCTCAGAAGTTGTGCCTCAGAAGTTGTGCTTGATACCCAGCGCCACGCCCGACAGGGTCGCGCCTGCCGTACCTGTTTCGCGTCCGATGCTGTTGATGGCAAAGCCGGCGATGCCGTTATGGCCGTTGGCCAGGCGCGTGTAGTAGGCATACAGGCTGCTGCGTTTCGACAGCTGGTAGTCGTAGCCGATGGTGGCGTGGGTGGCGCCCGTGCCGGTTCCCGCGCGCACGGTGCCGATGGTTTCCGGCGAATTGCCGGTGGCGCTTTGCGCGTGGGCCAGGCCGACACGCAAGCCGTGGCGGCCGAACTGGCGCGTGGCGGAGACATAGGCCGTGCGCCGGTGCAGGTCTCCTGTCGCCGTGGCATAACGCAGGCTTTCCAGCGCCACCGCCAGCTGCGTGGCGCTGTCAACGCGCCACGCGATGGCCAGCTTGCTGCCACGGTCGCTCAAGCCCCGTCCCTGGTAATCGTGGTGCTCTTCCTGCGCCAGGCTGGCGTACAGGGCGTCGCCGTCGTAGAGCAGGGCGGCCGACGTCAGTGCCGGATGCGCACCGTTGGCCTGCCGTTCTTCCCCCATGCCGCGCGCCACGCGCAGCGACCAGCCCTGCCACTGCGGCGTCCAGTAATGCACGCTATTCTGCTGGCGCCTATCGAACGAGTACGCGTTGCTGGTATTGTTTTCGGTGGCGCCCGCGCCGTTGCCCATCAGGCTCATGTAGCCGGCCGTGGTGGGGTAGAACGGGTCGAGCGCGGAAGTGGCGCTGTTGTAGGGCAGGGTCCAGTTGCCGGCAAACAGCGTGCCCCACGGCCCGGCTATGCCGACACGCGTGTCGCGCGCGGCGATGGAGCCCGCGCCCGTGTCGGGCGACAGCGTGCCTTCGACCTGGAACAGCGCCTGCCAGCCACCGCCCAGGTCTTCGCTGCCGCGAACACCAAGTACCGAGCGGTTGTTGGAGACGCGCTGCACGCTGTCGCCGCTGCCGGACGAGCGCAGCGCTTCGAGCGCCACGTTCAGGCGGCCGTACAGCTGCACATTTTCCTGTGCCGCGGCGGGCAGGTTGGCCGCCAGCGCCAGCGCGCCGGCCGCCAGCAGGGGCAATCGCATCAGCATGGCTTCAGAACGCAAAGCAGCTGCACCCCAGCGCGCCCCAGAAGCCGGAGTGGCTGGACACGGGCACGGAACTCTTGCGCGCCACGTCGTGGGCGTGGGCGTGCACGCCGCAGGCGCCCTGGCACTGGTGCTGTTGCATGACGCTGGTTTTTTGCGGCGGTGCGGCGCGGTAGTGGCCGGCCACGTTTTTCACGGGCGACCAATCTGGCAGCACGGGGATAGCCGGCGGCGCCAGCGTCGAAAATTGCCCCTGGCCGTAGACGATCTTGCCGCCGACGATGGTGAGCACGGATTCGATCGACTTGATCGCCTCTTCATCGATGCTGAAAAAGTCCGCGCTCAGCACGGCCAGGTCGGCCAGCATGCCTTCCTGGATGCGGCCCTTCTTGCCTTGTTCGCTGGAGAACCAGGCGCTGCCCGCCGTCCACAGTTCCAGCGCCGTGTCGCGCGACAAACGGCTGCCCGCGTCGTACAGGCGCAAGCCGCCGACGGTGCGGCCCGACACCAGCCAGTACAGCGCCGTCCACGGGTTGTAGCTGGCGACCCGCGTGGCGTCCGTGCCGCCGCCAACGGGCACGCCCGAGGCAAGCATGCGCGCGATCGGCGGCGTGGCCTTGGCCGCTTCCGCGCCGTAGCGGTCGACAAAGTACTCGCCCTGGAAGGCCATGCGGTGCTGGATGGCGATGCCGCCGCCCAGCGCCTTGACCCGGTCGATGTTTTTCGGCGTGATGGTTTCGCAGTGGTCGAACATCCAGTGCAGGCCGTCGAACGGGATATCGCGGTTGACCTTTTCAAACACCGTCAGCATGCGCTCGATCGATTCGTCATACGTGGCGTGCAGGCGGAACGGCCAGCGTTTGGACACCAGGTGGCGCACGACCTTTTCCAGTTCGTCGTCCATGCCGGGCGCCAGGTCCGGGCGCGGCTCGAGGAAATCCTCGAAGTCGGCGGCGGAAAACACGAGCATTTCGCCGGCGCCGTTGTGGCGGTAAAAGTCAGTGCCGTCGCCGGGCTTGATCATGCCCGTCCACTTCTGGAAGTCCTGCAGTTCCGCGCCCTTGTTTTGCGTGAACAGGTTATAGGCGATGCGTATCGTCAGCTGCTCTTTTTGCGCCAGTTCCTCGACCACCGCGTAGTCTTCCGGATAATTCTGGAAGCCGCCGCCCGCGTCGATGGCGCTGGTCAGGCCCAGGCGATTGAGTTCGCGCATGAACTGGCGCGTGGAATTGACTTGCAGTTCGCGCGGCAGGGTTGGACCTTTGGCCAGGGTCGCATATAAAATCATGGCGTTCGGCCGGGCGATCAGCATGCCCGTGGGGTTGCCGGCAGCGTCGCGCACGATTTCGCCGCCGGGCGGGTTCGGCGTATTTTTATCGTAGCCGACCACGCGCAGGGCGGCGCGGTTCAAGAGGGCGCGGTCGTACAGGTGCAGGATGAAGACGGGGGTATCGGGCGCGGCCGCGTTGATTTCATCGAGGGTGGGCATGCGCTTTTCCGCGAACTGGAATTCGTTCCAGCCGCCCACGACGCGCACCCACTGCGGGTTCGGCGTGCGCTGCGCTTGCTCTTTCAGCATGCGCAGGGCGTCGGCCAGCGACGGCACGCCTTCCCAGCGCAATTCCAGGTTGTAGTTCAAGCCGCCGCGGATCAGGTGCAAATGCGAGTCGTTCAGGCCGGGAATCACCGTGCGGCCACCGAGGTCGATCACGCGGCTGTCGGGCGCGCGGTGGCGCATGACGTCATCGGCATCTCCCACGGCGAGGAATTTACCGTCGGCGATGGCCACCGCGCTCGCCTGCGGGCAGGCCTTGTCGACGGTGTGGAAGCAGCCGTTGATCAGTATCAGCGGCGCGGCGGAGGAAAGGGTCGGTTCGGTCATGATGCGGCTCCATGGTGGCAATGCGGGGGGAGGCCGGGGCGCGGCCAGGGTCTGCGGCCAGTGTAGCCCAGGGCCCGAGGACGGACACGGGCCAAAAGATCAGGTAGGGCAGCTATGGCGGCGCGCCGACTGGTCTAAGGGCGGGTGCGGCGGCGCGCGACATGGATTACCATGCCGGCAGTAGCGGCTGGGCATGCGTCCGGATGCATTTTTTATCGCGGTTTACCGCATCGCAGGGAGTCTTCATGGATCAAGCACCACACAGCCGTTTATACGGCACCAGCCTGGGCTTTTTGGCCGGGTATGTCGATACGCTGGGCTTTATCGCCCTGTTCGGCCTGTTTACTGCCCATGTCACGGGCAACTTCGTGTTGATCGGCGCCGCGCTGGCCGAGCCGACGCGCATCCCCATCCTGCTGAAAATCCTCGCCTTTCCTGCCTTTATCGCCGGCATCGTCGTCACGCGCCTGATGGTGCTGGCCATCGAGCGCCGCGGCGGTCCCGCGCTGACCTTGGCCTTCCTGCTGCAATGGATCTTGCTGGCCGGTTTCATGGTGTTCGGCGTGCTGGCCGAGCCGGTCGGCAAGGAAGCGGGCACGCTGGCGATGCTGGCCGGCTTGCTGGGCACGGCCGCCATGGGCGTGCACAGCGCCACCAGCCGTCTGCTGCTGGCGCACCTGGCGCCCACCTCCATGATGACGGGGAACGTGACGCAGATCGTGCTCGACACCGTCGACGTGCTGCGCGGCGCGGCCGATGGGGGCACGCGCGCGCGCTGCGGGAAGTTTTTCTGGCCGCTGCTGGCCTTTGCGCTGGGCGCCATCGCTGCCGGCTTTGGCTACCTGGTCTTCGGTTTCGCGGCGCTGGCCGTGCCGCTGGTGCTGCTGGGCGGGCTGATCGTGGTGGAGCAGCGTAGCGGGCGGACCGCCGTGCCCGTGTCCTGACAGCCGCCATGCGCGCCTTCCTGCTGTGGCTGATACTCATGCTGGCCAGTCCTTGCGGGCTGGCCATCGATGCCGCACGCGGCATCCATCAGCTGCAGCACACGCGCTGGACGGCCAGCGACGGCGCGCCCGACGATATCATCGTCATGGCACAGGGCAATGACGGTTTTCTGTGGTTGGGCACGCATGCGGGCGTGCGCCGTTTCGACGGCTTGCGCTTCGAGTCCGTGCGCGCGCGCCAGGGCAGTTTTCCCGACACGGTGGCGCTGGCGCTCAAGCGCGCCGCCGACGGCGGCATGTGGATAGGCTGGCAAGTGGGCGGCATCAGCCACGTCAAGGACGGCGTGGTGCGCAATTACGCCGAGCCGCAGGGCGTGCAGGCGGGCGCCATCTGGGGCTTTGCCATCGGCGGCGACGGCGCCGTGTGGGCGGCCGGCGTGTCCGGCATCTCGCGCTTCGATGGCCGGCGCTGGCAGGCGATGGGGCCGGCGCAGGGCTACACGGCGCAAAAGGCGTCCGCCGTGTTTGCCGACCGCGATGGCCGCATCGCCGTGTTCAGTGAAAACGGCCTGTTCATATGGCAGGCGACGCAGTCGCGCTTCGCGCCGCCCATCGGCCGGCTCGACCTGCGCGCGCCGCCGCAGCAGGGACCGGACGGCCGCATTTATTTGCTGGAGCAGCGCGGCATCCGCATCATCGAGTCGCTGGAACGCTACGAGCAGCTCGATCATCGCTGGATTTACCGCGATACCAGCGGCACCAGCGGCAGTATGCTGGTCGACCGCGCGGGCACCCTGTGGTTCGACAGCCAGTACGGCTTGCACCGCACGCGCAGCGGCGGCGCGCTGGTGCCGGGGCAGCTGGGCATCAGCAGCGACACGGAATCGTTCCTGCCGCGCGATGGCTTGAGCAATGTCCTCGTCGGCTCCATGTGCGACGACAATGAAGGCAATGTCTGGGTTTCCACGTATGGCGGCCTGGATCGTTTCCGCCAGGCCGCGCCCGTGGTCCTGCGCACGCGTGCCGCGCCCGGCGTGGCCGAAGTGTTCCGTACCCAGGAAATGCTGGCCGGGCCGGCAGGCGCGATGTGGCTGTCGCGCGACGATGTGCTGGGGCCGCTGCTGCTGGCGCGGGCCGACGGCACGGTGCTGCGCGCGCCGCGCCTGGGGCCCGTCAGCGCCATCCTGGCAGCGCCGGGCGGCCTGTGGGTGGCTGCCCGCGCCGGCCTGCGGCAGCTGGCCGGCGAGGATGGGCGCGTGCTGCGCACGATCGCTTATCCATCGGGCGCGGCGGCGCTCAAGCGCATGCGCGCCGGCGTGCTCGCGCCCGATGGCAGCATCTGGGGCGTGTTCAGCGGCGCCGGGGTTTTTCAGTACCGCGACGGGGCCTGGCGGCGCGAACCGCTGCTGCCCGATGGCGGCGCGAAAGTGCCGCTGGCGCTGCTGGCCGACGCGGCCGGGCGCTTGTGGCTGTCGTATGCCGATGGCAGCGTCGCCATGCTGGAACGGGGGCGGCTGCGCACTTTCGGTCCCGCGCAGGGCCTGGACCTGGGCAAGATTCCCATGCTGATCGAATACCACGGGCAGGTGTGGGCGGGCGGGCAGCGTGGCGTGGCGCTGTGGCGCGGCGGCCGCTTCGTCGCCCTGCGCAGCGAGCCGGCCAGCGCCACCGAGGGCGTGGTGGGCCTGCTGCGCGCGCGCGACGGCAGCCTGTGGCTCAATCACGGCAGCGGCGCCGCGCAGATTCCCGCCGGGGAAGTGGAACTGGCGCTGCGCGACGCCGCCCATGTCATGCGCGCCACCTCGTACGACGCCGTCGATGGCTTGAACGGCAGCATCGGCATGCTGCACAACCGCTCGGTGGCCGAAGCGGACGATGGCAGGATATGGTTTTCGCGCCAGAGCGCGACGTTCTGGATCGATCCGCGCCAGGCGCTTGCGGCCTTGCCGGCGCCGCGCGTGGAAATCGGCGCGCTGCTGGCAGACGGCCGGCGCGTCGACCCAGCCGCAAGCGCCGGCCTGCAGCTGGCGGCCGGCACGCGCGACGTGCAATTCCATTACAATGCCGCCAGTCTGGGCACGCCGGAGCGTTTGCAGTTCCGCTACCGGCTCGACGGCTACGATACACAGTGGCAGCAGGCGGGCGGCCGGCGCCTGGCGCAGTACACGGGCCTGGGTCCGGGCAGCTACCGCTTCGAAGTAATCGCGGCGAATGGCGACGGCGTGGACAGCACGGTGGCGCAGCTGCCGTTCCGCGTGCTGCCGGCCTTTTACCAGACCTGGTGGTTCCGCAGCCTGTGCGCGGCGGCGCTGCTGGCGGCCGCGTATGGCGTTGGCCGCTGGCGGCTGCGCCAGCACGCCGCGCGCCTGCAGGCGCGGATGGAGGCGCAGCAGGCCGAGCGCGAACGCATCGCGCGCGAGCTGCACGATACCCTGCTGCAGGGCACGCAGGCGATGATCCTGCACTTTCACAATGCCAGCATGGCCATCGCCGAGGATGATCCCGCGCGCGCCGCCATGCTGCGCGCGCTCGACGATGCCGACCGCATGCTGGGCGAGGGGCGCGACCACGTGCACGATCTGCGCGCCGGCGACGAAGCCGGCGCGCGCTGGAGCGCCATCCTGCGGCGCGAAGGCGAACGGCTGGCGGCGCAGCACGGCATCGTGTTCCGCTATGCGGAGGAAGGCGAGCCGCGCCTGCTGCATGCGCGCGCCGCCCATGAAATCTACCGCATCGCCAGCGAAGCGCTGCGCAATGCCTTCCAGCATGCGCGCGCGCAGGTGGTCGAGGTGGCGGTGCGCTATGCGCGCGGCGGCATCGAGCTGCTCGTGCGCGACGATGGCCAGGGCTTGCCGCCGGTGGTGGCGGCGAACGGACAGATTCCCGGACACTGGGGCATGCCCGGCATGCGCGAGCGCGCCGCCAGGCTAGGTGCGCGCCTGTCCGTGGGCGGGCGCGACGGGGGCGGCACGCAGTGGCGCCTGCGGGTGCCTGCGCGGCGCGCCTGGCCGCTGGCGCACGGCCCGCTGCGCCGCTGGTGGCAGCGCTGGCGCCGCTCAGGCGTCGAGGATGCCGCGCCGTAGCGCGATGGTGACGGCGTGGGTGCGGTCCCGGGCGCCCAGCTTGGCCAGGATGGTGCTCATGTGGGCCTTGACGGTTTCTTCCTTGATCTGCAGCAGGGCGCCCGTTTCGCGGTTGGAATTGCCTTGCGCCACCTGCTTGAGCACGTCCAGCTCGCGGTTCGACAGCACGTCGCTGCAGGCATACAGCGCCAGCTCCGCCTCGATCTCGGGCGTGATGTGGCGCCGCCCCGCGTGCACGTTCTGTATCGCCGCCAGCAATTCGTGGCGCAGCGCGCTTTTCAGCACATAGCCGCAGGCGCCCGCGCGGATGGCGCGCAGCACTTGCGTGTCGCCCTTGTAGGTGGTCAGCACGATGATGCGCGCCTGCGGATGGCGCGCGCGGATGGCGCCGATCGCGTCAAGGCCGCTCATGACCGGCATCTGCAAATCCATCAGCGTGACATCGGGCTGCAGCGCGTCAAATTGCTGTGCCGCCTGCTGGCCATCGGTCGCCTGGCCCACCAGCAGCACGCCGGGAAAGGCGCGCAGCAGGGCCGCGATGCCGTCGAGCAGCAACTGGTGGTCGTCGGCGATGAGGACGCGTATCGGCGCCGCGCCCGGTAAAGAGGTGTTATCGATCAAGAGTCGTCGGGGCATGGTGAGCAAAAGGTATTTTACCGCAGCGCCCGCCAGCCGGCACGAGCCTATATTTAGATAGTGGTGCGGGCACGCCGCCAGGCATACGATGCACGGCAGTACCCACTCAACCCTCTCTTCATGGATGACATCATGACCAATCCGAAACTGGAAGTCCTTACCCCCGACAATTGCCAGATCATCTTCATCGACCAGCAGCCGCAAATGGCGTTCGGCGTGCAGTCGATGGACCGCCAGGCGCTGAAAAACAATACCGTGGGCCTGGCCAAGGCCGCCAAGGTGTTCAACATCCCCACCATCATCACCACGGTGGAAACGGAAAGCTTCTCCGGCCACACCTATCCGGAACTGCTCGACGTCTTCCCCGGCAAGGATATCCTCGAACGCAGCTCGATGAATTCCTGGGATGACCAGAAGGTGCGCGATGCGCTGGCCGCCAACGGCAAGAAGAAAGTCGTCGTCTCGGGCCTGTGGACGGAAGTGTGCAACAACAGCTTCGCCCTGTGCGCGATGCTCGAAGGCGATTACGAGATCTACATGGTGGCCGATGCCTCGGGCGGCACCTCGAAGGAAGCGCACGACTACGCCATGCAGCGCATGATCCAGGCCGGCGTGGTGCCGGTGACGTGGCAGCAGGTGCTGCTGGAATGGCAGCGCGACTGGGCGCACAAGGAAACCTATGACGCCGTCATGGCCATCGTGCGCGAACATTCGGGCGCCTACGGCATGGGTGTCGACTACGCCTACACGATGGTGCACAAGGCGCCGCAGCGCATCCATGGCGAACATACCACGCTGGCGCCGGTGCCGGCCAAGTAATCGCCGCGCGGCTATGCCATGCGCCGCGCGCCTGACCGCGCGCGGCGTTTTTTTTCATCGAAAGGAATGCGCCATGAAGTTATATGTGATTTCGCTGGCTGTGGGCTTGCTCGTTGGCATCATCTACGCCGTCTTGCAAGTGCGCTCGCCGGCGCCGCCCGCGATAGCCCTGATCGGTCTGCTGGGCATGCTGATCGGCGAACAGATCGTCCCCAGCGTCAAGCGCCTGATGGCGGGCGAGCCTGTGACGGTGTCGTGGCTGCGCAGCGAATGCGTGCCGAAGATCAGCGGCGTGGAAGCGAAGCCAACGCTGGCCAAGGCCGCGGTAAAGTTGGATGATGATGCAGCGTAAATGCCGGGGTCAGACCCGGCGGGTCTGACCCCGGTTCCCGGCAGCTAGAACGCGCCCAGCAAGCCGCGCCGGGCGGCCACCGTGGCCGCCTCGGTGCGGCTTGATACGTTGAGCTTGGTCAAAATATTATTCACGTGGAATTTCACGGTACCCACCTCGATGCCGGCGCTGCGCGCGATCATCTTGTTGCTCTTGCCTGCGGACAGGTGCAGCAGGATGTCGTGCTCGCGTTTCGACAGGCGGTTCGCCTCGATGCGGCCGGCCTGCTGCGCCGCCAGTTCCGGCGGCAGGTAATGTCTGCCGGCGGCCACCTGGCGGATGCACTGCGTCAGTTGCAGGAAGCCGGAATCTTTCAGCAGGTAGCCGCGCGCGCCGGCGCGCAAGGCCCGGTGCACGCTGTCCTCGCCCTGGTAGGTGGTGAGGATGACGATCTTCGCTTGCGCGTCGTCCGCGCAGATGCGCTCGATCGCCTCGACGCCATGCATTTCCGGCATGTTCAAATCCATCAGCACCACGTCGGGCCGCAGCTGCCGGTACAGCGCCACGGCGGCGAGGCCCGTGCCGGCCTGGCCCAGCAGGCGCAAGCCGGGGAGGGATGCGATCAGCGAGGCCAGGCCGGCCAGGATCAGCGGGTGGTCGTCGGCGATCAAGAGGGTAATCGGCGCATCGGCCGGGGGCGTGGTCATGTCCATGGTTGTCTTCATAACGCTGGCAGGGTGAAGTGGAAGACGCTGCCGTGGGGCGCTCCGGGCGCATGCCACAGGCGGCCGCCATGCGCGTCGACGATGCGGCGGCAGATGGCCAGGCCCATGCCCATCCCGCCAGGCTTGCTGGAATACAGGGCGTGGTACAGGCGGGCGGCCGCCTGCGGCGCGATGCCGGCGCCATTGTCGGCGATGCTGAAATGCTGCACGCCTCCATCGAGGCGCGACGACAGCAGCACCGTGCGCGGACGGCCGCGGGTGCCCTGCAGGGCTTCGATGGCGTTCATCAGCAGGTTCAGGAGGATTTGCCGGAATCGCACCGGGTCGGCGTGCAGCAGCGGGCGGCCCGGCGCCAGCTGCGTTTCCAGGAGGATGGCGTGGCGTTGCAGCGGCGCGCGCAGCAGCGGCAGCAGCTCCTGCACGGCGTCGTCGGCCACAAAATGATCATGGCTGCCCGGCGCATTGCAGGCCAGGCCATGCACGCTGCGCAGCACGGCGGTGGCATGGCTGCCGGCGCTGGCGACCAGGGCCAGCGCCGCGCGCGCCTCGTCGAGGCGGGGCGGATCGTGATCGAGCCAGCGCAAGGCGGCATCGGCATTGAGCGCGATGGCCGCTAGCGGCTGGCGCACCTCGTGCGCGACCGATGCGGCAAATTCGCCCATGCCGTCCATGCCGTCCATGCGCTCCGCCTGCGCCAGGTTGGCGTCTTGCCTTTGATGTAAATGATGCATGCTGGCCATCGCCGTGCTCCTGTCGCTGTCGCGGCGTATGCCGCATTGCAGCAAGTATGCATGGCATCGTCGCCATGGCACTTATACGAATGGGGGAGGCGGGTGGTTTTTTTTAAGCTATGTCACCGTCAGGTGTGGGAATGCGCCTAAAGTTGCTTTCAATAATGTTTCCGGTGAGCGGATGCGCCTGGCGTCGAGTATCCAGCGCCATCCCAGGTAGTTCGGCAGGTAGCGCGTGGCCACGCCATGAAACGGCCGTAGCCAATCCCGCAAGCGGCTGTGATAGGCGTTGACGTTCTGTACGTGGGCGGCGCCCCGCACGCGGATGCCGGCGCGCAAGTTGACGGCCTGGTGGCTGATGCCAGTTTCCCTGGCAAAGGCCCGGTAGGCCGCATGGCCGTCGGTGACCAGCAAGACATCCTTGTCGATCATGGGCAACAAACAGTGATGCAACTGCGCCTTCGTCAACGCCCCTTTGCCCGTGACGAAATCGAGGGTCTGTCCCGTGCGGTCGCGCGCCACCAGGATGCAGACTTGCTCATTCGATATACCACGTTTAAAGGCATGACCACCACGGCGGCGCGCCGGACGCGTCATCTGCCGCGCTCCCTTCTCCGATTCCAGTACATACCACTCGTCGGCCTCGGCGATGCCGTGCAGGCCATGCGGCCGGTCCGTTTTTGCCAACGATAAAAACCGGTGGCGCCAGCGAAACGTGGTGTTGCGGTGCACACCTAGCTGTGACGCCGCCTTGCGCACGGAATCCGATGCCAGCAGACAATCGGCGTAATCGAGCCACAGCGATTTATGGCGCAAGCGCGCCAGCGGCGTGCCGGTGAGCGCATTGAAGGTGCGCCCGCAGGGCACGCAGCGGTAGCGCTGCAGTCCATGCGCATGGCCGTGCCGGTGCAGGTGCGCCGCGTGGCAGGCGGGACAGGCCAATCGCGGCTGCGCCACACTTTCCAGCAGCGCGACGGTCGCGTCGTGTGGCGCGTTGCCATGCAACAGGGCAATGCCAGCCTGCCGCTGGCGTCGGTTCAACTGCGCAAACTGCGCAACAAAGCTGATCCATTCGGCTGGCCGCATGATTTGCTCCTGCAGGTAAGTATGCAGAGTCAGACAGCACGGCCAAGGGAAGATTCCGGCATTTCCCCTATTTGCCGATGACAGAGCCTTTTTTTTACGCGGCGGGGAGGGAAACACCGCCGGGCGGGCCGGCGGTGCGGGGAGCGAAGGAAGGATCAGGACTTGATAAAGGCCAGCAAGTCTTCGTTCAGGCGGTCCTTGTGGGTGGCCGGCAAGCCGTGCGGCGCGCCTTCATAGATGACCAGCTTGGCGTTCTTGATGAGCTTGGCCGCAGCCTTGCCGGAAGCGTCGATCGGCACGATCTGGTCGTCGCCGCCGTGCACCACCAGGGTCGGCACGGAGATTTTCTTCAGGTCGGCCGTGAAGTCCGTCTCGGAAAACTGCTTGATGCAATCGTAGGCGTTCTTGATGCCGCACTGCATGCCCTGCAGCCAAAAGGTGTCGCGCATGCCTTGCGACACCTTGTTGCCGGGACGGTTGGCGCCGAAGAACGGCACCGTCAGGTCCTTGAAGAATTGCGAACGGTCGGCCAGCACGCCGGCGCGGATGCCGTCAAACACCGACATCGGCAAGCCGCCGGGATTGGTGTCCGACTTGACCATCTGCGGCGGCACGGCGCCCACCAGCACGGCCTTGGCCACGCGCTTTTCGCCATGGCGGCCGATATAGCGCGCCACTTCGCCGCCGCCCGTCGAATGGCCGACCAGGGTCGCGCCCTTGATGTCGAGCGCGTCGAGCAGGGTGGCCAGGTCGTCGGCGTAGGTATCCATGTCATTGCCCTGCCATGGTTGGCTCGACAGGCCGTGGCCGCGGCGGTCGTGCGCGATCACGCGGTAGCCGTGGCTGGCCAGGAACATCATCTGGTCTTCCCAGGCGTCGCCCTGCAATGGCCAGCCGTGGCTGAAGACGACGGGCGTGCCCGTGCCCCAGTCCTTGAAATGGATGACGGTGCCGTCCTTGACGGTGACCTTGTTGACAGTGAGCTTGCCCGGCGCGGCGGCAGCAGCGGCAGGCTTGGCGGCGGCGCCGGCGCCAGCGGCGGCCAGCAGGCCCGCACCGGCGGCGACACCGGCGACGCTGACGAGCAGCTTGCGGCGGGAAGTGACTTCTTCGGCTTCGATTTTCTTCGACATGATGCATTTCCTTCGGGGATGGGGGAGGGAGGCCGGTTACGGCCTGGACCAGTGATGGCATCGGCCAGTCTAGGCCTTCGCGCGCACCGGCGCCTCTGCCAAAAGACCAGTCGCGCCCACGTGTCCGCCTGCCTATGATGGCTGGCAGCGGCGCGCCGCGCCGATTGGCTTTCCCACTGGAGCGATCATGAAGAAAAACTGGATGGCGGCGCTGGCCGGCCCCTTTTTACCCGATGCGGGTATGCTGTTTGCGCGCGTGACGGGCGCGCTGCTGGTGCTGCACGTGCACGGGCTGCCCAAGCTGCTGCATTTTTCCGATGAACTGGCGCACATCGACGACCCGCTGCACCTGGGCCGCGCCGTCACCCTGTACTGTGCCCTGTTCGCGGAAATCGTCTGCCCGCTGCTGGTCGCCGCCGGCTTGCTGACGCGCCTGGCCTGTCTGCCATTGCTGTTCCTGCTGGGCGTGTCCATGCTGCTCGTGCACCCGGACTGGAGCATCGCCGACGGCCAGTTCGGCTGGCTGTTGATCATCGTCTTTGGCACCATTGCCATCAGTGGCGCGGGACGCTATTCGCTCGATGCGCGGTTGCGGGCGTAAGCGGTGATGTCAACGATGTGTCGGGTTACGCTCCGCTAACCCGACTTACGCCTAAATAACGCCATTTCACCCCGATCCCCGTCCGCCCCACCAGGCCGGCGGGGATTGTTATTTCTGACAGGCATTTAAGTCTGTGCCTCAAGGTGTGGCAGCGCACGGTGGCGCGGGGCGGACGCGGTTAAGGTAGTGCCAACAGCTTGCTGCTGATCCACTGTTTGATATGGCTCAGCCCGGCAGCGTTTAGCCGCTTCTTTTTCCCTGAAGCGAGGAGAATCATGATTCGATCACGGCATCGAGCATGGTTGAAATTATTCACTGTTAAAGGAAAACCATCATGAACGCGATTGAAAAAACCAGCTCCGATATGAATGGCACCGCCCAGGATACCCGCCAGGATTTGCACCGCACCATCGACAAGGTGGCAAGCCAGGCCCAGCCCCTTGCCGACAAGGTGGCCACGCGCGCCCATGACAGCGTGGACCAGGTGGGTGAACGGCTCGGTCAGGTCAGCGACAGCGTCAACAAGGCTTCCGAACGCCTGATGGCGCGCGGCAAGCAATTGGGTGCCGCCTGCCAGCGTGCCGGTGAAACGGGCCGCGGTTATGTGCGCGAACGCCCGGCCGTGTCCCTGCTGATCGCGGCGGCGGCCGGTTATGGCCTGTCGAAACTGCTGGGTTCGCGTAAATAAGTTCTGCGCCTTCCTGGAAGGTACTGTCGTGGGCGCTGCTCCCTCCGCCGTCATGGCGGGGCGGGCCGGCGCCCATGCGCACAAGGTAGTAACAAGCAGTAAAGGAGAGTGATGATGCGCTCCATTTTGTTGTGGTTGATCGGCATACCTATTCCCATCATTATTTTGATTGCCCTGTTCGTGCGCTGAATGAGGGAGTTGTAGCGTTACTTCCCGGGGCAAACTACTCACAGGAGATGTAATGGCTACCAACAAGAAAACGCCGTCCACGGACGGTGCGGGTTCCGTATTGAGCAGCATGTCCGGCCCATCCGACAGCAATGCGCCGCACAGCCTGGGCGCGGACAATGACGTGACCCGCGCGCTGCTGCAAAAGACGGCCGCCGGCCAGCAGTTGTCCGCCGCCATGGCCGTCAATCCCAAGGAAGATGGCCAGTATGGCGACGCGGCGCGCACGCCGCTCGAAGGCGTGCATGTGGCAACGGGCGAACCGCTGGCCACGGCCAGCACCACGGGCGAAACGACAGCGTCTCCTAAGACGGGCGCCGGTCACCCGGCACTTGGCGAAAATGCGCGCAACGCCTCGCTCGACGGCGCCCGTGCCGACGACAGCGGCTGCGTGCTGACGACGAACCAGGGCGTGCCCGTGGGCGACAACCAGAATTCCTTGAAGGCGGGCTTGCGCGGCCCCACCCTGATGGAAGATTTCATCCTGCGTGAAAAGCTCACGCATTTCGACCATGAGCGCATCCCCGAGCGCGTCGTGCATGCGCGCGGTTCGGCCGCCCATGGCTATTTCGAATGCTACAAGGAACAGAGCAAGCTGACGCGCGCCGCGCCGTTCGCCAGGGCGGGCAAACGCACGCCCGTCTTCGTGCGCTTTTCCACGGTGGCCGGCGAACGCGGTTCGACCGACACGGCGCGCGACGTGCGCGGCTTCGCCGTGAAGTTTTATACGGACGAGGGCAACTGGGACCTCGTCGGCAATAACATTCCCGTCTTCTTCATCCAGGATGCGATGAAATTCCCCGACGTGGTCCACGCCGTCAAGCCCGAGCCGCACCACGGCATGCCGCAGGCGGCCAGCGCGCACGACACCTTCTGGGATTTCGCGTCGCTGTCGCCGGAAATCACGCACATGCTGATGTGGGTCATGTCCGACCGCGCCATCCCGCGCAGCTATCGGATGATGCAGGGCTTCGGCGTGCACACCTTCCGCCTCGTGAATGCCAAGGGCCAGTCCGTGTTCTGCAAATTCCACTGGTCGCCGATGGCTGGCACGCATTCGCTCGTGTGGGACGAAGCCGTCAAGATCAGCGGCGCCGATTCCGACTTCCACCGGCGCGACCTGTGGGAAGCCATCGAGTGCGGAGAATACCCGGAATACGAACTGTCCTTCCAGGTCTTCACGGAAGCGCAGGCGGAAGCGTTTCCCTTCGACGTGCTCGATCCGACCAAGCTGATTCCCGAAGAAGTCGTCCCTCTGATCCCCGTCGGGAAAATGGTCTTGAACCGCAATCCCGACAATTTTTTTGCCGAGACGGAGCAGGTGGCCTTCTGCACGGCGCACATCGTGCCCGGCATCGATTTCAGTAACGACCCGCTGCTGCAAGGGCGCATTCATTCCTATGTCGATACCCAGCTGACGCGCCTGGGCGGCCCCAATTTCCACGAAATTCCCATCAATGCGCCGCTGGCGCCCGTGCACAACAACCAGCGCGACGGCATGCACCGCCAGGCCATCAACCGGGGCCGGGTCGCGTATGAGCCGAACTCGCTGGCGGGCGGCTGTCCGTTCCAGGCGGGGGCGAAAGGTTTCAACAGTTTTCCCGCGTCCGCAGAAGGCGACAAGGTGCGCGGCAAGCCCGAGAAATTCGCCGAGCATTATGGCCAGGCGCGCCTGTTCTGGATCAGCCAGACGCCTGTCGAACAAGAGCACATTGTGCATGCGTTCCGCTTTGAGCTGAGCAAGGTGCAGACGGTGGCCATCCGCCAGCGCATCGTCGCCATGCTGCGCAATGTCGACGAGACCCTGGCGCAGCGCCTGGCCGATGGTTTGGGCCTGGCGCTGCCGCCCGTGATGCCGCGCGCCTCGCTGCAGCCGCTGCCGGCATATCCGCCATCGCCAGCCCTGTCGCTCTTTTTCCGCCCTGGCAAGACGGGCATCCATACCCGGCGCGTGGCCATCCTGGTGGGGCCGGGCAGCGATGGTGCGCAGGTGCGCAATATCTATGCCTCGCTGCTGGCCGACGGCGCCGTGCCGCGCCTGGTGGGCAGCCACCTGGGCAAAGTCGACACGAGCGGCGGGGCGCCGCTGGATGTGGAAATCTCGCTCGAAGCGGGGCCGGGGGTGCTGTTCGACGCCGTCGTGGTGCCCGACGGCCAGGGCGCCGTGCGGCAGCTGGGCAGCGACGCCAACGCGCTCGACTTCCTGCGCCTGCAATACCGCCACTGCAAGCCGATGCTGGCCATCGGCGCGGGCAAGGACTTGCTGGACAAGGCGGGCGTGCCGGTGACCCTGCCCGACGGCAAGCCCGATCCCGCCATCATCGTCGCGCCGTCCGGCGACGTGGCGAAAGCCGTGGCTGCGTTCAAGAAGGCGTTGGCCGCACACCGGGCGTTTGCGCGCGAGACGGACCCGCCGAGGGTGTGATGCCCGCATGAGCGCCTGCGGGGCGGGCCCGGCTTGCCCCGCAGGCGTAACCGTGCGCAACAGCGCGCAACAATGTAAACAATAAAAACGTCCTGCGATGCTATGCTGCTGACTAGAACTGTTCATTTGCAACTATTTCTATCACTGCAGCAAAGAACGGCTTCAGCAAACCGGATCGCGATTACCGCATGGACAAGTACACACCTCGCACCTGGGGGCCGGGCGAACGCCCGACCTTGCCCGGGTCGCCATCGATGCCCGAACATTCGACGCCCAAGCGTGTCGCGTATTTCATCGTCGGCCTGATCGTCGCGCTGACGGGGGGACTGGGCAACGGCCTGGTGACGGCCAATTTGCTGAATCTGCAAGGTTCGCTGGCCGCCTATGCCTACCAGATGCAGTGGCTGCCGGCCGCCTACGTGATGACCATCGTTTCCATGAATCTGCTGCTGGTGAAGTTCCGCCAGCAATTCGGCCTGCGCCTGTTTACGGAAGCGTTTCTGGTGCTGTATGCGCTGGTGACGTTCGCCCACTTGTACGCGAATACCTTGCCGTCGGCGATCGCCGTGCGGGCCGCGCATGGCATGGTGGGCGGCGCGCTGGGCGTGCTGGGTCTGTACTACACCTTGCAGGCGTTTCCCGCGCGGCACCGCCTGAAAGGGGTGGTGCTGGGCCTGGGCTTTGCCCAGCTGGCGCTGCCGCTGGCGCGCATCTTCACCTCCGAACTGCTGCAGATCGGCGAATGGCACGGCCTGTACCTGTTCGAACTGGGACTGGCCCTGCTGGCGCTGGGCTGCGTGCTGGCCCTGAAGCTGCCGCCTGGCGACCGGGTGCAGACCTTCGAGCCGCTCGATTTCCTCACTTTCATCCTGTTCGCGCCCGGCGTGGCGCTGCTCTGTGCCGTGCTGGCGCAGGGGCGCACGGCATGGTGGATGGAGTCCGAATGGGTGGGTGTGTGCCTGGCGTGCTCTATCGTGCTGATCGCCGCCTCGCTGGCCATCGAGCATAACCGCGCGCGTCCGCTGCTCAACACGCGCTGGCTCACGACGGGCAAGATCGCCAAGCTGTTTTTATCGGTGCTGCTGTTTCGCATCGTGCTGTCCGAATCGACGGGGGCGGTCGGCTTTTTGCAGGCGCTGGGCCTGAACACGGACCAGATGCAGAACCTGTTCGTCGTGGTGCTGCTGGGCAGCGTGGCGGGCCTGGTGGTCAGCGCGCTGACGATCAATCCGGCGACCCTGAACCGCTCGCTGATGTTCGCGCTGCTGCTGATCGCCTTTGGTGCCCTGATCGACGCGCACGCCACCAGCCAGACGCGCCCCGTCAACATGTATGTGAGCCAGTTCCTGCTGGCCTTTGGCGGCACGTATTTCCTCGGTCCCACGATGGTGGCGGGCATGGGCGCCGTGATCGCCGAACCGCGCAACCTCGTGAGTTTTTCCGTGATGTTTACCATGACGCAGAACCTGGGCGGTCTGCTCGGTGCGGCCATCGTCGGCACCATTCAGACGGCGCGCGAAAAATACCATTCCAGCTATCTGGTCGAACATCTCACCATGCTCGATCCGCAGGTGGCGGCGCGCGTGCAGTCGGGCGCCGCAAGCTATGGCGGCGTACTGATGGACCCCACTTTGCGCAGCGCCCAGGGCGTAGCGCGCCTGGGCGCCGTCGCCACACGCGAAGCCAATGTGCTGGCCTACAACGACGTTTTTTTGATGATCGCCGGCGTCGCCATCGCCACCCTGATCTGGATGCTGGTCAGCCAGTCCTGGACCCGCATCACCACCGGCGCGCGCCGCCTGGTCGGCCCCGTGCGCGATGCGCAGACGGCCATGGCCATCGTCCCCATTACCAATTCGGAACCGAGCAATGACAGAAAATAATACTCCGCCACCAGCACCGACAACGCCCGCAGCCGCGACCACGCCGGCGCCAACCACTTCCACGGCGCAGCCGGACCGCCGCCACCAGTGGCTGTCCGCGCTGGCATTTGCCGCCGTGGCCCTGGTGGGCGTGCTGATCGTGCTGTATGCGTGGCGTCTGCCACCGTTCACGAGTCCCATCGTGACGACGGAAAACGCCACCGTGCGCGGGCAGGTGACCATCATCGGCACGCAGCTGTCGGGCTATGTGGTGGAAGTGACGGTGCAGGATTTCATGGACGTCAAGGAAGGCCAGCTGCTGGTGCGCATTGACGACCGCATCTACCAGCAGCGCTACGAGCAGGCGCAGGCCCAGTTGGCCGCGCAGCAGGCGGCGCTGTCGAACTGGGCGCAGCAAAAGGCCAGCGCGCAGGCGGGCATTTCCGTCAGCGAAGCGGCCCTGGCCAACGCGGAAGCGCAGGCGCGCAAGGCCAGCGCCGACCTCAATCGCGTGGAGCAGCTGGTGGCCGATGGCTCGCTGTCGCAGCGCGAACACGACCAGTCGCGCGCCACGCAGGCGCAGATGGCGGCGGCGCTGGCGCAGGCCCGCGCCAATCTCGACATCGCCCAGCAAAGCGTGCATTCCGTGGTGGTCAACAAGCAGGCGCTGGAGGCGGCCGTGGCCAATGCGCAGGCGGCTGTCAAGGCGGCGAAGATCGACCTCGATAACACGCGCATCGTGGCGCCATCCGATGGCCAACTGGGTCAGGTGACAGTGCGCCAGGGCGCGTACGTGAATTCGGGCGCGCAGCTGATGGCGCTGGTGCCGCGCCAGATGTGGGTGATCGCCAATTTCAAGGAAACGCAGATGAACGGCGTGCAGGAAGGGCAGAGCGCCACTTTCCACGTCGACGCGCTCGACGGCGCCGTGCTGACGGGACAAGTGGAGCGCATTTCGCCGGCCACCGGTTCCGAGTTTTCCGTGCTGCCGGCCGATAACGCGACAGGCAACTACCTTAAAATCGCCCAGCGCATTCCCGTGCGTATCCGCATCGATGCGGGGCAGGCGAATGCGCGCCGCCTCGTGCCCGGCATGTCGGTGGTGGTCAGCATCGACACGTCGGCCGTGCTGAACGACTCGGCGGACAATCCGGCGCCGCCACCGCCGCCGAAGAAGGCCAAGCCATGAAGCGCCGTTTCCTGCTGATGGCCGGCGCGCTGGCGCTGGCTGGCTGCGCCGCCAACGCGCCACCGCAGCCTGCATCGGCACTGCAACTGCCATCCGGCTGGCGCGCGCAAGCAGCTGGCGCGCCTGCGGCGACTGAGGCCCATGTCGAGCAGCTGTGGTGGCAAGCCTTCGGCGACCCGGTCTTGAGCGACCTGGTAGGCGAGGCGCTGGCGCGCAATGGCGACTTGCGCGTGGCGCGCGCCCGCGTGCAGGAATACCGCGCGCGCCTGGCGCAGGCCGATGCGAACCGCGCGCCCAACCTGGCCTTCGACGGTTCGCCCACGCGTACGCGCACCCTCGCGTCCAGCGGCAAACCGTACGTGACGAATGTCTTCCAGGCGGAACTGCAGGCCAGTTATGAGATCGATGTGTGGGGCCGGCTGGCGAGCCTGAGCGATGCGGCGGGCGAGAGCTACCGCGCCGAGCAGGCCAGCCTCGATGCGGCGGCGCTGTCGATCGCCGCCAGTGTGGCGACGAGTTACCTGAATCTGCGGGGGCTCGACGCGCAGCTGGCGCTCACGCAATCGACCCTGCAGCTGCGGGAACAGTCGCGCGAGCTGGCGCGCAAGCAGTTCGAGGTGGGCTACAGCTCGCGCCTGGAATGGCTGCAGGCGCAATCGGAATACCATGCGGCGGCCGAACAGGTGCCGCAGCTGCAGCGGCAGATATTTGAACAGGAAAACGCGCTGGCCGTCCTCGTGGGCGGCAATCCCGGTCCCATCGCGCGCGGCTTGCCGCTGGCCGAGCTGGCGGCGCCTGGCGTGCCGGCCGGCCTGCCATCCGAATTGCTGCGCCGGCGGCCCGACATCGCGCGCGCGGAACACAACCTGGCTGCCGCCAACGCCAGCCTGGCCGCCACGCGCGACCAGCTGCTGCCCTCGTTCAAGCTGACGGCCGTCGGCGGCGGGCAAGCGACAACACTCACCGATTTCCTGCATGCGCCCACTGCCCTGTGGCGTCTGACGGCGCTGGCGGCCGGCCCCCTGTTCGATGGCGGGCGCGTGCAGGCGCAGACGGATGCGGCCGGCGCCCAGCGCGACCAGCTCGTGTACACATATGAAAACGTGGTGCGCAACGCTTTCGCCGAAACGGAGAACAGCCTGGGCGCCATCTACCGGCTGCGGCAGCAAGCCGTGGAAAACGATGCGCGCCGCGCCACGGCGGCCGACACCCTGCGCATCGCGCACAACCGCTACCGCAACGGTTACGCCTCGTACCTGGAAGAACTCGACGCCCAGCGCACCCTGTACAGCGCCGACGTGGGGCTGTTGCAGCTGAAGACGCGCATCCTCGTCGCCTCGGTCGACCTGTACCGCGCCATGGGCGGCGGCTGGTCGGCCAAGGCGCAATAGGCGCGTGTGCACGGCGCGGCCAGTGTAATATTCTGAGCAGGGAAAGCGGCGGCATGGTGCCGGCTGCTCCCGTCACGAACGAGGTCGCAGCATGACGATTTTTGGCATAGGCATCCACATCCTGATCGCGGTATTTTTTGCGGTCCACGTGGTGCGCAACGGGCAGCAGCTGTACTGGCTGCTCATCTTATTCATGTTCCCGCTGCTGGGCAGCGTGGTGTATTTCTTCGCCATCTACCTGCCCAATTCGCGCCTGCCGCAAGGCGCGCGCAAGGTCGCGTCGGTGGCCGTGCAGGTGCTTGATCCGAACCGCGAATTGCGCGAGGCGAAAGCGGCCTTCGAGTACACGCCGACGGCGCAAAATCAGATGCGCCTGGCCAGCGCGCAGCTCGAAGCGGGCGATGCAAAGGAAGCGGCATCGACCTACGAAGCCTGCCTGCGGGGAGCGTTTGCATCGGACCTGGAAATTCGCCTCGGCGCGGCGCGCGCCTACCTGGAGTGCGAACGGGGCGCCGAGGCCTTGACGCACCTGGAATTCATCCGCCGCACGGATATGCATTTTCGTCCCGAGATGGTGTCCCTGCTGACGGCGCGCGCGCTGGCGCAAAGCGGGCGACAGCAAGAAGCGAAAGCGGAATTCGACGATGCGCTGACGCGCTACAACAGCTTCGAGTGCCGCGCCGAGTGCGCGATCTGGGCGCTGCGGCAGGGCGACAAGGTATTGTCGGAACGCCTGCTGCTCGATATCGACAGCGCCATGGCCCGCTGGAGCAGCCATACGCGTGCCATGTATGCGCCGCTGCTGGCGCGCCTGGAAGCGGCGCGCAAGTAGCGGCATGACGGTGCCGTGCTTAAACGCCCGGCACCGTGTTTTTCCCTTCAATTAATTTATATCCCTTGCCATCAAAAGCATAGCGCGCGTGGCCGTTCAGGGGCGTGGCGATGCGCGGCGGGTCTTCGTCGGGCTTGACCGTGACGCCGGGCTTGATCTTCTCGGAGGCACCCTTGAAATCGATCAGCAAGTCATCATGGGCGCCGCCATTGCGCGCCGGCGCGAAGCGCCAGTTCCCCTTGACCATCCAGCACTCGTCCGTCTCGGGCCCGCAGGCGCCCATATTGTCCGAATACAGGTCGATGGCGCCATCGAGTGATGTGACCTTGCCGTCGCCGATTTCAAACAGGGCCAGTTGCGTGATGGTGTAGCCCTGGCCCGTATAGCCATGGCGGATCGCCAGTGCCGGCTTGTTCGCGCCCAGCATGACCCAGTGGACTTCGCCGAGCTGCCCCGACGATCCCAGGGCTGCGATGTTTTCCAGGCGTTTCACGACTTGCCACTGGCCGTCTTCCGGCTGGCCCTTGGGCGCCAGGAAAAAGACATTCAGCAGCCCCGGCGAAGCATGCGCCGATTCGGCCGTGCCTTCCGTGTTGGCCGTTTCCGCATTCGCCACCAGGATGGCGCTGCCATCGGGCAGCAGCTTGTGGCTGACGGCGCTGACCACGTAACTGAGCTTGTCGACGTGGTTATCGGGATCGGGCAGGTCGGCCAGCGCATCTTCGCTGTCGCCGCGGTAGTCCTTGCCGAAGACGGCGCGCATCATGCCCACTTCGCGCTCGCGCGCCTGGGGCGTGTTCATCGCTTCCGTCCTGGGGGCGGTGGCGGATGGCGGCGGCACGTGTTCGGCCGATGCGGTGTCTGCAGCGGCAGCGGCAGCGGGGACTTCGGTGACCACGTCAGCTGCCAGGTCGGCGCTGGCGGGGGCGGTCTTGTCCGAGCAGGCGCCGAGCAGCGCGGATGCCATCAGCAGGACGAGCGGGGTGCGGTAATTCATAGGCAGGGCAGATTGCGTTCATGGAGAATGGGCGCAGTATGCCAGATAGATGAAAGCGAGGGAGCGCGGCCTGGCGGCCGGTCCCTCGTTTCCTTGCCCGCAGGGGGCGATTTTGCAATTTGCCGTGGCGCTTATTTTTCCAGCGCCACCTTGTCGTCGCGCCGCAGCGGCGCCTTCTGGCGGCGCAGTTTCGCCATGCCGCGCTTGAGCAGATGCTCGAGGTCGTCGATGTAGGTGAACACGGCCGGCACCACCAGCAGGCTCAACAGGGTCGACGTGATCAGGCCGCCGATGACGGTAATGGCCATCGGCGAACGGAAGCTGGGGTCGGCGCCCCAGCCCAGCGCCAGCGGCATCATGCCGGCGCCCATGGCGATCGTCGTCATCAAAATCGGGCGGCTGCGCTTGTGGCAGGCGTCGACCAGCGCGTCGAAGCGGTTCATGCCGGCCTGGCGCGCCAGGATCGCATAGTCGACCAGCAGGATCGAGTTCTTGGTGACGATCCCCATCAGCATGATCAGGCCGATCATCGACGGCATCGACAGGGCGCTGCCCGTGATCAGGAGCGCCACGAAGGCGCCGCCGATCGACAGCGGCAGCGCCGCCAAGATGGTCACCGGCTGCATGAAGTCCTTGAACAGCAGCACCAGCACGCAATAGATGCACAGCACGCCGATCAGCATGGCCAGGCCGAAGCTGGCGAACAGCGAGGCCATCTCCTGCGCGTCGCCCAGTTCGGCGATCTTCACGGATGGCGGCAAGTTCCTCATCGACGGCAGCGCGCGCGCCTCTTCATTCAGTTCGCCCAGGGTGCGCGAACCGAGTTCCACGTCGAGGGTCACGTTGCGGCTGCGGTTCAAACGGTCGATCTGCGCCGGGCCGCTTTCCATCGTCACGCTGGCCACGTTCGCCAGGCGCACGGGACCATTCTTGCCGGGCACGCTCAGGCGCTCGATGGCGGCCAGGTCGGCGCGCACGCTGTTGGGCAGCTTGACGCGGATCGGCACTTGCCGCTCGGGCAGGTTCATTTTCGTCAGGTCCGTGTCGTAGTCGCCGGCCGTGGCCACGCGCACCGTTTCGCCGATGGCCGCCGCCGTCACGCCCAGGTCGGCCGCCTTGGCGAAATCAGGACGCACGATGATTTCCGGGCGCACCAGCGAGGCGCTGGAATTGACGTTGCCGATGCCTTTCAAGCCGCGCAGTTCGCGCTCGACCTTTTGCGCCGCCGTCGTCAAAGCCACCGGGTCTTCCGAGCGCAGCACCAGCTGCATCTTGACGCCAGTGTCGGGCGGTCCCACCGTGAAGCGGGCGCCGGGGATGGTATCGAGCTTCTGGCGCAGCTGGGTTTCCAGGTCCGCCATCGATTCCTTGCGCTGCGTGCGGTGCACGGTGGTCAGGGTCAGCACGGCGCGGCGCGCCTCGGCCGCGGCGCCGGGGGCGAAGGCATCGCCGCTGGAGCCGCCGCCTATCGAACTGAAGACGCCCTGAATGCCCGGCGTGCGCATGGCCGCATCGCGCGCCAGGGCCGCCACGGCCTGCGTTTCGCCCAGGGTGGAGCCGGGCGGCAGTTCCAGGTTGATCTGCGTCTGCGCGCGGTCGGCGGCCGGCACGAAACCGGTCGGCAGCAGCGGCACGAGCGCGATGGCGCCGACAAAGAACAGGGCCGCGGCGATGGCCGTGATGCCGCGATGGTTCAGGCACCAGCGCATGACCGTCAGGTAGCGCGTCATCAGCCAGCCATCCTGCTCTTCCTTGTGCGGCAGCGGTTTCAGGATGTAGGCCGCCATCATCGGCGTGAGCAGCCGCGCCACCACCAGCGAGGCCAGCACGGCCAGCACGGCCGTCCAGCCGAACTGCTTGAAGAACAGGCCGGGAATGCCGCTCATGAAGGCCGTCGGCAGGAACACGGCCACCAGCGCGAAGGTGGTGGCGATGACCGCCATGCCGATTTCGTCGGCCGCTTCCATGGCCGCTTCCATCGGCGACTTGCCCATGCGCAGATGGCGCTCGATGTTTTCGATTTCAACGATGGCGTCGTCGACCAGCACGCCGACTACCAGGGCCAGCGACAGCAGGGTGACGGTATTGAGCGTGTAGCCGAACCAGTAGATGCCGAGGAAGGCGGGCATCACGGACAGGGGCAGGGCGGCGGCGGCCACCAGGGTGGCGCGCCAGTCGCGCAGGAACCACCACACCACCAGCACGGCCAGCAACGCGCCTTCGTACAGCAGCTCCATCGAGCCGTCGAAGTTTTCCTCGACGGGGAAGGCATTGTCGATCGACTGCTGCAGCACCACGTTCGGGTTTTCCTTCTGCAGGTCGGCGATGGCATCGCGCGCGCCCGTGGCGACAGCCACTTCGCTGGCGCCCTTGGTGCGGAACACTTCAAAGGCGACGACCGTCTTGCCATCCTGCTCGGCCAGCGCGCGCGGTTCGGCGATGGTGTCGCGCACGGTGGCGACCTGGTCCAGGCGCACATGGCGCCCGTCCGGCAGCGGCACTTCCACGCGCGACAGTTCATCGGCCGTTTTCACGGTGGCGATGGTGCGCACCGACTGCTCGGCGCCGCTGATGTCGCCCCTGCCGCCAGGCGCTTCGCGCTGCACCAGGCGCAGCTGGCGCGACACGTCGAGGGCGGACACTTTCAATGCGGCCATGCGCGCCTCGTCGAGTTCCACCTGGATCTCGCGGTAGACGCCGCCGACTCTGGTGACGGCGCCCACGCCGGGCACCGTCAACAGGCGCTTGGCCACCGTGTTGTCGACGAACCACGACAGGTCGGGAGAGTCGAGCGGGTTGTCCACGCCCGGCTTCGCCGTGGCGATAAAGGTCAGCACCACGCGCCCTGCCGTGGAAGCCTTGGTGACGGTGGGGTCGCGCAGCTCGGCCGGCATGTCCGCCTTGACGCGGGCGACGGCGTCGCGCACATCGTTGACGGCTTCGGCGATCTGCTTTTCCAGGATGAATTCGACGGTCACCGTGACGACGCCATCGAGCACCTTGGTGTAGATGTTTTTCACGCCTTGCAAGGTGGCGACGGAATCTTCGATCTTGCGTGCCACTTCCGTTTCCAGCTGGGCTGGCGCGGCGCCGGGCAGCACCGCGCTGACGGTGACGATGGGCAGTTCGATGTCGGGGAAATCCTGCACCGGATTGGCCTTGTAGGCCAGCAAGCCGGCCAGGGTCAGCAGCGCGAACAGCATGATGGCCGGGATCGGGTTCTTGATCGAGAGGGAGGAAAAATTCATGGCCTCTCCTTACTTTTTCGCTGCCGGTGCTACAGCAGCCTTGGCCGCTGCCGGAGCCTGTACATTCCGTACCAGGTCGCCGTCATTGAGGAAGCCGGCGCCGCTGACGACGATGGTGGTGTCGGCCGTGATGCCGCCAAGGATTTCAATGCGGTCGCTCAGGCGCCGTCCGGCCTGCACCTTGATCTGGCTGACCCGCTGGTCGGGATTCAGGCGGAAGACATAGCTGAAGCCATCGCGCACGGCGATCGCCTGCTGCGGCACCGTCAGCGCGCCCGAGGTACCCAGTTCGAATTCGCCGCTGGCGTACATGCCGGCCTTGAATGGCGCATTGCTGCCCGTGCCGGCAGGCAGGTCGACATACACGAGGGCGGAGCGCGTCTGCGGATCGACGGTAGGGGCGATCATGCGCACCTTGCCCGTCAAGACGCCGCCGTTGGCCGCCTTCACTTGCGCCAGGGTGCCCGGCTTCAGATTCAGCAGCTCGGTGGCCGTCACTTCGGCGCGCCATTCGAGGCGGCCCTGGCGGATCATGCGGAACAGTTCCGTGCCGGCGCCCACCACCGACCCGACGGTGGCCGAGCGCGAAGAGATGACGCCGCTGTCGGGCGCCACCACCTGCGTGTATTTCAGGCGCAGCTGCTGCGACGCCAGCTGCGCCTTGGCGGACGCGATGCGCGCATTGGCCGTCTGTTCTGCCGTCAGGTACTGGCTGATCTGCTGGGCGCTGATGGCGCCCGTGCTTTGCAGCGAGCGGGCGCGCTGCGCGTTGGCTGCCGCTTCCGCCGCATTGGCTTCCGCTTCCAGTACGGCGGCCTTGGCCTGCGCCACGTCGGCGTTCACCGTGTCGTTCGAGAACACGGCCAGCACCTGGCCGGCGCGCACGACGTCGCCCACGTTGACGCGCACGTCGGTCAGGCGCAAGCCGTTCGATTCGCTGCCGATGACGGCTTCCTGCCAGGCGGCCACGTTGCCGTTGGCCTTCAGCTTGATGGGCAGGCTGGCTGTCTGCGGCTTGGCCGTGGTGACGGTAAGCGCCGGCTTTTGCGCCGCGTTTTTATCCTTGGCGTCGTCCGCCGCCGTGGAGGAAGGGGAGTACAGGGCCACGCCGGCGCCCAGCATCACGCAAAGAGCGGCAAAGGCGAGCGCCATCGGTTTCAAGGTCATTTTTTTCATGTTGTGTATCCGTCAGGGGGCGTTGTTGGCGATGGCGCTGCTGGTCCAGCCGCCGCCGGCGGCGCGGTACAGCGCCACCCAGGCGGCGCTGCGTTCGCGCTCGAGGTTGACCACCGTGTTTTCGGCGGCCAGGCGCGTGCGGCGCGCGTCTTCCAGCTCGATCAGGCTGGCCAGGCCATTCTTGTAGCGGTCTTCCGTGGCGACGAACGACACGCGGTAGCCTTCCAGTGCCGTTTTCGCATGGCCGCTGCGTTCGTCCGTGCTGGCCAGGTTGACCAGTGCCTCTTCCACTTCGCGCACGGCCTGGCGCACGCCGGCGCGGTATTTCACCACGGCTTCGTCGTAGCGCGCCGTGGCCGCATCGATCTGCGCGCGGCGGGTGCCGCCGTCGAAGATGGGCAGGCTGACGGCCAGCGGGCCGATGCTCCAGGTGCTGGCCGTGATGCTGGTGCCGCCGGCGCGGATATTGCCCTTGCCGATGGAGCCGGCCAGGCTCAGGCGGGGATAGCGCTGCGCCTGCGCACCGCGCACTTCGAAGCTGGCCGCCGCCACTTCACGTTCGGCGCTGTAGATGTCTGGGCGCTGGCCCAGGGTTTGCGCCGGCAGTTCCGCGATCGCCACGGGCGAGGGCAGGATGGCGGGGCTGGCGGCCAGCTTCTCGCGCAGCGACGCTTCCGGCATGGCCGACAGGGCCACCAGCGCCTTGATATTCACGTCGCAGGCGGCGCGCTGTTCGATGGCGCGGCTGGCGCCTTCGGCGGCGCTGGCGCGGGCCAGCGCGGCGTTGGCGGGCGGCTGGAAGCCGGCGCCGGCGCTCAGTTCCGTCAGGCGCGCCGAGTCGCGGCGCGAGACGGCATCCTGTTCGGACACGGCTTGCAATTGCTGGCAGGTGCGCAAGGCGTAGTACTGGTTCGCCACTTCGGCGGCCACCGAGACGCGGGCCTCATGCCAGAGCGCGCGGGCGCTGTCGTAACGCTCCTGGGCCGCGTCGCGCGTGGCGCGGTTGGCGCCGAACACGTCGATTTCCCACGACGCCTGCAGCGCGGCCTGCGAGGTGGTGCCGCCGGGCTGTGCCGATTGCTGGCTGGCGCGTACCACGCTGCCCGTCGCGTCCAAGGTGGGCGCCAGCGCGGCGCCGCTGGCGATGCGGTCCGCGCGCGCCTGCACGATGCGTGTGCCTGCGGCGGCGATGGTCGGGCTGACCTGCTGCGCGTCGTTGATCAATTCCACCAGCAGGCTGTCGCCCTGGCCCTGCCACCAGCTGGCCAGGTCCGTCAGTTTGCCGTTGTGCGGCAGCGGCGCTTGCCACTGCGCTGGCGCGCTGGCGGCCACCGCCGCGGGCGGCCCTTGCAGGGCGCAACCGCCCAGCGCCAGCACGATGCTGGCGGCCAGGACGCGTTGAACGGTGCATCGAATAGTCGTCATGCTGGTCCTTCTGCTTGTCGTTGAGTGGTAGAGGCGGAGGGCGGAGTGGCCAGGCGCCGGCGCTCGACGTCGGCCATGGCCAGCGCGTAGTCGGTCAGGCGCGCCAGCCAGGTGTCGATCGCGTGCGGCGATTCCAGCAGTTGCGGGCGCAAGGTGTGCAGCACCTCGGTGCCCACCATGTGCTGCAGTGCCAGCGAGGCGATGGAAAACGCCAGCCGGTGCATGTCGTCGCTGTTGTCGGGTGCGCCCAGGTGGCGTGCCAGCACGCGCGTGAGCGCTTCGTGTTCGGGACGGATGTTCTGGTCGATCTCGCGCGCCCACAGGCCGGTCGGTTCGAGCATTTCGCGGCACCACAGGCGCATGCAGTCGCGCGCGATGTCGCCCTGCTGCATGGGAGCGAGCAATTGCGCATAAAAGCCTTCCAGGCTTTGGCGCAAGGTGAAATGGGGTTGCTCGTACAGGGCGATATTGTCTTGCGGGTCCGCTGACTGCTGCGCAAAGGCGGCGCGGTACAGTCCCGCCTTGTCGCCAAAATAATAGCTGATGGCGGCCGCGTTGGTGCCGGCCGCCTGCGCCAGCTCGCGCGTGGACGTCTTGGCGTAGCCTTGCTCGGCAAACAGGCGGATGGCGCTATGCAGCAGCCGCTCGCGCGACTGCTCGCCGTCGGAACGGGGCTTGCGCCCGTCGTCGGCATGGGAAGTGGGGATGGCGTTTTTTTCAATCATGCCGGAGATTTAATCATATATCTCAAACGATTGATATAACTAAACCGGTTGATTTAGTTAAGGAATGATGAAGATAATGAAAAACGCAGGCAAAAAAAAGCCCGCGGTTGTATTCGCGGGCTGAATCCAATGTTCGGAGAACGAATTGGAGGAGACAGTTCTACTATAGCGCTGAAAATGGTGCAGTGCAATACCGTAGAACTACTGTATCGGTCTCTTTTCGATGGCAAAAAGCCGGTATTCCATGCTGCGGCGCACAGAAGCTCAGGCCTTGCTGCGCAGGGCCAGTGTAAACGTGCTGCCCGAGCCGTAGTCGCTGTTGAAGAACAGGGCGCCGCCGATGGCGTTGGCCAGGTTCTGGCACAGATACAGGCCCAGTCCCGCGCCTTCCACGTGGCGCGTGGAGGTGGAATCGAGCTGCGAGAAGGCCTGGAACAGCTTGGCCTGGTCTTCTTCCTTGATGCCGGCGCCGCTGTCGGCGATGCTCATTTCCGTCACCAGCACGCCGTCTTCGTCGCGCTGGGACAGGCTGATGCGCACCGTGCCCTGTTCCGTGAACTTGATGGCGTTATTGAGCAGGTTGATGAGGATTTGCGTCAGCGCGCGGCGGTCCGTGTCGATGATGGCGGGCGGCTGGCCCGGCTCGCCCAGTTCGAGTTCCAGCGCCAGGCCTTTTTGCTGGGCCAGGGGGCGCAGGGTGTCGGCCACATCGGCCATCAGTTCCTGGCAGTGCACGGGTTCGATCGACAGCGTCAGCTTGCCCGCTTCGATCTTGGCCACGTCGAGGATGTCGTTGATCAGCGAGAGCAAATGGCGCGCGCTGGCGCGGATGGTATTGAGTTGCTTGTCCTGGTCGGACGTCAGGGGGCCGGGCAGTTTCATCAGCAGCGCGCCGGTGAAGCCGATGATGGCGTTGAGCGGCGTGCGCAGTTCATGCGACATGTTGGCGATGAAGGCGGACTTCATGCGGCTCGCTTCGGCCAGCTCCAGGTTTTTCAGGGCGATTTCGCGGTTGATGGTTTCCAGTTCGGCCGCATGGTGCGCCAGGCGCATGTTCAGCTCGATCACCTGGCGTTCGCGCGCCTGCAGTTCGCCGTTGACCTGCACCGCCTGCTCATACGTGGAGATCAGCAGGTCGAGAATTTGCTGGCGTTCCGCATTGATGAAATGCTTCTGGTCGCCCAGGTACAGGGCGATGCCGATTTCCACGTTCTGGTTCTTGCGCAGCTTCTGGTTCATCAGCATGTGGCTGATGCGGTTGAGCAGGTAATCTTCCGCGTAGGGCTTGCGGATGAAATTGTCGGCGCCGCACTCGATGCCGCGGATGATGTCCTTCGGATCGTTGAGCGAGGTGACGAGGATCACGGGGATGTCGCGCAGGGTCGGATCGGACTTGATGGCGCGGCACAGGTCGTAGCCATTCATTTCAGGCATGACGATATCGGACAGCACCAGGTGCGGCTTGCGCTCGCGGATGGCGGCCAGGGCCAGCTGGCCATTCGCCGCCACGCGCGCGTTATAGTGCAGCGACTGGATCAGGCGGCGCAAGCGCTCCGCCTGGGTCGGGCTGTCCTCGACGATCAGGATCTCGATTTCGTCAGGCTTGATTTGGTTGTTGGAGTCCACAGACCTCTCCTAGGATTTCAGTGTGGTGATGCTGGGCGCCGTGAGCGCGCAATATCGACATCGTATGACTATATCGGATTTAGGTCTGCAAAAGTAACTTCCAAGTAACTATTTTGGCCACAGGAAATGCTGTGGCCGCTTGTCAGTTTTCGCCCTGGAACTGGCCTGCGCGATAGGTCAGCACGAGGGTATCGCGGTGTCCATGGTCGCCCAAGGGCTGGATCGGCGTCGATTCGTGGATCACGGCAGCGTCGTCGAGCAGCAGCAGCGACCACGGTTCGGTCAGGGTAAAGCGCTTGCCGTTGGGGCCATCCGCTTCGAAGATGCGCGTCTCGCCGCCCTTGACCTGTTCGCGCCCGATCAGCAGCACGGCGACGAAATCGACGCCGTCGCGGTGCGCCCCTTCCGGCGTGGGCCGGCCGATGCCGTCGGTCGTATCGATGCGGAACTGGTGCGCTTCGATGAACCACGGCTGGCTGCCCTTGACCTGGGAGCAGACGTCACCGAGCGCGCGGATCAGCTGCTGCCAGGCCGCTTGCGCGACGATAGCCGCTTCGACCGGTTCGAACAGGCGGTGCATGCCGCCGTGCAGGGCGTTGTATTCCACCGGCTGCCAGTGCGGACGGTGCGCCGTCTGCGCCAGGCGCCCGCCATCCTGCACGAAGCACGAGTGGCGCCGGCGCCGATAGCGGCCGCCATCCTTCAGGTAATTGTCCAGCGCCAGGGTATTCCAGCTTGGTTCCAGCGCGCGCAATGCGTCCAGCGGGCAGCCGGCCAGCGCGGCCACGTCCTGCGGGCGCAGGACGGCATAGCCGTCATCGCGCAAGGCTTCCTTGACGTGGGACGGGTCGGTAAAGATCGGTGCGGAAGTGCTCATGGCGGTGCGGCCGCAACGCGGCCTGTCTCAGTTTATCCAGCCTGGCATTCTACGACTTCGCGGCGTTTCCTGTGCAGTGCGATAAGAATTATTCTTGTTTACTTAAAAATTCTTTACCAGGGTCAGGCGCAGCGAGCGCGATTCCACCGGATGGAAGTGGATGTCGTCGACGGGCCGCGCTTCGCCGGGCAGGCGCGAGGCATAGTAGTAGTCGATGGCCGAGTCGCGCCGGTTGGCCAGGTTGTAGCCTTCGACTTCCACGCGCAAGGTCTTGTCGATCCGGTAGGCGATGCGCCCGTTCAAGCCCACGCTGGCCGACGAGCGCACGCTGTTGTCTTCCACCAGGGGGCGCGGACCGAAGTAGCGCAGGCGCAAGGAACCCGACCACGGCCCTGGCGGCGTCACCGTCATGGCCAGCTGGGCCACGCCTTCGATGGCGCCGGGGATGAAGTCGCCCGCCGGGTCGCTGCCGCGCGAGCGTGCGCGCGCATACGCGAGGTCCAGGTCCAGCGACAGCCAGCTGGCTGCCTTGTAGTAGCTGGAAAACTCGATGCCGTAGCGGCGGCTGGGGCGGCCCGCCTCGGTGGCGCCCGCGTCGCCGATGAACAGCAGCTCGGAATCGAAGTCCAGGCGGTACAGCGACAGCGACGTTTGCAGGCCGGCGATGGCGGCGCTGCGCAAGCCCAGTTCCAGTCCGCGCGAGCGCACCAGAGGCGTGACCTTGTCGGCCGCTTCGCCCGTCTTCGGGTCGACCGTGATCGTCGTGCCGCGCGCGTCGTTGCTGTGAAAACCATTGCCAATGTTGATATACGCTTCCGTATCGCGCCACGGTCCGGCGATCACGCTCAGGCTGGGGCTGAACAAATGGTCGCTGGCCTTGCCCGAATTGGCGGCGCGGTCGCTGCGCACGTCGAAGCGGTAGGCGTCCGCGCGCAGGCCGGCCACGGTGCGCAGCCAGCGCGACCAGCGCGTGCTGTTTTCGCCATACACGCCGATGCTCGATTCGACGATATGATCTTGCCGCGTGGTCGACACGGTCTGGCGCTGCCGCGTGTTGTACAGGCCATTGTGGATATTGTCGTTCTGTAGCTGCAGGCCGATGGTGGTGTCGCTGCTGCCCCTGTCCGTGTGGCGGTGCCAGGTGTGGCTGGCGTCGAGGCCGGCCGTCACGCGCCGGTCCGGCTGGGCGAACTGGTCGCCGTTATCGGGGTCGTCCATCGCATACGTAAAATTCGAGAACAGGGCCAGGCGGTTGGCGATCACATACGCGCTGACTTTGGCGGACATGTCGTCCGTCGTCTGGCGCCAGGCGCCCGACAGGCTGTAGCGCTGCGCCTTGCCGCCATCGCTGGCATCGATGGCGTCGAAACGCCCCAGGGTGCCGTCCTGCACGGCGCGCAGCGCAATCTGGTCGGTGGCGTTCCAGCTGGCGTCGTAGGCCATGGCCGTGACATTGAAGCCGTTGTTGGCATAGCCTTCGCTGTAGCGCAGCACGCCATTGAGCTTGCGGTAGCGGTCCGGCTGCGTGAACGGGCCGTCGTTGTGCTGCGCTTCGAGCGCGTACAGCAGGCTGCCGTCGCCCGCGTCAAACGTATCGGCCAGCAGGGCGCGGCGAAAGCCGTTTTGTCCGATGCCCACGCTGGCGAGGCCCTGCGTCAGGCGGTTCGCGTAGACGACGGACGCCGCGCCGGCCGAGGAGAAATCGCCTTGCGCCGCCGAATACGGCCCCTTTTTGTAATCGAGGCGCATGGCCAGTTCGGGGATCAGGAAGTTCAGGTCCGTCCAGCCCTGCCCGTGGCCATGGCTGCGCTGGTTGACGGGCATCTCGTCGACCGTGGTGCGCAGGTCCGTGCCATGATCGAGGTTGAAGCCGCGCAGGTAGAACTGGTTGGCCTTGCCCTCGCCGCTATGCTGGCTGACGATCAGTCCCGGCACGGCTTCGAGCAATTCGCCGGGCCGGTAGCTGGTGCGCGCATCGAGCTGCTGTTGCGTGACGCTGCCCGCGTTGGCCGAATCGGCCACGCCCAGCTGGTTCAGGCGCGAACCGTCGATCAGCACGCGCTGGAAGATGTCGTCGGCGTGGGCGGCGGTGGCTGAAAACAGGGCGGCGAGGAGCAGGGGAAGAGAGCGTGGCGTCATGGATGTAATAGGGGGGGCGGGCCTTGGCGGATCGGCAGTTCCGTGTTCTGGCGGTCGAAAATCAGCGTCTGGAGGGTGCCGCTGTCCTGCACGTTGAGGGTATTGCGCTGGCTGGGCAGGAAGTCGATCAGCAACTGGTTATGAATGCGCGTGGCGGGGGCCAGGCGCGTGCGTTCGATCTCCTGGAAGATGACCACATTGTCGGCATTGACCTTCATGCCGACCCAGTTCAGGCGCAAGCGCTTGCCGTCCGGCCCCACGAGGTAAAACTGTTTTTCGACATAGCGGCGCAGCGCCGCTTCGCTGTCTTCCTGGCCCAGGTCGAACTGGCGCTGGTACAGGTTCGTCAGCAGCGCTTCGACGTCGTGGCCCGTGTAGGTGTGCACCACTTCCGTGCTGCCGCTGGCCGCGTTGTAACTGATGTCGGCGATACCCATGTGGAAGTTGTGGGCGCCGGCCCCCATGCTGGCGCAGGCCAGCATGGCGCAAGCCAGCGCGCGCCAGCGCTTCATGCCTCGTCGCCCTTGGACGCGCCGCTGTTCTGGCCTTTCAATGGCGTATGAAAATCGCGCATCAGGTTATCCTTGGGCGACTTCTCGCTCTTGAACAGTTCCAGGCGCGATGGCGTGATCTTGCGCGGCCAGCTATTGTTGCTCGTGTCGATGTCGGCCGTTTCCCAGTACGGGTCTTGCACCAGGCCCACCATCGGTTCATCCGTGATGACGACCTTGGTGATTTTCTTCGGCGAGTAGCGCCACACTTCGGCCGGCACGCGCTCGACGTACTTCTTGCCGCTTTTCAGTTCGATCTCGAGGATCAGCGGCATGACCATGCCGCCCACGTTCGACAGGTCGACCAGGTACAGGTGCTTGCCCTGTTTCAGCAAGTCCTTTTCCCACGGTTCCAGGGCGGCCAGCGCTTCGGCGTAGGCGTTGCGGTCCTTGTTGGTCACGGTGAAATCGTCGTGCCGGTTATAGAAATCCTTGAGCTCCGGATGCGCATCGACGCGGCGCGGCATGCCCTTGTTGGCGCGGCTCGTGACCGATTCCGGCTGGGCCTCTTTCTGCGCCTTTTTCCACGCTTTTTCCGTGGCCGGATCTTTTGAACTCACGCCATATTCGCTGATGCCGTCGATGCTGATGTCGACCGGGTCGGTCGTATAAAACCAGCCGCGCCAGAACCAGTCGAGGTCCGTGCCGGAAGCGTCTTCCATGGTGCGGAAAAAGTCGGCGGGCGTGGGGCGCTTGAACTTCCAGCGCTGCGCATACTCCTTGAACGCGTAGTCGAACAGTTCGCGCCCGAGGATGGTTTCGCGCAGGATGTTCAGGCCCGCCGCCGGCTTGGCGTAGGCGTTGTTACCGAACTGCAGCAGGGATTCGGAATTGGTCATGATCGGCACCTGGTCGCGGCTACGCATGTAGTCGACGATCTCGCGCGGTTCGCCACGTGAGGCAGGATAGTTTTCTTCCCATGCTTGCTGCGCCAGGTATTGCACGAAGGTGTTGAGGCCTTCGTCCATCCACGTCCACTGGCGCTCGTCCGAGTTGATGATCATCGGATAGTAGTTGTGGCCCACCTCGTGGATGATCACGCCGATCAGGCCATACTTGGTGCGCTTCGAGTAGGTCAGCTCGCCCGTCTTCTTGTCTTTCACCGGACGGGGGCCGTTGAACGAGATCATCGGATACTCCATGCCACCCACGGGGCCGTTGACGGAAATGGCCGTCGGGTACGGGTAGTCGATGCTGTACTTGTTGTACTGCTCGATCGTGTGCACGATGGCTTGCGTGCTGTACTTTTCCCACAGCGGATTGCCCTCTTTCGGGTAGTAGGACATGGCCATCACATCGCTGCCGCCCTTCTTGTAGCCCTGCGCATCCCAGATGAACTTGCGGCTCGAGGCCCAGGCGAAGTCGCGCACGTTGGCCGCCTTGAAGTGCCACGTCTTTTGCGCGCGGCTCACGGATTTCTCGGCCGCTTCCGCTTCTTTTTGCGTGACGATGACGACGGGCTTGTCGCTGCCGCGCGCTTTTTCCAGGCGCTCGCGCTGCGCGGCAGACAGCACGTCCTGCGGGTTTTGCAGCTGGCCCGTGGAGGCGACGATATGGTCGGCGGGCACCGTCAGCTGCACGTCGTAGTCGCCGAATTCCAGCGTGAATTCGCCCGAGCCGAGGAACTGCTTGTGCTGCCAGCCGGCCGCGTCGTAATAGGCGGCCATGCGGGGGAACCACTGCGCCACTTCGAACAGGGCGTTCTTGTCGTCGAAGATTTCATAGCCGGCGCGCCCGCCCAGCACCTTCTGTTCGTTGATGCGGTAATCCCAGCCGATCTGGAAGGCAAAGTCCTGGCCCGGCTTCAAAGGCTGCGGCAGGTCGATGCGCATCATGGTGCGGTTGATAACGTATTTCAAAGGCTGGCCATCGGCGCCCGTCAAGCGGCGGATATGGAAGCCGCCCTGGAAGTCGCCGCGCGCGAGGATGCCGCGCAAGCCTTCGAATTTCATGGTGTCTTCGCCCGCCGTCTTGGCCCACGCCTGGCGCGACGGCGCCGTGGCCATGCGGCGCGCGTCGGAATCGGGCTGGTAGATATTCTGGTCCAGCTGCACCCACAGGTAGCCGAGTGTGTCGGGCGACTGGTTATGGTAGGTGATGGTGCTGCTGCCGGCGATCTCGCGCCTGGCTTCATCGAGCGTGGCGCGGATCGTGTAGTCGGCGCGCTGCTGCCAGTAGGCGTGGCCTGGCGCGCCGGAGGCGGTGCGGTAGGTATTTGGGGTGGGCAACACCTCTTCGAGCTGGCGGAACTTGTCGTCGAATGGCTCGGCGGCGAAGGCCGACACGGTAAAACACAGAGCCAGCGAGGCTACGGAGCCGAAAGGTATGCGCATGATCACCCTGATGTTGTTGTAAGGAAATAGTGGCAACTATTCTATACGCAGGGTGGGGCCATCCATGTATCGATTTGTAATAAAGAAAGGCGGATTTTACGCCAGCTTTTGCCTGCCGCTGTCAGGGGGATGCTTTGCCTGATTTTGCTCGGAAAAGCGGCGCTTTCACTCACTTTTCATCAGGCTGTCGCGCAACTGGTTCAGTTGTTGTTTCATGTCCACAACCTGCTCCACGCTGCAGTGGCTGGCCGCCAGGATGGCCTCGGGCAGCAGGGCCGCCTCGTGGCGCAGCTGGTCGCCCTGCTGCGTGAGGGAAATGATGACCTGGCGCTCGTCGCTGGCGGCGCGCGTGCGCGTGAGCAAGCCCGATTGCTCCATGCGCTTGAGCAAGGGCGTCAGGGTGGCCGAATCGAGGAACAGGCGCTCGCCCACTTCCGACACCGTCAAGCCGTCGCGCTCCCACAACACCATCATCACCAGGTATTGCGAATAGGTCAGGCCGAGCTTGCGCAGCAGCTTGCGGTACAGCTTGTTCATGGCAAGCGAAGTCGAGTACAGCGCAAAGCACAGCTGGCCGTCCAGGCGCGGCACCTGGTGCAAGGGGTTGGGGGCGGTAGTGGTATCCATGGGGACAGTATATATAGTGCGCTACTTAGTTGCAAGCGACCTCAGTGCCGTCAGCGCCTGGGCGTCGAGCGTGAGCGCGCCGGCCGTGACGTTTTCGCGCAGATGCGCCACCGACGAAGTGCCGGGAATGACCAGCATATTCGGCGCGCGCTGCAGCAGCCAGGCCAGCGCCACCTGCATCGGCGTGGCTTGCATGGCGGCCGCCACCTGGTTCAAGGTATCGGACTGCAGCGGCGAAAAGCCGCCCAGGGGGAAGAAGGGCACATAGGCGATGCCTTGCGCGGCCAGGGAGTCGATCAGCGCATCGTCGGCGCGGTGCGCCAGATTGTAGTGGTTCTGCACGCAGACGATGGGGCTGATGCGCTGTGCCTCGGCCACCTGGCCCGCATCGACATTGGACAGGCCGATATGGCGCACCAGGCCTTCGCGCTGCAGCTGCACCAAGGTGTCCAGCGGTTCGGCAAGCGACGAGCCGTCAGGTCCGGCCATGCCCGGCGCGCGCAGGTTGACCACGTCGAGCACGTCCAGGCCCAGGTTGCGCAGGTTGTCGTGCACGGCGTCGCGCAGCTGCTGCGGCGACGCGGCCGGCAGCCAGGATTGGTCGGCGCCGCGCATGAAGCCGATCTTGGTGACGATGGTCAAGCCGTCGCGGTAGGGATGCAGCGCTTCGCGGATGATCTGGTTGGTGACGTGCGGGCCGTAAAAGTCCGACGTGTCGATATGGTTGACGCCCAGTTCGATGGCCTCGCGCAGCACGGCGACGGCGGCGGCGCGGTCCTTCGGCGGCCCCCATACGTGCGGGCCGGCCAGTTGCATGGCGCCGTAGCCGAGGCGGTTGAATGCGATGTCGCAATGGGCGGGCGTGAATTGGTCGCGGGCGGGGAAATACGTGTGCATGGCAGCTCCTGTGTGATGGTTGAGGGCAAGAGCAGCCATCGTAAGGCCGATTGCGCTGTATGATAATCGGGTCAATCCGGCACAGGCTGTACTCGTTTACGCACAATGAAAGCTCTTCCCATGCATGCAGACAGCCCTTCCATGGCCGATTTGGCCGCCTTTGCCCTGGTGGCCCGGCACCACGGTTTTCGCCAGGCCGCGCGCGCCAGCGGGCAGTCCGCGTCCGCCCTGAGCGAGGCGCTGCGGCGGCTGGAGCAGCAGCTGGGCATTCGCCTGCTGGAACGCACGACGCGCAGCGTGACGCCGACGGCGGCCGGTGCGCTGCTGCTGACGCGCTTGCGCCCGGCACTCGATGAAGTGAGCAGCGCGCTCGACGTGCTGAACGACTTGCGCGACAGCCCGCGCGGCATCTTGCGCCTGAACGTGCCGGTCAACGCGGCGCGCTTCTTCCTGCAGCCCATGGTTGACCAGTTCCTGCGCGCCTATCCGCAGATCAGGGTCGAGCTGGTGGTCGATAATAATTTTGTCGATGTCGTCGCCAGCGGCTGCGACGCGGGCATCCGCTATGGCGAACGGCTGGAGCAGGACATGATCGCCATCCCGATTGGCCCGCGCACGCAGCGCTTCGCGGTGGCGGGCGCGCCATCCTACCTGGCGCAGCGCGGCGTGCCCGTGCATCCGCGCGACCTGCTGCGGCACGCCTGCCTGCTGGGGAAATTCCTTAGTGGCGCGGTTCCACCGTGGGAGTTCGAGCGGGACGGGCAAAAGGTCAGTGTGGAACCGGACGGCCCCGTGATCGTCACGCCGACGGCGGCCGACTTCGCGGTCAGCATGGCCATCGCCGGCCATGGTCTCGTCTATCTGTTTGAAGAGTGGCTGCAGCCATATATCGATGCGGGCCAGCTGCAGCCCGTGCTGGAAGACTGGGCGATGCCCTTTCCCGGCCCGTTTTTATACTATGCGGGCCGGCGTCATTTGCCGGCCCCGCTGCGCACCTTCATCGATTTCGTGCAGGCCAATTTTGCGCAGCTTCCTCAGTCCGCCGGATAACGCTGGCGTAAAAGCTGCAGCATCGCGACGTTCTGTTCCCACGCATCGCTCACGGGCTGCTGCGTCCAGGGCAAGGTTTGCGTGTAGGGCGCGGGGCCGAATTCCGGCGTGAACGTCATGCGTTCGGCGCCGGCCGCGCGGCGCAGGGCGACGATGGCGTCCCACCAGGCCAGGTGGGCGTCGAGCGCAGGTTTCGCTTCCGGTGCGCGGAAGTCGGCCACTTGCGGCCCCTGCGCATGGCCGACGCGCGCGTGCACGTGGCGCACCAGCGGCAGCACTTGCGCCAGCGTGTGCGGCTGGTCTTCCAGCAGCGATTCGCAGGCACAGCACCAGTGCGACAGGTCGGCCGTCAAGGGCAGGTGCGGATACTGCCGCAGATACGGCAGCAGCAGCATCGGGTGGCCGCTGAAACGGCTGCGGTGGATTTCATGCACGATGGGCACGCCGTGCCTGGCCGAGATGGCGGCGGCCAGGTCGAGCAGTTCTCCATTCTGTGCCTGCGTATAAAAATCCTTGCCCGTGTGGGTGTTGACCAGTACGGGGCGCGCCAGGCAGGCGTTTTCCAGCAGTTCGGCGAGAGCCGCGCGGTGCAGCTCGAAGTCGCTGTGGAACACGGTTTCCCACTGCGCGGCGATCAGCTGCAATCCCGCCTTGGCGATGCGGTCCGTCCATTCCTCGCGCAGGGCCGCGTCCAGCGGCAGCGACATCTCGATGCCGTCGAAACCGGCATCGAGTACCTTGTCGATGAAGACGTCGGGTGGCAGCGCGTTATTGCCCCAGTGGGCGGCGAAGACGTCGATGCGCATCAGACGAAGCCCCGCACGGGGAACGCCGCGTCGCGCTGTATCCAGTTATGGGCCGCGTATTGCGTCTGGCCGTCGGTGGCGTGCAAGGTGTAGGCGTGGCGCGACACGGGCGAGCGGTTCGGCGCGCTGTAGTGGGGCAGCAGGCCGTGGAAGCAGACGAGGGCGCCCGCCTTGACTTCCAGGGGCACGGCCGTGCTGTCGTCGGGCCACGGCATGGCATCGAGTTTTTCCACTCTGACCTGGTCGCCGTTGCGGATGAAGCGTTCGCGCAGGGGGCCGCGGTGGCCGCCCGGTTCCGCCCACAGGCAGCCGTTGTCCAGGGTGGCGTCTTCCAGCGCGAACCAGAAGGTCGTCACGCTGATGGGCGTGGTTTCGAAATACGTGGCGTCCTGGTGCCAGCGCACTTCGCCGCCGATGCCGGGCTGCTTGAAGATGTACATCGATTGCCACACCTGCGCATCCGCCAGGCCCAGGTCGCGCGCCACTTCGGCCAGTTTCGGGTCGGCCGAAAAGGCGCGGAAGACGGGGTCCAGGTCATGCATGGCGTGGCCGATCTTGTTGATCGACAGCGATTTCGCCTGCTTCAGCTGGCCGTCCGGACCGAACGCTTCTTCCTCGAAGAAGCAGCGGATGGTGTTGTCGGAGGCGAGGAAGTAATCGTTGGTGTTCTTCGCCTGGTCGCGCGTGGTGAAGATGGACTGGCTGACGCTGGGATCGAAGTCGTTGACAATCTGCTCGGCGCGCGCGCGCAGGGCGGCGATGTCGTCCGCACCCTTGAAACCGGGCAGGATGATGTAGCCGTCGCGTTGGTATTGTTCTTGTTGTTCGATCGTTAGCATGGCGGCGGCTCCGGAGGTCAATGGAAAGCGCCATTGTAGGATGGGGACAGTGCGCAAACAATCGCCCGGCGGTTGACAGATTGTCGCCAAAACACAGACAATCTTTGACATGGATCAATTAAAAGCGATGGAAATCTTTGTCGAGGTGGCGCGCCAGCGCAGCTTTACGGTGGCCGGGCAGCGCCTGGGCCTGACGCGGGCCATGGTCAGCAAGACCATCATGCAGCTGGAAGAGCGCCTGCATGCGCGCCTGCTGCACCGCTCCACGCGCGAAGTGAGTCTGACGGACGCGGGCCGCGCCTACCTGGCGCCGTGCATGGCCGCTGTCAGCCAGGCGCAGGAAGCGGCGCGCATGGTGGCGCACGTGGCGCAGGCCGGGGCGGGGGCGGAGCTGGCCGGGCCGCTGCGCATCCAGGCGCCGTCGAGTTTCGGCAGCGCGTGGCTGGCCGATGCCGTCGCCCGTTTCAGCCTGCTGCACCCGCAGGTGCGGGCCGAGCTGTTTGTCGACGATGCGCTGCTCGACCCGATACGCCACGGCTTTGACTTGACGATACGCGTGGGCGGCATCCCGGACAGCAGCGCGCTGGCCATGCGCCCGCTGGTGCCGTGCCGCGCCGTGCTGTGCGCCAGCCCCGCCTATCTGGCGCAATGGGGCGTGCCGCAGACGCCGCAGGATTTGCTGCAGCATCAGTGCCTGCATTTCAGCCACCTGACCGATGGCACGAACTGGCATTTCCAGCGTGGAGTAGGGGAAGAACGTGAAGACGTGCGCGTGCGCGTGCAGGCGGGTTTCACGGCGAATAACGGGCTGGTGCTGCACCAGGCGGCGCAGCGGGGACTCGGCATCGTCTACAGCACCACCTTCCTCGCCTGGCGCAATCTGCTCGATGGCAGCCTGGTGCCCGTGCTGACGGACTGGGAACTGCCCTTGAATTACCTGAGCGCCCTGTATCCGGCCAGCCGCCAGCCCTCGCCCAAGGTGCGCGCGCTGATCGATTTCCTCGTGGCCGAATACCAGCCCGTGCCGCCATGGGACCGCGAGCTGGCAGCGGCGGGGTTTTTCAGCTGAGGGTCAATTGAACGCGACCGGCTCCACCGTCCACGCGCCATCGGCGTACACGCGCTCGTCGTCGAGGTAGACGGCTTCGGTGACGGCGAAGATGTCGACGTGGTAGCGCGCATCCTTGCGCTTGAATTGCGGTTTTGTATACACGCCATGCTTGGCGCCCAGCGACAGATGGATGCCGCACATGCGTTCATACGTGCCGATGTCGTTGACCAGCTGTTCGCGTGAAAAGGCGCGGTTCATGCCGAAGCCCAGTTCGCGCACCCACACTTCGCCTTCGTGCGCGCGGATGATCTCGAGCATGGCGGTAAATTCCGGCGTGGCGTGCTCCGTGCCCGTGACTCTGCCCTTGTCGATGATCAGCGTGATCGGCGTGTCGGGGCGGTTGACCATGAAGTGCGTGTCGCCAAAGACGAAAATGCGCACGCGCCCGTTCACGGCTTCCAGGTCCTGCGCTTCCGTAAACACTTCGCCCAGCGGGAACTGGCCGCCGATATTGTTCATGCCGCTGTAGTCGCCGATATTGAGCTTCGCACCCTCGAATGGCGAGGCGAAGACCAGCTGCTCGCCGCCGCTGTCGACCATGCCGTGGCGGGCGCCGTCGATGCGCGCCTTCAGCGCATGGCCCACGCCCCGATAGTAGGCGGGGTCGTAGGCCAGCGAGGCGATGTAGTGCAGCCCCTGCACGCCGGGCATGCGCGACAGATGCACGTGCTCGATGACTTTCAGGCCCCGCTTGAACAACTCGATGCGGATGCGGAACGCTTCCAGGCGGAAGCTGGTCGACTGGATCAGCACGACGAGGCTGCCGGCCGGCAGGTCGGCAAACGCGGCCAGCACGGCCTCGGGCGTGACTTCGTCGAAATCAATGAAGGCCGCGTCCGGCAAGGCCTGGCGATACGCTTCCGTCAGCACGACGTTGAGCCAGCTGCGCTTGTCGCAGACGATCAGGGATGGTTCGTCCGGGCGGTGGCAGATGGCCATGGCCAGCAGGTCGGCCACGTTTTGCGCGGCCACTTCGGTGGCGGCGGCGCTGATGGCGTCGAGCCGGCTGGTGTCATTCTCGGGAAGCGTCATGGTGCGAAAGTGGGGACGTGAAGTAAACACGGCATTATAAGGCGATTGCCGCGGACGCCGCCATTCCCCATCCGGCGGAGGACAGGCGGCTGCCGCGCCCCTGATTATCTTGTGTAGTGCTTTCCGGCAATGTATTATTTGAAAAATGGTATGAAACGGTATGACAGGGTATGGCAGCGGCCCGGCGCAGCGGCAAACGCACGCATGCGCACGGCGGCACGTTTTCAGTGATGCAGGGACAACAAGCCAACAGGCGATGACGAAGAGTGTGATGTAATGAGCATAATCGGACAAGATATTCCCATGGAGCGGCCGGATACGGATGGGCGCGCCGCCGTCTTCGTTCCCGTCACGGGCGTCAAGGAAGATGTCCTGTTGACCATACGCAAGGGTGCGGCCATCGTCGGTTTTGCCAACCACGACCGCACCATCACCGTGTATTTTGAAAGCAACCGTTTTGACGACCCCGTGCTGGCCAAGTGGGAGCACAAGGCGCGCAAGGCCTACGACCGCCTGGTCGACAATGCGCCCACCGTGTCGAAACTGACTACCAGCCCCGCCAATTTCGAGCAGATCGGCTACATCAATGGCAAGGGCATCACGATTCGCCGCATGGAAAGCCTGCAGCGCTGGCTTGCGTATTCGGATGCGATGGATACTTGCCCGGCGACGGATATCATTCCGCGCACGGTCATTGCCAAGGCTGAAAGCGTTAAAGTTTAAGAACGGCTGATACAAGGCCGGGGAGATGTTGCCTGCCCCGCTTTTACCTCACTGTACTGACGTACTGTCTTCGGGGCCGCGCCTAGCCCTGAGCATTTTCTCAGTCGCTCCTGGTGTGCATACGGGAGCCAACAATATTGTCGGATTACGCGGGGCTTTGCCCCGCTAATCCGACCTACGCGACCTACGCCTGACCTCGCTTATCACTACACCACGACGATATTCGCCTGCGCCTTGAGCGGGCAGGGCAGGGTGTCGTCGAAGGTGATTTCGATGGCGCTGGCGACGAACATGCCGCCGATGTGCTGGGCGGCGATTTCGGGCGGCGTGCCGGGCTTGGTCAGGTTGACGTCCTGGGCGAAGACGAAGACTCTCCAGGTGCCGTAGACCTTTTGATCATATTGCAGCAGGGTGCGGTAAGCGCGCTTCAAGTCCAGGCTGCCTGCGTAAACGCCATCGTTGGCGCCCGGGTCGAAGCCCAGGCCGTCGTCGGTCAGCGATTCGACGAAATACAGGCCTTGCGGCGCCTGGAACAGCACGAAGGCATACAGTTCCGTGCCGCGGAACACATTGCCATTGTCGCGCTTGAAGCTGGCGCGTATCCACAACGGTTCGTAGGCCTGCACGACGGCGGGCGTATCCGTTTCCACAGGCCCCGCCACGTGGATGTTGACTTGCGTTTCGGTGACGGCATGCTGGTAGGTGGCGCCCGTGGTGAAACGCTGATATTCCCAGCTGATGTCGGCCGTGTAGGGCAGGCCAGCGTTCGGCGCTTCCGGCAACACCCATTTCGCCACCACGCGCTCGGCCAGGGTCAGCTCGCCGGCGGCCGGTGGTGTTGCTTCCTGGCCACGCCAGAACGGATCCGCGATATCGGAGCAGGCGACGGCGATGGCGCCCGAGGCGATGGCCGAGGCCACGCCCGCCACCGTGAATTCGGGCTGGCCCGAGCCGGCCCCTTCGAGCGAGCAGCAATCGACGCTGGGATCGGTTTCCTCGAACGTGCCGCCCACGCTGAAGCTGGCCTTGCCTGAACCGAGCGCGGCGGCAATGATGGCCACCAATGCGGCGATGATGGCAATGATGATGGCGAGCACTTTCCACCACGGGTCGGAAAACGGCAAGTCTCCGTGCGTGCCCGCATAAGCGGGGTTCGGCGTCCAGACGAGGGTCATGCCGGTCGGCACGATGGGCCCCAGGCCGGGCGGGCAGCGGCACTCCTTCCCATCCGTGCCTGTGCTGCCCCAGCGCTTGCCCGGCAGGTGGCCTTGCGGTTTGGACAGTTCCAGCGTGCCTTCCTCGACCGTGCACGTGTAGGTGTTGGTGGCGCTGTCGAAGCGCGTCTGCGACACGAAGATTTGCTGGATCGAGCGGTGCGGCGTGTGGCCGTCCGCCTTGGCGACGAAGCTGACCAGGCGCTTGCCGGGCGTCGCATGCTGGAAGTCGGCATCCCACATGACCAGCATGGCCGCGCCGGCGGGAATGCTGGCAAAGAAAAAGGTGCGCGCCACGGGCACGATGCCGGGATCGCCCACGCTTTCCAGGTACACCGTGACATTCGTCAGGGCGCTGCCGGACATATTGGTGACGTGGGCGGCGATGCGCAAGCCATAGATGGCATTGTCGAAGATGCCATCTGGCAGCATGATATTGGTGACGGGCTCGATCGCGAACGGCCGCGTCAGCACCTGCAGGGGGGTATCGCTCATGATGCTTGCTCCTCGGGGCTGTGCTGTTCTTGCGCGGGCTCTTGAGCTTGCTCGTTCTCGAGATCGGTGACGACATACGTAACGCCGCCCATGACCTTGCCGTCGCGCGTTTCCAGCACGCGCAGCAGCGCATACTGGCGTGGCGGCAAGGCTTCGGCGCGCACGCTCAGGTACACGGCCTGCGCCTGGCCGCGCGGCACTTCCAGCACCAGCTTTTGCTCACCGGGCGCATCGCCATTGCAATGGGGCGTGCGCACCAGGCCCGCTACCAGGCGTGCGTCTCTGGCCGGCTGCCATCGTTCCAGCCCCAGGGTGGCCAGCAGGCGCTCGGGCAGTTCGCCGCCATATTCAATCTGCAGTTCCACTTCTTTCGTCGCGCGGGGCAGGGCCGCCACCGCGATGCTCAGCAATTGCGCGCGCCTTGCCGCCAGCACCACGGTGACATTGCGCTGGGCGATCTGCTCGTGCTGCTTGGGCTGGAAGGGAAAGCCGTTGGGCAGGGGATCTGGCAGCGGATTGACGTCGCCAGGGCCATGGGCCACGGCCAGCAGGCATTCGTGGCCGCCATTGACGATGACGGGGATCCACGGCACCAGGCACAGCACTTCCTGCGTGGCGCCGGGCGGCAAGTCGGCAAAGGCGGAGCCGACCTGCGTGGCGGCGCCGACGGCGATCTGGCCGGAAGGATCGGCCCAGTAAAAATCCACGCGCACGCCGTTCGAGGCGCTGTTGCCCGTGTTGTGCACGCGGCCCCACAGGTAATTGCTGGTGCCGGCGATGGGCGCGCCCGGCGGGCCATTCGGATCAGTGCCCGGCACGACCCAGATATCGGCGCTGTCCCACCAGGGCTGGCCGTCTTCGATGATCAGGTGGGCTGGCATGGCGTTCTCCTTGTCCTTGGCCGGTGCTTCCAGCTTAGGCCGCGGCGGAGGATGCTTTTTGATCGGTATCAAGGCCGTGGAACACGGTGCGGGTGCGCCGTTGTGATGCTTGCGTAAGGTAATATTGCGGCAGAACGCAGTGGAATGACTCCAGGAAAAGGTTGGAATGTGCTTGAAACAGTGAATGACGTTTGCATCAACGCCGCTTGCGGCCAAACCTTGCCGCTGCGCGTGGCGCACTGCCCGTTTTGCGGCGCGCGCCAGGTGGCGCAAGCGCCTGTTCTGGAGAAAGCGGTGGCGCCGCCGGTGCCCGTCGCTCCGCCCACTCCCATGCCGCAGCCCGCGCCGCAGCCTGCTCCCGCTCCCGCTCCCCAGCCCGTCGCGCCAGCGCCTGCCGCGCCGGCCAAGGCGCCGCCCGCCAAGCCTGCCAGCAAGGGTTCGGTGCCGCCGCCGCGCCCGCCCGTGCGCTTGCGCACGTGGATCGCGGCGGCGGTGGTGCTGACCGGTATCTGGTTTTACAACAAGCCCGCCGACAAGCCGGCCAGCGTGGCGGAACAGGTCGAGGCCGCCACTGCGCTGGCGGCGCAGTGCGACCTCGATGGGGCGCGCAGCGCGCTGGCCGTGCTGAAAAGCGCCAAGGCCCCCGCCGCCCACATCAAGCGCCTGCAGGCGAGCATCACCAAGTCCGCCGCCGCGTGCGACAAACAACAGCAGCGGGCGCAGGCGTGGACGGCGCTGCAGGACAGCGTCAATCAGGCGCTCGATGCGGGTAAGCCGGAGCTGGCCGCCACGCGCCTGGCCATCTACGTGAAGCGCTGGGGCGACGATCCCGACACCCTGGAACTCGACGCCAAGGTGAAAGTGGCGCAAGCGAGCGCCCAGCTCGACCTGGCCGACGCCTGCCTGGCCAAGGGCGACCGCGTCTGCCTGGAAAACAGCCTGATCGCCGCCGAACGCTACAAGCGGCCGGAACTGGCGGCGCGCACGCAGGCGCTGCGCACGGCGCTGTCGCAATTGCTCGAACGCTCGCTGCTCGATGCGCCCCCCGGCCAGTAACCCCTGCAGGCAACACCCCCGCCGCGGTCAAACCGGGCGGGCGAATTTTACTCAGCCTTACTCTTGCGGTACCAGCGCCAGCGCGGCGCTGAAGTCGCCCATGGGCTTGCCGCCATTGGCCACCAGCGCCTTGTCGCGGGTGCTCAAGCCGTCAAGCACGGGCAGGGCGAAGCGGTGCGTGATGGCGCGCAGGATGGAGGCCGAATCGTATTGCGTATGGTCGACCAAGCCCTTTTTCACGTACGGCGAGACGAGGATGGCCGGCACGCGCGTGCCCGGACCCCAGCGGTCGCCCTTCGGCGGCGCGGCGTGGTCATAAAAGCCGCCGTTTTCATCGTAGGTGACGATGACCAGCATGTTTTTCCATTGCGGACTTTTCTTCAGCTGGGCGATGACGCTGGCGATGTGCGCGTCGCCGTCGGCCACGCTGGCGTAGCCCGGATGCTGGTTCAAATTGCCCTGCGGCTTGTAGAAGGTCACGGGCGGCAGCTTGCCGGCGCCCGCGTCGCTGAGGAACTGGCTGTCGAAGTCGCGCAGGTGGGCGGCGCGGTAGGCGGGCGCCTTTACGGGGTCCATGTTGGCAAAGTAATTGAACGGCTGGTGGTGGAACTGGAAGTTCGGCGGATTCGGGAAGCTGCCGGCGCGCGCGCTGGCCGTGGCCAGGGCCGTCGTATCCTTCCAGGCGCCCGCATACCAGGCCCAGTCGATGTTCTTGCTGGAGAGCAGGTCGCCGATATTCGTCTGCGTTTGCGGCGGCAGCGTATTGGCCTTGCCCGTGTCCGCAAACAGCTTGCTGCTGTCGCCCGAGGCGGGCGCGTTGCTGCTCGGCTGGAACGGCGGCTGCATGGTATTGACGGCGTAGAACATGCCCGTGCTGTCGGCCGGCGTCAGCGCGCCGTCGTTGGCATAGGCGGGCGCGCCGTTCAAGACCGTGCTTGGCGCCGTGGCGGATGGCGTCAGGCGCACGAAGTTGCCGTTGGCGTCGACGTCGATCTTGGCGATCGACCCCTTGGCCACCGAGGTGTCCGCGTTCGGATACGTGGGCGCGCACGCGCAGATCAGATACTGGTGCGTGAGGAAGGAGCCGCCGAAGGCGCCGATGAACAGGTTGTCGGCCAGCGCATATTGCTTGGCGATGTCCCACAGCTGCATCTTGCTGCCGTCGTAATAGCCCATCGACAGGCCGCCCGCGTCGGAATACGCGGCGAACTTGTCGTTGGCGCCGCCGTTGATCTGCATCTGGTTGTTGTAGAAGCGGTGCACCAGGTCGCGCGTGATCACCGATTGCGGCAGGTACAGGGGGCTGCCGGCGTCGTCGATCTGGAACGGCTTGTTCGGCAGGTTGGCCGATTGCGCCTGCGTGATGACGGTGCTCTGGCCGGCCGCCGTCATGCCGCCCCAGGTGGGTGGCAGCACGGGCAGGGTGCTGCCGTCGACGTCTTTCTGCGGCACGTAGGCGGAAGTCGACGTGGGATTGACGCCCGGCACGCCGTTCGCGCCCGGGAACAGGCCATACAGATTGTCGAAGCCGCGGTTTTCCGCGTAGATGACGACGATGGTCTGAATATTGTTCAGCGCCAAGCTGCTATTCAGGGCGGCCAGCGCATCGGCGGGCGCCGCCTGCGCGCTGGCGCTGGCGATCAAGGCCGTCACGCTGGCGTTTTCCGCCTTCAGTTTCGCCAGCTCGTCGCCGCTGGCCTTGTTGAAGTCCGACGCCAGGCCCGCTTCGGACACGCCGATGCGCGCGGCCAGCTTGCCGCTGGCGGACGCAAAGTCGCCGCCGTTGCCATCCATGACTTGCGCCAGTTCCGTCGACAGGGCGCTGACGAAGGCGCTGTGGCCGGCGGGGGCGCGCAGCAGCAGTTTTTGCGTCACCTTGGTGCCTGTGTCGCCGATGACTTCATGGCGGATCGCGTCCGTGCCGACGGTCACCAGCACGGCGCCCTGGCCGTCCAAGGTGTAGCTGCCGTCGGCGGCCGTGCGCACGGGGCTTGAGGCGCTGTCGCACGTGAGTTTGGCGCTGGCGCTTTCCAGGCACACCTGGGCGTTTTCATAGTAGCTGCCGATCACCTGGCCCGTGGTGTTGGGCGTGATCGCATAGTTGCTGCCGCAGGCGGCCAGACCCAGCGACAGCAGGATAGGCAGGGGGCGTAAGACGGGGCGGGAGTGCGGTTTCATTTTTCATGCCTTCTGGGTGGAAAACGTCGCATGCTAGGCAGGCAATATGTCAGCTGCGTGACATGTCAGCGCCTGTTACATGACGTAATGTACGGACTTGATACATTAGCTTTTGCAGGGTTTTGTCACGCAGATGTCATATGCCATTGCTACGCTGCCAGCCCATGATGAAAACGAATTCCACCTTGCTGCTTGCCATTTGCGCGCTGTCCGCCTGCCAGCCCGCGCCGCAAAAAGAAGCGTCCGCTCCCGCCGCCTACCTGGCAGGTGCCTATGCGCCCAGCCTGAAACATCAGCCTTCGGTGGCGGCAATGACAGCCATGGGTCGCGCCATGTTTTTCGAGCCCAGCCTGTCCGTTTCGGGGAAGATGTCATGCGCCAGCTGCCACAGTCCCGAGCATGCATATGGCCCGCCGAATGGGCTGGCGGTGCAGCTGGGCGGCCCTGAGCTCCAGGATGCCGGCACGCGCGCGGCGCCCTCGCTGCGCTACCTGCAGACGGCGCCCGCCTTCACCGAACATTTTCATGACGACGATGGCGACGACAGCGTCGACGCGGGTCCCACGGGCGGGCGCAATTGGGATGGCCGCGCCCAGTCGGGTCACGAGCAGGCGCTGGCGCCCTTGCTCTCCAAACGCGAAATGGGCAACCGCGATGCGGCCGCCGTCGTCGCCAAATTGCAGGCCGGCCCCCTGGCGGCGCAGTTCCGCCAGACGTATGGCGCGGATATCTTCGCGCAGCCGGGCCAGGCGCTGCGCTGGGCGCTGATGTCGCTGGAAGTGTTCCAGGAAAGCCCGTTGGACTTCTATCCGTACACGAGCAAGTACGACGCCGTGCTGCGCAAGCAGGCCGCTTTGAGCCCGCAGGAAGCGCGCGGTCTGGCTTTGTTCAACGATGAGCGCAAGGGCAATTGCGCGTCCTGCCACATCAGCCAGATCACTTCCGGCGGCGCCTTTCCCCAATTTACCGATTACGGCTTGATCAATATCGGCGTGCCGCGCAATGGCAAGCTGCCCGTCAATGCGGACCCGGCGTTCTTCGACATGGGCTTGTGCGGCCCGGACCGCACCGACTTGATGGAACATAAAGAGTACTGCGGCAGCTTCAAGACGCCGTCCCTGCGCAACGTCGCCTTGCGCAAGGTATTTTTCCACAACGGCAGCTTTGACAGCCTGGAACAGGTGCTGCGCTTTTACGTGCAGCGCGATACGGCGCCGCAAAAATGGTATCCGATGGATAAAAACGGCAAGGTGCGCAAATACGACGACCTGCCGCCCGGCCTGGCGTCGAACGTGAACGTGGACGCGCCGTTCGACCGCCAGCCGGGGCAGGCGCCAGCCCTGAACGACGCGGAGATCGCCGACGTGATCGCCTTCCTGCACACCCTGACGGATGGCTATCAGGCCGCCCATCCGGCGCAGGGAAAACATGGCTAAAAGATCTCAAGATACCATTGCTTACAACTACGCCACAAAAGCCTGTTTTTATGTGCGTTAGCGCACGCTAGAAAATTTTAGCCAGGTGTATATTGCGAACTGATCTGTGTCTTTTGATAACAACGAAAGGGAATACCATGAAAGCAAGCAAAAATTGGATGACCGTGTGCGCCGCCGGCATGATGGTTGTGGCACTGGCTGCCTGCCAGAAGAAGGATGATGTCGCCGCCGCCGGTCCTGCGGAACAGGCTGGCCAGAAGATCGATGCGGCCGCTGCCAAGGCTGAAGCCGACATCAAGGATGCCGCTACCAAGGCTGACGCCGCCGTGAGCCAGGCCGCTGCCGATACGGGTGCCAAGATGGACCAGGTCGCCGCTGACGCCGACAAGAAAATGAGCGAAGCGGCCGATGCCGTGGGCAAGAAAGTGGAAAAAGCCGGCGAAAAGATGCAGGACGCCGCGCACAAGTAAGCACGTCATCAGCACGCCCCGCAGCTGCCGTCAGGTGATGGCGGCTGCGGCGACGCCTTCGCTGGCCTGGCCGCCTGATACGGCTGTCCCTGTCTTGTCCATCCCGTCTGTTCCCCCCAGCACCACGCTCAAATCGACAAAGCCGTCGCGCCACGCGCGTTCCAGGTCTTGCTCCACCGCTTCCAGTGTCGTTCTTTCCACCTGCCGAAAACCGCGCAAGCCATACGCCCGGTTGCGCCCGTGCGCCTTGGCCAGGTACAGCGCCATGTCGATCAGGTTGACGCTGCGTTCCCACGTGAGCGGCCGTCCCATCGGCGCCAGCGGATAGGGCGCAAAGCCGACGGACACGTGCACCTGGATGGTCTGCCCTTGGTAATGGATGCTTTGCGCCGCCATGCCGTTGAGGATGCGCCGCGCGATGTCGTCGAGCCCGTCGCGGGCGACGGCCGGCAGGAAGGCGAGGAATTCCTCGCCGCCCCAGCGCACGATCATGTCCGTTTCGCGCAACACGTCGTGCAAGGTTTCGGCGATCGTCGTCAGCACGAGGTCGCCCGCCGCATGGCCGTAGCCGTCGTTGATGTGCTTGAAATGGTCGACGTCGAGCAGGAACAGCGCGCCCACGACATCGCCGCCGGCATAGGATGGCTGCGGCTTGCCCGCATGGCTGCGCATGAATTCCTGGAAATGGCGGCGGTTGTACAGGGCCGTCAGCGGGTCGCGCGAACTCTGGCGCTTGAGTTCCTGGTTTTTCACCTTCAGCTGCACGTTCGCGTGGCGCACCTTGCGGTACAGCAAGCCGACGATGGCGGACGCCATGGCCAGTACCAGCGCCAGCAGCCACCACACGCGCTGCTGCAGGCGGCGGTTGTCGATTTCCGTGCTCTTCAGCTGATTCTCCCTGCTCAGCAGCTCGATCTGGCGCTGTTTCTTTTCCGCCGCATACTTTTCTTGCAGCTCATACACGGCCTTTTGGCGCTGCTTTTCGAACAACTGGTTGGAAATGCCGCGCTCGCGGTGATACGCGGTGACGGCGCCGCGCAGGTCGCCCGCCTTTTCCAGCGCCATGCCGTATTCCAGCAGCACGGCCTGCATTTCCGGCTGGTTGGCCGTGCGTTCGTAGTAGGCCAGGCCAGTGGCCACGCTTTGCTTGCCTTCCTGCAACCGTCCCTGGCCGATCAGCGCCTGGCCGATATTGAGCCTTGCCGTCGCTTCCACCTGTTCATCGTTGACGAGGCGCGCCGCCGTGATGGCTTCATTCGCGTAGCGCAAGGTTTGCCCGTAGTCGTCTTCCTTCAGGTAGCTGTCCGACAGATTGACGAGGGTGACGGCGACCATGCCGCGCGCGCCCAGCTGGCGTTCCAGCGCCAGGGCCGCCAGCAGGGCGCGCTGGCCCCGCCGCGGCTGCTGCGCGTCGAGCGCCAGTCCGTATTCCGTATTTTTCGCCTGCGCCATGCGGCCCGGCGACGCCAGGGTGCCTGACACGGCCAGCAATTCATCGAGCACCTCGAAACCCTTGTCGTATTCGCGCATCTGCGTGTACAGCAGGGTGAGGGCATTCAGGGCGGCGGCCAGGCTGGACGGGGATTTGCTCTGGCGCGCCAGGTCGACGGCCGCCTGCAGCTTGGCCAGCGCAAACGGGAAATTGCCTTCCTCTGCCCACGATTGCCCTGCGCTGATGGTGGCCTGCGCGCGCACGGTCAAGTCGTCCGTGCGGTTGGCGATCTTTTCCGCTTCAAAGGCCAGCAGGTGCGAGGCGCGGCGCTCGTTCCGGGCAAACGTGATGTAGGCCTTGTTGAGCATGCCCTTCGCCAGCGCCACGTCGCTCTTGTTCTGGCGGGCGTAGGCGATCAGCTCCTCGGCCAGCTGCATGGCGATGTCGTTCTGCCCCAGGCGCATGCGGGCGTTGCTCAGTTGGGTAAGGAATTCCGCGCGGATGGGCAGGGGAGCGCTGCGCGCCTGCGTTTCCACCTCTTGCAGGCGCTGCAGGGCGCGCGCGGGCACGAAGCGGCCATCGTCGCGCACGGCGGCAAGATACTGCTCGAGGTTGCCGACCTGGGCGTGCGCGGCAGGCGGCAGCAAGCAGGCCAATACCAGCAGCCAATGCGCCTTTCGCCATGATGCCCGTCTCTGTCTGCCTGCCAACGTCCCGCTCCCGCAATGACCACCTGTCTGTAACAGATTATATTCTGTTGCAATCAAGAAAGATCATGCGGGACGCAGAAATTTGCGAAAGTGCACACGGCCGGCATTGACAAGGCGCTACTACTGCGCCAGCTGCTGCAGCAGGTACAGGCGCTGGTACAGGCCGCCTTCGATCTGCATCAGGGCGTCGTGCGGCCCCGCTTCCGTGATGCGGCCGTGATTGAGCACGACGATACGGTCGGCCTCGCGGATGGTCGACAGGCGGTGGGCGATGGCGATGATGGTGACCTTGCCGCGCAACTCGTTGAGGGCCAGCTGCACGATCTGCTCCGTCTGGCTATCGATGCGTGACGTCGCTTCGTCGAGCAGCAAAATGCGCGGCTGGCCGGCCAGCGCGCGGGCAATGGCGATCAGCTGCTTCTGCCCCGACGACAGGCGCGAACCGCCTTCGCCCAGCGGCGTGTCATAGCCGTGTTCCAGCGCGGCGATGAAGTCGTGCGCATGCGCGGCGCGCGCGGCCGTCTCGATCTGCCGCTGCGTGTAGCCGCGGCCCATGTCGATGTTTTCGCGCGCCGAGGCGGCCAGCAGGAACGGGTCTTGCGGCACCAGGCCCACGTCGGCGCGGAAGTGCTCGTTGTCGATGCTGTCGAGGGCCACGCCGTTGATGGCGATGCTGCCCTGCGTGACGGGATAAAAGCGCAGCAGCAGGGACAGCAGGGTCGACTTGCCGCTGCCCGTGTGGCCGACGATGCCGAAGAAAGCGCCTTGCGGTATCGTCAGCGACAGCTCGTGCAGCACGGGCTGGTTTTCCACGTAGGCGAAGGTCAGGTTCCTGATGTCGACGGCGGGCAGTTCGCTGCCCGCTTGCGCTTGCCGCAGGGCCGGAGTTTCCCGTCCCTGCGCGTGCTCGAGCGCTTGCGCTTCGTCGAGCAGGGCCGAGACGCGCGCCGTGGCCACCACCGACTGCTGCAGCTGGCTGAACTGCATGGTGATCTGGATCAGCGGCTCGATCACGCGCGCGATGTAGCTGATGAACGCATACAGCACGCCCACTTCCACGGCGCCCATCTCGCGCCGGCCGAAGCTGAAGATGACGACGGCCAGCAGCACGATGTTGAGCATGTCGAGCGCGGGGCGCAGCAGCCAGGCGTTGGCGCGCAATTCCTGCATGCGCGCCGTGTAGTGGTCCTGGTTGATGCCCGTGAAGCGCGCGCCGAAGCGCTTTTCCGCGTTATTCGCCTGCAGCACGCTCATGCCGCCGATCGATTCGGCGATCTGGCCATTGATCTCGCTGCGCAGGGCGCGCGCGCGCGTGACGGCCGGCGCGCTCCAGCGCTGGTACAGGAAGACGATGAGCAGCACGGCCGGCAGCAGGGCCAGCACGATCAGCATCAAGCGCCAGTCGAGGAAAGCCATGGCGGCCATGGTGCCGACCAAAACGATGGAGCTGTCGAGGATGACGAACAGCACCTGCACGTACAGCGATTTCACGGCTTCCGTGTCGTTGGTGACGCGGCTGACCAATTGGCCCGTGATGGCGCGGTCGAAGAAGGCCATGGGCAGGCGCAGCACGTGCTGGTAGACGGTTTCGCGCAGGCGCTGCACCGAGCGCATGGCCAGGCCGGACAGGCGCACCAGCTGCAGATAGCGCAGGCCGGACGCGACCCAGCCCGTCAGCAGGCAGCCGCCCAGCAGCAATGACATGCGCGTCCAGTCGAGGTGGCGCGGCAGCAGGTGCTGGTCGATCAGGGCCTTGCCCAGGATCGGTCCCGTCACTTCGAGGGCGGCGGCGAGGATCAGCCAGAACGTGGCCCAATACAAATGGCGCAGGTCCGGCGCGGCGGCGCGGCGCAGCAGGCCGATCGCTTGCGCGGCCTGGCGGCGCACGGATGGCGTGGCGCTGGCGGCTTGGTCGGTCTTATTAGATGGCATCGAGGCTGGCCTCCAGTTGTTGATAGCGCCACTGGCTGGCATACCAGCCGTCGCGCTGCATCAGCGCGTCGTGGTTGCCCGTTTCCGTGACGTGGCCGTCGCGCAGCACCAGGATCAGGTCCGCGTTGACGACGGCGCTCAGGCGGTGGCTGGCGATGATGGCGCTGCGTTCGGGGCGGCGCGCGCGCAGTTCTTCCAGGTGCTGCAGGATGCGCGTTTCCGTGCCCGTGTCGACGGCCGACAGCGCATCATCCAAGAGCAGCAAGCCGTTGTCGGCCAGGAGAGCCCGGGCAATCGCCACGCGCTGGCGCTGGCCGCCGGACAGGGTGATGCCTTTTTCGCCCACATGCGTTTGATAACCGTCCGGGAACTGCAGGATGTCGGCATGGATGTCGGCCAGCTGCGCCGCCCGTTCCACTTCCCCGCGCGTGGCGCCGGGACGGGCGAGGGCGATATTGTCGGCGATGGTGGCGGAGAACAGGAACGACTCTTGCGGCACCCAGCTGATGGCAGCGCGCAGCGCGTGCAGGGTGTAGGCGTCGAGCGCCTGGCCGTTCCACGTGGCTTGACCTGATTGCGGCGTCACCTGGCGCAGCAGCACGCGCAGCAGGGTCGACTTGCCGCTGCCCGTGGGACCGACCAGGCCCAGGGTCTGGCCCGGCTGCAAGCGCAGCGAGATGCCGGACAGGGCCGGCGCCGTCTGGCCCGCGTAGGCAAAGCCGACGTCCTGCAATTGCAGGGGGCCGGGCGTCAGGGTGGCGATGCTGCCATGGTCGTCGATGGCCAGCGGCGCGTCGAGCATCGGCTGCAAGCGCTGCCAGGCGGCGCGGCCCCGCTCGATCAATGACAGCACCCAGCCGGCGGCGAACATGGGCCAGATCAGCTGGCCCAGGTACATGGAAAAGCTCGTCAGCGCGCCGATGGTCAGCTGGTCTTGCCACACGAGGTAGCCGCCCAGGCCCAGGGTCAGCGCCGTGGCGGCCGTCAGGGTCAGGCCGACGGCCGGTTCGTACGCCGCTTCCCAGCGCTGCGCCGTCAGGCTGGCGTTGGCCGCGTGGCCGGCCAGGGTGGAGAACTGCTTGCTGCTGCGCTCTTCCAGGCCCAGCGCGCGCAAGGTGCGCACGCCCGACAAGGACTCTTGCACGTGGTCGTTCAGCGCGGAAAAGCGTTGCAGCGAATCCGTCGACGCCGTATGGATATGGCTTGAAATGCGCCAGAAGGCCAGTCCCATCAGGGGGAAGGGCAACAGGGCGATGCAGGCCAGGCGCCAGTCCACGCCCAGCAGCATGATGCCGAGCACCATCAGCAAGGTCAAGGTGCCGTCGAAACCGGCCAGCATGGCTTCGCCGGCGGCCATTTCGATGGCGTCGATATCGTTCGTCGCCAGCGCCATCAGGTCGCCCGTGCGCTGGTTCTGGTAGAACGACGCGCCCTGCTGCGACATGCGCGTGTAGAAGCGCGTGCGCAGCATCACGCCCAGCTGGTAGGCGGCCTTGAACAGGGTGATGCGCCAGCCCACGCGCAGGAAGTAGATGACGACGCCGACGGCGAGCAGAGTCAGCAGTTCAAGCCACAGTTCGGCGGCCGTCATGCGGTGGGCGGCCAGCGCGTCGATGATGGCGCCCACGCGGCGCGGGATCCAGACGGTCAGTGTTGCCACGCCTGTCAGCATGACGGCGGCGGCGGCATACGCCGGCCAATGCTGACGCACGAAGCCGGCGATGAGCCTCGATAAACTCATGGTTACCTTTTGTTTTGAGTAATGGGGTGTCGCGGGGCGGAAGGACGGGCACGCGGACGGAAAGTACGCGTAGGATACAACAAGGCGGAAAAGCGCGCTGTGGACGGGCACGCAAAAAACGGGCCGTAGCCCGTTGTTTTGCTGCGTCAGTGCCGTGCGCGCGGCTTACTTGCGGCCGCTGCCTTTGCCGCCGCCCAGCATGTCGAGCTGTTTCGATGGCGTGCCCTTGGGCGCTGCCTTGGCTGCCGCCTTGGCCGCTGGCGCAGGGGTGTGCTTCACGGCGGCCTTGGCCACGGTCTTGCCGGCGGCGCTGGCCGGTTTGGCGGCCGGTTTGCTCGAAGGAAATGGTTTTGCGGCAGGCTTGGCCGGTGCCGGCGCGGCGGCTTTCGCTGGTGCTGGTGTAGATGCTGGTGCGGGTTTGGCCGCTGCCGGCTTGGCTGCCGGTTTGGCTTCCACCGCTTTCACGGCTGGCTTGTCGGCGGCCTTCTCGGCAACCTTGGCAGGCGCTGCTTCTGGTTTGGCTGCCGGCGCGGCGGCAGGCTTGGCTACTTCGGCAGGCTTGGCGGCAACGGGCGCAGGTGCCGCTGCTGGCGCTGGTGCAGGCACAGCGGCAGGCGCAGGTACAGCTGCCAGCGCAGGCTTGGCTGCGGCAGGAGCGGGTGCGGCGACAGGCGCGGCTTCGTCGAGGCGGGCCTTGGCTGTGGCCAGCAATTCCGCCTGGGTGCTCGAAGCGATGCCGAACAGCTGGCGGCTGTAGGCCAGCACGCTCTCGATGTTCGGTTGCGCCTGGCTGGCGCTGTAGCTGAAGAAGTCGCGCGGGTCCTGCGTTACCAGTAGCTGCTGCGCCGTCTCCGCCGTTTGCGAGATGGCGGCCTTGCCGGCGTTCAGGTTCAGGGCGATGATTTTCTCGGCGCTTTCAAAGACTTTGCTGGTGAGGGTGCTGAAGATTTGCAGCTGGCTTTCCAGTTGCGACTTGGCGGCGCTGGAAAATTGTTCAGGAAGCGGAAACATATTTACTCCTTTGTACGGATTAAAATGCTGGCAAAACGCTCTGCAAAATCCCGAAAACCAGAGTTGGCCGCGTTTTGTAAAGTGGGTAGCGTGCTAAACAGCTGATCATAGACTTTTTATGATGCAACGCAATATGAATATTCTAGCGGTGATTCGAGTTAGTTGAAAGCTATTTTCTCAAGGGCGTCTGCCCCGCGCATGCTTGTATTCATGCGTCTGGCAGCATTTGTCACAAGTTTGCGCGTGCGCAAAGCGTTGTCAGGGAATCTATGGCTACGCTTTTGCCAGTAACGATATTCGTGCACCGCAGCATCCTTGAGAAAGCCAAGATGCCAAGCTGCTTGAAGCGCCAGGTACCGTAGTCAACCGAAGGAGTGTCCGCATGGACCTTGTCATCCGCAATGCCAGCCTGCCCGACGGGCGCCGCGCCATCGATATCGCCATCGAGGGCGGCCGTATCGCCGCCGTCGGCCCCGCCTTGCCCGTGACGGGCGCGCAAGAGATCGACGCCGAGGGCGACCTCGTCACGCCGCCGTTCGTCGACGCCCACTTCCACATGGACGCCACGCTCAGCTATGGCTTGCCGCGCGTGAACGCGTCCGGCACCCTGCTCGAAGGCATCGCCCTGTGGGGCGAGCTGAAGCCGCAATTGACGCAGCAGGCATTGGTGGACCGCGCCCTGCAGTACTGCGACTGGGCCGTGGCGCGCGGCTTGCTGGCCATCCGCTCGCACGTCGATATCTGCGACCCGCGCCTGCTGGCCGTCGAAGCGCTGCTCGACGTCAAGCGGCAAGTGGCGCCGTATCTCGATTTGCAGCTGGTGGCCTTCCCGCAGGACGGCATCCTGCGCAGTCCCGACGCCTTCGACAATCTGAAGCGCGCGATCGCCATGGGCGTCGACGTGGTGGGCGGCATCCCGCATTTCGAGCGCACCATGGCGGACGGCGCGGAATCCGTGCGCCTGCTGTGCGAATTTGCCTGCGAGCGGGGTCTGATGGTGGACATGCATTGCGACGAATCGGATGACCCGCTGTCGCGCCACATCGAAACCCTGGCCTTCCACAGCCAGCGCCTTGGCATGCAGGGCAGGGTGACGGGCTCGCACCTGACGTCCATGCATTCGATGGACAATTATTATGTGAGCAAACTGCTGCCCCTGATCCGCGAGGCGGGCGTGGCGGCCATCGCCAATCCCCTCATCAACATCACCTTGCAGGCGCGCCACGATACGTATCCGAAGCGGCGCGGCATGACGCGCGTGCCCGAGATGCTGGCCGCCGGCATCCCCGTCGCCTTTGGCCACGACTGCGTGATGGACCCGTGGTACAGCCTCGGTTCGGGCGACATGCTGGAAGTGGCGCACATGGGGCTGCACGTGGCGCAGATGACGGGCCAGCAAGCGATGCACGACTGCTTCCTGGCCGTGACGGAAACGCCGGCGCGCATCCTGGGCCTCGATGGCTACGGCATCGCGCCCGGCTGCCATGCGGACTTGCTGATCCTCGATTGCGGCAGTACCGTGGAAGCGCTGCGCCTGCGCGCGGCGCGGCGCCTGGTGCTGCGGCGCGGGAAAATCGTCAGCGAAGCGCCGCGCGCGCAATCGCGCCTGCACTTGCCGGGGCGTCCTGACAGCGTGAACTTCCGCCTGGGCCGCTGATACAATCAGCCATCACTTGTTATCGGGAGCACCGACTTGAAAGAAATTGATATCCGCCCGGCCGGCGAAGCCGATTTCGACGCCATGTGGCCGATCTTCCAGACCCTGGTGGCCGGCGGCGACACTTATCCCTTCCCCGCCGATACGACGCGCGAAGCGTGCCACGCCTACTGGTTCGGCCCCGGCGTGCAAAGCTTTGTCGCCACCATGGGCACGGAGCGCCTGCTGGGCATGTACAAGCTGGTGGCGAACCAGCCTGGCCATGGATCGCACGTGGCCAATGCCTCGTTCATGGTCGACCCGGCCGCGCAGGGCGTCGGCGTGGGCCGCCTGCTGGGCGTGCACTGCATGGAAGAAGCGCGCCGCGCGGGCTACCTGGCGATGCAGTTCAATTTCGTCGTCAGCACCAACCTGGCCGCCGTCACCTTGTGGAAAAAACTGGGCTTCACGGTGGTCGCCACCTTGCCGCTGGCCTACCGCCACGCGCAGCTCGGCTATGTCGACGCCTACGTGATGTACCAGCTGCTGACCGATCCGATGCAGTGGCCGGCATGAGCGGCGCCGTCACCGTGATCGAGACGCCGCGCCTGCGCCTGCGTACCGCCAGCGTCGATGACGCGGCGTTTTTCCTCGGGCTGGTGAACGAACCGACCTGGCTGGCGACCATCGGCGACCGTCAGATCCATACCGTGGACGCGGCGCGCGCGGCGCTGGAAACGGGCCCGATCGCGCAGCAGCAGGAACTCGGCTACTCTTTCTATATCGTCGAGCACCGCGCTGACAACGTGGCGATCGGCATGTGCGGTCTGATCAAGCGCGCCACCATGCCGGGCCCCGATATCGGCTACGCGCTGCTGCCCGCGTATTGCGGCCAGGGCCTGGCCTGGGAGGCTGCATCGAGCGTGGTGCGCCATGCGCGCGACGTGCTGTGCCTGCCGGCTGTGTATGGCCTCGTGTCGCCGCAGAACCAGCCTTCGGTCAACTTGATCAATAAGCTCGGTTTGCGCTTCGAACGCTTTTCGCGCCAGCCCATCGTCGGCAAGGACATCAATATCTATCGCAAGAGTTTTTCTTAATCTCTATACAAAACAACGCGACAGAACCTTTACTTGAGGAACAGGTCGCGGTCCGGCGCGAAATGCGCGTACAGCGGCAGGAAGGCGCCGCCAACGGCGCGCGCGTCGGAGCCGACGGTGCCGCCGAGCACCTGCGGCCGGGCGATGCCCTCCCAGCTATAGCATTCCAGCGCGCGCTCGACCTGGACCAGCAACTGCTCGAGCAGGCCGCGGTCGAAGGAGCCGTCGATAATCACCCCCTCCAGGTCGAGCAGGCAGGTGGCGCTGGTGATGCTCAGCGCGATGGCCTGCGCCGCGTCGTCGAGCCAGGCCACGGTGTGCGTGACGAACGGTTCCTGCAGCGCGCGCCCGTCGTGGGCGGCGGTCGGGTCCAGCCCGGCCAGGGTGTACAACTGCTCGAGGTTGAACAGGGAAGCGTCGCCCAGCAGCTGGCCCGGCGGATTCCTGGCGCCGGCCGTGGCCATGCCGAGCGGCAAGGAGCCCACCGCGCCGGCGTTGCCGTGCAGGCCGCTGTGCAAATGGCTGTTGATGACCAGGCCGCCGCCGATGAAGATGTCGACGAAGATGTACAGGAAGTTCTTGATGCTGCGCCCGCGCCCGAGCACCAGCTCGGCGACGCAGGCGGCGGCCGTGTCCTTGGCGAACTCGACCGGCAAGGCCGTCATTGCCTGCACGCGCTGGCCGATGTCGATGCCGTCCCACGCGTTGGCCTGCTCCGGCGCCATCTCGAGCAGATTCTGCCAGCCGCCCAAGCCCAGCGGCGCGGCGATGCCGACGCCGCACAGGCGCGGCAGCAACTTCGGTCCCAGCAGCACGGCCATGCTTTTGAGCGCCGACTCGATCTGGCCGAATACGGTGTCGGGGACGGGAAAGGGATAGGGAAACGACAGGCGCTCGCGCGTCTTGCCGACGAAATCGACCAGCAACACGTCGAGGCTGCGCCGGCCGATCTTGATGCCGATCGAGAAGGCGCCGTCCGGATTGAGCATGATGGGCACCGACGGCTGGCCGACCTTGCCGCGCACGGGCGCGCGCTTGCTGACCAGGCCGTCGCCCAGCAGGCGGTTGATGATCAGGGAAACCGTTTGCGTGCTCAGGTTGGTCAGCCGGGCCAGGTCGGCCTTCGGCATGCTGCCGTGCAAGCGCACGGCCTGCAGCACCACCCGCTCGTTGAACTGGCTCATGCCCATCTGGTTCGAGCCGCGCGGCTGCAGCCATGGCACATCGTCGATGGCTGCTTGCGGCGCGGACGCCTCTTCGGTAAAGCTGTCTGACATGGCGGGGCGGGTCCGATTTCTACAGGCGTAAAAGAAGGACATTTTATTACATATCCGACGCCCCGCCAGTGAAGCTCCAGATGGCTGGAGCTCCCGTGCAGCTTTAGCGCTTGGCCCAGATCGACTTCAAAGGCCAGATGGTCAGCTCTTTCAGTGTTGCCGCGCCGCCCACGGCGAACAGCGCGACACCGTTGCTGGACGGTTGCGGGAAGATCTGGTCGGTCAACACCACCTCGTTGCCCGCAAATACCATTACCGACGAGGTATCGACCACGATGCGCAGATCCACCGTGCCGGTGCGCAGGGGCAGCGGGGCGGTATGGCGGGCGGCAAAGCTGGCGTTGAAACTGGCGTCGCCCGATTTGCTGCGGTCGATGTAGACCTCGCCGGCCACCGCGTCATAGCCGATGACGGTTTCTTCGCCATTCGTGCCGGTGCGCACCTTCAGGCCAAAACCGGTGGCACTGCCCGGCTGGAACCTGGCCACGATGTCCAGGGCCTGGCCCGGGGCGGGGGCGATAGCTAGTGCTTGCACGCCGGCGGCCACGGAACGGTCCTGGGCGCTGTACAGCGCTTTGCTGCGCAGTGTGCTGAAGTTGTCCACCGGCTGCTGCACCAGCCGCACCTGGCCGGCTATGGTGCGCAGCGTGAATTCCCGGGCGAAGGTCTGCGCGCTGCGCCATGGCGTGGTGGGCGTGTTGCCAGCGTAGTCCCAGTTGCTCATCCAGCCCAGGCCGATGCGCTTGCCATCGGGTATGCCGTTCCAGGTCACGGCGGCATAGAAGTCGGCGCCGTAGTCGAGCCAGTTGGCTTCTTCTTTGGCGGTGTCCGAAAAGACGATATGGTCGACCAGGATATGGCCCCAGCCGCCCGTGTTTTTGTCCACCACCTGGATCTGCGCGCTCTTGCCCCGGTAGGCGTCCACGTTCCAGCTGCGCCAGTTCAGGGTTTCGGCATTGGCGCCGGTCGCGCTCTTCACCACCTGGCCGTTGACCAGCAGGCTGACCGTCGTTTCATCGCTGACGGGCTTGGCAGGTTGGTCCGATGCCTCGAACACGTCGGCAAGAATGTGTCCCCAGGCCCCGTCGTTGTCGTCGATGATGACGATCTGGGCCTGCTGTCCGGCGAACTCGCGCACGTCCCAGTTTGTCCAGTTCAGTTCGGAGTCCGCCCCGGTGGCGCTGCGCACCACCTTGCCGTTGACCTTGAGCACCACCGCCACAGGATTGGGGCTGTCATAGGGATGGTTGCCGCCCCCGACGAGGAAGTTGATATAGGCCCTCGAGATGGTGAAGGTGGGCGACGTCAGACTGCCCTTGGGCGTGTCGCCGGCACCGAAGAAGGAATTGAACACACCCGCGCCCAGCTTGCCGGCTGCCGCTTGCCTGTCGGCGTCGGTTCCGGCGGCAACCTTTTGCCCCACCAGGTCGCCGGCGGGCGTCCAGCCCAGGTCGGCGTAGGTGGCATTGGCCGGGCCTTCAAAACCGGCGCCCGGGAACAGCAAGGTTCCCGCAGGCACCGTGCCGTCGCCCGCACCGGCCAGGCGTGGATGGCGCCCGCCGCCGACCATCAGATTGATGTACTTGCTGGTGACGGTAAAGGCTGGCGAGGTGAGCGTGCCCGTGGCGCCGTCATCCTTGCCCAGCCGGTAGGTGTCGAGCAGCTCGCTGCCCTGGTTGTCGGCCACGCCATGCGAGGGGACCACGGGCGTCTTGCCTGCAAAGTCGCCCGTCGATGTCCAGCCCGTGGCATCGAAGCTGGCCGCTTCAAAGTCCTGGTAGACGGTGCCCGTGGGGGGCTTCTTGTCGATCACGCTGTTGGCGTCGGCCACAAAGCGCGTGCCGTCGAATTTCCCCACAAAATAATGCGCCCCGGAACCACCGGCCACCGAGCCGGGGTTGATGTTGATGTTCATCACCCATTTGCGTTTGCTGGCGTCGCCATCGACGGGCAGTTCGAACAGGTCGGGACATTCCCAGATGCCACCGACCGCGTTGGCCGGGCCAAAGGCGCTCATGTAGGTCCAGTCGCGCAGGTTTTTGGACGAGAACAGCAGCGCCTGGTGCTTCTCCGAGGCCACGGCAACCATGACCCATTTTTGCTCCGGTGCATACCAGAAGACTTTTGGATCGCGGAAATTTTGCCCTTCGGTTTCAAACGGCGCCGGTGGCGCGGCAATCACCGGGTTCGCGGCGTACTGGGTCCAGGTGCGTCCCCTGTCCAGGCTGTAGGCGATGGACTGGGACTGGGTGTTGGGGGCGAGCACCTGGCCGTTGGCCAGCGTTTTTCCTTGCGGATACACACTGGTGTAGATGGCCACCATGGCAGGATTGCCGGCGCTGCCAAGGCCGCTGGTATTGTTGGTGTCCACCACCACGCTGCCGGAGAAGAACATTTGAGTGAGCTTGCCGCCAGCGTCTTTTTCCGCCGTCAGGGCGACGGGCAGCTCGTTCCAGTGCAGCAGGTCGGTGCTGACGGCGTGGCCCCAGGACATGTCGCCCCAGGTATTGCCGTTCGGGTTGTACTGGTAGAACAGGTGGTATTCGCCGTCGTGGTAGACCAGTCCGTTGGGATCGTTCAGCCAGTTCTTGGCGGCTGTATACGAGAGCTGGGGGCGGTAGGTTTCCAGGTAGCTGGACTGGGGCGGTCCGCTGGTGCTGTCGCTATCGCTGCCGCAGCCCACCAGCAGGGTGGCAAGGCAAGAGGCGAGAATAGGGAGGTGATACGGAAGGTGATACGACATGGTGTCTCCTTTATCTTGTATGTTTTATGCCAGCCGCACGTTCCTCAGCCCGCCAGCGGATCGCTGATCACACCCTTCTTGAACAGGAAATTGGCGTACGGCTGCATTTCGCCGGTCTGCACGATGGCGTAGGCGCCCTTGACGCGTTCGTAGAAGGCGAAGCGCTCGACCGCCTCGCATTGCTCGGGCGTGGCGGCGCCGGTGGCGGCGATCTGCTCGAGCATGGCGCGCTGCAGCGCCGACAGGTAGCCGTCGGCGGTGTTGCATACCTTCATGAAGGCGACCGGCTGGTCGACCATGGCGTCGAGCGGAAACACCGACAGCAGCGCCGCGCTGGCGCGCTGCAGGTCGATGCCGGGCAGGCGCACCAGCGGCTTGCCCTGGCCCAAAGTCTGGCTGGTGAAGTTGGCGTCGACCAGCACGATTTCTTCGCCATGGCCCATTTCGCACAGGATCTTCAGCAATTCCGGGCTGAGCAGTGGATCGATTCCCTTAAGCATGGGCTTCCTCCGGAAATTCTTCGGCGCTCTTCGCACCCGTCATGACCGCCACAGTGTCGGACATGCTGATGTGCTTCGGGTTGAGGACGGCGACGCGCTTGCCCAGGCGTTGCACGTGGATGCGGTCAGCGATTTCGAACACGTGCGGCATGTTGTGGCTGATCAAAATCACCGGCAGGCCGCGCTCGCGCACATTGCGTATCAGTTCCAGTACCATATTGCCCTCCTTTACGCCGAGTGCGGCGGTTGGTTCATCGAGAATCACGACATGCCTGGCAAACGCCGTGCTGCGCGCCACGGCCACACCCTGGCGCTGGCCGCCAGACAGGGTGCCGACGGCTTGCTTCATCGAACGGATGCCGATTTTCAGATCGCGCATATGGGCTTCCGCCTCGGCCAGCATCTGCTTCTTGTCGATGCAGCGCAGGAAGCGCGACAACATGCCCTTGCGCAGCAGTTCGCGGCCGAGGAACAGGTTCTCGGCGATCGTCATGGCCGGCGCCACGGCCAGGTCCTGGTACACCGTCTCGATGCCGTAGCGGCGGGCGTCGATCGGCGACTTCAGATGGATCGGCTTGCCGTCGAGCAGCATCTCGCCTTCGTCCGGGACGAGGGCGCCCGACAGGGCCTTGATCAGCGAGGACTTGCCGGCGCCGTTGTCGCCGATCACGGCGAGTATTTCGCCCGGCAACAAATCAAAATCGGTGCCGTCGAGCGCGGTCACGCTGCCGTAGCGCTTGACCAGGCCGCGGGCCTGGAATACCGGTTGCACATGTGTCGTCATGCTCATCAACCTTTCTTGTGTGTCAGTTGATCGGTGGCCACGGCCAGGATGACCAGGATGCCCGTCACCAGGATCTGGTACACCGAGGACACGCCCATCAAGGTCAGGCCATTGCGGAACACGCCAACGATCAGCACGCCGACGAGCGTGCCCATGATCGAGCCACGTCCGCCGAACAGGCTGGTGCCGCCGAGCACGACGGCGGTGATGCTGTCGAGGTTGTCGGTCTGGCCGCCCTGCGGGTCGCCCACGCCCATGCGCGCCACCGACATCAGCGCGGCGATGCCGTAGCACATCCCGGCGATCATGTAGACGCCCAGCAGAACTTTATTCGTGGCGATGCCGGTCAGGCGCGCCGCCTCCGGATTGTTGCCGACGGCGTACAGGTGGCGGCCGGGCGCGGTCTCGCGCAGGTACAGCCAGGTCAGCACGTACATGCCCAGCATCAGTACGGTGCCGTAGGTAAAGGTGGCCTGGCCGAGCTGGAAGGTGTTGCCGAAAAATCCCATGGCTTCCGGCAGGCCGGTGACGGTCTGGGCCTGCGAGTACAGCTGCGTGACGGCGAAGGCAATGTTCATCGTGCCCAGCGTGACGATAAACGCCGGCAGCTTGATCGAGGTCACCAGCGCGCCGTTGATGAAGCCGATCAGCACGGTGACGGCGATGCCGCACCCGATCGCGAGATAGGGATTCATGCCGAGGTCGACGGCGAACTTGGTCATGATGACCGAACCCAGCGCCATGGCCATGCCGCAGGACAGGTCGATGCCGGCGGTCAGGATGATCAGGGTCTGGCCGATGGCGATGATGCCGACGACCATGACTTGCTGCAAGATCAGGGAAAAATTCTGGCTGCTGAGGAAGCGGTCGCTCTGCGACGCGAAGAACACGCAGGCGGCGAGCAGGGCAATGACCGGCCCCAGTTTGGAGAGCGGCGGCAGAAATGTCGGGACGGTGGAACGCATCTGTTATCCATATTCAAGAGGGGAAAAAGGCGACGCGCCGGCGGCCGCGCGCCGGCAAGGCACGCAGCCTTGCCGAACGCGGCCGCCTGCGTGGATTTATTTACCCCAGCAGGAGTTCAGGCCGAACGCCGTGTCGCGGCTCTCGATGCCTGCTTGCTGCTTGTCGCTGATCAGGGTGACGCCGGTGTCGACGTAGCCGCTGGCCTTCTTCCCGTTCTTGGCGTACTCGACGCCCGCTTCGACGCCCAGGCCCGCCATGTTCAGCGGATACTGCTGCGCGGTCGCCGCGATGACGCCGGCCTTGACGTCGCGCACGCCGGCGCAGCCGCCGTCGACCGAGACGATCATCACGTTCTTTTCCTTGCCCACGGCCTTGAGCGCCTTGTAGGCGCCGGCGGCGGCAGGTTCGTTGATGGTGTACACGAGAGTGATGTCGGGATTTTTCTGCAGGCAGTTTTCCATCGCCGTCTGGCCCTTGCCCTGGTCGCCGAAGCTGTCGGCCATGCACACCACGTCGGCGGTTTTCGCCGGCCCGACCGTCTTGGCGCTGATGCCCGGCGCGCCAAAGCCGGCCAGGAAACCGTTGTGGCGGGCGATCCCCACCGGATGGCCGGGGAACAAGTCCAGCATGGCGATCTTGACGGGCTTGCCGGCGAAGGCGGCCTTCGCGTATTGGCCGATCAGCAAGCCGGCCTTGTAGTTGTCGGTGGCGAACAGCGCATCGGTGGCGTCCTGCGGCTCGGTCGGGCTGTCGAGGGCGATCACCAGCACGCCGGCCGCGCGCGCCTTCTTGATGGCCGGCACGATGGCTTTCGAATCGCTCGGCGTGATCATGATCGCCTTGGCACCGGCGGCCACCATGTTTTCAATCGCCGTCACCTGGCCGGCGTTGTCGCCGTCGGCGCGTCCTGCCGCCGTCAACAGCTTGGCACCCTTCAGTTTTGCGCGTTGCTGCGCGCCTTCTTTCATCTTCACGAAGAAGGGGTTGGTATCGGTCTTGGTGATCAGGCCGACGATCGGTTCCTCGGCCATGGCGGCGCCGCCGGCTGCCGTCAGGACAGCCAGTGCGATGCATTGTTTGACGTTCATTGTGTTGTCTCCAGAATCTATTTATTTTTTACCGGGAGGCGATTGCCTCGGCCTGGGGGCGGCCGTCAATGCGGTGCCCGAGCCAAATATACGCTCGGCTAATTAATAAATCAAGCGGCTTTATATATTGTGTGTGGTAAAAAAGATCAGTCCATCGCGGCCGGCATGGATTTCGTTTTGCTGAAAAATAGTATTTGAAAACTCGCCGCTTTTGCAGTGGTGGCAGATGGGTTTTGTTTTTATAGTTGGCATACCGGTGGAAAACCGCCGGACTATAAAAATGGAGACGTGTTATGAAAATCATGACTGCTGTTGCATGGGGTACCCTCATGTCCGCCGCGTTTGCAGATGCCTCGGCGCAAAGCTGCTCGGTGCCCGTGATCAAGGTGCTGGCGCAAAAAAGCCTGGGCCTGACCGTGATGGAAAAGACCCTCGCCGAGTATGAGAAGAAAAGCGGCACCAAGGTACAAATCAGCTATTTCGGCGAAAACGACCGCCGCTCGAAAGCCCGCCTCGATGCTTCCACCAAGGCCGGTTCCTACCAGATCTATTACATCGACGAAGCCAACGTGGCCGAATTCGCCACGGCCGGCTGGGTCGTCCCCCTGCTCAAATACCTGCCCAAGGACGCCGATTACGACGACTTCCTGCCGGGCCGCCGCGCCGTCGCCTCGTACAAGGGCGTGGCGTATTTCGCGCCCCTGATTGGCGGCAGCGATTTCCTGTTCTACCGCCGCGACCTGCTGGAAAAGGCCGGCATCGCCGTGCCGAAAACGCTCAATGAACTGGTCGCCGCGGTCAAGAAAATGAATAATCCGCCGAGCGTGTATGGCTGGGCGGCGCGGGGCCAGCGCGGCTCGGGCATGAATGTGTGGCGCTGGGCGCCGTTCATGCTGGCCGCCGGCGGCAAGTGGGAAAACAATGGCGTGCCGGCCTTCAATTCGCCGCAGGCCGTCAAGGCCACCACCCTGTACCGCGAGCTGTTCAAGTATTCGCCACCGGGCGGCGCCACCTATGACTGGAGCAACGCGCTCGAAGCATTCAGGTCGGGCAAGGTGGCCTTCATGATCGAATCGACGCCGTTTGCCGACTGGATGGAAGACCCGAAAAAATCCTCGGTGGTCGACAAGGTCGGCTATGCGCGCCCGCCAGCGCCGCTGCCATCGGCCGCATACGGTCACGGCCTGGCCATCTCCGCCACCGGCGCGAAAGATGAATGCACGCGCCAGGCGGCCGGCAAGTTCATCGCCTTCACCACGGGCAAGGAGCAGGAGCAGGCGCGCCTGAAGGACAACGTCTTCAGCGACTACAACCGCACCAGCACCATCAACAGCGACTACTTCCGCAAGCACGTCAAGCCGCAGATCCAGGCGGGCCTGACGGACACCACGCCCGTCTCGCGCGTCACCATCTGGCCTAGCCCCGAGTGGCCGGACATCGGCGACAACCTGGGCGTCGTGCTGGAAGAAGTGTTTACGGGCACGCGCGGCGACGTGCAAAGCGCGCTCGATGAGGCCAACGAGTACGCGACGGAAGTGATGCAACGGTCCAGCAAGCGTAAATAAGCCCATATCGCCAACGACTCCACCAGCTAAAACCAGGGGTCAGACCCGACGGGTCTGACCCCAGCTCTTGCTTTTGGGGTAACGCCAGCGCTTGTCCGTTCTCGTTTGAAAGCCATGACCATGCCGCATACCATCCGCAAGAAACGCCACACCTGGCTGCCGGCCGTCTTTTTGACGCTGCCGCTGCTGGTCCTGCTGGTACTGGGCCTGGTGCCCAGTATCGCCGCCATCAACCTGGCCCTGCAAAACCGCGTGCTGCGCTACAGCGACAGCGATTACGTCGGCTTTGCCAATTTTCTCCGCCTGTTCGGCGACCGCCGCTTCCTCAATGCCGTGCAGGTATCGGCCATCTGGGAAGTGGTCACCGTGGCCGGCTCGCTGATCGTCGGCGTGCTGCTGGCCGTGTTCCTGTTCGAGAAAGTCAAGGGCCGCACGCGTGATCTTCTTGCGCTGCTGCTGATCGTACCCGTGCTGCTGCCGCGCGTGTCGGCCGCCTTCATCTGGAAGTTCATGTATTCGCCGCTGATGGGCATCCTCAACTGGATGCTCGAATGCGTGGGCCTGGGCGGCACGGCCCTGCTGTCCGACCCCGCCACGGCCCTGTACGCGGTGGCGCTGGTCGATATCTGGCAGTGGGGCCTGTTCTTCGGCGCCGTCATCCTGAAGCTGCTGGAAACCCTGCCCGGCGAACCGCTGGAAGCGGCGCGCCTCGACTACGCCAGCACGCTCCAGGTGTACGCCTACATCGCGCTGCCCATGCTGAAGGTACCCATCATGAGCCTCGTGTTCATCAAGATGGTCGAGTCGCTGCGCTCGTTCGACCTGATCTACGTGATGACCAAGGGCGGCCCCGGCATCTCCACCGAAACCCTGGACATGTACGCGTATGCGCAAGGCATCGGCCTGATGGGCAAGGTGTCGTACGCATCGAGCATGGCCGTGCTGATGATGCTGGCCACGACCATTATTTTCACATTGCTCTGGAAGCGGGTCGCCAAATGGGAAAACTGACTATCCGGCGCGGCGTGGACCATGCCGCCACCACCGCCATTACCACCGTGATTATCCTGGTGGCGCTGTTTCCCATCCTGTGGGCCGTGCTCAATTCCTTCAAGGAGCTGATGGACATCGTCACGCCCGTGCCGCGCTTTTTCTTCAGCCCGACACTGGCCAACTACAAGCAGGTGCTGGCCAGCCCGGAAGTGCTGACGGGACTGGGCAACAGCGTGGCCATCGTCGGCGTCGCCGTGCTTGCCGGCGCCGTGCTGGGCGTGCCCGCCGCGTATGCGATCGCCCGCTATCCGGTCCCGGCCAAGAAGGATATCCAGTTCTTCCTGCTGTCGCTGCGCTTTTTGCCACCGGTGGCCGTCGCCATTCCCTTGATCTCGATCTGGATCGACCTGGGCCTGTATGACTCGCGCTTGTCGATGGTGGTGACGTATCTGCTGGTGACCCTGTCGACCATCATCTGGCTGTCGATTCCCGCGTTTGCCCGCATCCCGAAAGAGATCGAGGAAGCTGCCGCGCTCGATGGCTACGGCCCGTACCAGGTGTTCTGGTACGTGGCCCTGCCGGTGGCCTCGAAAACCCTGATGGGCGGCATCGTCTTCAGCTTCGTGCTGGTCTGGAATGAACTGATGATCGCGCTGGCGCTCACCTCGTCGAAAAGCATGACCCTGCCCGTGGTGGCGTCGGCCTTTACCTCGATGGGCCAGGAAGTGCCGTGGGGCGTGGTCAACGCTTCCACCGTGCTGCTGGCGCTGCCGCCGCTGCTGTTCGTCGGCATCCTGGGACGGCTGCTCAACTCCATGCTCAAACATAAATAAGGAAATCCATCATGCAAGCACTCGTACTGGAACAAGCGCATTCCATCACCTTGCGCGACATCGACCTGCCGCTGGCCGTCGGCCCGCGCGACGTGAAAATCAAGATTCACACCGTGGGCATCTGCGGCAGCGACGTGCACTATTTCAAGCACGGCAAGATCGGCCCCTTCGCCGTCGAAGCGCCGATGGTGCTCGGGCACGAGGCGTCCGGCGTGGTGGCCGAAGTGGGCGATGACGTGACGCACCTGAAGGTGGGCGACCGCGTCTGCATGGAGCCGGGCGTGCCGCAGTTCGATTCGCCGGCCACCATGCGCGGCCTGTACAACCTCGACCCCGCCGTGCGCTTCTGGGCCACGCCGCCCATCCACGGATGCCTCACGCCGTATGTCGTGCATCCGGCCGCCTTTACTTTCAAGCTGCCCGACAACGTCAGCTTCGGCGAAGGCGCCATCGTCGAACCGCTGGCCATCGGCCTGCAGGCGGCCAAGAAGGCTGCCATCAAGCCAGGCGACGTGGCCGTGGTGATCGGCGCCGGCACCATCGGCGCCATGAATGCGCTGGCCGCGCTGGCGGGCGGCTGCTCGCGCGTGATCCTGGCCGACCTGGTGCCGGAAAAGCTGGCCCTGTTCGCCGGCAATCCCGCCGTGACCACGGTCGACGTGCGCCACGCCAGCCTGGCGGACACGGTGCGCGAGCTGACGGACGGCTGGGGCGCCGACATCGTTTTCGAGGCCAGCGGCGGCATGCGCGCCTACGACAACATCGTCGACCTGCTGTGCCCGAACGGCTGCCTGGTGCTGGTCGGCATGCCGCCCGAAAATGTCCCATTCGATATCGTCGCCATCCAGGCGAAGGAAGTGCGCATCGAATCCGTGTTCCGCTACGCGAACATCTTCCCGCGCGCGATCGCCTTGCTCGCTTCGGGCAAGATCGATGTCAAACCCTTCATTTCGCGCACCTTCGGCTTTGCCGACGGCGTGCGGGCGTTCGAGGAAGCGGCCCAGGGCCATCCGCGCGACGTCAAGATCCAGATCGAACTGGCAGGAGACTAACCATGGCAAATATCGCTTGCAGGCAGCTGCACAAGACCTACGACGAGAAGACGGCCGTGCTGCAGCCGTTCGACCTGGAAATCGATGACGGCGAATTCATCGTCCTGCTGGGGCCATCGGGCTGCGGCAAATCGACCTTGCTGCGCATGATCGCGGGCCTGGAAGACATCAGCGGCGGCGAGCTGCACATCGGCGGCGCCATCGTCAACGATTTGCCGCCGCGCGCGCGCAACGTGGCGATGGTGTTCCAGAACTACGCGCTGTATCCCCACATGACGGTGTACGACAACATCGCCTTCGGCCTGCGCCGCCTGAAGGTGCCGAACGACGAGATCGAGCGCCGCGTGCGCGAGGTGGCGGCCATCCTCAGCCTGGACAGCCTGTTGGAACGCAAGCCGCGCGCCATGTCGGGCGGCCAGCAGCAGCGCACGGCCATTGCGCGCGCCATGATCAAGACGCCGCAAGTGTTCCTGTTCGATGAACCGCTGTCGAACCTGGACGCCAAGCTGCGCGCGCAGCTGCGCGCCGACATCAAGCGCCTGCACCGCCGCCTGCGCACCACCACCTTGTACGTCACGCACGACCAGCTCGAAGCGATGACCCTGGCCGACAGGGTGGTGCTGATGAAGGGCGGGCATATCGAGCAGATCGGCACGCCGGCGGAGCTGTATAACCATCCGCGCACCCTGTTCGCGGCAGGGTTCATTGGCACCCCTGCCATGAACTTCATCGATGGCGTTGTCGAGAAGGATGGCTGGCAAACGGTGCTCGTGTGCGCCGGCTACCGCTGGCCATTGATATCGCTCCGCTTCACCGCGCTGGCCGAGGGCACGCGCGTGGTGTTCGGCTTGCGGCCGAATCACTTGCGCGCGGCGTTGCCGCAGGAGCAGGCAGGCACGCATGGCCTGGCGTGCGTGATCGACCTGGTCGAACTGCTGGGCGCCGAAGCGCTGATCAGCTTCCAGTGCGGCGCCCTGACCTTGTCGGCGCTGCTGCCGGCGAACGCGGCCAACAGCGCGGCGCAGGTGGGCCAGACCCTGGCGCTGGCCTTCGATGAAGAGCACATGCACCTGTTCGACGCCGACAGCGGTCTGGCTTTGGCGCTCAATGACCAGGTAAGTGGTTAGAATAGCTGGCAACGAGACCGCGTAAGGAACTGCCGTGACGCCTGACCTGGAACTGATCCACAAACCGATCCATGAATCGTTTCGCGCGTGGGCGCACGGCTTTCCGCACACGGTGGCGAAATGGCATTTTCATCCCGAGTACGAACTGCACTTCATCATCACGTCAAACGGCAAATTTTTCATCGGCGACCATATCGGCAGCTACGGGGCGGGCAATCTGATCCTGACGGGGCCGAACCTGCCGCACAACTGGGTCAGCGAACTGCCGGAAGGCGTGGTCTTGCCCGAGCGCGACCTGGTGCTGCAGTTTTCCGGCGACTTCATCGAACGCTGCGCGCTGCTGTTCCCGGAAATGGCGCCCCTGAAAGCCCTGCTGGGCGAGGCTGCCAGGGGCTTGCAATTTCCCGATGCGCTGGGCCTGCGCCTGGTGCCGCTGATGAAGGAATTGACGACGGCGCAGGGCTTGCGCCGGGTTGAACTGTTTACGCGCCTGTTCGGCGAGCTGTGCGACTGCCGCGAGCGGCGGCCCCTGGCCAGCGTCACCTATCTGGCGCAGGCGGGCCGCTACATGTCGTCGACCATCAACCTGGTGCTGGCGTATATCAAGCAGAACATCACGCTCGATTTTTGCGAGCAGGACGTGGCTGACGTGGCGGAGATGAATACGCTCAAGTTCACGCGTTTCTTCCGCAAGCATACGGGCACCTCGTTCATCCAGTACGTGAACCAGGAGCGCATCGCGCTGGCCTGCGAACTGCTGATGAACACGGACATGAAGGTCACCGATATCTGCTACCGCACGGGATTCAACAACCTTTCCAATTTCAACCGCCAGTTTTTGGCCCACAAGCAGATGTCGCCGTCGAAGTTCCGCTCCTGCCTGCTGATGAACATGCCCGATCCGTCCGGCGACGGCCATTCTTAACTTTATTCTGGAATCAAATGACTTATCTCGGTATCGATATCGGCACTTCCGAAGTCAAGGCCATCCTCACCGATGACGCGCAAACCATCGTTGCCAGCGCCGGCGTGACCCTGCGCGTGTCCAGCCCTCATCCCGGCTGGTCGGAACAGAATCCCGAAGACTGGTGGCACGCCACCCTGGACGTCATCGCCGCCATCCGCGCCGCCCAGCCGGTGGCGTTTTCCGGCTTGCGCGGCATCGCCCTGTCGGGCCAGATGCATGGCGCCACCCTGCTCGACAAGCAGCAGCACGTGCTGCGCGCAGCCATCCTGTGGAACGACACGCGCGCCTTTGCCGAGTGCGTGGAACTCGAGGCGCTGGTGCCCGAGTCGCGCGCCATCACGGGCAACCAGGCCATGCCCGGCTTCACGGCGCCCAAGCTGCTGTGGCTGCAAAAGTACGAACCGTCGCTGTTCCGCGCCACGGCCAAGGTCTTGCTGCCCAAGGATTACGTGGCCCTGCGCCTGACGGGCGAGTATGTTTCCGACATGTCCGACGCTTCCGGCACCCTGTGGCTGGACGTGGCCAAACGCGACTGGTCCGAGCGCATGCTGGCGGCCACGGGCCTGACCCGCGAGCACATGCCGCGCCTGGTCGAAGGCAGCGCCGCCGCCGCGCAGGTGCGGCCCTCGCTGTGCCAGGAATGGGGCATCGCGCACCCGGTGCTGCTGGCCGGCGGCGCGGGCGACAATGCGGCGGCGGCTGTCGGCCTGGGCGTGGTGGAGCCGGGCGCCGGCCTGCTGTCGCTGGGGACGTCCGGCGTGCTGTTTGCCGGCAGCGACGGCTTTGCGCCGAATCCGGGCCAGGGCGTGCACGCGTTCTGCCACTGCCTGCCCGAGCGCTGGCACCAGATGAGCGTGATCCTCAGCGCCGCGTCCAGCCTCAGCTGGGTGGCGCGGCTGACGCAGTCGAGCGACATCGGCGAATTGGTCAGCCTGGCGGAAAACGTCGAGGCGCGCACGGCACCCATCTTCCTGCCGTATTTGAGCGGCGAGCGCACGCCGCACAACGACGCTTCCGCGCGCGGCGTGTTCTTTGGCCTGTCGACGGAACACGGCCGGGCGGAACTGGCCTACAGCGCGATGGAAGGCGTGGCTTTTGCTATGGCCGACGGCAATGCGGCCTTGCGCAGCGCCGGCACGCATCTGGAAGAAGCATCGTTCGTCGGCGGCGGTTCGCGCAGCCGCTTCTGGGCCCAGCTGTGCGCGAATGCCTCGGGCTTGCACGTGCTGCGCCACGACCACGGCGCGGCTGGCGGCACCATGGGCGCGGCGCGTCTGGCGCAGATGGCGGTGACGGGCTTGCCCTCCGCGCAAGTGTGTACGCGGCCTGCCGTGCAGGAGACAATTGCGCCGCAAGCGTCCGCCGTGCTGGACGAACGGCTGGCGCGCTACCGGCGTCTGTATCCGCTGCTGCGCGAGGAATTTGCCGGTGCGGCGGCCGACGGCGTGGCCGGATAGTTAACTTTTCCTTGTAATTTGTTGTTTCTATGTTGAAAGTGTTTCTCTAACGAAAGCGTTGCTTGGTTTTTCACGAGGCGCGCCGCATGATTTCCTTGTTCGGTGAGAATTGGATAGTTTTTGGCGGCGCTTTTGTTGCCATCCTGTTCTTGCCGCCGGGAGAAACACATGCAACTTGCGAATCTGAAAATCTCCGTCCGCCTCGGTCTGCTGGGCGCCTTCTTCTTTCTTGCGCTGGTGTTCGTCGGCGCGCGCGGCTGGAGCGCGCTCGACGCGGCCAGTGCGCGCAGCGCGGACGCCATGCAGCGCGCCGTGGCCCTGACGGAAGCCATCGACGCGGCGCGCAGCGCGCAGGTGGAATTCAAGATCCAGGTGCAGGAGTGGAAAAACATCCTGCTGCGCGGCGGCGATGCGGCCGCCTTCCAGCGCTACCGCGAAGCGTTCGTCGCCAGCGGCGCGCAGACGCGCAAGGAATTGAAAAGCCTGCAGGCCATGATGGCGGCGCTGGGGCTCGACACGGCGCCCGTGGCGCAGGCGCTGCAGGCGCATGATGCGCTGGGAGTGAGCTACCTGGCGGCCCTGCAAAAATTTGATGGCGCGCGCGCCGACAGCGCCCACGTGGTCGATGCGCTGGTCAAGGGCATGGATCGCGAACCGACGCGCCAGATCGACGCCATCGTCGCTGCCATCGGCAAGCAGTCGCACAGCCTGATGGCGCAAATGAAGGAGCAGGACGCGGCCGCGCACCGCAGCGCCAGCATCGTCATGCTGGCCACCGTGCTGGTGACCCTGGTGGTCGGCACCGTCACCGTGTGGTGGCTGATCCGCAGCATCACGCTGCCGCTGGGCGCGGCCGTCGGCATCGCCCAGCAGGTGGCGGCCGGCGACTTGCGCGCCGTGGTGGCCGATGGCAGCCGCGATGAAATCGGCGACCTGCTGCGGGCCCTGAAAGCCATGAGCGGCAACCTGGCCGCCATCGTGGGACGTGTGCGCACCGGCACGGACGCCATCGCCACGGCCTCGGCGGAAATCGCCAGCGGCAATATGGACCTGTCTTCGCGCACGGAAGAGCAAGCCAGTTCGCTGGAAGAGACGGCCGCCTCGATGATCGAGCTGACGTCCACGGTGCGGCAAAATAACGGCAACGCCGACCAGGCGCGCCAGCTGGCCGGCGGCGCGTCCGACGTGGCGCAGCGCGGCGGCGCAGCCGTGGCGCAGGTGGTGCGGACCATGAGCCATATCAATGCCTCGTCCAAGCGCATCGTCGACATCATCGCCGTCATCGACGGCATCGCCTTCCAGACGAATATCCTGGCCCTGAATGCGGCCGTGGAAGCGGCGCGCGCGGGCGAACAGGGGCGCGGCTTCGCCGTCGTGGCGACGGAAGTGCGCAGCCTGGCGCAGAGGTCAAGCGCGGCGGCCATGGAAATCAAGCAGCTGATCGGCGAATCCGTGCGCACGGTGGAAGAGGGCAGCGTACTGGCCGGCCAGGCGGGGCGCACGATGGATGAGGTCGTGAGCAGCGTGCAGCGCGTGAACGCCATCATCGGCGAGATCGCCGTGGCCAGCGTGGAGCAGCGCGACGGCATCGAGCAGATCAGCATCGCCATCAGCCAGATGGATGGCGTGACGCAGCAGAACGCGGCCCTGGTGGAGCAGGCCGCCGCCGCCGCGGACGCGCTGCAGCAGCAGGCGGCCAGCCTGGCCGACGCCGTCAGCATCTTCAAGCTGCATGGCACGCCCGGCGTGGCCGCAGCGGCGGGCGCCACCGCGGCCCGGACGCTGTCGCTGGCTTGAAGCACACGTTCCGCGCGCCGCTTGATGCCAGTCAAGCGGCGCCCGATCAGGCAAATATCACGCCAAAATTCTTATATTATTTCCTTTCAGCATGTATCTGCGCCCGGCCGCATGGCGCACGTTGCAAAGGAAAACCATGTTCCGTACTTTCCGCCTGCCGGGTGACGCATGACGGCGCTGTGCCTGGCCCTGGCCATGGTGCTCGCCGTGCTGCTGGCCTGCCAGTGGCGGGCGGCGCGCACGTGGCGCATGCGCCATGCGACGGGCGCGGTGCTGCAGGCGGCGCAGGCGCAACGCATGGCCGATGCGCTGGCGCTGCTGCATGCGCTGCCGGCGGCCGTCATCGGCACCGACCACGATGGCGTGGTGCGGTACCTGAATCCCCGCGCCAGCGCCATGGGCGGGCTGCTGGGCGACGATGGCCCGGGCCAGGCCGTGACGCAGCTGCTGCCGCTGTTCCATGACGGCACGCCCATCGACGCGGCGCGCCAGGTGCGCGACTGCGTGGCGCGGCAGGAAGTGCTGGAAGTGGCGCGCGGCGCCGTGCTGCTGCGCCATCTCGACGGCAAGCGCATCGACGTGCAGTACAGCTGCGCGCCGCTGGCGCAGGGCGGCGCGGTGCTGCTGCTGCACGATGTGTCGGCGCGCCGGCGCGCCGAGCAGCAGCTGGAATTCATCGCCCACCACGACGGCTTGACGGGCTTGCCGAACCGTTTGCATTTCCAGATCCGCTTCGAGCACGGCATCGCCTACGCGCGCCGCCACCAGGGGCTGCTGGCCGTGCTGTTCGTCGACATCGACCGCTTCAAATCCATCAACGACAGCCTGGGGCACGACGTGGGCGACCAGGTGCTGACGGAGTTCGCGCGCCGGGTGCAGCAGTGCGTGCGCAAGGTCGACACGGTGGCGCGCCAGGGCGGCGACGAATTCATCATCCTGCTGACGGAACTGCGCACGGCGCACGATGCCGAGCGGGTGGCCGAGAAAATCGTCCGCGCCATCGCCGCGCCCTTCGTCATCGGCGAATACAGCCTGTCGGTGGCGGCCAGCGTGGGCGTGGCCCTGTACCCGGACGACGATGACGACGTCAATGCGCTGATCGAAAAGGCCGACCTGGCCATGTATGCGGCCAAGCGCCACGCGCCCGGTACTTGCCAGCGCTATGCGCCGCGCATGCAGACGCAGTCGTATTCGCGCACCATCCTCGAGACGGCCCTGCGCCACGCGCTTGAACGCAATGAATTCGTGCTGTACTACCAGCCGCGCATGGACTTGACGACGCGCAGGATCACGGGCGTGAAGGCGCTGCTGCGCTGGAAGCACCCGGAACTGGGCCTGATGATGCCGCTCGACTTTTTGCCGGTGCTGGAGGAAAGCGCCTTGATCCTGCCGGTCGGTGCCTGGGTGCTGGCCACGGCCGTGGAGCAGGCGCGCAGCTGGATCGCGCAGGGGCAGATGCTGACGGTGTCCGTCAGCCTGTCCGCGCGCCAGTTCTACCAGCGCGATATCGCGCGCAATTTCGCCGCCGCGCTGGAGGCGGCCGGCGTGCCGGGCCATTGCATCGAACTGGAAATCGCCGCCGGCATCCTGATCGACAGCAACCAGAACTGCGAGCTGATACTGCGCCAGTTCCGCCAGCTGGGCATGGCGATCGCCATCAGCGATTTCGGCACGGGCGACGCTTCGCTCACTTACCTGAAACGCTTTCCCACGGATGCCGTGAAGATCGAAAAGTGCTTCGTCGACGACCTGGGCAAGCCGGGCGGCGATAGCGCCGTGGTGCGCGCCATTGTGGCGATGGCGCGCACGCTCGGACTGCGCACCATCGCCGGCGGCGTGGAAAGCGGCGAGCAGCTGGAACTGCTGGCCGAGATGGGCTGCGACGAGGCGTTCGGCTATTTTCTTGGCCGCGCCGTGGCGCCCGAGGACATCGAGGCGCTGCTCAAAAGTAGCGAAGCCATTCAGAACTGATAGCGCAGCGACAGCATGGCATTGCGCGGATCGCCGTAGTAGCCGCCCATGCCCGTCGAGTAGTAGCGCTTGTCGAAGACGTTATTGACGTTCAGTGTCGCCACCAGCTGCCTGCTGACCTGGTATTGCGCCATCAGTCCCGCCACCGCATACGCCTTCTGCGTGAAGCGTTCGCCATTCGGTCCGCGGTCATCCATGTAGATATCGCTCTGCCAGTTCACGCCGCCGCCCAGCACCAGGCCAGGCACGCCTTGCGCCAGGCGCCAGGTGGTCCACAGCTTGGCCATGTTCTGCGGCTGGTTGGTCTGGATGCGTGCGCCGGCGGCATTGCGGATGCGGCTATGCGCATAGCTGGCCGTCAGCTGCCAGTCGGGGCGCAACTGGCCCGATACTTCCGCCTCGAAGCCGCGCGTGGTGGCGCCCTTGACCGTGTGATAGGCGTAGGAGCCGCCGCCCGTGCCGATGATCCAGATATTGCCCGGATCGGCTTCGGCCAGATTTTCCTGCTTCAGCTGGAAGAGGGCGGCGCTGGTGGTGAGCTTGCCGCCGAAGAATTCGCCCTTGGCGCCCACTTCGTGGTTCTTGCCCTCGAGCGGCGCCAGGAAGCGGCTGTTGACGTCGCGCTGGCTTTGCGGCGTGAAGATGCTCGTGTAGCTGGCATAGGCCGACCAGTTTCGGCCCAGGTCGTAGACGAGGCCCGCATACGGCGTGATCTTGCCGTTTTCGCGCATCGCGTCGTACAGGTCCGTGTCGGCATCGTAATCGCTGCGGATGTCGCGCTTCCAGTACGACAGGCGCGCCCCCAGGATCACCGACAGCGCGTCCGTCGGGCGCAGGCGCAGCGTCGAATACAGGCCGCTTTCGCGCTCCTTGTCGTACGAGCTGCCCAGGCGCGTGCCGCTGTAGTCGGGCACCGGCATATCGCCATTCCAGGCGTGGATATTCGGCACCGCATGGTCATAGCCGGCGAGACGCCAGCCCGGATAGACGGGGCTATTCGTCTCGAGTTCCGAGGCGCTCACGCCCAGCACCAGTTCGTGCTGGCGGCCGAAGGCCTGGAACGGTCCGCTGACGTACGCGTCGAGCGAGGTCTGTTGCGGCTTGCTGTGCCAGTTGGCCAGCCACAGTCGCATGCCGCCGCCCGTCATGCGGTCCGGGTAGCCATTGCCGGAAAAACCCTGCAAGGCGTCGTACTGGTTGCTGCTGCGGCTGACGGCCAGTTTGGCGATCCAGTCGTTGTCGAAATAATGGTCGAGCGTGGCGAACAGCATGCTCTGCTCGCGGTCATACGTGCTCCACGCGGCCGTGCCGTTCATCGAGCGGGGGAAGCGGGTCTGCGAGCCGTCGGCATAGAACATGGGAAAGTCGCGGCCCGCGCCCTTGAGCTTTTCCTGCTGGTAGTTGATGCCGGCGCCGAGTACCGTCGACGGCGTCAGGTCCGCTTCGACGATGGCGTACAGCACGTCCTTTTTCTGCCGGTAGCGGTCGATGAACGAGCGCTGGTCTTCATGCGCGGCGACGAGGCGCGCGCGTACCTTGCCGTCCGCCGTCAACGGCGTCGAGACGTCGCCTTCGATGCGGTAGCGGTCCCATGATCCCAGCTGCGCGCCGGCCGTGGCGGCAAAAGCGCGGCCCGGGCGCTTGCGCACCAGGTTGACGGCGGCCGACGGGCTGCCCGTGCCGCTGATCAGGCCCGTGGCGCCGCGGATGATTTCGACGCGATCGTAGATGGCCATGTCGTAGGTGCGCGCTTCCAGGTTCTTGCTGGTCGGGATGCCGTCGAACATGTACGACGTCACTTCGAAGCCGCGTGAAAATACCTGGTCGTATTCGCGCGTGCTCGACGAATGGTCGACCGTGATGCCGGGCGCCTGCACCAGCACGTCCTGCAAGGTGCGCAAGCCCTGGTCGTCGATCTGCTGGCGCGTGATGACGCTGACGGCCTGCGGCGTTTCGCGCAGCGACAGGTTCAGGCGCGTGGCGCTGGTCAGGCCCGCGTAGCCGCGCTTGCCTTCCGTGGTGCCGTCGCGCAGGGCGCTGGAGCTGACGGCCACTTCGTCCAGGGTGGCGGCGATAGGCGCGCCGGTCGATGCGGCCCCCGCCTTGCGCAGCACGTAGCTGCGTTCCCCGCTGGGCAGCGCCTCGAGGCCCGTGCCGGCCAGCAGGCGGGCCAGTGCCTGCGTCACCGTGTAGCTGCCGTTCAGGCCCGGCGTGCGCACGCCTTGCAGCAGTTCGGCCGCCGCGCCCACGCTCACTTTTGCTTCGATGGCAAAGCTGGCGATGGCGGCGGACAGTTCGCCTGCCGGCACGTGGAAGACCGTTTGCGCGGCGGCTGGCGCGGCGGCATCGGCCGCCATGGCCGGCGCCTGCGCCAGCGACAGCAGGATCAAGGCGCCGCCGATGGCGCGCGCGAGGGGAGTCAAACGGGGTGGGTGCATGGGACTGGCCTTTCCGGTGAGTGTCGTTGTAAGGTATCGTTGTAATACCCTCAGGACAGGTCACGGCGAAAAAAGGGCCAATTTTTATCAATTATTTTTTTCCGGCCGCGATGGTGACCCAGTATGGGGTGCGGTACAGCACGTCGACGGGCAGCATGCGCGCCAGGCTGTCCAGTACGGCGTCCGTGTCGTCGAGCTGGAAGGCGCCCGACAGGCGCAAGCCCGCCACTTGCGGCTCCACGCGCAGCAGGCCGGGGCGGTAGCGTGACAATTCGGCAGCGAAGGTATCGAGGCGCATGTCCAGCACCGCCAGCATGCCGCGCGCCCACGCATCGGCTTGCAGTGGCGCCGGCGCGGGCAGGCCGGCGTGATTGGCGTCGAAGCGGCTTTGCTGGCCCGCCACGAGCGTGCGGACGGTGGCCGAGGGCGCGCGCGGCGTGATTTCCACCGCGTGTTCGAGTACCGTCACGCGGCTGCCGTCGTCGTCGACGCGCACGATGAAGCGCGTGCCCAGCGCGCGGATGCGGCCATGGCAGGTGGCGACGATGAAAGGGCGGCTGTCCGCATGGCCGGGGCGCGTCTGCACCAGTACTTCGCCGCGGCGCAGGGTCAGCCGTCGTTCGCCGGCGCCATACGCCACGTCGACGGCGCTGTCCGTGTTGAGCACCACGGTGCCGCCGTCGGGCAGCGAGACTTCGCGCCGTTCGCCCACGCCGCTACGGTAATCGGCCAGCATGTCGTGGCGCACCAGCAGCCAGGCGGCTGGCGCCGCCATCAGCGCCAGCAGCACCTGCACGGCCACGCGGCGCTGCGGCCGGCGCAGCACGGGCACGGCCAACTCCGGCGGCAGCAGGCCAGCCGTCTGGCTCACCTGCTGTACCCTGTTCCAGGCGCGCGCGTGTTCCGGGTCGCGTGCACGCCACTGGGCGATAGCGGCCAAGTCGTCCGGCGTGGCCTGGCCCGACTGCTCCAGCAAATACCATTCGACGGCCTGGCGCGCCACCTTGCGCGACAACGGTGGATATGGCGAAGTGGCCGCGCTCATGCCGGCAAGTCCTGCGCCAGCAGCACGCATTCGGTCAGCGCCTCGGCCATGTAGCGTTTCACGGAGCGCTCGCCGATGCCCAGCTGTGCGGCGATGTCCGCATAGGCATGGCCTTCGATCTGCGCCATGATGAAGACGGCGCGCACCTTCGGTTTCAGGCCGTCGAGCATGGCGTCGACCGCTTGCAGCGCCTGCAGGACTTCCGCGCGCTGCTCGGCCGATGGCACCTGCTGTTCGGGCAGGGCGGCGAGCGCGGCCAGCCACGCGCGTTCCAGCGACTGGCGGCGCAAATGGTTGATCAGCAGGTGTTTGGCGACGGTCGCCAGGTAAGCCTTGGGCGCGCGCAGGGCCGGCGTGTGCGGCTGCATGGGCGCGCCGGCCAGCAGGCGCGCGAAGGTATCGTGCATCAGGTCGGCCGCCTCGGCAGCATTGCCCAGGCGCCGCTGCAGCCAGTGCGCCAGCCAGCCGTGGTGCGCGCGGTAGTGGCTTTCCAGCTGCGTGGACAGCAGGGGGGGCATGGCCATGATAATTACAGCAGTGCCAGCGCGACGGCGGCCAGCAAGGCCGCCACGCCGATCATGCGCGCCAGGCGCATGGCCTGGTGAGGGGCGTACGGCAGCAGCCAGATCAGCAGCAAGCCGCAGCCCGTCAGGCTGCCGACCCAGTAGACGAGGCCATAGCCGCCGCCCGCGATGTGCATGGCCCAGGCCAGGGCCGCCGCCAGCGCCAGCCAGCCTGCCCATTGCAGGCGGCGGCGCAGCGGTGCGGGCGGTTCGGCGCCGCGTCCGTGCAGGTCGGCGTAGTGGCGGTCCATGGCCAGGCACAGCGAGGACAGGCCCGCATAGCACAGGGCGAAGACGAGGAAGTTCGACAGCAGCTCCATCACGCGGCCTCCATCGTCTGCGCCGGTTTTACTGGCGCCGCCTTGGCCGCTTTCACGGGCAGCGGTTTCAACTTGAACGCCGCATACGCGAGGCCCAGGCCCAGTACCAGCACCACCAGGTCGAAGGCGGCCACCGCCACGGGGCCACGGCCCAGGAACAGCGTGACGCCCAGGTGCGAATCGGTGGTAAAGACGTTCAGCACGGGCAGCGACGCCAGCAGGAAGGCGCCGGCGGCCAGCTGCATGCGCCACATGGCGCGCGACGGGCGCAGCTGGGCGACGATGGCGGCCAGGGCCCAGGCGCCGAAGAAGCAGGCGATTTCCTCTTGCGGCCGGTCTTCCATCGCCACGGGCAGCAGGCGGTTGGCCCAGAAGTAGGCGCCGAAGGCGATCGGGATGCCGGCGATGGCGCCGATGTTGAGCGCCTCGACCAGGCGCAGGCCGAAGCTGGCGCGCTTGCCGGCGGCCAGTGCCTTGGCCTGCTTCTGGCGCGTCTTGACGGCCCATAGCAGGGCGCCCGTGGCGACCATGGCGCAGCCGGCCAGGCCGGACAGGAAGAACAGGGCGCGCAGCAGCGGGCCGCCGAAATGCGCGACGTGCAGTCCCACCATCACGCCTTGCGTGGCGGCGGCGCCGGGCTGCGCGTCGCCGTCGGTCGACAGCAGCTTGCCGGAAACGCCATCGAATTCCATCGACGGCTGTTTCGATGACATGTCGCGCCCGCCCGCGCGCGTCAGTGAAATGGTGGCGTTGGCGTCGCCCGGGTGGTTGACGGAAATGCGTTCGACCTTGCCGCCGCCCCAGTGCTGTTCCGCCTGGCGCACGAGGGGCGCGAGCGCCGTCAGCGGCGCGGCCACGCCGGCCGGCTTGCTGTCGCCCGAGCGGCCGGGAAACGCTTCGGCGAAGAAGGCATCCTTGTCGCCCTTGTAGGCGGCCGTGGCGCCCGATGGCATGTACAGGAACATCAACGTGACCAGGCCCGTGTAGGTGATCATGATGTGGTAGGGCAGGGCCAGCACGGCCGTCACGTTGTGCGCATCGAGCCACGAGCGCTGGCCCTTTTTCGGCCGGAAGGTAAACAGGTCCTTGAAGATGCGCTTGTGCGTGACGATGCCGCTGATGATGGAGACGAACATGAACATGGCGCAGAAACCCACGATCCAGCGGGCCCAGATGGCCGGCATGTAGTGCAGGTCGAAGTGCAGGCGGTAGAGGAATTCGCCGCCCCGCGTCTCGCGCGGCTTGGACAGCACCTCGCCCGTGGCCGGGTCGGCTTTTTCGCTATGAAAATTGCCGCGCCGTCCGCGTTTCTTTTCGCCCGGTTGCGATGGCTTGCTCCAGCCCAGCTGCGTGGCGGGGCTGCGCTCGCCGGGCAGGCTGATGAACCAGCGCGTGGCGCCCGTGGCCCGCTCTTCCATCGCCTGCTGCGCGACCTTGGCCGCTTCCTCGGTGCTCACCTCGCTGGCGGCGGCGCCATGCAGTTCGGGCTGCATCCACACGGTGATTTCATTGCGGTAGTAGCTGGCCGTGCCGGCGCAAAACACCAGCAATAAAATCCAGCAGACGAGCAGGCCGGACCAGGTGTGCAGCCATGCCATCGACTGGCGGAAACCTTCTTTCATGCGAGACTCCAGGATAGTGCGTCCATCCACTGCAGGATGGCGGCGATGACGGCGGCCGGCATCAGAAGGCCCAGCCAGGCGCGCAGCGCGCTGCGCGTGGCAAAGACCCACATCACGGCGCAGGTATAGATGGCAAACGACAGCAGGGTGGCTGTCATGACGGCTTCGGAACGGGCCATGGGCAGGCTTACCGACAGCAGCATGGTGGCCAGCGCGGCCAGCACGTAGCCGCCGACGATGGCCGCCACGCTGCGCGAGGCCACGCCGAGCCGGTACACGGCGCCGGCGGACAGCCGCAGGCGCGCGATTTTAGTGATGGCTTGCGCTGGCATGGTCAGTCGTGATCCTTGCTCGGCGGCAGGGCCGGGCCGGCCGGCAGCGGCGTCACGCCTTGCGGCTGCACCAGGCTCAGGGTGGTCACGAACATGGCCTTGTCATAGGCTTGCGCGCCGCGCTGGCCGGCCGTCTTGTCCGTGTACTGCACTTCCAGCACATAGGTGCCCTTCCATGGCAGCGGGAAGCTGACCAGGCCTTGCGCATCGCTCCACGCTTCCTTGCCCCAGCCCGATTGCACCACGGCGTTGACCTTGGCCTGCGCCAGCGGCTTGCCCTGGTAGCTGACCTGGAACTGGCCTGGTTTGCCGGTCGGCACGAGGTCCAGGGTCAACGCTGGCGTCTGCGCCTTGCCGTCGGCGATCAGGCGCGCGGCCGGGACCCACACGGTGCGCGTGGCCTTGCCATCCTTTTTCTCTTCCCACGACGGGTAGTTGTCTTCCTCGACGATGATGCTTTCGCCGGCGCCCACCTTGCCATTGAGGAGGAACGCGCCGGCCGTCTTGCTTGCCTGCAGCGGCTGCGCGCCCTTGGCCGATACCCACGTCACGTTCTTGATGCTGAATTTGTCGAGCAGGCCGGGCGACGCTTCGCGCAGGTTGTCGCCGAATTCGCCGAAGTACACGCTGGCCGCCTTGCCGTCCTGCTGCAGCCAGATCTGGTGCGCGCTGGCGCTGCCGGAGACGAGGGCTGCGCCCAGCAAGGCGGTGGCGAGGGCGCCGAGGCGCGCGATGGAAGTGATGTGCATGGTGTATCCCTTATCTTGTTATGTGAATGGAAAATCGGCTCGTATCGTGCTTCAGTACTGGTAGCGCAGGTTCAGCGCCACGTTGCGCGGCTCGCCGTAATAGCCGCCGTTATAGAAGCCCACGCGGCGGAAATACGTCTTGTCGAACAGGTTGTTGACATTCAGGCTGGCCGACAGTTTCGGGCTGATCTGGTAGCGCGCCATCAGGTTGGCCAGCACGTAGCTGCCCTGGCTGACCCGGATCTTGCTTTTGTTCGGCAGGGTGGCCGTCGTGTAGATCTCGTTCTGCCAGTTCAAGCCGCCGCCGACGGTGACGTTTTGCAGCTCGCCCGGCAGGCGGTAGGTGGTCGAGACGCGCAGCATATTGGTCGGCTGGATGGTGTTGGTCACCACACCCTTGCCCGTCTTCGATTTGTTGTGCGTGTAGCCGGCGAACAGCTGCCAGCCGCTCAAGGGGCTGCCCGACACTTCCGCTTCGTAGCCTTTGCTTTTCGTGCCCTTGCCCGAAGAGACATAGGGACGGCTGCCATCGGGCAGCACGAAGGTCAGCGGCACCGATTTGTCTTCCTCGCCCAGGTTGTCCTGCTTGGCTTCATACACGGCGAACGAAGCATTCACGGCGCCGTCGAAGAATTCGCTCTTCACGCCCGCTTCCACGTTGCTGCCCGTGATCGGGTCGAGGAAGGCGTTGTTCTTGTCCTTCAGGTTTTGCGGTTTGAACAGGTCCGTATAGCTGGCGTACAGCGAGGTGCTCTTGCTGACGTCGAGCACCAAGCCCGCATACGGCGTGACGACGTCGTCCGTCTTGTAGGCGGAGCTGCGCTTCACGAAACGGCCCTGGGTGTCGATGCGGTCGTTATATGTTTCCCAGCGGGAGACGCGCGCGCCGGCCAGCACCTTGAAGTTGTCCGCGACGTTGATGCGCGTGGCGATGAAGGCGCCCGACTGCTTGGTCGTGGCGACGTCGCGCGCGCCCGTGCGCGTCAGCACCGGCTCGGGCACGTCGCCCGTCCAGTGGCGGAAGTCGGGGATGGTGGTGGCGTAGGGCAGCGGATCGGGCAGCAGGGTTTCATTCGTCGTGCCGGTGCGCTTCCAGCCGTTCACGCCCAGCACCAGGTCGTGCCGGCGGCCGAACAGAGTGAAGGCGCCATTGGCCGACAGGTCGAAGTTGTCCTGCTTTTCATCGTAGGGGAAGGCGCCGCTCCAGACTTCCAGGCCGCTGCCGTCGCGGTTGGGAAAGCCGCTGCCGCCGTAGAACAGCTTGCCGTTCGAGGAGCTGTCCAGGCGGCCGTAGGCAGCCTTGATCTTCCAGTCGTTGGCGAAGCGGTGTTCGAGGTAGACGTACTTGTTTTCGAATTCACGCTCCCAGCTGCTCCACTTGGCCGCCATGTTGAACGAGCGGGGCATGTTGGCCGAGGTGCCATCGCTGAAGAACAGGGGCGTGGTGCCCCAGCTCGTGCCTTTCGGCGTGTTCTTTTGATAGTCGATGCCGGCCGTCAGCAGAGTGTCCGGCGTCAGGTCCGCCTCGACGATGACGGCGCCCGCCAGCTTGCGTTCCTTGTACAGGTCCATATGGGAATGGCGGTTCTGGCCGGCCACGACGACTCTTCCGCGGATGCTGCCGTCGGCGTTCAGCGGCGCGCTGATGTCGCCTTCGAGGCGGACTTTGTTCCACGAGCCCACGGTCAGGCCGGCCGAGGCGGCGAACTCCTTGCCGGGACGCTTGTGCAGCATGTTGATGGTGGCCGACGGGTCGCCATTGCCGCTGACCAGGCCCGTGGCGCCGCGCACGATTTCGATGCGGTCATAGATGGCCGTGTCGAACAGCGCATTGCTGCCGGAATTGACGGCCACGCCGTCGATCTGGTAGTTGCCGATGGAAAAGCCGCGCGCCGAAAAGCTCGTGCGTTCGCTGTCGTTTTCCTGCACCGTCACGCCCGTCGACTGCACCAGCACCTCGGCCAGGCTGTTCAGCCCCATGTCGTCCATGCGCTGGCGCGTCACCACGGAAATCGATTGCGGCGTTTCGCGGATGGACAGGCCCATGCGCGTGGCCGTGGCCATCTGTTTGGTGGTGTAGGAGCCCGTGTGCTCGCTCGACGCCTTGTCTTGCCGGGCTTGCACCTTGATTTCGCTCAAGGTGGCTTCTTCGGGCTTGGCGGGCGCATCCGCTGCCAGGGCCGCGCCCGCGCCCAAGGCCGCCGTCAGCAAGGCCGAATGCACGGCGATGGACAGCGGGCGCATGGCAACCTTGGAAATGGGTGGGGAAAACGGGCCGGCAACCATGCCGGCCAGCGAACGTGCTCGCGCCATGAAACATCCTTCTTCTCGTGCGCCTGCCGTTGTGCGGCACACAGGTATTGATAGGGAAGGCTTGCTTGGCGTAGTGCCTGGCTGGCGCAGCGTGTCATCCAGCTGCGCACCAGCCGGTGACTGGGAGCAGACTCTGGCGAGAGTCCAAATGTGAATGAGAACTATTCTTATTATAGTGCGGGGTTGCGAGACATGCAAGAGTGAGCTGGCGTATCGCCGTTGGAAACACGGCTGGCTCTAGTCGGGCAGCCAGCTTAAGCGGTTTACCGCACCGTGGCAGACGTACAACGCTTTGCCGCCGGCCCCGCATGGGTTAACATGCGAAGTTAACATGGAGGCAAGATGGCTATTCAAATCATCAATACGGCGCCGATAGCCGGCCAGCGGCCAGGCACGTCGGGCCTGCGCAAGAAAGTGGGCGTGTTCAGCCAGCCGCAATACCTGGAAAATTTCGTGCAGAGCATTTTCGACACGCTCGGCGACTGCCGCGGCCAGACCCTGGTGCTGGGCGGCGACGGGCGTTACTACAACCGCGCGGCCATCCAGACGGTGCTGCGCATGGCGGCAGCGCACGGCTATGCGCGCGTGCTGCTGGGGCAGGGCGGCATCCTGTCGACGCCGGCCGTCAGCTGCGTGATCCGCAAGCATGGCGCCAGCGGCGGCATCATCCTGTCGGCCAGCCATAACCCGGGCGGCCCCGATGGCGATTTCGGCATCAAGTACAACATCGCCAATGGCGGCCCGGCGCCCGAAAAGGTCACCGAAGCCATGTTTGCGCGCACGCAGGCCATCACCGAATACCGGATCAGCGACGCTGCCGATATCGACCTCGATACCCTGGGCACCGTGCGCATCGAGCGGATGACGGTCGAAGTGATCGATTCCGTCGCGGACTACGCGGAACTGATGCAGCAGCTGTTCGATTTCGACGCCATCCGCGCCCTGTTCGCGGGCGGCCTGCGCCTCTGCTTCGACGGCATGCACGCCGTCTCCGGCCCGTATGCGACGGCCATCCTGGAAGGCATGCTGGGCGCGCCGAAAGGCAGCGTCATCAATGGCCTGCCGCTGGAAGACTTCGGCGGCGGCCATCCGGACCCGAATCCCGTCAACGCGCAGCAGCTGATCGCCATCATGGCCGGCGCCGATGCGCCGGACTTCGGCGCCGCCTCCGATGGCGACGGCGACCGCAACATGATCGTCGGCCGGCGCTTCGACGTGACGCCGTCGGACAGCCTGGCCATCCTGGCCGCCAACGCCAGCGTGGCGCCCGGCTACCGCGCCGGTTTGTCCGGCATCGCCCGCTCCATGCCCACGTCGGGCGCGGCCGACCGGGTCGCCAGCGCGCTGGGCATTCCCTGCTACGAGACGCCGACGGGCTGGAAGTTCTTCGGCACCTTGCTCGATGCCGGCATGGCCACCCTGTGCGGCGAGGAAAGCTACGGCACGGGCTCGAACCACGTGCGCGAAAAGGATGGCCTGTGGGCCGTGCTGTTCTGGCTTAACCTGCTGGCGGAAAAAAAGCAGTCGGTGGAAGACATCGTGCGCGCGCACTGGGCCACGTATGGCCGCAACTACTATTCGCGCCACGACTACGAAGACATCGACAGCGCTTGCGCGGCGCAGCTGATGGAGGCCATGCGCGGCCAGCTGGCGGCCTTGCCGGGCCAGGTACTCAATGGCTACACGGTGGCGCTGGCCGACGACTTCAGCTACACGGACCCCGTCGACGGCTCCGTGGCCACGCAGCAGGGCATCCGCATCATCATGACGGACGGCGCGCGCATCGTGCTGCGCCTGTCCGGCACGGGCACCGAGGGCGCCACCCTGCGTTTGTACCTGGAGCGCTATGAGGCCGATCCCGCGCAGCATGACATCCCGACCCAGCAAGCGCTGGCGGGGCTGATCGCAGTGGCGCAGCAGGTCGCGCAGATCCGCGAGCGCACGGGGCGCGATGCGCCGACGGTGACGACGTAAAAAAGAAGGGCGCGTAGATACTGTTATCCCCGTCAAGCGGCGTGCAAGGCCGGATCAAATATTTTTCCCGACCTGAGCACGCCGAATG